>NZ_SMSJ01000050.1 GCF_004355005.1 Dankookia rubra
GCTGCCAGGCGCTGGCGCGGCGCGACCCGGACGAGAGCCTGGGCGGCGCCGGGGACGCCGCGGCGCGCGGCGGCCGCCCGGCCGATTGGGCGCGGGCCTGCGCCGAGGCGGCGCTGGTGCCGCCGGGCGGCGAACGCGATTTCCTCGAGCGCCGATTCGCGGTCCTGCCCGCCACGCCCGGGCTGCTGACCGGCTATTACGAGCCGGAGCTGTCCGGCCGCCTCGCCCCGGATGCCGCCCACCCGACTCCGCTGCGCGGCCCCCCGCCGGATGGCACGCCGCTGCCCGACCGGGCGGCGATCGAGGCGGGGGCGCTGGCCGGGCTCGCGCCGCACCTCGCCTATGCCGATCCGGTCGAGGCCTTCTTCCTGCAGATCCAGGGCTCCGGCCGGGTGCTGCTGCCGGATGGCGGGCTGCTGCGGCTGCTCTATGCCGGCAAGAACGGGCACCCCTACGTCCCCATCGGCCGCCGGCTGATCGAGCGCGGCGCGGTGGCGCGGGAGGCGATGTCGATGCAGGCGATCCGCGCCTGGCTGGCCGCGGCGCCGCCGGAGGAGGCCGCGGCGCTGCTGCGGGAGAACCCGAGCTACGTCTTCTTCCACCGGGACGAGGCGCTGCGGCCGGACCAGGGGCCGCCCGGGACGCTCGGCGCGCCGCTGACGCCGGGGCGGTCGCTGGCGGTGGATGCGGCGCAGGTGCCGCTGGGCGCACCCATCTGGCTGGTGACGCGGGACCCGCTGGACGGCAGGCCGATCCGGCGGCTGGTGCAGGCCCAGGACACCGGCGGGGCGATCCGCGGGCCGGGCCGCGGCGACCTGTTCTGGGGCTGGGACGCGGACGCCGCGACGCGGGCAGGGCCGATGCGGGAGGCGGCGGCGATGTGGGTGCTGGTGCCGCGGGCGGAGTAAGGCCGGGGAGGAAAACAGGTATTCCCGCCCCGGACCCCACCCTTCCCTTCTGGGAGTCGGCGCTCGCCACGCGGAGGGTGCCTGTGCGCAGAAATAGATGAGGGGTCCGGGGAGAATACCGGTCCCACGGCCTTCCTTCCGCCACCCCCCCGCACCTAGATTGCCCCATGCTCCAGACCCGGCCGCGCGTCGCGCTCTTCGTCACCTGCCTCGTCGACCTCTACCGGCCGAATGTGGGTTTCTCGGCCATCAAGCTGCTGGAGGATGCCGGCTGCCTGGTCGAGGTGCCGGACGCCCAGACCTGCTGCGGCCAGCCCGCCTACAACACCGGCGACCGCGCCACCGCGAAGGACCTCGCCCGCGCCGTGGTCGATGCCTTCCTGCCCTACGACTATACCGTGGTGCCGTCGGGGTCCTGCGGCGGGCAGATCTCGCACCACTATCCCGGCCTCTTCGACGACGACCCGCACTACCGCGGCAGGTCGGAGGCGCTGGCCGCCAAGACCTTCGAGCTGGTGTCGTTCCTCACCGACGTGCTCGGGGTCGAGAGCGTCAAGGCCGCCTTCGACGGCGTCGTCACCTACCACGACAGCTGCTCCGGCCTGCGCGAGCTCGGCGTCAAGGCGCAGCCGCGCAAGCTCCTGGCCGGGATGCCGGGCGTGACCCTGAAGGAGATGCCGGATGCCGAGATCTGCTGCGGCTTCGGCGGCACCTTCTGCGTGAAGTACCCGGACATCTCGACCCGGATGGTGACCGACAAGACCAAGTCCATCGCCTCGACCGGCGCCGACACGCTGCTGGCCGGCGACATGGGCTGCCTGCTGAACATGGCCGGGCGGCTGAAGCGGGAGGGCACGCCGGTGAAGGTGCGCCACGTCGCGGAAGTCCTCGCCGGCCGCACCCGGGAGGCGCCGGCGATCGGCGAGGCGGAATGAGCGCAGCCCTTTCCCTGCCCGCCGGCGACCCGCTGCTGCAGGCGATCACCGAGCACGGCTACGCCCTGGTGCCGGGCGCCGCGATGACGGCGCGGCTGGCCCTGCCGGCCGCCGCGCTCGACGACTTCGCCGCGAGCTGGGAGCGGCTCGAGACCGACGGCTTCATGGCCGATGGCGGCCGCTACCGGCGGCGGCGGATCGCCAATTTCGCCGCCCGCGCCGGCCGGCCCGGCCATCTCCGCGGCCCGCACCGGCCGCATTTCCAGGCGGTGGTCCACAACACGCTGAATGGCGGCGTCGAACGCTGGTTCGGCCCGATGGAGGATGCGGTCGCCGCCGGCGCGCCCTTGCAGAGGCTGCTCGACCTCGGCCGTGCCGTCGCCGATGCGCGCAGCCCGGGGACCGACTGGTTCGTCGAGGTGCACCAGTTCCGCATCGAGGCCGTGGCCGGCGCCCCCGGCTTCCCGACGCCCGAGGGCGCCCACCACGACGGCGTCGACTACGTGCTGATCGGCATGATCGCCCGCACCAACCTGGCGGGCGGCGAGACGCTGATCACCGACGACGCCGGCGGCGAGCTCGCCCGCTTCACCCTGCTCGACCGGCTCGATGCCGCCTTCATCGAGGATGCGCGGGTGATGCACGGGGTGACGCCGGTGGCGCCGCTGGATCCGGCGCTGCCCTCCTGCCGCGACGTGCTGGTCATCACCTGGAAGCGCGGGCTGCCGGGCTGAGGCTTTCCGCCCCCGCATCAAGCAGAAATGTTCTTTTAGCTTTTCAAACCGTACTTAAGTTTCCGTGGTGAACCCAGCCCGGCAGCGGGCGCAGCACGGAAGGCCGGCATGGCGACGGACATCAACCTACTCATCCGCGGGCAGAGCAATGCCTTGCTCTTCACCGCCTTCGGCGCCGCCGCCAGCCTCGAGCAGCAGCTCGAAGCCAGGGTTCCGGGGACCGACATCCACCTGCTGGCGGAATACGACACCGACACCAGCACCATGTATTCGGCGACCGGCTTCCTCGACTGGCCGCGCGACGGGGAGCAGCAGGGCCTGCTCACCTTCATCGGCAACCAGTCGGCCGATATCCGCGACAATCCCACCATCACCCTCTGGATGCACAACGAGTACGACGGCAATACGCCGGACGTGACGACCGACCGGTGGGTCGCCGCGGTGCAGGCGGATGCGGCGCTGGTGCGGGACGCGCTCGGCCAGGGCGCGGCGACCACGCCCTACGAGTTCACCTATGTCGATTATCCCTTCACCGCCTCCGGCAGCCCGGAGGCGATCCAGGCGGGGATGGCGCGGCTCTCGGCCGATCCGGGCTTCAATGCCCGCTTCGACCCCGGCGCGCTGCAGGGCCTGGCGATGGACGGGCCCGGCTACCCGCCCAACGGGCATATCGGCTACTGGGACAGCTACGCGGTCGCCGGGCGCCTGGCGGACATCATGGCGGGCACGGTCGCGACGCTGGCCGGCGGGGCGGGCGTCGCCGGCCCGGGCGATTCCGGCCCGGGCAACACGGGGGGCGGCGACCCGGCCGGGGGCGGCCGGGTCTGGGATTTCAACGCCGTCGCCGACAGCCCGAAATACGCGCCCGTCACGCTGGACTGGCAGGCCGGCGACCGGATCGACCTTTCGGACGTCGCCCTGGTCGGCGCGGAGCGTCCCGCCGCACTGCACTGGGCGGGGATCGACCCCGATGGCCCGGTGAAGGCCTGGGGCATCTGGGAATGGGGCGACGGCTCCGGCACGCTGCGCGTCGACGTCGACGGCGACAGCAGCGCCGACATGTCGATCACCCTGCGCGGCGCGCCGCTGCTGGCGGCGGGCGACTTCATCCTCGGCTGACCCAAAGCGAAGGGGCGGCCGGGCCGGGGGGAGGTTTCCCTCCCGGCCGACCTGCCGCAGGCTGGGCGGGATCAGCAGGCGAAGGACCCGCCCCCCGATGCAGCACCTCCCCCCCGAGACCTGGCGCTGGGACGCCGCCGACATCGCCCGCGCCATCCGGCTCGGCGCCCTTTCGGCGCGCGAGGCGACGGAGGCCGCGCTGGCCCGCATGGCAGCGGTGAACCCGGCGATCAACGCGGTGGTGGACCCGCTGCCGGAGCTTGCCCTCGAGGCCGCGGATGCGGCGGACGCGGCGCGGGCCCGCGGCGACGCGCTCGGCCCGCTGCACGGCGTGCCGGTCACGGTGAAGGTGAATGCCGACATGGCCGGCCGCGCCACCACCAACGGCGTGGTCGCCTTCAAGGACGCGATCGCGCCCGAGGACAGCGCCGTGGTCGGCAACCTGCGCCGCGCCGGCGCCGTCATCCTCGGCCGGACCAATACCCCGGCCTTTTCCTGGCGCTGGTTCACCGACAACGACCTGCACGGCAAGACCCTGAACCCCTGGAATGCCGGGCATACCCCGGGCGGCTCCTCGGGCGGCGCCGCCGCGGCCGTGGCGGCCGGGATCGGCGCCGTCGCGCATGGCAACGACATCGGCGGGTCGGTCCGCTACCCCGCCTATGCCTGCGGGGTGGCGGGGCTGCGGCCATCGCTCGGCCGCATCCCGGCCTTCAATCCGGGGGCCAGGGCGGAACGCCCGCTCTCGGCCCAGATCCTCTCGACCCAGGGGCCGCTGGCGCGGCGGGTCGGCGACCTGCGGCTGGCGCTGGCGGCGATGGCCGCGCCCGACTGGCGCGACCCCTGGCAGGCGCCGGTGCCGCTGGAAGGGCCGGCCCTGCCCGGGCCGCTCCGCGTCGCGCTCTGCCCGGACCCGATGGGGACGGGCGTGCACCCGGCGGTCGCCGCCGCGGTCGCCGCCGCCGGCCAGGCGCTGGCCCGCGCCGGCTACCTGGTGGAGGAGGCGGCGCCGCCCGGCTTCGCCGCGGTGGCCGAGGACTGGAACGCCTTCATCCATGCCGAGGCGATGGTCTTCATGCGGGAGGGCTTCGAGACGCTCGCCGATGCCAGGGCCCGCGCGATCTTCGCCAACATGGCGGGGACGCCGGAGCCGACCCTGCCCGAATGGATGCGGCTGCTGGCGGCCAAGGCGACGCACCAGCGCGCCTGGGCCGGCTGGATGCGGGACTGGCCGCTGCTGCTGGTCCCGGTCTCGGCCGAGCCGCCCTTCGAACAGGGATTGGACGAGACCGACTTCGCCCGGGTGTTCAGGGCGCAGGGGCCCTTGTTCCCGACGGTGCATCTCGGCCTGCCGAGCGTCGCGGTGCCGACCGGCCTGGTCGATGGCCTGCCGATGGGCGTGCAGGTGGTGGCGCCGCGCTGGCGCGAGGACCTGGCCCTGGCGGCGGCGGAGGCGATCGAGGCCGCCTGCCCGATGCCGACCCCGGTCGACCCGCGCTGAGCGCCCGCCGCGCCGGGGCCAGCCCCCGGCACGGCTTCGGCGGCTACTTCCGCGGCAGCGCCTGGGCCATGCGCAGGTGCTCCTGCAGCATCGGCACGTGGCGCGCGGCCATCGCCTTCACCTCGGGGTCGGTGCCTTCCGCGGCTTCGGTGCGGAAGAGCTGCAGGTCTTCCTGGTGGTCGGCCACCATGGCCTCGGCATAGGCGCGGTCGAAGGCCCGGCCCTGCAGCGCCGCCAGCCGGTCATAGGTCTGCTGCTGGCCGGCCCCCATGGTCTCGGGCGGCGAGGTCTGCTTGCGCCGGGCCAGCTCCGCCATGGCCTGGTTGGCCGCGCCGTGGTCCTCGATCATCCTGCGGGCGAAGCGCTTCACCGCGGGGGACCGGCCGTTGCGCTCGGCGAGCTGGGCCATCTGCACCTCGGCGATGCCGCCGCGCCCGGCCGTTGTCATGAAGCTGGCGTCGCTGGTGGAGAGGGTGGGATTGACCTGCGCGGCGGCGGCGGCGGCGACCGTGTCGGCGCCACGCTGGGTTTCCGCGCAGCCGGCCAGGCCCAGCAGCACGAAGGCGATTCCCCATCTGCGATCCATGATGATTCCCTTCCCTTTGGCACGAGGGGGCGGCCGGCGGGACACGCCCGCCGCCCGGGATGCCAACGTGCCGAAGCGGGAACCGTTCAGGGCGGGATCGGACCGCCCTGCCGGACGACGGCGCTACTTGAAGACGGGTGGCGCGTCGTCCTCCGGCAGGTCGGGCAGCGGCACCTCGATGCGGACGGTGCTCGGGTCGACGCCGGTGCCCTTGTCGATCCAGTAGGTCACGCTCTCAGGCCAGAAGATGACGATCGCCACCAGGATCAGCTGCAGCACGACCCAGGGGATGGCGCCCCAGTAGATGTCGCTGCTGCGGACCTCCTTCGGCGCGATGCCGCGGAGGTAGAACAGCGCGAAGCCGAAGGGCGGGTGCATGAAGCTGGTCTGCATGTTCACGCAGATCAGCACGCCGAACCAGACCAGGTCGATGCCGAGCTTGGCCGCGACCGGGGCCAGCAGCGGGATGATGATGAAGGCGATCTCGAAGAAGTCGAGGAAGAAGGCCAGCAGGAAGATGAAGATCTGGCTGAAGATCAGGAAGCCGGTCTGCCCGCCCGGCAGCTTCGACATCAGGTGCTCGATCCAGATCGAGCCGTCGACGCCCTGGAAGACCAGGGAGAACACGGTCGCGCCGATCAGGATGAAGATGACCATGGCGGTGATGCGCATGGTGTTCTGGGTCGCCTGCCAGAGCAGGTCCCAGGAGAAGCGGTTGTTGGCGATGGCCAGCCCGACCGCGCCGACCGCGCCCATGGCGCCCGCCTCGGTCGGCGTGGCGAGGCCCATGAAGATGGTGCCGAGCACGAGGAAGATCAGCACGATGGAGGGCACCATGCCCTTGGCCACCTTCCAGTACAGCGGCCAGCCGCGCATCGTCAGCGCCTCGTCCGGCAGGGGCGGGACCTTGTGCGGGGCGAAGATGGCGACGCCGATGATGAAGGCGATGAACAGCAGGATCTGCAGGATGCTGGGGCCGATGGCGCCGGCATACATGTCGCCGACCGACTTGCCGAGCTGGTCGCCGAGCACGATCAGCACCAGCGAAGGCGGGATGACCTGGGTGATGGTGCCCGAGGCCGCGATCACGCCGGTGGCGATCCGCATGTCGTAGCCGTACTTCATCATGATCGGCAGGCTGATCATGCCCATGGCGATGACCGAGGCGGCGACCGTGCCGGTGATTGCGCCGAGCACGGCGCCGACCAGGATGACGGCATAGGCGAGCCCGCCCGGGACCTTGCCGAAGAGCTGCCCGGTGCCCTCGAGCAGGTCCTCCGCCAGGCCGCAGCGTTCCAGGATCGCGCCCATCAGGGTGAAGAAGGGGATCGACAGCAGCAGGTCGTTTTGGACGATGCCGAAGACCCTGAGCGGCAGGTTGCCGAGATAGGCGCTGGTGAAGAAGCCCAGCTCGATCGAGATGAAGCCGAAGAACAGTCCGACCGCCGAGAGGCTGAAGGCCACGGGGAAGCCGAGCAGGAGGAAGAGCACGAGGCCGCCGAACATCAGCGGCGCCATCACGTCCATGTCGATGGTCATTGGGCGGGGGCGTCCTGGCGGGCGGTGGCGGGCGAGGTCCGATCGGCGGCGGGCGGCGAAGCCCGGAGCCGTCGATCGGCCCGCCAAACCATGATGCGGTCGGTGGTCCTGATCATTGCTCGGGCCGGTGGTATTCGACCACCACCTCGGCATCCGGCTGCACCCCGCGCAGCAGGGCGATGCGCTTGATCAGCTCCGACAGCCCCTGCAGCGACAGCAGGAAGAAGCCGACCGGCAGCAGGATCTTCACCGGCCAGCGCAGCAGGCCGCCGGCATTGGGCGAGCCCTCGCTGCGGACGAAGCTGTCGACGAAGAAGGGCCAGGTCATCCAGGCCAGCAGGGTCACCGCCGGCAGCATGAAGCAGATGAAGCCGAAGACATCGACCCAGAGCCGGGCGCGCTCCGAGATGTTGCTGTAGAGGATGTCGACCCGCACGTGCTCATTGCGGAACAGCGTGTAGGACGCCCCCAGCATCACCGTGGCGCCGAAGAGGTACCACTGCACCTCCAGCCAGGCGTTGGAGGAGTAGGAGATGCCGTAGCGGACGAAGGCGTTGCCGGCGCTGATCGCGCAGGCAAGCAGGACCGCCCAGTCGGCCAGCTTGCCGATCGCGGCGTTCAGCCTGTCCACGCCGCGACTGAAGGCGAGCAGGGGACCCATCTTTAGACCTAACCTCCCTGTGGCCCGCCCCCGCCGCGGCGGGGGCAGCACCGGACCAGCGTCTCAGCGGCGCTGTTGCTGTTCCTGAGCGTGCATGAAGTAAACGAAATTGTCGAATGTGCTCTCGGCAACCCGGAACCATTGGAACTGGCTGTCGCGGAAGGCCTTCCACGGTTCGTAGACCTTACGGAAATTCTCGTTCTTCGCCGCGGTCTCGTCGTAGAGCTCGAAGGCTGCCTTGTAGCAGGCCTGCATTACCTCCCGCGGGAAGGGGCGAAGCTGGGTGCCGGCCGCAACCAGCCGGCGCAGCGCCTGCGGGTTCTGCACGTCGTACTTCGCCATGGTCTCGATCGTGCTGTCGCGGCAGGCGCTCTCGAGCGCGTCCTTGTACTGCTGCGGCAGTTCCTCCCACTTCGACTTGCCGACGTAGAAGGACAGGTTCAGCGCGCCCTCCCACCAGCCGGGGTAGTAGTAGAAGGGCGCGACGCGCTGGAAGCCGAGCTTCTCGTCGTCATAGGGGCCAACCCATTCCGCGGCATCGATCGTCCCCTTCTCCAGCGAGGGGTAGATGTCGCCGCCGGCGATCTGCTGCGGCACCACGCCGAGCTTCTGCAGCACGTTCCCGGCGAAGCCGCCGATCCGCATCTTCAGCCCGTTCAGGTCCTGGACGGTGCGGATCTCCTTGCGGAACCAGCCGCCCATCTGCGCGCCGGTGTTGCCGGCGGGCAGCGAGACCATGCTGTAGCCGGCGAAGAAGTCGCGCAGCAGCTCGCGCCCGCCACCGGCATTCAGCCAGGCGCTGGTCTGGCGCATGTTCATCCCGAAGGGAATGGCGCCGTCGAAGGCGAAGGTCGGGTCCTTGCCGACGAAGTAGTAGCTGGCGGTATGGGCGCATTCCACCGTGCCGCCCTGCACCGCATCCGCGACCGCCAGGCCCGGCACCAGCTCGCCGGCGGCGAAGACGCGGATCTGGAATTTCCCGTCCGTCAGCGCCGCGACCCGCTTCGCCACGTGCTCGCCGGCGCCGTAGATGGTGTCGAGCGACTTGGGGAAGGAGGAAGCGCAGCGCCAGCGGATCTCCGGCAGCGTGCCCTGGGCAAGAGCGGGCGTAGCCAGCGCGGCGGACCCGAGAAGGGTCCCGCCGGCGATGAAACCGCGACGGTCCATGGTAGCGAAATTCTCCCTGGCGCCCCCAAGCGGGAGCCGCAGGCGCGTACCTAAACTCTCGGTGCTGGAAAGTTAAGGGTGTGTTTCGACTCGGTACGCGTCTGTGGCCCTCGCGCCGCTCGGGGCCGGCGGCTACACTCGGTCCCGTGAAAGCCCGCCTCCCGTCGCCGTGCTGACGGCGCTAGCCCTCTGCCTCGGGGTCCTGGTCCTGCTCGGTGCCCTGGCGGTGCCGCTGGGCCGCCACCGCCAGGCGGGGCGGCTCGTCCACGGCGGATGCCTGATCGTGGCACTCGGGTTTGTTGCGGTGGCGCTCACCGCCCTGCTCGCCGGCGCCCCGGCCGAGCCGCTGGTCCTGCCCTTCGGCCCGCCCTGGGCGGCAGCGCGGCTCGGGCTCGACGGGCTGTCCGCCTGGTTCCTGCTGCTGCTCGGCGTCACCGGTGCCTGCGCCTCGTTCTTCGCCCTCGGCCACCCCCCCGGCCCGGCGCGGACGCTGCCGCCCTTCCCGCTCTTCCTCGCCGGCATGGCGCTGACCCTCGCCGCCACCGACGCCTTCGTCCTGCTGCTGGGCTTCGAGCTCATGTCGCTGGTGTCCTGGGCGCTGGTCGCGGCCGACCACGAAAAGCCGGAGAACCGGGCGGCGGCGCGGCTCTACCTGATCTTCGCGGTGCTGGCCGGCGGCTGCCTGGTGCCGGCCTTCGGCCTGCTCGCCGGCAATGCCGGCGGCATCACCTTCGAGGCGATGCGCGCCGCGCCGCCCGAGGGCTGGGGCGCGGCCGCCGTCCTGGCCCTGGCCCTGGCCGGGGCCGGGGCCAAGGCCGGCCTCGTGCCCTTCCATGCCTGGCTGCCGCTGGCCCATCCGGCGGCGCCGAGCCACGTTTCGGCGCTGATGTCGGGCGCCATGACCAAGGTCGCGGTCTACGTGCTGGCGCGGCTGCTGCTCGACCTCTGCGGCCCGGCGCAGCCGTCCTGGTGGGGCATCCCGCTGCTGGTGCTGGGCGCGGGGTCGGCGCTGCTCGGCGCGCTGCGGGCCAACCTCGAGGACGACAGCAAGACCCTGCTGGCCTGCTCGACCATCGAGAACATCGGCTTCGTCGTGCTCGGCCTCGGCCTGGCGCTGGCCTTCCGCGGGGCCGACCTCGGCCCGCTGGCGGCGCTGGCCGCCGGCGCGGCGCTGCTGCACGCGCTGAACCACGGCGTCTTCAAGACCCTGCTCTTCCTCGTCGCGGGGGCCGTGCTGCACGGCGCGGGCAGCCGCAGGCTCGACCGGCTCGGCGGGCTGATCCATGCCATGCCGGTCACCGCCGGCTGCGCCCTGGTCGGGGCCGCCGCCGCCGCTTCCCTGCCGCCGCTCTCGGGCTTCGCCTCGGAATGGCTGCTGCTGCAGTCGCTGCTGGCGGGCTGGCGGGTCAGCGACATCGGCTTCCAGGTCATCACCGCCGCCGCCGCGGCGATCGCCGCCATGGCGGCGGCGCTGGCCGCGGCGGCCATGCTGCGCCTGTTCGGCCTGGTCTTCCTCGGCCGTCCGCGCAGCCCGCGCGGCGCCGGCGCCGAGGAGGTCTCCGCCATCGAGCGCGGCGCCCTGCTGCTGCCGACCGCGCTCACCCTGCTCCTCGGCCTCTTCCCCGGGGTGCTGCTCGGCCTCGCCGCGCCGGCGCTGCGGGTGCTGACCGGCCGCCCGGCCGAGGCCCCGGCGCGCGGCGCCTGGCTGACCGCGGGCGAGGGCGCCGCGGGCTATGCCCCGCTTGCCGTCGCCCTGCTGCTGGCCGTCGCCTTCCTCGGCGTGGCGCTGCTGGTCCGGCGGCGGTCGCCCAATGCCACCCAGCGCGGCCCGGTCTGGAATTGCGGCTTCATCGACGGGCCCTTCGGCCCCTTCGGCGACCCGCTGGCCCAGCCTTCCGCCGGCGGCATCGCCCAGCCGCTGCGCCGGATGCTGGGGGAGAACCTGCTGCGCGCGCGCGAGAGCGTCGAGATGCCGCGCCCCGGCGAAACCCGCCCCGGCCACTATGCCAGCAGCTTCGAGGATCCCTCCGGCCCGCTGCTGATCGCCCCCGCCGCGGCGCTGCGCGACCGCATCGCCGCCCAGGCGGAACGGCTGCGCGACCTGACGATACGGCAATGCCTCTCGCTCAGCTTCGCCGCCCTGGTCGGGCTGCTCGCCCTGCTGGCCTGGCTGGAGGCGGGCTGAGGTGGAGACCTTCGGTGCCATCCTGACCCAGGTGCTGCACCTCGCGCTGATGCTGGCCGCCGCGCCGCTGGTGGTCGGCGTGACGCGCTGGCTGAAGGCACGGATGATGGGCAGGCGGGGCGCCTCCCCGCTGCAGCCGGCGCGCGACCTCGACAAGCTGCTGCGCAAGACGCCGGTGCTGGCGGAGAACGCCTCCCTCGTCTCGGAGGCCGCGCCCTATGCCGGCTTCGCCGCCTGCCTGGTGGCGATCGCCCTGGTGCCGAGCTTCGCGCGGGGCATGGCCTTCGCGCCCTTGTCGGACCTGATCCTGCTGGCCGGGCTGCTGGCCTTCGCCCGGATGGCGCTGGCACTCGCCGGGATGGATGTCGGCACTGCCTTCGGCGGGCTCGGCGCGGCGCGGGAGATGAGCTTCGCGGTTTTCGCCGAGCCGGCCCTGCTGCTCTGCGTGCTGACCTTCGCGATCCTCGCCGGGACCACCAACCTCGACCTGATCGCCACCACCATCCGCGACGGCGCGCTCGGCCTGCGCGTTTCGCTCGCCCTGGCGGCGATGGCGATGCTGGCGGTCGCCGTCGCCGAGAATGCCCGCATCCCCGTGGACAACCCGGCGACCCACCTGGAGCTGACCATGGTGCACGAGGCGATGCTGCTCGAGAGCAGCGGCCGGCACCTGGCCTTGTGGGAATACCAGTCGGCGCTGAGGCTGACATTGTGGCTGTCGCTGCTGGTCGCCGTCTTCCTGCCCTTCGGCGCGGCGCCGGAGGCGAGCGGCCCGCTGGCCTGGGCGGCCGGGCTGGTCGCCTGGCTGGCGAAGATGGGCGCGATGTGCCTCGGCCTGGCGGGCTTCGAGAGCGCGATCGCCAAGATGCGGGTCTTCCGCGTGCCGGAGTTCCTCGGCGCCGCGCTGCTGCTGGCGCTGCTGGCGGCGGCGCTGCTCTTCGTCTCGACGGGGCTGGCGTGATGGTGCCGGCGGCAGGGCCAGAACGCGGACGGCGCGCGCCTTCGCGCGCCGAGGCCGGTTCTGCGGCCCGCGCGCAGTCGCGCGGAAGGCCAGGGCGCGGATGCGCCCGCCCGCCGCTTGGGGGCATGACACAATGACCTTCGGCCAGCTCCCCTACGACGTCGCGCATCTCCTCGGCGGGGGGATGCTGCTGCTGTCCTTCATGCTGCTCTACCAGCGCCGGGTCGGCGCGGTGATCAACGCGCTGGCGATGCAGGGCGGCATCCTGGCCGCCGCCGCCGCCTGGCAGGGCGTGGTGCAGGATGCGCCGCAGCTCTTCCTAACGGCGCTGATCGCCTTCGCCGCCAAGGCGGTGCTGATCCCGCTGGCGCTCCGCCACCTGCTGCGCCGGCTCGACCTGCACCGCACGGTGGAGACCGCGCTCGGCGTCGGGCCCAGCATGATCGCCGGCGTGGCGCTGGTGGCGCTGGCCATCCTGGTGGTGCTGCCGATCACCGCCGGCGTCCGCGCCATTGCGCGGGAGGACCTGGCGCTGGCGCTGTCCGTCGTGCTGCTCGGGATGCTGATGATGATCACCCGGCGCAATGCCATCCTGCAGGTGGTCGGGCTGATGACGCTGGAGAACGGGCTGATCCTGGCCGCGGTCGGCGTCGCCGGCATGCCGCTGGTGGTGGAGCTCTCCACCGCCGCGCTGGTGATGATGCTGCTGGTGGTCGGCGGCGTCTTCGTCTTCCAGATCCGCGAACGCTTCGACACCGTCGACATCGGCTTCCTCGAGCGCCACCGCGGGGAAAGCCCCTGATGCCCGCCGGCTTCCCGCTGCCTTGGGCGCTGGTCTTCCTGCCCTGGGTGGGGGCGCTGCTGCTGGTGGCGCTGCCGCGGGAGCGGCCCGCGGCGCTCGCCAACATCGCCGTCTCCGCCGCCGGCTTCGTGCTCTCGCTGCTGCTGCTCTGGCATCCCGGCGGCACCCAGGGCTGGACGCATGTCGATGCGCTGAACCTGCCGTTGGTGGTGCTGTCCTTCCTAGTCGGCCTGACCACCGCGGTCTTCTCGCTCGGCGCCATCGCGGCGGAGCGCTTCGACCTGCTGCGGCTGCGCGCCTACCACGTCGCCTTCCAGGTCTTCATGGGCGCCCAGGCCCTGGCGCTGCTGGCCGACAACATGGGCGTCATGTGGGTGGCGATCGAGATCGCGACGCTGGCCAGCGTGCTGATCGTCGCGGTGCACGGCACGCCGCCCGCCATCGAGGCCGCCTGGAAGCTCTTCATCCTCTGCGGCGTCGGCATCGCGCTGGCGCTGTTCGGCACCATCGTCCTCTACCTGGCGGCGCAGCCCTTCGTCGGCCATGGCGACAGCGGCCTCTCATGGACCGTGCTGCACGGCCTCGCCGCGCGCTGCGACCCGGGCGTGCTGAACCTCGCCTTCGTCTTCCTCCTCGTCGGCTACGGCACCAAGGCCGGCCTCGTGCCGCTGCATTCCTGGCTGCCGGACGCCGAGGCCGAGGGGCCGATCGCGATCTCCGCGGTGCTGTCCGGCCTGCTGCTGAACGCGGCGCTGCACGCGGTGCTGCGCGCCAAGGCGATCGTCGGCGCGCATCCCGACGCCGTCGCGCCGGGCCCCTTCCTGGTCGCCTTCGGCCTCGCCTCGCTCGGCCTCGCCGCCTTCGCGCTCTGGCGCCGGCGGGACGCGCGGCGCTTCTTCGCCTGGTCCAGCATCGAGCACATGGGCCTCGCGGCGCTCGCCTTCGGCCTCGGCGGGGCGACCGCGAACCTCGCGGGGCTGCTGCACATGCTCGGCCATTCGCTGGCGAAGTCGGCGGTCTTCTTCGGCGTCGGCCATGCGGCGCAGCTGAAGGGCTCGCAGAAGGTCGCCGACATCGGCGGCCTGGCCGCCTCGCATCCCGGGCTCGGCTGGGCGCTGGCGCTCGGCATCGCCGCCGTCGCCGGGCTGCCGCCCTTCGCGCTCTTCGCCAGCGAATTCCTGCTGCTGGTCGAGGCCGCGGCGACCCGCTGGTGGCTCATCCTGCCGCTCGGCATCGGCCTGCTGACCGCGGCCGCGGCGAAGATCCACATGATGCAGGCGCTCTGCCTCGGCGACCCGACGCCTGACAGCGACGACGCGCCCCCGGCCTGGACCGAGCGCACCACGCTCGGGCCGATCTGGCTGCATCTCGGCCTTGCCCTGGCCCTCGGCGCGGCGCTGCCGGCCCCGCTCGCCGCCCTGCTCGACGCCGCCGCGAGGATCCCGGGATGAGCCTGCCCGACCTGCTCCGCCGCGGCTCGCCGCAGGATTGCCGCCCCGTCCCGCGCTTCCTGCTGACCCGGCCGCAATGGGGCGCCCTGGCCGAGGACCTGGCGCGGGAGGACAGCACCGACCTGCTCGGGCTCTGGGCCGATCCCGGGATGGTCCATGCGGCGCTCTGGGCGGAGGGCGCGCCGCACCTCGTCTCCTGCCCCGCGCCGGATGGCCGCTACCCCGCGCTGTCG
Organism: Dankookia rubra; assembly: GCF_004355005.1. Lineage (GTDB taxonomy): Bacteria > Pseudomonadota > Alphaproteobacteria > Acetobacterales > Acetobacteraceae > Paracraurococcus > Paracraurococcus ruber_A. Next base: position 14,783 of record NZ_SMSJ01000050.1, read on the forward strand.
CCGGCGCGGCCCGGCGCGGTGCGCCTCGAGCGGATGATCCACGACCTCTGGGGCCATGTCGCGGAGGGCGCGGTCGACCTCCGCCCCTGGCTCGACCACGGCCGCTGGCCCAGCATCGCGCCGCTCTCCACCCGGCCGGGCCCCGCCCCCTATCCGGTGCCGCAGCCGGTCTTCCTGGCCGTCGAGGGCGAGGGCGTGCACCAGATCCCGGTCGGCCCGGTGCATGCCGGCATCATCGAGCCCGGGCATTTCCGCTTCCACGTCCAGGGCGAGACGGTGGCGCGGCTGGAGGAGCGCCTGGGCTACCTGCACAAGGGGCATATCGGGCTGATGCTCGGCAAGCCGGTGCGGGTCGCCGCGAAATTCGGCGCCAGGCTCTCGGGCGATTCCACCGTCGCGCATGCATGGGCGTTCTCGATGGCTGTGGAGCAGGCGCTGGAGGTGCAGCCCTCCCCCCGCGCCGCGGCGCTGCGCGGCGTGATGGCCGAGCTGGAGCGGCTCCACAACCACCTGAACGACTGGGGCTTCGTCTGCAACGACGCCGCCTTCGCCTTCCCGCACGCGCGGGCCGGAGCGCTGCGCGAGGCGGTGCTGCGCGCCTGCGCCGCCGCCTTCGGCCACCGGCTGATGATGGACCGCGTGGTCCCCGGCGGCGTCACGGACGATCTGACGCCGGCCGGCGCCGCGGCGATCCTGGCGGCGCTCGAGGTGGTGGAGGCGGCGATCCCCGCGCTGGTCTCGATCTACGAGGGCCATGCCAGCCTGCAGGACCGCGTGGTCGGCACCGGCATCGTCGCGCCCGCGCTGGTCGCGCGCTTCGCCGCGGGGGGCCATGTCGGCCGTGCCTCCGGCCGCGGCTTCGATGCGCGCGCCGCGGCACCCTACGCGCCCTACGACACGGTGCCGCCGGTGGTGCCGGTGCTGACGCAGGGCGATGTCGATGCCCGCGTCCGCATCCGCATCGCCGAGCTCGGCGAAGCCATCCGCCTGGTCCGCGCCCTGCTCGCCGCCCTGCCGGAAGGCGAGTTGCAGCGCGCCCTGCCGCAGCGCGCCGGGGAAGGGATCGGGATGGTCGAGGGCTTCCGCGGGGATTGCCTGCACTGGGTCGCGCTGGACGATGGCGGGCTGGTGCGGGCCGCTTTCCCGCGCGACCCGTCCTGGCTGCAATGGCCGCTGCTGGAAGCCGCGATCGAGGGCAACATCGTCGCCGACTTCCCGCTCTGCAACAAGAGCTTCAACTGTTCCTACAGCGGGGTGGACCTGTGATGCAGCCGCTGAAGCGCATGCTGTGGCCGCAGCTCGCGCGCGGCCTGTTCGGCAAGCCGGTCACCGATCCGGCGCCGTTGGTCCCGGACGGCGTGGTGCAGGCGCTGCGCGACCGGCTGGAGGAAAGCGCGCAGGCGCGGCTCGGCCGCAGCCTCTCGATCCGCCAGGTCGATTGCGGCAGCTGCAACGGCTGCGAGCTGGAGATCAACGCGCTGCAGAACGTGGTCTACGACCTCGAGCGCTTCGGGCTGCGCTTCGTCGCCTCTCCCCGCCATGCCGACGTGCTGCTGGTGACCGGGCCGCTGACGCGCAACATGCAGGAAGCCCTGCTGCGGACGCGTGACTGCACGCCGGAGCCCTGCTTCATCGTCGCCGCCGGCGACTGCGCGGTGGATGGCGGCGTCTTCCGCGGCAGCTACGCGGTCCTCGGCGGGATCGGCGAGGCGGTGCCGGTGGACCTGGTGATCCCCGGTTGCCCGCCGACGCCGGCGCAATTGCTGGAAGGGCTGCTGGCGCTGCTGGAAGCGCAGGTCCCGGCGAAGCCGCGGCAGGCCGGGGCCGGCTGAAAAAGAAGCGGGCCGACCGGACGAATCCAGCCGGCCCGTCGGCGGCCCGAGGGCTACCAGTCTGGCGATGGCTTGCCGGGAAATAGCCACCACCGAACGCCGTCCGTCCGAACCCCCGCAGGGGCATCAGGACGACGAAGCCAGCATCCCGCACCGCATCTCAACAGGAGATGTGAGCCCGCTTACATCCGGGCAATCCGGTACGCTCGCGTGCATTGTTCGCCTTGGCGCGCATTGCTAGGATTCGAAGCGAGAGAACCAGTTGGAGAAAACCGATGGACGGCTTTGCGCTTCCGCTGACGGTGCGGCGGCTGTCCGGTGCGGTGGGCGCCGAGATCGGCGGCATCCGCCTCTCCCCCGACCTGCCCGACCATACCATCGCTCAACTCCGCGGCATCTGGCTGGAGCACGGCGTGGTCTTCTTCCGCGACCAGCAGCACCTGGACGCGCCCGCGCTGGCCGCCTTCGCCCGACGCTTCGGGGAGGTGGTGGAATACCCCTTCATCAAGGGCCTGGCCGAGGCGCCGGAGGTCATCCCGGTGGTGAAGCTGGAGACCGAGACGGTGAATTTCGGCGGGCTCTGGCACAGCGACACCGCCTATCTCGACCGGCCGCCGATGGCGACCATGCTGATCGCGCGCGAGGTTCCGCCCTACGGCGGCGATACCCTCTTCGCCAGCGGCATCGCCGCCTACGAGACGCTGTCGCCGGGGATGCGCCGCCTGCTCGACCCGCTGCGCGCGGTGAACAGCAGCGCCAAGGCGGACGTGACCAAGACGCGGGAGGATCGGCTGAAGGACACCGCCCGCGCCGGTGCCAAGCAGGTCTACGAGGTCGAGCACCCGGTGGTGCGGACGCATCCCGAGACCGGGCGCCGCGCGCTCTACGTGAACGGCGGCCACACGCTGCGCTTCGCCGGGATGACGGTGGCCGAGAGCGTGCCGCTGCTCGACTTCCTGCACGCGCATCAGGTGCGGCCGGAATTCACCTGCCGCTTCTCCTGGACCCCGGGCGCGCTGGCCTTCTGGGACAATCGCTGCGTGCTGCACAACCCGGTCAACGACTATCACGGCCATCGCCGGGTGATGCACCGGGTGACGCTGGCGGGCGACGTGCCCGCCTGAGTCCCCGACCACCCCGCTTCAATGCACGGCCAGCGCCGCCTCCACCGCCTGCGCCGTCGCCAGCAGCGCCTTGTCTGCCATCGCCTCGCCGGTCAGCATCAGCCCGACCGGCGCCTCGCCCGGGCGGTGGATGGGGAGGCTGATGCTGCAGCGGTCGAGGAAATTGCCCACCGCAGTATTCCGCAGCAGCAGCATGTTGATGCGGTTGTAGGCCGGCTCCGCCTCCACCTCGGCGATCGCCGGCGGGATGATGGGGCAGGTCGGCGACAGCACCGCGTCGAAGGCCGATGTGCGCCTCGCCACCGCCGCGATCAGCCGGGCGCGGTGGTCCAGCAGGTCGATGTAGTCGGCGGCCGACATGCGCTCCCCGCGCCGGATGCGGGCCAGGATGCGCGGGTCGTAGTGATGCGCCTTGTCCGCCAGCAGCCGGCGGTGCCAGGCCCAGGCCTCGCTGGCGGCGAAGCCGCCGGCGGCATTCACCACGGGCAGCTCCGCCAGCTCCGGGATGTCGAACAGCTCGATCCGCGCGCCGGCCGCCGAAAGCCGCGCCAGCGCGCGCTGGAAGGCGGCGGCGACGGCGTCGTCCTGGTCCTCGGTCAGGAAGGTGCCGCGCGGCAGGCCGAGCCTGAGGCCGGCGACTCCGCGGTGAGACAGCGGCTGCGGCAGGTCCTCGCCGCTGATCACCGCATCCAGCAGGGCGCAGCAGGCGACGCTGCGGGCCAGCGGCCCGACCGAATCGAGCGAGGGCGCCAGCGGCAGCACGCCGTCCAGCGGCACCCGCCGCGCCGTCGGCTTGAAGCCGACCACGCCGCAGAGCGCCGCCGGCACCCGGCAGGATCCGCCGGTATCGGTGCCGAGCCCGCCGAAGCCCATGTGGTCGGCCGCGGCCACCGCGGCGCCCGAGGAGGAGCCGCCCGAGAGCCGCCCCGTGGCGCGGTCCCAGGGGCTGAGCGGCGTGCCGTGATGCGGGTTCACCCCGAGCCCGCTGAAGGCGAATTCCACCATGTTGGTGCGGCCGATGACGACGAAGCCCTGCCGCAGCAGCCGCGCCACCGCAGGTGCGTCGGCGGTCGCCGGGGCTGCGTCCCGCAGCACGGCGGAGCCCGCCCTCGTGGGATGGCCATGCTCGTCGAACAGGTCCTTCACCGTGACGGGGATGCCGGCCCAGGGGCTCGGCGCCCGGCCGGCATGGCGCAGCGCGTCCATCGCCCGGGCCTGGGCCCGGGCGGCCTCGGCATGCACGGCGGTGAAGGCGCGCTTTCCCTCGCCCGCGGGGTCGGCGATGCGGTCCAGCGCGGCGTCGACCAGGCTGGCGGCTGAGATGCGGCCCGCGGCCAGGGCGGCGGCGGCGTCGGCGATATGCTGCATCGGGCGATGCTGGCCGGGACCGGACCGATGGGCAAGATGGGGCGATAATCGGGACCGGCGATTCACGCCCTCGGCGCAGGCGCCCCGGGCGATCGCGGCCTCAGGCCTCCCCCTCGTTGTCGTTGGCGGGAGGGAAAAGCGTGACATACTCGGTCGCCGGCTCGAACATCACCGCGCCGAACATCCAGCCTTCCCAGAGCACGAAGCCCTCATCCGCCTCGGGCGGGTCGCCCGCGCCATTCTCGCTCATGCCGGCCTCCCCTGATGCCTGGGGCATAAGCCATCCGCGGCGCGGGGGGTTCCCACGACAGCGTGGGTTCCAAACCCAACTGCCATCTGCTATTGCAGACTGCATGAGTGCCGCCGCACCCCACCCGGTCGAAAGGCTGGCCGAGGAGGATACGCTCTCGCTGGCCGAGCGCGCCTACCGCCGGCTGCGCGACTCCATCGTCCAGGGCGCCCTGCCCGCGGGCAGCCGCATCTCCGAACGCAGCCTGGCCACCGCGCTCGGCATCTCCGCCCAGCCGGTGCGGGAGGCGCTGCGCCGGCTGGAACAGGACGGCATGGTCGTCACCCTGCCGCGCCGCGGCACGGTGGTGGCCGAATTCGGCCCCGAGCGGCAGGCCGAGATGGGCCGCATCCGCGCCGCCCTCGAAGGCGCCGCCGCGGCGCTCGCCGCCGCCCGGGCGGACGATGCGGCGCTGGCTGCGCTGGACGCCCAGCTACAGGCGATGCGCGACGCGACCGCGGCGGGCAAGCCCGAGCTGGTGTCGGAGGCGAACGAGCGCTTCCACGCGCTGATCCACAAGGCGACCGACAACGTCTTCCTGATCCGCTCGCTGGCGGCGCTGCGCGCCTATGACCATTTCGGCCGCGTCCGCGCGCTGAACGCCACCCCGAAGGAGCTGCCCCGCGCGCTCCGCGAACATGCCGCGATCCTTTCGGCCCTGCAGGCGAAGGATCCGGATGCGGCCGAGGGCCGGATGCGGGCGCACGTGCTGCGCTCGCTCGAGGTCGGCGGCCTGCTGCCCAGCACGAGGAAACGCCCCGCATGACCCTTCCCCCCGAGCGCGTCCGCGCCGCGCTGACCGGCATCTCCGGCATCCTGGTGACGCCGATGGATGCCGAGGACCGCATCGCCCCGCCGCGCCTCGCCCCCGTCATCGCGCGCGCCGCCGCGGCCGGCGTCGATGCGCTGACCGTCAACGGCAATACCGGGGAGTTCTACAGCCTCTCCTTCGCCGAGGCCGAGCGGATGCAGGCCGAGGTCCCGGCGCTGGTCGCCGGCCGCGCCGCGGTGGTCGCCGGCGTCGGCCGCAGCATCGGGGAGGCGACCGCGCTCGCCCGCCGTGCCAGGGCGGACGGCGCCGACGCCATCATGGTGCACCAGCCGCCCGACCCCTTCGTCGCGCCGCGCGGCGTGGTGGCTTACGTCGCGAAGATCGCCGACGCGGCCGGCCTGCCCGTGGTGCTGTACCTGCGGAACGACGGGATCGGGCTGCCGGCGATCGAGGCGCTGTGCAGGGTCCCGGGCGTCGTCGGCGTCAAATGGGCGACGCCGAACGTCATGGTGCTGGCCCAGGCGATCCGCCGCGCCGGCGCGGATGTCTCCTTCATCTGCGGCCTGGCCGAGCCCTGGGCGCCGCCGATGACGGCGCTCGGCGCGCAGGGCTTCACCTCGGGCCTGATCAACCTGGTGCCGGAGCGGTCGGTGGCGATCCTGCAGGCGCTGCGCGCCGGCGACTTCGCCCGGGCGAATGCGGAGATCGCCGCGATCCACGGCTTCGAGGCGCTGCGGTCCGAGGAGCAGAACGGCGCCAATGTCGCCGTGGTGAAGGCGGCGCTGACGCTCTCGGGCATCGATGTCGGCGCCGCCCGCGCGCCGGCCGCCTGGCCGCTGCCGCCGGGCTCGGCGGCGGCGCTGCGCGACCTGCTGGCGGGCTGGGGAATGCTGCAGCGCGCCGCGGCGGAGTGAGCCAAGGGCAAACCCCGGTCAGGCGCCCGGGCCTGACCGGGGTGATTTGCCCGCCCAACAAACATCAGGCGCTTCCGGCGCTTTCTGCCATCTGCTATAGCAGTTTGTGACGATCGGGGCGGCACAAGACCGCCCCGCAGGGAGGGAGACAGTCCATGACCATTATCACCGCATCGCGCCGCGCCATCCTGGGCACCGCGCTCGCCGCCCCCTGGATCGCCGACCGCGCCGCGGCGCAGGGCATCACGCTGCGGGCCGCCGACATCCACCCCGACGGCTACCCGACCATCGAGGGCGTGAAGCTGATGGGCAGGCTGGTCGAGGAGCGCACCGGCGGCCGCATCAGGATCCAGATGTTCCATTCCCGCCAGCTCGGCGAGGAGAAGGACACGCTGGAGCAGACCCGCTTCGGCGTCATCGACTTCACCCGCGTCAACACCGCGCCGCTGAACAACCTCGTCCCCGCCACGCTGGTGGTCGGCCTGCCCTTCCTGTTCCGCGACACCGCGCACATGCAGAAGGTGATGGACGGGCCGATCGGCGAGGACATCGGCAAGGACACCGCGTCCCACGGCCTGATCACGCTGGCCTACTACGACAGCGGCGCCCGCTGCTTCTACACCAAGCCCCGCGCGGTGCAGGAGCCCGACCAGCTGAAAGGCCTGAAGGTCCGGGTGCAGCAGTCCGACATGTGGGTGGCGCTGATGCGCGCCTTCGGCGCCAACGCGACGCCGCTCCCGTTCGGGGAGGTCTATTCCGCCATCCAGACCGGCGTGGTCGACGGCGCCGAGAACAACGTGCCGACCTACTACACCTCCCGCCACTTCGAGGTGGCGAAGTTCTACACGAAGACCGAGCACAGCCTCTCGCCCGAGATCCTGGCGATGAGCAAGCGCAGCTACGACAAGCTGGCCAAGCCCGACCAGGAGATCATCCGCGCCGCGGCGAAGGAGAGCGTGCCGCACATGCGCAAGCTCTGGGTGGCGATGGAGGAGGAGGCGCTGGCGAAGGTCACCGCCGGCGGGGCACAGATCGTCGAGGCCGACAAGGCTGCCTACGCGAAGCTGACCCAGCCGGTCTACGACCAGTTCGTCAAGGATGCCAAGCTGAAGGCGCTGGTCGAGCGCATCCGGGCGGCCTGACCGCCATGCAACCCTTCGCCCGCGGCGTCTCCGCCGCGCTCGACATCGTCGCCCGCGCCGCCATCGGCATCGCCGGCGTGGCGATGGTGGCGATGGTGCTGATCGTCGCCTGGGGCGTCTTCGGCCGCTTCGTGCTGAACGACACGCCCTCCTGGGCGGAGGCCTCGGCCCTGCTGCTGCTCGCCTGGGTGATCCTCGGCGCCGCCGCGGCGGGGGTGCGGGAAGGCTTCCACATGGGCTTCGACACGCTGCGGGACGTGCTGCCGGAGCCGCTGACGCGGCTGTTCCGCGTGCTGTCGGACCTGGTCGTCACCCTCTTCGGCGCCGCCATGGCCTGGTATGGCGGCGAGCTCGCGCTGGAAGTGTGGGACGCGACGCTGCCGACGCTCGGGCTGCCGGGGACGGTCGAGTACCTGCCGCTGGTCATGGGCGGCGTGCTGATCGCGCTCTTCGGGCTCGAGAGGCTGCTGGCGCATGCCGTGACCGGCGAGGCCCCGGCCGGCGTGCCGGAACACACGCTGCTGACCGACGCCTGAGGAAGCGGGACCAGATGGAACTCACCGTCCTGCTCGGCAGCTTCACGCTGCTGCTGCTGATCGGCACGCCGGTCGCCTTCGCGCTCGGCGGCGCGACGCTGGCCGCCGTCTTCTGGATGGACCTGCCGCCCGTGGTGGTGTTCCAGCAGCTCTCCTCCGGCATGAACGTCTTCTCCATGCTGGCGATCCCCTTCTTCGTCTTCGCCGGCGACCTGATGCTGCGGGGACAGATCGCCGATAGGCTGGTGGCGCTGGCCGCCGCCATGGTCGGGCATCTCCGCGGGGGCCTGGGGCAGGTGAACATCGTCGCCGCGACGCTGTTCGGCGGCGTCTCCGGCTCGGCGGTGGCCGATGCCAGCGCGGTCGGCGGGGTGATGATCCCGCAGATGAAGGCGCGCGGCTATGCGCCGGAATATGCCGTCAACATCACCGCCAATGCGGCGCTGATCGACCTGCTGATCCCGCCCAGCCACAACATGATCCTCTATGTCATCGCCGCCGGCGGGGCGATCAGCGTGGCGGACCTCTTCACCGCCGGCATCATCCCGGGCATCGTGATGATGCTGACGCTGATGGTGGTGGCCTGGCTGGTCGCGATCCGGCGCGGCTACCCGCGGGAAGCCTTCCCCGGCTGGATCGCGCTGCTGCGGCTGGTGGTCGGCGCCATCCCCGGCCTCATGCTGATCGTCATCATCTTCGCCGGCGTCCGCAGCGGCATCTTCACCGCGACCGAATCCGCCTGCGTCGCCGTCATCTACGCCCTGCTGGTGACGGTTCTGGTCTATCGCAGCCTCGGCTGGACCGGCTTCCGCGAGGCGGTCGGCGGCGCGGTGCGCACCACGGGGATGGTCATGCTGATCATCGGCACGGCGACCGCCTTCGGCTGGCTGATGGCGCTGCTGCAGGTGCCGGCGCAGACCGTCGCCTTCATGCGCGGGATCACCGAAGACCCGATCATGACGCTGCTGCTGATCAACGTGATCCTGCTGGTGCTCGGCACCTTCATGGACATGGCGCCGCTGATCATGATCGGCACGCCGATCTTCCTGCCCGTGGTCAAGGCGCTGGGCATGGACCCCGTGCAGTTCGGCATCGTGCTGATCGTCAACCTCGGCATCGGGCTGATCACCCCGCCGGTCGGGCCGGCGCTCTTCGTCGCCTGCGCCGTCGGCAAGGTGAGCATGTGGGATGCGACCAAGCATAGCGGGCCGTTCTACGTGGCGATGCTGATCGTGCTGGGGCTGGTGACCTACATCCCGGCGCTGTCGCTCTGGCTGCCGGCGGCGTTCCGGTAGAAGGATAAGGCCAGGGAGGAGGTATCCTCCCTGGACCCACCTCTATTTCTCTGAGTCCGGCACTCGCCGCACCGCGGCGCCCGACCCACGAAAGGGAAGGGTGGGGTTTGGGGAGGGAATACCTGTTTCCCTTCCCGACCTTCCTTTCAGATGTAGGGCAAGGCCAGGCGCATCGCCGCATCCCGCAGCCGCGCCGGCAAGGGCCGCCGCGCCAGCGCCTCGCTGGTCAGCCGCGCCCCGCGCCCGGCGCCGATCCGCGCGGTGATCGCCGCCGCCGTCGCACGGTCGTAGATCTCGACGTCCAGCTCGAAGTTCAGCCGCAGGCTCCGCATGTCCCAATTGGCGCTGCCGACCAGGCTCCACTCCCCGTCCACCACCATCAGCTTCGAATGGTCGAAGGGCGGCGGGTTCAGCCAGATGCGGCAGCCCGCCTGCAGCAGCGGCGCGACATGCGCCCGCATCGCCCAGTCGACGGGGCGGTGGTTGCTGCGCTCCGGCACCACCAGGTCCACGCCAACCCCGCGCAGCGCGGCGAGCGCCAGCGCCGAGACCAGCCTGTCGTCCGGCAGGAAATAGGGCGTCATCACCAGCACCGATTGCCGGGCGCAGGTCACGGCCTGCAGCATCGTCGCCTCGATCTTCTCGATGTCGCGGTCGGGGCCGGAGGTGATGACCCGCGCCGTCGCCCCGCCGGGGCCGGGCCCCGCCGGCGCGTCGAAGCGCCAGGGCTCGCCGCGGCTGGCGAAGCACCAGTCGGCATCGAAGGCGGCCGCCAGCTGCCGCACCACCGGGCCCTGCAGTTCCACATGCGTGTCGCGGACCGGGTCGGCCGGGTCGCCCAGCACCAGGTTCTCGGCGCCGATGTTCAGGCCGCCGGTGAAGCCGATGCGGTCGTCCACCACCAGGATCTTCTTGTGCGAGCGCAGGTTCAGGAAGGGCATGTCCCAGGGCAGCGGCGCGTGCATGAAGCGCGCCGCCGGCACCCCCGCCCGCCGCAGCCGGCGATAGGCCGGGGAAAGGAAATAACCGCCGCCGATGCCGTCGATCACCACGCGCACGTCGACGCCGCGGCGATGCGCGCCGATCAGCGCCTCGATGAAGGGGGCGCCGGCGGCGTCGTCGCGGAAGATGTAGCTGGACAGGCCGATGCGGGTGGTGGCGGCCTCGATCGCGGCGAGCATGCGCGGATAGCCCTCGTCGCCGTTTCGCAGCAGGCGGATCGCATTGCCCGGCGCCGCCGCCCGCCGCGTCAGCCGGTGGCCGCTGCGGTCGAGCACCGCCGCCAGGCTCACCCCCGCCGCAACGGGGTGCGGGGCCTCGTCACGCGCGCTCTCCGGCCGGCCCAGGGTGCGGGCGCGGCGGCGGACGCGGTTGACGCCGAACAGGGCATAGATCGCGCTGCCGAGAAAGGGCGACAGCCAGGCGAGGCCGATCCAGCCGATGGCGCTGCCGACCTCGCGCTTGCGCAGCAGCACATGCGCGGTGACCACCGCCGAGAGCGCGGCATGCAGGGCGGTCAGGGCGATGGCGGTCAGCGTCATGGCCGGGCCACCCTGCCACATCCCCGGCTCAGCCGCCCGCCCGGCGCCGCAGCCAAAGGAAGCCCAGCGAACAGACCACGAGGGCCACCGCGAAGGTCGAGAGCGCCGCGCCGATCCCGCCCCAGCCCGCGGCGAAGCCGGAGACCGCCTGCAGCACCGCCGCCCCGCCGAAGAAGGCGATGTTGTTGGCCGAGAGCGCCCGCCCCGTCTGGTCCGGCGGCACCGCGGCGCGGACCTGGGCGAAGACCAGGATCTGGAAGGAGATCACCAGGCCGAAGGCGACCATCACCGTGGCGTCGAAGGCGGCCGGCAGCACCGGCAGGCCGAGCGCCGCGGCGAGCCAGCCGCCCGGCCCGCCGCCGACCATCAGGAAGACCAGGCCGGCGACGCCGAGATGGCTGCCGACCAGCAGCGCCACGGGACGGCCGACCCAGCGCTGCACCACCCCCGCCAGCGCCGGCCCGGCGACCAGCGCCACGGCCACCAGCAGCAGCACGTTGCCGGCCTGCACGCGGGTCAGCCCCTTCGCCTCCATCAGCCAGGGCCCGCCCCAGAGCCCGCGCACGCCGAGCACCACGGCGAAGCTGGCGAAGGCGATGACCATCAGCGCGCGCAGCCGGGGGGAGGCGGCGATCGCCAGGATCTCCCGCGTGTCCTGCCAGAGCGAACGGTGCCCCTGCCGCACCGGGGGCGGCTGCCGCACCGTGGCGGCCACCGCGGCGAAGGCGAGCAGCGCCAGTCCGCCCGAGGCCCAGAACCCGGCCCGCCAGCCCTCGGCCTCGACCAGCAGCGCGAGCGGCGAGGCGCTCAGCAGCATGCCGCAATTGCCGAAGGCCTGGATGATGCCGGACCAGAGCGCGAAGCGGTGCCCGTCCATGGCCCGCGCCGCATAGGTCATCGGGCACATCAGCGCGCCGGCGCAGCCGATGCCGAGCACGCATTGCGCGACGAGCATCCCGGCCGGCCCGCCCGCCAGCGCCGCGAGGGCGCAGCCGAAGCCGCCGATCGCCAGCAGCACCAGCGCGGTGCGGCGGACGCCCCAGCGGTCGAGCCCGACGCCGACCGGCACCATGGCCAGGGCGAAAGCGGCGGGGAAGGCACCGGTCAGCGCCGCCAGCGCCTCCGGCGTCAGGCCGAGGTCGCGCGAGAGGACATCGGCCGCCATCGCCGGCAGGGTGCGCACGGCGTTCGAGAAGACATGCCCCAAGGTGAGCGCCAATATCGGCAGCTCGGGGCCGCGGAAGCGCGGCACGTTTCCCCCACTGTTCTTGAAAATCCGACCTGGAAACGAAGGCCGGGGAGACGGTATTTTCCCCAGCCCCCTCATCTCTTGTTCCAGGTCTGGCAGCCGCGGCGCGGCGGCACCCGACCCACGGCACGCAAGCCTCGGGATCGCGGGGCCGCGCCGCTCAGTTCCGGAACATCTTGCCCGGGTTGAGGATGCCCTTCGGATCCAGGCTGGCCTTGATGCCGCGCATCACCGCCAGCGCCTCGGCGCCATGCTCGGCCTCCAGGAATTCGCGCTTGCCGAGGCCCACGCCATGCTCGCCCGAGCAGGTGCCGCCGAGCGCCAGGCCGCGCGCGACGATCCTGCGGTCGAGCTCCCAGGCGCGGTCGAGCCCGGTTGGGTCCTTCGGGTCGAAGAGGATGATCTGGTGGAAATTGCCGTCGCCGACATGCCCGACGATGCAGGTGGTGAAGCCGGAGGCCACCGCGTCCGCCTTGGCGCCGAGGATCGCCTCGGCCAGCTTGCTGATGGGGACGCAGACATCGGTGGTGATGCCGCGATAGCCCGGGATCAGGGCGATGCCGGCCCAATAGGCGTCGTGCCGCGCCTGCCAGAGCCTGGTGCGCGTCTCGGTATCGGTCGCCCAGGAGAAGCCCTCGCCGCCGTAATCCGCGGCGATCGCCTCGACGCCCTCGGCCTGTTCCTTCACCGCGGCCTGGGTGCCGTGGAATTCGAGGAAGAGCGTCGGGGTGGCGCGCAGGCCCTCCAGCTTCGAGTACTTGATGCAGGCTTCCATCTGGTCGGCATCGATCAGCTCGATCCGCGCCACGGGGATGCCGGACTGCATGGTGACGATCGTGGTGTTCACCGCCGATTCCAGGTCGGGGAACTGGCAGACGGCGGAGGACATCGCCTCCGGGATCCCGTGCAGCCGCAGCCGCACCTTGGTGATCACGCCGAGCGTGCCTTCGGAGCCGATGAACAGCCGGGTCAGGTCGTAGCCATTGGCGCCTTTCCGCGCCCTGCCGCCGGTCTGGATGACCCGGCCATCGGCCAGCACGACCTCGAGGCCGAGGACGTTCTCCCGGATCGTGCCGTAGCGCACCGCATTGGTGCCGGAGGCCCGCGTCGCGCACATGCCGCCGATGGTGCAGACGCTGCCGGGGTCCACGGGGAAGAACATGCCCTGGTCGCGCAGGAAGTCGTTAAGCTGCTGCCGGGTGACGCCGGGCTCGATCAGGCAGTCCATGTCCTCCGGGTTGACCTCGAGCACCGCGGTCATGCGGGAGAGGTCGAGCGAGATCCCCCGCCGCACCGGGTTCACGTGGCCCTCGAGGCTGGTCCCGGCGCCGAAGGCGACCACGGGGACCTCGTGCCGGTGGCAGAGCGCGAGGACGCGGCTGACCTCCTCGGTCGTCTCGATGAAGGCGACGGCGTCGGGCAGGGTCGGCGGGGTCTGGTCCTCGCCGCGGCTGTGCTGCTCGCGGATCGCCTGGGCGGTGGAGAGCCGGTCGCCGAGGAACTCCCGGACGGCGGCGATGACGGCGTCGACGGGGCGGGGGGCGATGGTGTTCACGGGGTTTCCTCCACCCTGCTCAAGGGGCAGGTGAGACAATGCGGTCCGCCGCCGCCGGCGGTGAAGAGCGAGAGCGCGGGATCGAGCACCGTGAGCCCCTCGGCCCGCAGGGCGGCGTTGAGGTCGCGGCTCTCGGCCGCGGATATAACCCGTTCCCGGCCGAGGGACAGCAGGTTGCAGCCGAGCCGCATCATGTCCCGGTAGGGGACGGGCAGGCAGCGGATGCCCCGGTCCCGCAGCCAGGTGACGAAATCCTCCGGCAGGACGTCGAGGCAGGCCACCGCCAGGCCGGGCGCGGCCAGGCAGAACAGCACGTCCAGATGCAGGAAATGCTCGTCGAAGGGCTCGATGCGCACCTCCCAGCCCTCGGCCCGCAGCCAGCCGGCGAGCTGTTCCGCGCCCGCCTCGTCGGTCCGGCCGCCGCTGGCGCCGATCACGGCGAGGCCGGGGCGGAGGACGTGGATGTCGCCCCCCTCCAGCGTCCCGGCCGAGGATTTCCGCCAGAAGCCGCTGCCCTGCCCGGCATGCCAATCGATCAGGGGAGCATATTCGCCGCGCCGCTGCGGCCGCTCGAGCTGGCATAGGACGGGGCCGCGATGGGTCACCACCACGCTGTCGCGGGTATAGGCCATGTAGGGAAGGTGCGGCTCGGGCGGCAGGTGGTGGACCCGCGCCCCGCCCTGCTCCAGCGCCGCGACCAGTTCCCGGTGCTGCGCCTGCAACCCCTGCAGATCCGCCTGGCCACCGGCCGCCAGGGTCCGCCGGGCGATCGCGTTGGTCGGGATCCAGCGATAATGGTCGGGCGCGCAGACCAGCACCTCGGTCAGGCGGCCGGTCTCGGAGCTGACGGTCCAGGGGGGCGGCATGGGGCCGAGAGTGGCCGCGCCGCCGCCCGGCGTCCAGGGCCGGTCAGCCGGCCTCCCCGGCGAAGAATTCCAGCAGCTGCGCGGTCACCCAGTCCGGCCGCTCCTCCGGGATCCAGTGGCCGCAGCCCTCGGCGATGCCGCCGCGGACGTCCTCGGCCACCCGGCGCCAGGACTCGATCGCCCCCAGCCCCCGGCCGCGGCCGAGCGGGCCGCCGTAGCAGAGCACCGGCATGCGCAACGTGCCGTCCCGGGCCAGCATCGCCTCGTTGTCGGCGACGTCCTGGCGCATGGCGCGGTAGTACTCGAACCCCGCATGCATGGCGCCGGGCTGGCTATAGGCGCGGATGTAGTCCCGCTGGGCCGCCTCCGGCACGCAGTCCGGCCTGCCGCCGAAGGTGCGGTAGAAGAAGCGCAGGTAAACCTCCTCCCGCCCCGCGGTCAGCGCCTCGGCCAGCCCGTCCTCCCAGTGGAAGCCGTGGTGCCAGCGGCCGGCATGGAAGACCGGGGAGCCATCGCCCGGCACCGGCGCGTCGAAGATCGCCATCCGCCGCACGGCGTCGCGGTGCTGCGCCGCGAGGGAGAAGGCGGTCGGCCCGCCCCAGTCATGCCCGACCAGGAAGAAGCGCCGCTCCCCCAGCACCTCCGCCATCAGCCGCCAGAGGTCGTTCGACACGGTCTTCTTGTCGTAGCCGCCTGCGGGGCGGGAGCTGTCGCCCAGGCCCCGCAGGTCCGGCGCCACCACCCGGTGGCGCGCGGCGAGGCCAGGGATGATCGCCTCCCACATCCGCCAGCTCTGCGGCCAGCCATGCAGCAGCAGCACGGCCGGGCCCGCGCCCGCGGTGACGTAGTGCAGCCGGACCTCGCCGAGATCGGCTTCCGCGTGATGCAGATCCATGCGGGTTCAGTCCGCCAGCACGAAGCCGGCATAGCCCTTGGCCGCCACCTCGTCGCACTTGCGGCGATAGGCCGCCACGCCGCCGACATAGGGCATGAACACGCGCGGCTTGCCCGGAACATTGGCGCCGACATACCAGGAATTCGCCCGCGGATAGAGCGTGCGGTCGGCCACCTTGTTGACGTGGTCGACCCAGTCAGCCTGGGCCTGCTCGGTCGGCGCGATGGTCGCCAGCCCCTTGGCCCGCAGATGCGCCAGGCAATCGGCGATCCAGTCCACATGCTGCTCGATCGAATGGATCATCTGGCTCTTCACGCCGGGGCTGCCGGGGCCGGTCACCATGAACAGGTTGGGGAAGCCGGCGACCATCAGGCCGAGATAGGTCAGCGGCCCGCCCTCCCAGGCCTCGGCCAGGGCCTGGCCCTCCGCGCCGCGGATGTCGATCTCGCGCAGCGCGCCGGTCATCGCGTCGAAGCCGGTGGCGAAGGCCAGGCTGTCCACCGCGTATTCCGTGCCGCCCGTCAGGCGCAGGCCGCGCGGGGTCACCCGCTCGATCGGGTCGCTGCGGACATCGACCAGGGTGACGTTGCCGCGGTTGTAGGTCTCGTAGTAGCCGGTATCGAGGCAGAGCCGCTTCGAGCCGATCGGGTGGTCGTTCGGCGTCAGCAGCGCCGCCGTCCGCGGGTCCTTGACGATGCCGCGGATCTTCTCCCGCACGAACTCGGCCGCCGTCTCGTTGGCGCGCTCGTCCACCAGGAAGTCGTTGTAGCAGTTCAGCAGCGGGATGGTGCCGCCGCGCGCCCACATCGCCTCGTAGTTGGCGCGCCGCTCCGCCTCGGGCACCGCCAGCGCCGATTGCACCGGGATCGGCACGCCGGAGACGCCGAAGGCGGTCTGCCGCGCATCGACCAGCCGCTCCGCGTAGCGGGCGCGGTGGTCGGCTTCCGTCGCCGCATCCATCGGTGCGTTGCGCGCGGGCAGGCTGAAATTCGCGGTGCGCTGGAAGACATAGAGGTGCTTCGCCTGGGCGGCGATGCGCGGGATCATCTGGATGGCGGTCGATCCGGTGCCGACCACGCCGACGGTCTGGCCGGTGAAGTCCACGCCCTCGGCCGGCCAGAGCCCGGTGTGGTACCACTTGCCCTGGAAATCCTCGATCCCCTGGAAATCGGGCACGCGCGGCGTCGAAAGGTTGCCGGTCGCCATGATGACATGGCGCGCCCGGATCTCCTCCCCCGCCTTTGTGCGCAGCGTCCAGCACCGGTCGGCCGCGTCGAACCGCGCCTCGGCGATGCGGGTGTTCAACTGGATGTCGCGGCGGAGGTCGAACCTGTCGGCAACATGGTTGATGTATTCGAGGATGACCGGCTGCGTCGCGTAGCGCTCCGGCCAGTGCCACTCGTTCTGCAAGTCCTCGGAGAAGGAATAGGAATACTCCAGGCTCTCGATGTCGCAGCGGGCGCCGGGGTAGCGGTTCCAGAACCAGGTGCCGCCGATGCCGCTGCCGGCCTCGTAGCCGCGCGCCGTCATTCCCATCCCGCGCAGCCTGTGCAGGGCATAGAGCCCGCCGAGGCCGACGCCGACGACCGCGACGTCGAGCGTCGTGGCGGAGGTGGGGCTGCTGGCCATTTCTGGAATCCTCCAATCGGTTCTTGCGCCAAGCTCACCATGGATCGCCTTCGGCGTCACGCCGGGGCGGCTTGCGGGATTGCCGACGCGTCCGGCGCATGATGGGCTGGCCCGCAACCGCGGACCGGGGTGTCGCAACCATGGAAGATCGCTGGCGGGCCCTTGCCATCCTGACCGCCGCGCGCACCAGCCTCGGCTTCCAGTTCCAATCGGTGGCCGCCGCCTCGCCGCAGCTGGTGGGCGAGCTCGGCCTGTCCTATGCCGATCTCGGCACGCTGATCGGCCTCTATTTCCTGCCCGGCCTCTTCATCGCCCTGCCGGCCGGCGCGCTCGGCCGCCGCTTCGGCGACAGCCGGGTGGCGCTCGCCGGGCTGCTGCTGATGGCGGCGGGGGCGGTGCTCGGCAGCATGGCCGGCGGCTTCGCCGGGCTCGCCGCGGGGCGGCTGCTGTCCGGCATCGGCGCGGTGCTGCTCAGCGTGCCGCTGTCGAAGATGGTGACGGACTGGTTCGCCGGGCGGGAGATCGTGCTGGCCATGGCGATCTTCATGAACTCCTTCCCGATCGGCATCGGCTTGGCGGTGCTGGTGCTGGGCGGGCTGGCCGGGGCGGCGGGATGGCCGGCGGTGATCGCCTCCGGCGCCGGGCTGGCGCTGGCGGCCCTCATGCTGCTGCTGCTCGCCTACCGGCCGCATTCGAATGAGCGGGCCGGGTCGGCCGCCGCGGGCAGCTGGCGGATTCCGCGCCTGGACGTGGCGCTGGTCTGCATCGCCGGGGCGCTCTGGGGCATCCTCAACGGCGCCTTCGCCATCATGGTCGGCTTCGCGCCGAGCTATCTCGGCGCCGCCGGGCTCGGGCCGGCCGAGATCGGCCTGCTGACCGGGGCGGCGACCTGGCTGGTCGTGGCCTCGGCCCAGGCGGGCGGGATGCTGGCGCAGCGCTGGGGCCGGCCGGGGCCGCTGCTCACCGTCGCCGCGCTGGGCTGGACGGCCTGCCTGCTGGCGCTGGCGACGCGCACCGGGCCGCCCGCCCTGGCGATGATCGGCTCCGGGCTGGTGATGGGGCTGCCGGTCGGCGTCATCATGGCGTTGCCCTCCCAGGCGTTGCGGCCGGAGGACCGGGCGCTCGGGATGGGAGTCTTCTTCCTCTGGCTCTATGCCGGCCATGCCGGGCTGCCGCCGCTGGCCGGCTGGGTGCAGGACCGCGCCGGCAGCCCGGCGGCGCCGCTCTGGCTCGCCGCCGCGCTGGTGCTGTCCCTGCTGCCGCTGTTCCAGGTCTTCCGCTGGGGCGTCGCGGTGCGGCAGCGGGCGGCGGGCTGAGGCGGAGCGCCGCAGGGCGGCCCCGCCTCAGGCGCCGGCCAGGCCTTCCGGGACCGGCTGCGCCTCCGCCTCCTCCCAGCGCCCGCCCAGTTGCAGCAACGCATCCTCGAAGGCCGCCTCGCTGGCCGGGAAGGGGCCGACCACCGGGGTCAGCGCCTCCCCCGCCGCGTTGAAGCGCATCCAGGCCCAGTCCCCCAGCGTCGGCTCCCAGCAGACGCCGATGCGGGCATAGCGGCGGATCAGCAGCCCGGGCTCGGTCGGGTCGTCGCGCTCGATCAGCAGGGTGCGCAGATGCATCGGCGGGGCCTCCTTCTACGCTGCCACCCTGCCCCAGCCCATCTTGCCGCCGCATGGCCAATGGCTTGCGGCCGCTGCCGGTGCCGGAACGGTGACCGGGGACAACCGGGGCAGCCGGCCGGACTTTTCGCGCCCGGGGCCGGTTCCGGCCTCCGCCGTTCTGGTCTAGCGTCCGCGGGCAGACAGCGCCCAGACCCGCCTGGGCAGGCAATCCTTTGGGGGAAACATCCGAGATGGCGAACAAGGTCAAGGACGCGTGGAAGGCCGGCCGCGCCGTGGTCAACGGGTGGCTCGCCATCCCGAATGCCTTCAGCGCCGAGATGTATGCCCAGTGCGGCTGGGACAGCGTGACCGTGGACATGCAGCACGGCGTGCAGGACTACCTGTCATGCGTCGCCTGCTTCCAGGGCATCCAGCCCTCCGGCGTCACCCCGATGGTCCGGGTGCCCTGGAACGAGCCGGGCATCATCGGCAAGGTGCTCGACGCCGGCGCCTACGGCGTGATCTGCCCGATGATCAACACGCCGGACGAGGCCGCCCGCCTGGTGCAGTACTCCAAGTACCCTCCTGCCGGGACGCGCTCCAACGGCCCGATCCGCGCCGGCGTCTACGGCGAGGCCGGCGGCTACCAGAAGACGGCGAACGAGAACATCCTCGTCATCCCGATGATCGAGACCAAGACGGCGATCGAGAACATCGAGGCGATCCTCGACGTGCCGGGGATCGACGGCATCTATGTCGGCCCCTCCGACCTCAGCTTCTCCTATGGCCTCGAGCCCAGGCTGGACGTCGAGGATCCCTTCATCCTGAAGATCTACGAGAAGCTGCTGACCGAGACCGCCAAGCGCGGCATCGCCGCCGGCCTGCACAACGGCAGCCCGGCCTATGCCAACCGCATGATCAAGATGGGCTTCAAGCTGGTGACGATCAGCAACGAGGTCGGCCTGATGGTCAATGCGGCCAAGTCGGCGGTGAAGGAAGCCCGCGGGTCCTGAGGCCCCGGCAGCTCCTGAGCGGATCGGCGCCTGGGCCACGCCGCCCTCCGGCGGTCCGCCCAGGTAATTCGCTGCATGGCAGGATCGCCGCCGGCGGCGATCCGCCCGGCGCCCGCGGCGCGGCGATCCATGCCGCGGGCGGGCGCCATGCAAAGGCCCGTTCCGGCCGCCCTCGATCTGGTCTAATCAACCGTCATGAGCCCGCGTCCACGCCACCTGCCCCTCGCCGTCGCCACCCTCGCCCTCGGCCTGCTCCAGGGCTGCGGCGGCGACACCGCGCGTACCTTCGGCTTCACCCGCGACGCCCCGGACGAGTTCCAGGTGACGACGCGGGCGCCGCTCTCCCTGCCGCCCGCGCTCGGCGAGCTGCCGGTGCCGCGGCCCGGCGCGGTGCGGCCGCAGGAGCTCTCGCCCCGCGCCGCCGCCGAATCGACGCTTTCCCCCGGCGCCGCCCTCAGCTCCGGCGGCCCGACCAGGCCGAGCGCGGCCGAGGCGGCGCTGCTCACCCAGGCCGGCCGCCCGGCCGGGCCGGATATCCGTCGCCGGGTGGACGAGGAAAGCCTGAAGCTCGACAGTCCCGACCGCAGCCTGGTCGACCGGCTTATCTTCTGGAAGGAGCCGGAGAAGCCGGGCATCGCGCTCGACAGCCGCCGCGAATCCCAGCGGCTGCGGGAGAACGCGGCGCTGGGCCGCGACTCGACGGAGGGCGAGACCCCGATCATCCAGCGCAGCCAGTCCGGCAACCCGGTCACCCGGTTCTTCGAGAGCATCTTCTGACCCGGCGCGGCGGGCACCCGGCGCATCGACCCGGGGCGCGCCCGCCGGCGCGCCACATGGCGGGTTTGCGCCCCGGCCAGGCTTCCCCACATGCTCGGGCATGCCCAGCGTGACCCGCCGCACTGCCCTCGCCTCGGCCGCCGCCCTGCCGGTCGCCGCCTCCCTGAAGCCGGAGCCAGGCCTCGCCGCCCCGCCAGTGCTGCCGGCGCCGGAGGACCAGGCCAAGCTCGCCGGCGACCGCCCGCTCTTCGGCGCCACGACCTGGACCCTGCCGAACGGGCTCCGCGTCGTCCTGGCCGAGAGCCGCCGCGTCCCGGTGGTCGGCCACTACCTCTTCTACGCCGCCGGCGCCGGGGAGGATCCTGCCGGCCGCGGCGGCACCGCCCATTTCCTCGAGCACATGATGTTCAAGGGCAGCGCGCATGTCGCGCCCGGCGCCCTCAGCCTCGCGGTGGCGCGGGAGGGCGGGCAGGACAATGCCTTCACCTCGCGCGACGTCACCGCCTACCACCAGACGGTCGAGGCCTCCCGCCTGCCCTTGGTGATGCGGATGGAGGCGGACCGCTTCGCCGGCCCCCTGATCCCGCCCGAGACGGTCGAGCCCGAGCGCGCGGTGATCCTCGAGGAGCGCCGCCAGCGCACCGACAGCAACCCGCGGTCCCGCTTCTGGGAGGAGTTCGAGGCCTCGCTCTGGGGGCCGCAGCATTGGCGCGGCCGGCCGATCATCGGCTTCGAGGACGAGATCCGCGCCATCAGCCGCGACGACCTGATGGGATTCTACGCCACCCGCTATGCCCCGGCGAATGCCGTGCTGGTGGTCACCGGCGATGCCCGGCCGGAGGCGGTGCGCGCGCTGGCCGAGGAGTTCTACGCCGGCGTGCCGAGCCGCCCGGTGACCCCGCGCACCCGCAGCGCCCCGCCCGCGGCACCGGCCGCGGCCCGCGTCGTCCGCCACGACGCCGGGGTGCGGGAGGCGAGCTTCCTCCGCGCCGCGATGGCGCCGTCGCTGACCTTCGGCGACCGCCAGCAGGCCTGGGCCCTGGAGGTGCTGGCGCATCTGCTGGGCGGCGGCCAGGGCAGCCGGATGCACCAGGCGCTGGTGGAGACCGGTCTCTGCGTCTCGGCCAATGCCTCCTATGACGGCGAGGCGGTGGGGGCGACCTCCTTCGTGCTCTCGGCCCTGCCGCGCCCCGGCGTCGCGCCGGAGAAGGTCGAGGCGGCGGTGGACGACATCGTGGCGAAGCTGCTGCAGGACGGCCCGGCCGAGGCCGAGCTGGCCCGCGCCCAGCGGCAGATCACCGCCGGCGCCCTGCTGGCGCTGGACGGCATCGGCGCCGCGCCGCGCATGCTGGGCTCGGCGCTCGCCTCCGGCCTGCCGCTCGACCTGGTCGAGTTCTGGCCGCGCCACCTCCGCGCGGTGACCCTGCCGCAGGTGACCGAGGCCGCCCGCGCCGTGCTCGGCAATGCCCCGGCCACCACCGGCTGGCTGCTGCCCGAAGGCACCGCGGTGCCGGAGCGCAGGCTGTGACCCCCGGCGCAGAGATGCCGGCCGTGACCGCCGACGCGCCGGCGCCGGCCGTGCTCCCTGGCGCCGGGATGCCGGCCGAGGGCCAGGCGGCCGGGTTCAGCCTGCCGATCCAGGTGGTCGAGGCCGGCGGGATCACCGCCTGGCTGGTCGAGGATCATGCCGTCCCCGTGGTCTCGCTCGCCTGGTCCTGGGCCGGGGGCGCCGCGCTCGACCCGGCGGGGCAGGAGGGGACGGCGGCAATGGCGGCGGCCCTGCTGACCGAGGGCGCCGGGCCGCTGCGCGCTACCGCCTTCGGCGATGCGCTGCGCGACGCGGCGATCAGCCTGAACTTCGGCGCCGACCGCGACCATTTCGAGGGCGGCTTCCGAGCCCTGGCCGATGCCCTGCCCGAGGCGGTGCGCCTCGCCCGCCTCGCCATGGCCGAGCCGCGGCTCGATGCGGATGCGGTCGAGCGGGTGCGCGCCCGCGCCGCGGCCGGCGCCCGCCGCGCGCTCGAGACCCCGCGCGGCCAGGCCGGCCGCGCCTTTTGGGCCCGCGCCTTCCCCGAACACCCGGCCGGGCGTCCCTCCGGCGGCACCGCCGAGAGCATCGCCGCGGTGCCGCCCGAGGCGCTGCGCGCCGCCCTCGACCGGCAGCTGCGGCAGGGCGGGCTGCTGGTCTGCGCCGCCGGCGCCATCGCGCCGGAGGCCCTGCGCGCGGTGCTGGTCCAGCTCTTCGCCGGGCTGCCCGCCGGGGCGCCGCCGGCGACGCCGCCGCTGCCGGGCTTCCGCGACTTCGGCCAGGCGGTGGTCGACGTCGCCTCGCCGCAATCGGCCGTGGTCTTTGGCCAGGAAGGCCTAGCCGCCGGGGATCCGGACTGGGAGGCGGCGCAGGTGGTGCTGCGGATCCTCGCCGGCGGGGGCTTCGCCTCCCGCCTCATGCATTCGGTGCGGGAGCAGCGCGGCCTCGCCTATGGCATCGGCGGCGGGCTCGACGTGATGTTCCGGCGCGGGATCGTGGTCGGCTCGGTCGCCACCGAGAATGCCCGGGTCGCCGAGACGCTGGCGGTGACGCGGGAGGAATGGGCCCGCATGGCGAAGGACGGCCCGACCGAGGCGGAGCGGGCGGATGCGGTCGCCTTCATGACGGGGTCGCTGCCGCTGCAGTTCACCGACAGCCGGCGCGTCGCCGATTCGCTGCTCAGCCTGCGGCAGAACGACCGGCCGGTCGAATGGCTGGCCGGGCGGGCGGCGCGGCTGCAGGCCATCCCGACCGGGCGGCTTGCCGCGGTCGCGGCGCGGCTGCTGCGGCCGGAAGCGCTGGCGGTGGTGGTGGCGGGGCAGCCGGTCGGGCTGTGACCTGCCGCGGGGCGCGGTGACCGGGGCATTTCCGCCGGGCGGCGATCTGCTCTAATCCCTATCCCAACAGGGCGGGAAGGGCACGGGCATGACGGAAGCGGGCAGGCTCCAGGAGGCCTGGGCGGCGGTCGAGGCCATGGCCCGGACCGCGCGCCCGGATGGCAGCGCGCCGCGGTCGATCCGCCCCCTCTTCGCCGCCGATCCCGACCGCTTCCGGCGCTTCTCCCGCCGCGCCGAGGGGCTGCTGCTCGACCTCTCGAAGACCGCGCTGACCGGGGATCTGCTGGCCGCGCTGCTGGCCCTGGCCGAGGCCGCGGCCTTACCGGCGAAGCGCGATGCCATGGCGCGCGGCGAGGCGGTGAACGCGACCGAGCGTCGCGCCGTCCTGCACATGGCGCTGCGGGCGCCGCGCGAGGCGGGATTCAAGGCCGGCGCCGAGGACGCCTCGGCCGAGGTCGCCGCGGTGCTGGAGCGGATGCGCGACTTCTGCGCCGCGGTGCATGACGGCACCGCCCGCGGCGCAACGCCGCTCGGCGCGCCTGCCGGCGCGACCGGCCTGCCCTTCACCGACGTGGTCAATATCGGCATCGGCGGCTCCGACCTCGGCCCGGCCATGGTGACCCGGGCGCTCTGGACGCCCGCCGCGCCGCTGCGCGCGCACTACCTGGCGAATGTCGACGCGCATGCCTGGGAGGCGCTCAGGCCGCAGCTCGACCCGGCGCGGACCCTGGTGCTGGTGGCCTCCAAGACCTTCACCACCCAGGAGACCATGACCAATGCCGCGCTGGTGCGGGACTGGCTGCGGGCGGCGCTGGGGGAAGGCGCCGGGCGGCATTTCGCCGCGCTCTCGACCAACCTGAAGGATACCGCGGCCTTCGGCATCGCCCCCGACCGGGTCTTCCCCTTCCGCGACTGGGTCGGCGGGCGCTTCTCGCTCTGGTCGGCGATCGGCCTCTCCATCGCCCTCGCTTTGGGCTGGGACGCCTTCGCCCGGCTGCTGGCCGGCGCCCGGGCGATGGACCGGCATTTCCTCGAGGCGCCGCTCGACCAGAACCTGCCGGTGCTGCTGGCACTGGCCGAGGTCTGGCACGTCAACGGGCTCGGCTACCCGACCCGGGCGGTGCTGCCCTACGACGAGCGCCTCGCGCGGCTGCCGGCGCATCTGCAGCAGGTCGAGATGGAGAGCCTCGGCAAGCGGGTGACGCTGGACGGCAGCCCGGTCGCCCGCGCCACCGGGCCGGTGGTCTTCGGCGAGCCGGGGACCAATGCCCAGCACAGCTTCCTGCAGCTGATCCACCAGGGCACCACCCCGGTGCCCTGCGACATCATCCTCGTCGCCCGGCCCGACCACGCGCATGCCGACAGCCACCGCAAGCTGCTGGCCAATGGCCTGGCGCAGTCGAAGGCGCTGATGCAGGGCAAGCCGGCGGCCGAGGTCGAGGCCGAGATGACGGCGGCCGGCACCGATCCGGCGGAGATCGCCCGGCTCACGCCGCACCGCGTCTTCCCAGGCGATCGCCCGAGCACGACGCTGCTGCTGCCGCGCCTCGACGCCTTCACCCTGGGGCAGGTGGTGGCGCTCTACGAGCACAAGGTCTTCAGCCTCGGCGCGCTCTGGGGCATCAACGCCTTCGACCAATGGGGGGTGGAGCTGGGCAAGCAGCTCACCGGCCCGATCCTGGCGGCGCTGGAGGGCGGCGGGACGGCGGCGCAGGACGGCTTGACCGAGGGGCTGCTGCGCGGCATCGCCGAACTCTGGCCACCCGCGGGCTGAGCGTGGCGATCCGCCTTCTCCCCGAGACCACCGCCAACCGCATCGCCGCCGGCGAGGTGGTGGAGCGGCCGGCCGCGGTGGTGAAGGAGCTGGTGGAGAATGCGCTCGATGCCGGCGCGACCCGCATCGCGGTCACGCTCGAAGGCGGCGGGATCGAGCGGATCACCGTGGAGGACGACGGCTGCGGGATGGGCCCGGCCGACCTCGAGCTGGCGGTCGAGCGCCACGCCACCTCGAAGCTGCCGGAGGAGGCGATGCTTTTCCGCATCGCCACCCTCGGCTTCCGCGGCGAGGCGCTGCCCTCGATCGGCGCCGTCGCCCGGCTGGCGATCACCTCGCGGCCGGCGGGCGGCGACGCGCATGCGCTGGCCGTCGAGGGCGGCCGCAAGGGCGCCGTCACCCCCGCCGCCGGCGCGCCGGGCACCCGGATCGAGATGCGCGACCTCTTCTACGCGGTGCCGGCGCGGCGGAAATTCCTCAAGACCCCGCGCTCCGAGGCCGAAGCGGCGGTGGAGGCGGTGCGCCGCCTGGCCCTTGCCTGGCCCGGCTGCGGCTTCCGCGTGCAGGTCGAGGGGCGCGAGGTGCTGTCGCTGCCGCCGCAGGACCGCGACGCCCGCATCCATGCCCTGCTCGGCGCCGATTTCGCCGCGGCCGCCCTGCCAGTGGGGGCCGAGGCGGGCGGGCTGCTGCTCTCGGGCCTCGCGGCCCAGCCGGCCCATACGCGGGCGACCGGCACCGAGCAGCACCTGGTGGTCAACCGCCGCCCGGTCCGCGACCCGCTGCTGCGCACCGCCCTGCGCGTGGCCTATCGCGACCTGATCACGGTGGGGCGGCATCCCGTCGCCGCGCTCTTCCTCGAGATCCCGCCCGAGGCGGTCGACGTCAACGTCCATCCGATGAAGACCGAGCTGCGCTTCCGCGAGGAGGCGGCGGTGCGCGGGATGCTGATCGCGGCGCTGCGCCGCGCCCTCTCGGCCGGGGCGGGGGAGGCGGTGCCGACACCGGCCCTGACCCAGTACCGGCCGAGCCCGGGCTGGTCCGGCTGGCGGCTCCGTCCGCCGGCACCGCTGCCGGCCGCGGCCGCGGCGCTCGGCCTGGCCGAGGCGCAGCTCGCCCTGGCGCCGGGCGCCGTCGCGGCCCC
>NZ_SMSJ01000051.1 GCF_004355005.1 Dankookia rubra
AACTCCCGCCGCTCCGGCGTCGTCAGCTCGATCGCCACCGCCGCCTTGCCCATCGCCAGCCCCCACGACCCTGCATCAGAATCGTAGGAACTTCGAGATCAGGACACTAGCGCAGATCCCGATCTGGTGGACTCACCTGGTCGGGCAAGGATGCTCGCAAAAACAAGCGGCCGGAGCGGTTGCCTTGAGCCAAGGCGCACGGAGACCGCTCTGGGGCCGGCCAGGAAGGGAAAGGCACCCCCTCCCCAAGCCCCACACTTCCGCTTTGCGGGTCAGGTGCCGTCGCGCAGCGGAACCGACGTCCAGGACGGGGGCAGTGAGGATGCGTCCTCCCTGGCCTCAAGGTTTTGCAGGCGCGATGTCAGCCGCGTCGCAGGCCGCCGGGATCACCGCCTCGGCGGTCGCGCCGCCGGCCTGGTAGCGTTCCAGCAGGGCGCGGAAATCCCGGTAGCCGTCGCTCGACTGCTGCGCGTGGCAGGTCGTGGACATCCCCACCAGCTCGCGCGGCATGCCGCTGTTGTCCTCGATCAGCCGCTGCATCCGCTCCCGCACCCGCTGGAATTCGGCGCGGGTCTGCTGCTGGTAGTGGCTGCGCGCTTCCTTCGAGAAGGGACACTGCGCGAAGCGTTCCGCCAGCGCCCGGCGGAACATCCGTCCGGCCAGCGCATCGCCGCAGGCATCGAACTGGTAGAGCGAGACGGCGAATCCGCGCTCGAAGGCCGTGGGATCGTCGAGCTGGGGTGCCTGCGCCGCCACGGGGCTAGCAAGCAGCAGCGCGCCGCCGAGACATGCCGCACGGATCATTCGGGCCGCTCCAGATAGACCGCGAGCGCGGTGATGTCGTCGTCGGTGAGGCCGCCCGCCGCCTCGTTCATCGCGGCGACGCCGACGCTCGGGCGGGCATTGGCGCGGTAGTCGCGCAGCGCCTTTGCCGTATAGGCGCGGGTCTGGTGGGCGATGGCCGGCGCCGCTTGGCTGCCGCCGTAATTGTCCTGGTGGCAGGAGGCGCAGCGATGCCGCGCCGCGGCCTGCTTCCCCGCCTCGTGCAGCGCCGGGTCCGGCGCGCCGGACGGTGGGTTGGCGCGGGGGAGGGAGGCGAAATAGGCGCCGAGGTTGCGCAGTTCCTCGTCCGTCAGGTCGGCCGCCAGCGGACCCATGATCGGGTTGGCGCGGCGGCCGCTGCGGAAGAAGACCAGCTGCCATTGCAGGTAGCGTTCCCGCTGCCCCGCGAGCGACGGGATCGACGGATCGGCGGTGATGCCGTCCGCGCCGTGGCAGGTAACGCAGGTCTCGGCGCGCTGCCGGCCGGCTTCGATATCCGCGGCGGCAAGCGGGGTGGCGGAAAGGCACAGGGCCGCGAGGGCGGCCAGCACAGGGCGCATGCAGGTGTCCATGAGAAGCGGAACGCGGCCGCCCACCCGGCCGTTGCGGGCGGGCGGCCTTGTCCGGGTCAGCGGGAGTAGCTGATCCGGTAGATGGCGCCGGCCCAGTCATCCGCCACCAGGATCGAGCCGTCCTTCGCCACCAGGATGTCGTTCGGCCGGCCCGAATATTCCTGGTTACCGGTGATCCAGCCCTCGGCGAAGACCTCCTGCTTGGCGTTCTTGCCGTCCGGATCGACCGTCACCCGCATGATCCGGCCGCCCTGGTACTTGTGGCGGTTCCAGGAGCCATGCTCGGCGATCAGGATGTTGTTCTGGTACTCGGCCGGGAATTGGTTGCCGGTGTAGAACTTCATCCCGAGCGGGGCGACATGCGGGCCGAGGTTCAGCGCCGGCGGGGTGAACTCGTCGCACTTGTGGCCCATGGCGAATTTCGGATCCGGCATGTCGCCCTGGTGGCAATAGGGATAGCCGAAATGCTGGCCGAGCCGCGTCACGTGGTTCAGCTTGTCGCTCGGCAGGTCGTCGCTGATCCAGTCGCGCGCGTTCTCGGTAAACCAGTACTGGCCGGTGCGCGGGTCGATGTCGCCGCCGACGCTGTTGCGCACGCCGAGCGCGATGATCTCCGCCTGGCCGTTCGGGTGCACCCGGCGGATCTGCGAGACGCTGGTCGGCGGGATGCCGATGTTGAAGGGCGGGCCGAAGGGCAGGTACATCGCGCCCTCCTTGTCCGTGACGATGTACTTCCAGCCATGCGCGACATAGGGCGGCATATCGTCATAGACGACGACCGGCTTCGGCATCTCGTCCAGCTTCGACTCCGCGCCGTCGTAGCGCAGCAGCTTGTCGATCGCGATGACATAGAGCGCGCCGTCCCGGAAGGCCACGCCGGTCGGCATGTTGAGGCCCTTCAGGATGGTCTTGACCTCGCGCTTGCCGCCCTTGTCGGTCACCGCATAAACGTTGGTCGCGCCGAAGGAGCCGACGAAGAGCGTGCCGTTGTCGCCCCAGGCCATCTGCCGCGCCTCGGGGATGCCGGAGGCATAGACCTCGATCTTGAAGCCGGGCGGCAGCTTGATCTTCTTGAGGTTGTCGTTCAGCTCGGCCAGCGGGGTCGGGGTGGCCGGGCCGACCGGCGGGGCAAGGCCCTTCTGCGCCTCCGTCTCATCGCCCAGGAACCAGTCGGGCGGCGGGTTCTGCCAGAAACTGGGTTTGCTGCTGTCGTAGCTTTTCAACTGAGCATTGGCGGCGCCGCCACCCAGCATGAGTCCCGCTGCAAGGATTGCCGGCCCGACGACGCGCTTGCGGCGGGCGGAGGATGTTCTGGTCATGGACGACCCCCAAGGTCTTCTTCTCACGGCGCCGTTCGGATGCCGCTGCCGCCAGCGAACCACGCGCCGCGCGGCGATTGCAAGCATCTCTAAGGGGGAACGCTACGCCACCTCGCGCTTCGCCGCGCGGAGGTCGGTGACGAAGCGCTCGTACTCGCGCGCCTTGCTCTCGGGGTCGGGCAACCGCAGCAGGTAGGAGGGATGCACGGTTGGGAAGACGCGCAGGCCGTCCGGTGTCTCGATCAGCTCGCCGCGTACCTTGGTGATCGCCAGTGGCTTGCCGGTCAGCGCCCGCAGCGCCGTGGCGCCGAGCGAAACGACCAGCTGCGGCCCGACAAGCTCGATCTCCCGCTTCAGGAAGGGCCGGTAGTAGGTGATGTCGCCGGCATCGGGCGACTGGTGCAGGCGGCGGCGGCCGGTCGGCTTGAACTTGAAATGCTTCACCGCATTGGTGACGTAGGCGGCGGGGCGGTCGATGCCGGCTTCCTCCGCGGCGCGGTTGAACAGCCGCCCGGCCGGCCCGACGAAGGGGCGGCCAGCCAGGTCCTCCTCGTCGCCCGGCTGCTCGCCGACGAAGAGCAGCGGCGCGCCGGGCGGGCCCTCGCCGAAAACCAGCTGCGTCGCCGCGGCGGTCCAGGGCGGCAGGTCGTTGCGCCGTTCCAGCTCGGCGCGCAGGGCGGCCAGGGCGGCGGCGGGATCCTCGGTGCGGGAGAAGAGGTCAGCGGGCATGGGCAGGGCAACCTCCGGCGCGGCTTGTGGTTGCAGGCTGCGCTGGCGACGGGACGCGGCGGGGGTCGCGCCGCGCGCCACCATCTCGGCGACGCGCTGCGGCGCTTCCGCCATCAGGCCGCGGATGTCGCGGGCTTCCGGCAGGTTCTTCCAGTATTTCACCGGCATCTCGGCCCGCATCGCGTCCGGCTTCATCCGGGCGGGGTTGAAGATGCTGCGGTAATAGGCGCGCCAGAGTTCCTCGTGCGCATCCTCGGGCGGCGCCTCGGCCCGGGTGCCGCCGGCGCCCATGCGCAGCGTCTCGCCGTCCCAATGCGCGCTCGCCTCCGGCGTCAGGATGGACCAGCGCAGCGCGGCGAAGCGGCGGACGAAGAAGCCCGCCTCGGCTTCCAGGATGTGGTGGTCGGGCTCGAACCAGGCGACGTAGCGCTCGCCCTGCTCGGTTTCGATCCCGCGGAAGCGGAGAAAGGCGTGCAGCTTGTGGGCGTCCCGCCGCACCGCCTTGGCCATGGCCTGCACCCGGATGAAGTCGGCGTCGGTCGCCACCTGCATCAGCCCGTGCTCGCCCCGCACGATCCGCCACAGGATGCGGTAGAGCAGCGCGAAGCGTTCCGGGTCGCGGTGGCGGATCGCAACCTCCACCTGCTCGAGGAAGGCGCGCGGCACGCTGGCAGTGACCGGGGCGGCTTCGGCCGGCATGGGCGCACCGCCGAAGAGGCCGGGCGGGTCGCCGAGGACGCGCCATTCCACCCGCTCCGGCGGAACGCCGGCCGCCAGCAGCCGGCGCGCCTGCTGCCGCCATGCCGCGAAATCGGCCTGGCCCGGCAGCAGGATGCCGACGCCGTCGCTCATAGCAGCGCCAGTTGCACCGGCCGGGCCTGCGCGGCGAAGCCGGTGCGCGGGGCGACGATGCGGCGCAGGTCGGCGCGGTCGAGCAGGCCGCCACGCGGCCGGTGGTCGGCGGTGACCAGGAAGGGCAGCAGCTTCGCCAGCGGCAGCCGCAGCCGGCCCAGGTCGTCGCTGCGGATGCTGCGGTGCCGCCGAGCCGAAAGCAGCCGGTCCACCGTCTTCGCCCCAAGCCCCGGCACCCGCAGCAGCATCTCCCGCGGCGCGCGGTTGACGTCGACCGGGAAACGCTCGCGGTGCTTCAACGCCCAGGCCAGCTTCGGATCGATGCCGAGGTCGAGATGGCCACCCTCGCCGCCCGCCATGATCTCGTCGAGCTCAAAGCCGTAGAAGCGCAGCAGCCAATCGGCCTGGTACAGCCGGTGTTCCCGCACCAGCGGCGGCGCCGCCGGCGGCAGCAGCGCGCTGGCATCGGGGATCGGCGAGTAGGCGGAGTAGTAGACCCGCCTGAGCCCGTAGCTGGCATAAAGGTTGGCCGTCGTCCCCAGCACCGTGCGATCATCGGCCGCATCGGCGCCGACGATCATCTGCGTGCTCTGCCCGGCCGGGGCGAAGCGCGGCGCGGCGGCGCGGCCTTCGGTGCGCTTCGCCTCCTTCGCCTCGTCGATCCGCAGCCGCATCCGGCCCATGGCGCGACGGATGCCGGGGGCGTCCTTCTCCGGCGCCAGGGCGCGCAGGCTCTCGGCCATCGGCAGCTCGATGTTGATCGAGAGCCGGTCGGCATAGAGCCCGGCCTTCGCCAGCAGGTCCGGCGCAGCATCGGGGATGGTTTTCAGGTGGATGTAGCCGCGGAAGCCGTGCACCTCCCGCAGCTGCCGGGCGACCTCGGTGATCTGCTCCATGGTGTAGTCGGGGGAGCGGATGATGCCGGAGGAGAGGAACAGCCCCTCGATGTAGTTGCGCCGGTAGAAGTGCAGCGTCAGGTCCACCAGCTCCCGCACCGTGAAGCGGGCGCGCTGCACGTTGGAACCGGCACGGTTGATGCAGTAGGCGCAGTCGAAGACGCAGGCATTGGTCAGCAGCACCTTCAGCAGCGAGACGCAGCGGCCGTCCGGCGTATAGGCGTGGCATATGCCCATGCCTTCCGTGCTGCCGAGGCCGCCCTTCCGGCTGTCCCGCTTGTCGGTGCCGGACGATGCGCAGGAGGCATCGTATTTCGCGGCATCCGCCAGGATCTCGAGCTTGCGGCGCAGTTCCATGGGGGACCTTCCAACGAGTTCACTATATGTTCTGTAACGATCGCGGCGCAACCCCCTTGCCATCGCCGCGCCCCGGCGCAGACTGACCGCAACGCAATTCGGGGGAAATTCCATGGGAAACCGCATCGCCATCATCGGCGCCGGCGCGGTCGGCGGCTATGCCGGCGCGCATATGGCCCGGGCGGGGGAGGACGTGACCTTCGTCGACATGTGGCCGGAGCATGTCGAGGCGATGCGCGCCAAGGGCCTGCGGATCTCCCACATCAAGGACGTGCCGGAATTCACCGTGCCGGTGAAGGCGATCCACCTGACCGAGCTGCAGCACGTGTCGAAGGAGAAGCCCTTCGACATCGCCTTCATCTGCACCAAGTCCTACGACACCGCCTGGGCCACCATGATGGTGCGGCAATACCTGGCGCCGGGCGGCTATTGCGTCTCCCTGCAGAACTGCATGAACGAGGAGACGATCGCCGAGGTGGTCGGCTGGGGCCGGACGCTCGGCGCCATCGCCTCATCCATCACCGTCGAGCTCTGCGAGCCCGGCCATGTCCGCCGCGCCTCCGGCAAGGGCGGCGCGGCGCATACCGTCTTCCGGGTGGGGGAGGTGCATGGCCGCATCACCGAGCGCGCCAACGAGATCGGCCGGCTCTGCGCGCTGTCGGACAGCTGCACCGTCACCTCCAACCTCTGGGGCGAGCGCTGGTCGAAGCTGGTGACCAACGTGATGGGCAACGGCATGTCGGCCTCCACCGGGCTGATCAGCCGCGACATCCTGCTGGACGACACGCTGCGGGCCTTCACCGCGCGGCTGGGGTCGGAGGCGATCCGGGTCGGCCAGGCGCTCGGCTACACGCTCGAGGAGATCCACCACATCGACCCGGAAGTGATCGCCCGTGCCGGGGAGGGCGACGCCGCCGCCCGGCAGGAATACGACGAGCACCGCCTGGCCGAGGCGCGCAAGCCCGGCGGCGGCGCGCACCGCCCCTCGATGGGCCAGGACATGGTGAAGGGGCGGCGGACCGAGATCGAGTTCCTCAACGGCTTCGTCTGCGACAAGGCCAAGGATGTCGGCATCGCCACGCCGGCGAATGCGGCGCTGACCGATATCGTCAAGCGGGTGGAGCGGGGCGAGATCCCGGCCGACCCGAAGCATATCCGTGACCTGCGGCTGAACTGAGGGAAAGGCCGGGGAGACTGTATTCTCCCCGGACCCCTCATCTATTTTTGTGAGTCCGGCATTCGCCGCGTGACGGGTGCCAAGCCCAGAAAAAGGAATGGAGGGGTTTGGGGAGGAAATGCTTTTTCCTCGCCAACCTTGCTTCCACCTCCGGGAGGACAACGACGATGCGCCCAACGCGCCGCCACCTGCTCGCCGCCCCGCTGCTGCTCGCCGCGCCTGCGCTGCGGGCCCAGGAAGCCTTCCCCAGCCGCCCGATCACCCTGATCGCCGCCGGGGCCGCGGGCGGCCCGACCGATACCATCACCCGCATCGTCGCCGAGAGCATGGGCCGGCAGCTCGACCAGCCCGTGGTGGTCGAGAGCATCGGCGGATCCGTCGTCGGGCCGCAGCGCATGGTGCAGGCCAAGCCCGACGGCTACACGCTGCTGATCAACAACATCGGCATGGCGGCCAGCGCCACGCTGTTCCGCAAGCTGCCCTACGACGTCCCCGGCAGCTTCGCCCCGCTCGGCCTGGTCTCCGACGCCGCCATGACCATCGTGACCCGCCCTGGCTTCCCCGCGGAGAACCTGGCCGGCGTCATGGCCGACCTGAAGACCCGCGGCGACGCGCTGAACATGGCGACCGCGGGGCTGGGCTCGGCGGCCAATCTCTGCGCCCTGCTGGTGCAGCAGGCCGCCGGCAACCGCGCCACCATCGTGGTGTTCCGCGGCACCGCGCCGGCGATCGCCGAGCTGATGGCCGGGCGCATCGACCTGCTCTGCGACCAAGCGACCAACACCATCCCCTATATCCGCGACAACCGGGTGCAGGCCTGGGGCGTCAGCAGCCCGCAGCGGCTGGCCGGGTTGCCCAAGGTTCCCACCACCGCGGAGGCTGGCTTCGGCGGCGTGGCGATGAGCACCTGGCACGGCCTCTACGCCCCCGCCGGCACGCCGGAGCCGATCCAGGAGAAGCTCTCGGCCGCCCTGCAGGCGGCGCTGCGGGACGAGAAGCTGCGCCAGCGCTATGCCGAGCTGCTGACCGACGTGCCGTCCCCGGAACGCCAGACCATCGCCTTCCACCGCCGCTTCCTGGCCGAGGAGGTGGCGCGCTGGCGGCCGATCATCCAGGCGGCCGGTGCCTATGCCGACTGAACCATCGGGGACGGATCCGGTTACTCCGGCATTATCAGTACGGGGGTCCCTTCGGGGGCGAGCCCTGCCGGAGCCCTTGCCATGCCGATGCGCCGCCGCCTTGCCGCCGTGTTTCTCGCCCTTGTCCTGGCCGGCCCCGCCATGGCCCAGCAGGCCCAGCAGGAACGGGCCGACCCCGCCTGGCTGACCGCCGACCAGGTCCGCACCGTGCTGCGCGCCCGTGGCTATACCGAGATCGGCGGCCTGGCGCGGGAAGGCGACAGCTACAAGGTCACCGACGCCACCCGGTACGGCGAGAAGGTGCCCGAGATCCGGATCGACGCGCTGACCGGCCAGCCGCGCGAGATGCCCCCGCTGACCGAGCGCCAGGCCCGCAGCCTGCTGCAGGAACGCGGCTACAACAGTGTCGAGGAGATGGGCCGGGACGGCGAGTTGATCCGCCTGCGGGCCCGGCAGGGCGACACGCCGGTGGAACTGCGGGTCAATGCCCGCACCGGCGCCCTGGTCCGCTGAACCAGCCATGCCAAACCCCATGTAACGTGCTGCCTGGACGGGTATTCAACCGCGGCTGCGCCCAGCCCGCGCACGGGCCATAGCGGCACGGTCGCGTCTCGCCGCTTCCCGTCCCCGGCACGGTTGCTGCAAGCTGGCGCGCGAGAGAGCTCGGGCGCGGGAGGGCTCGCGATTGCGCGAATTTGTTTTGGCCAGGCCTGTTCCATGTCATCCGGCGTCGCCGTGAGCCTGCCGCGCGGGGTCCTGCCCCCGCGCCTGTCGCTCTTTGGCATCTCGAAGCGCTACGGCGCCATGCTGGCCAACGACGCGGTGGCGCTGAACGTCGCGCCGGGCGAGATCCACGCCCTGCTCGGCGAGAACGGTGCCGGCAAGTCCACTCTGATGAAGATCGTCTACGGCGTCATCGCGCCCGATGCCGGCGAGATCGCCTGGGAGGGCGAGACGGTGCAGGTCGCCGACCCAAATGCCGCCCGGGCGCTTGGCATCGGCATGGTATTCCAGCATTTCTCGCTGTTCGAGACGCTGACGGTCGCCGAGAACATCGCCCTCGGGCTCGGCAGCAGGCAAGGCCTCGCCGCGCTGACCGCCGAAATCCGCCGGACCGCCGCGCAATACGGCCTGGCGGTGGAGCCCGGCCGCCATGTCCACCACCTCAGCGTTGGCGAGCGGCAGCGGGTCGAGATCCTGCGCTGCCTGCTGCAACGGCCGAAGCTGCTGATCATGGACGAGCCGACCAGCGTGCTGATGCCGCAGGAGGCGGACGGGCTCTTTGTCATGCTGCGGCGGCTGGCCGCCGAGGGCTGCTCGGTCCTCTACATCAGCCACAAGCTCGAGGAGATCCGCGCGCTCTGCACCGCGGCGACGGTGCTGCGCGCCGGCCGGGTGGTGGCGCGCTGCGACCCGCGGGTCGAGACCGCCGAGTCGCTGGCCGAGATGATGATGGGCGGCGCCCTGGCCCGCACCCACCGCCCGCCCGCCCATGCCGCCGGCGCGCCCTGCCTGGTGGTGAACCGCCTGACCCTGCCCGCCGGCGAGCCCTTCGGCACCACGCTGCGCGGCATCGCGCTGGAACTCCGCGCCGGCGAGATCCTCGGCATCGCCGGGGTCGCCGGCAACGGGCAGAAGGAGCTGCTGGCGGCGCTCGCCGGTGAACGCCGCTCGGCCCCCGGCGCGGTGCTGCTGGAAGGCCGGCCGGTCGGCGCGCTGGGCCCGGCGGCGCGGCGCGCGCGGGGACTCGCCTTCATTCCGGAGGAGCGGCTCGGCCGCGGCGCAGTCGCGGAATACAGCCTGGCGGAGAATGCGCTGCTGACCCGGGTGGATGGCGTGACGGCGCCGCGCGGCCTGCTCGACATGCGGGCGGTGAATGCGCTCGCCGCCCGCCTGATCGCCCGCTTCGGCGTGCGGTGTTCGGGCATCGCCGCGCAGGGGCGCAGCCTCTCCGGCGGCAACATGCAGAAGTTCATCGTCGGGCGGGAGATCGATGCCGGCCCGCGCGTGCTGCTGGCGGCGCACCCGACCTGGGGCGTCGATATCGGCGCCGCGCTGGCGATCCGCCAGGACCTGATGGACCTGGCCGCCGCCGGCGCCGGGGTGCTGGTGGTGAGCGAGGACCTCGACGAGCTGCTGGAGATCGCCGACCGCATCGCGGTGCTGAGCGGCGGCCGGCTCTCGCCGCCCATGCCGGTGGCGGAGGCGACGGTCGAGCGGATCGGCCTGCTGATGGGCGGTGCGGAACGGATGGTCCATGCGCCTGCGGCTTGAGGCGCGGCCGGCGCCATCCCGCGCCATGCTCTGGCTCTCGCCGCTGCTGGCAGCGCTGCTGGCGGCGGTCGGCGGCGGCGTGGTCTTCGCCCTGCTGGGCCATGACCCGCTGGTGGCGCTCGGCACGCTGTTCCTCGCGCCGCTCTCGACGCTCGACGGGCTGACCGAGCTGGGGCTGAAGGCGACGCCGCTGCTGCTCTGCGCCATCGGCATCGCGGTCGGCGTCAGGGCCAATGTCTGGAACATCGGCGCCGAGGGGCAGCTGACCATGGGCGCCATCGCCGGCGGCGGCATCGCGCTGGCCTTCGGCGGGGAGGGGCGTTGGTGGGTGCTGCCGCTGATGCTGCTGGCGGGCGCGGCCGGTGGCGCCGCCTGGGCCGCCATGCCCGCGCTGCTGAAGACCCGCTTCAACGCGCACGAGATCCTGACCACGCTGATGCTGAGCTACGTCGCCATCCAGCTCCTCGGCTGGCTGGTGCACGGCCCCTGGATCGACCCGGAGGGCTTCAACTTCCCGCAGACGAGGATGTTCGACGACGACGCGCTGCTGCCGGTGCTGGTGGAGGGCTCAAGGCTCAATGCCGGCTTCCTGCTGGCGTTGCTGGCGGTGCCACTGGCCTGGCTGCTGCTGAGCCGCACCGTCACCGGATTCCGCCTGCGCACGGTGGGGCAGGCGCCGGAGGCGGCGCGCTACGCCGGCTTCTCCGCCACCGGCGCGGTCTGGTTCAGCC
This sequence comes from Dankookia rubra, assembly GCF_004355005.1. Taxonomy (GTDB): domain Bacteria; phylum Pseudomonadota; class Alphaproteobacteria; order Acetobacterales; family Acetobacteraceae; genus Paracraurococcus; species Paracraurococcus ruber_A. Next base: position 10,869 of record NZ_SMSJ01000051.1, read on the forward strand.
TGGTGCTGTCCGGCGCGCTGGCCGGGCTGGCCGGGGTGCTGGAAGCCGCCGGGCCGGTCGGCCAGCTGCAGCCGGTGATGTCGCCGGGCTATGGCTTCGCCGCCATCATCGTCGCCTTCATGGGCAGGCTGCATCCCTTCGGCATCCTCGGCGCATCCTTCCTGATGGCGCTGCTCTACCTCGGCGGGGAGCAGTTGCAGGTCTCCCTGCAACTGCCGATCGCCGTGATCGGGACCATCCAGGGCATGCTGCTGTTCTTCCTGCTGGGCGCCGACGTCTTCATCGACCAACGGCTGGTGGTGGTGCGGGATGCCCGGCATGCCTGATGCCTTCGCCCTGGTCGCTCTTTTGGTAGCGACGCTGCGCGCCGCGACGCCGCTGCTGCTGGCTGGGTTCGGGGAGCTGGTGGCGGAGCGGGCCGGTGTGCTCAACCTTGGCGTCGAGGGGATGATGCTGGTCGGCGCCGCGGCCGGCTTCATCGCCACTGCCTCCACCGGCAACCCGCTGCTGGGCCTGGCTGTCGCGGCGCTGGCGGGGGCGCTGATGGCGCTGCTCTTCGGTGTCCTGACATTGACGCTGCGGGCCAACCAGGTCGCCTGCGGCCTGGCGCTCACCATCTTCGGCGTCGGCCTCTCCGCGCTGATCGGCCTGCCCTGGCAGGGCACGCCGATCACCGGCCTGGCGACGGTGATCTGGCCGAATCTCGATGCCGCCGGCCCGCTGGCGCAGCAATTCATGCTGCTGGACCCCGTGGTCTGGCTGGCGCTGGCGACGCCCGCGTTGGTTGGCGCCTTCCTCTACAGGACGCGGCGCGGGCTAGTGGTGCGGGCGGTGGGCGAGAGCCACGACGTCGCACATGCGCTCGGCTATTCGGTGTTGCGGGTGCGCTATGCCGCGGTGGTCTTCGGCGGGGCGATGGCGGGCCTGGCCGGCGCCTACCTCAGCCTCGTCTATACGCCGATGTGGACCGAGAACATGGTGGCCGGGCGCGGCTGGATCGCCCTGGCGCTGGTGGTCTTCTCCGCCTGGAAGCCGGCCTGGCTGGCGCTCGGCGCCGTGCTCTTCGGCCTCGTCACCATCGCGCAATTCCACGCCGGTGCCTTCGGACTCGACGTCTCGCCCCACCTGTTGTCGATGCTGCCCTACCTCGCCACCGTCGTGGTGCTGGTGCTGATCTCCCGCGACGCGACGCGGCTTAAGCTCAATGCCCCCGCGGCGCTGGGCAAGCCCTTCGGCGCCGCCGGCTGACCCTTGAAACCTGCAACAGGACCGTTTGGATGAGCATACTTCGCCGTTCGCTGCTTGCCGCGCCGCTGGCGCTGCCGGCCTTCGCCATAGGCCGCCGCGCCGCCGCGGCCGACCCCTTCAAGGTCGGCTTCGTCTATGTCTCGCCCATCGGCGATGCCGGCTGGACCTTCCAGCACGAAATGGGCCGCCGCGCCGTCGACGCCGCGCTCGGCGCCGCGGTAAAGACCAGCTACGTCGAGAACGTGCCCGAGGGCGCCGATTCCGAGCGCGTCATCCGCCGCCTGGCGCAGGACGGCAACCAGCTGATCTTCACGACTTCCTTCGGCTACATGAACCCGACGGAGAAGGTTGCAAAAGCCTTCCCCAAGCTGAAATTCGAGCACGCGACCGGCTACAAGCGCGGCCCCAACCTGGCGACCTATTCCGGCCGCTACTACGAGCCGCGCTACCTCACCGGCATCATCGCCGGGCGCCTCTCGAAGTCCGGCATTATCGGCTATGTCGCCGCCTTCCCGATCCCCGAGGTGATTCAGGGCATCAATGCGGTGCTGCTTGGCGCCCGCAGCGTGAACCCGAAGGCGACGATCAAGGTGATCTTCACCAGCAGCTGGTTCGACCCGGGCAAGGAACGCGCGGCGGCCGACACGCTGGTGGCGCAGGGCGCCGACTATCTGACCCAGCACACCGACAGCACCGCGGTGGTGCAGGCCGCCGAGGAAAAGGGCGTGTGGTGCAGCGGATATGACAGCGACATGCTGAAATATGGCCCGAAGACCCACACCACCGCTGTCGAGATGCATTGGGACAACTACTACGTCGACCGGGTGAAGCAGGCGATCGCCGGCACCTGGGCCAGCGGCGATGTCTGGGGCGGCATGGCGAGCGGGATGGTGAAGCTGTCCCGCTTCAACCCGTCCCTGCCGGCGCCGTTGCTGGCCGAGGTCGCGGCGAAGACCGAGGAGATCAGGTCCGGCAAGCTGGTGGTGTTCAGCGGCCCGCTGAAGGATCAGGCCGGCGTGGTGAAGGTTCCGGCGGGCAAGGCCATGATGGATGCCGAGATCCTGTCCATGAACTGGTTCGTCGAGGGCGTGCAGGGGAAGGTCTGACCCGCGCGGCCCGCACGGGATGAAGCAAGGCCGGGGAGAAGGTATTCTCCCCGGACGCCTCATCTATTTTTCTGGGCTTGGCATTCGCCGCGCGACGAGTTCCAGACCCACAAAAAGCAAAGGTGGGGTTTGGGGAGGAAATGCCTTTTCCTCCCCAACCTTCCTTGCTATCCCCGTAGCACCTCCAGCGCCTGCGACGTATAGAAGCCGCGCGCCACGCGTTGCGTGCGCGCGGTACGCCAGCCCTGGAAGGCCGGGTCGGCCTCGATCCGCCGGCGCAGCCTGTGCTCGGCGACCGGAACGATGGCGGGCGACCGGTCGCCGCGCGGCACCAGACGGCCGACTGCGAGGAAGGCCTGCAGGAAGGCGCTGCTCGGGGCGAAGGTGAAGAGCATGGAATCCCCGGTGCGCGCGGCCATGCCCGCCAGCGCCCGCACCACATCGGCCAGCTTGTAGTGGATCAGGCTGTCCATCCCGACCACGTGGTCGAAATGGCCCCAGGCGGAATCGAACATGTCGCCGACGCGGAAGTCGATCCGCCCCTCGCCGTGGTCATGGCCAATGCGGTCCTGCGCCAGCGCCACCAGCTGCGGCGAGAGGTCGACGGCGACCACATGCGCGCCGCGCCGCGCCGCCTCGATCGCCAGCGCCCCGGTGCCGCAGCCGGCATCGAGGATCCGCCGCCCGGCCAGGTCGGCCGGCAGCCAGTCCAGCAGGATCGCGCGCATGGTGTCGCGCCCGGCCCGCACGGTGGCGCGGATGCCGCTGACCGGCGCGTCGGAGGTCAGCCGCTTCCAGGCCTCAACCGCGGTGCGGTCGAAATAGGTTTCCAGCTGCTGGCGGCGATCCGCATAGGTGGCGGTGGGCATCCTGCTTCTCCCGATCAGGCCGCGGCGACGCCTTCCAGCCTGTCTTCCAGTTCCTCCCCCGCGCGCCGCAGCCGGTCGAGCACCGAGGCATCGGGCGACCAGTAGTTGCGCTCCTGCGCCTCGAGCAGCCGGTTGGCGATCTTGGCGGAGGCGGTGGGGTTCAGCTTCGCCATCCGATCCCGCATCTCCGGGTCCAGCACGAAGGTCTCTGCCAGCTTCTCGTAGACCCAGGGGGCGACGTCGCCGGTGGTGGCCGACCAGCCCATGGTGTTGGTGACGTGGGCCTCGATCTCGCGCACGCCCTCGAAGCCATGCTTCAGCAGCGCCTCATACCATTTGGGGTTCAGCGCCCGCGTTCGCGTCTCGAGCGCCACCTGCTCGGAGATGGTGCGCACCACGCCGTCGCCGCGGGTCTGGTCGCCGATATAGACCGCGCTCGCGGTGCCGCCGCGGGCCCGCCGCACCGCGCGGCTGATGCCGCCCAGCGTGTCGAAGTAGTGGTCGACCGTCGTCACGCCGACCTCGATGCTGTCGAGGTTCTGGTAGGTCACCTCAACCGTCGCCAGGACCGCGTTCAGCACCGCGTCGGACCGCGCCGGCTTGCCGTCCACGCCATAGGCGAAGCCCTTGCGCTTGACGAAGGCCTCGGCGAGCTCGTCCTCGTCGTTCCAGGCGCCCTCGCCGACCAGCGCGTTGACGTTGGAGCCATAGGTGCCGTCGGCATTGCAGAAGACCCGCAGCGCCGCCTGCTCGAGGCTGCCGCCGTGCTGCGCGACATGCGCCAGGGCATGCGCGCGGATGAAGTTCTGCTCGACCGGCTCCTCGGCGGAGGCGGCAAGCAGGGCAGCTTCGGCAAGCAGCTTCATCTGCAAGGGCAGCAGGTCGCGGAAGATGCCGGACAGCGTCACCACCACGTCGATCCGCGGCCTTCCGAGCTCGGCCAGCGGCAGCAGCGCCGCCCCCGCCAGGCGGCCATAGCTGTCGTAGCGCGGCACCGCGCCCATCAGCGCCAGCACCTGGGCGATCGGCCCGCCCTCGGTCTTCAGGTTGTCGGTGCCCCAGAGCACCATCGCCACCGTCTCCGGCAGCCCGTTCCCATCCGCGGCGTGGCGTTCCAGCAGCCGCTGCGCCTGGCGGGCGCCGTCCTGCACGGCGAAGGCGCTGGGCAGCTTGAAGGGGTCGAAGCCGTGCAGGTTCCGCCCCGTCGGCAGCACGTCCATGCTGCGCAGCAGGTCGCCGCCCGGCGCCGGCCGGATGTAGCGGCCATCGAGCGCGCGGAGGATCCCCGGCAGCTCGTGGTCGGTGCCGAGCAGCGCATCGAACTTCGCGCGGTCGACGGGATCCGCGACACCCGCCGCGTCCAGCATCTCCGCCCGCTGCGCGGCATCCGGCGGCTCGCCGACCACGTGCAGCCCGTGCGGGATCAGCGTGTATTCGAGCTCGAGCAGCGCGCGGCCGAGCTTGTCGATCTCGGCCGTGGCAGTGTCGCCCCAGACCGGCTCGGCACTCGCCAGGTTGACCTCGGTCGCCTGCGCCTGGATCAGCCCGGACAGCGCGGCGCGCTGGCCGATATCGGCTTCCGGCTCCAGCCCGCGCCAGCGGTCGATGCTGGCCTTCAGGTCGAGCAGACCGCGATAGAGCCCGGCCGAGGCGACCGGCGGCGTCAGGTAGCTGACCAGCGTCGCCCCAGCGCGGCGCTTGGCGATCATTCCCTCGGACGGGTTGTTCGAGGCATAGAGGTAGAAGTTCGGCAGGTCGCCGATCAGCCGGTCCGGCCAGCACTGGCCGGACATGCCGGCTTGCTTGCCCGGCATGAATTCCAGCGCGCCATGGGTGCCGAAATGCAGCACGGCATGCGCCCCGAAATCTTCCCTGATCCAGCGATAGAAGGCGGTGAAGGCATGGGTCGGGGCGAAGCCGTGCTCGAACAGCAGGCGCATCGGGTCGCCCTCGTAGCCCATGCCAGGCTGCACGCCGACGAAGACGTTGCCGAGCTGCACGCCGAGCACGAAGATGTCCCGCCCGTCGGTGAGCTGCCGGCCCGGCGCCGGGCCCCAGGCGGATTCGATCTCGGCCAGCCAGGGCGTGCGGCGCAACTGGTCGTCGGCGCCGATGCGTGCCGCGACATTGGCCGTGGTGCCGTGCCGGTCGCGGTTGCCGTCGATGACCATCCCGCGCAACGCGTCGACGCTCTCGGGCACCTCGACCGTATAGCCGGCCTCCCGCATCGCCCGCAGCGTGTTGAGCAGGGAGGCGAAGACGCCGAGATAGGCGGCCGTGCCGGTGGTGCCGGCATTGGGCGGGAAGTTGAACAGCACGGTCGCCACCTTGCGGCTGGCCCGTTCGGACCGCCGCAGCGCCACCAGCTTGGCGACCCGCGCCGCCAGCATCGCCGCGCGCTCGGGGTGCGGCACCATGTCGCGTGCGCAGTTGACGCCGTCGCAGCCGGCGCAGCGCTCGGCCGGATGGTCGGAGGCGCCGCAGCGCCCGCCGAAGGTCATCGGCCAGACCCCGCCGTCGAGCTCGGGGATGGCGACCATCATGGTCGCCTCCACCGGCAGCAGGCCGCGCCGGTCGGCGCTCCATTGCCGCATGGTCTGGAATTCGAGCGGATGCGCCGTGACATAGGGCACGTCGAGCACCGCCAAGGCTTCCTCGGCGGCATGTGCATCGTTGTAGGCCGGGCCGCCGACGAGGGAGAACCCGGTCAGCGAGACCACCGCATCCACCTGCGGCACGCCGTCCCGCATGAAGAAGCGCTCCATGGCGGGGCGGGCATCGAGGCCGGAAGCGAAGGCGGGGATGACGTTCAGCCCCTGCGCCTCCAGCGCCGCGATCATGCCGTCGTAGTGCTTCGCGTTGTTCGCCAGTACATAGGCGCGCAGCAGTAGCAGCCCGACCGTGCCGCGGCTGCCGGCCCGCGGCAGCGTCGCCAAGTCCTCGGTCACCCTGTCCCTGGCGCGCGGGTGATAGAGGCCGCACTCCGGGTACTCGATCGGCGGCGCCACCTTCAGCGTGCCGGCCAGCGCGCGCCGCGGCCCGGCGGCATAGCGGTTGACCAGCAGCGCGACCATGTTGGCCAGGTTGTCGGCCGACCCCGCCAGCCAGTAGGAGAGCGTCAGGAAATAGGCCCGCAGGTCCTGCGCGGTGCCGGGGATGAAGCGCAGCAGCTTCGGCAGTTCCCGCAGCATCTTCATCTGGCCCTTGCCGCTCGCGGCTGCTCCCTTGGGCTTGCCGCGCAGCCGCTTGAGCAGGCCGACGATCCCCTTGGCTTCCCCCGCCATGCTGAACTTGCCGAGGCGGGTGAGCCGCATGACCTCGGGCGCGGAGAGGCAGCAGACCAGCGCGTCGCAGCTGTCCCGCCGTGCCGCCAGCGCCGGCTCGACCAGGCGGATATGATCCTCGAGGAAGAGCATCCCGGCGATGATAATGTCGGCCCGGCCGATATCATCGAGGCAGGCCTGCAGCGCGACCGGGTCAGCGGCGAATTCGTCGGCGGCGTGCAGCACCAGTTCCAGCCCGGGCAGGCTGCGACGCAGTTGGCTACGGGCAGCGGTGACCGCCCCGCCGAAATGGCTGTCCATGGTGACAATGACGACCCGGATCGGGGTCGTCATGGCCGGGAGCCCTCATTCCCACCTGCGCGGCCTCTGCCGGTCGCCTTCACGGATTTCCCCTCTGGAACAGGCCTTGGTCAGGCATTTTGGACCGGGTGCGCCAAGTGTCAATCAAAACTGACGTCCAGTTATGTTGACGATTGGCGGTGCTCCGCCGCCCAGTCCGGCGCCAGGAACACCGTCGCGGCATTATTGGCCCTGGCCCGATGCAATGGTGATCCGCCAGGGCCACCTTTTCACGGCTCCAGACCAGCATCAGTAAAGCCGCAAGTTCCCGCGGTCGCCCCGAACTTAAGGACTCCGCCGTGAACAGCCGGATACGCCGCGAGGACTTGGTCTTCAGCCGTCCCTTCCGCCTGCGCGGCTGGAAGGACCCCCATCCCGCCGGCACCTATGCGTTGGAGACGGAGGAGGAGTTGGTCGACGGACTCTCCTTCACCGCCTATCGCCGGGTCGCCACCACCCTGACGCGGGAGCCGACCTCGGGCGGCCAGTGTCGCCAGGTGATCCCGGTGGATCTGGCCGACCTCGAAGCGGCGGTCGCGGCCGAGCAGGCCCTGGCCGGCTCGCCGCCCATCCTTCCGCAGACCTGACAGACCCAGGAGATCGGCATGGCCAAGGGCCAGAAACGCAGCACCCGCGAGATCAAGAAGCCGAAGGCCAGCGCCAGGAAGCCGGCGGCGGCCGGCAGCGTCTCCCCCTTTTCCCAGCCGCCGAGCCCGCCGCGCAAGCCGGCGCGGGAGGCCTGAGTTGGGCCGTTTCCTGCGGCTGCTGTTCGGCCGGCGGCGCTACCAGCGGCGCTGGGGGCGGATCGCCGCCGCCGCGGTGCTTGCCGCCGACCGCGCGACGGCCGAGCTCGCCCGGACTAATCCTGGTCGGGCCGCCCGCGCATCCGCTTGACGTCGCCGCGCTTCGCCTTCCCCTCCAGCCGGCGGGTCTTTGACCCGAGCGTCGGCTTGGTCGGTCGGCGGGGCGGGGGCGGCGGCGCCGCGGCCTCCCGGATCAGCTCCAGCAGGCGTTCCAGCGCGTCCTCGCGGTTGCGGGCCTGGGTGCGGTGGCGCTGAGCGGTGATCACCAGCACGCCCTCCCCGGTGATTCGCCGCCCGCCGAGCCGCAGCAGCCGCTGCCGCACTGGCTCCGGCAGGTTGGGACTATGGGCGACGTCGAAGCGGAGCTGGACGGCGGTTTCGACTTTCTGGATGTTCTGCCCACCGGCGCCGGACGCACGCAGGAAGTCCTCCTGCAACTCCGAGTCCTCGATGCTGATGCGCGGCGTCACCCGGATCATCATGGCGGCAGCATGACCCCGGCGGGCTGCTCGTCCTTCAGCGCCACGCCGGTCTCGCCCAACCGCCGCGCCGCGCCGGCCAGCCAGGCCAGCTTCTCCGCCGCCTGGGCCGGCGAAAGCCCGCCCGGCCGGATGTTGGAGATGCAGTTGCGCTCCGCATCGGTCCGCCCCGGCCGCGGATCCCAGGTGAGATAGGCGCCGAGGCTGTCGAGCGCGGTCAGGCCCGGCCTCTCGCCGATCAGCATGGCCACCATGGCCGCGCCCATGGCACCGCCGATCTCGTCGCCCAGCGCGACGCGGGCCTGGTCGGCGACCACGACCGGGGCGATCTCCAGCCCAGTCCGGCGCAGCAGAGGGATGGCCGCGGCGATCAGCGCCGGGGCCTGGGCCTGCACGCCGGTGGCGCAGAGCCCATCGGCCACCACGAACAGGAGGGCGCCGGGCGCGGCCGGCAGCCGGTCGCGGTCCGCCACGCGCAACCTTCGGCCGAGATCGGGGCGCAGCAGGTAGGCGCGGCGGTCCAGCGCCTGGCTGGCGACGCGCACCACCGGCAGGCCGAGCGTCGCCAGCGCCGCCTCCAGCGCCCCGGCATCAAGGCTGGAATGCACCGCGTCCCGCGCCTGCGCATGGGCTTCCTGGAAATCCAGGTGCGCCGCGGTCGGCAGGCCATTCCCGGCGCGGCCGAGGGCGACGCGCGCCGCGGTGAAGCGGCGCAGCTCGGTCCAGCGGGTCGGCGCGCTCATGCCAGCCCGACCAGCGCCGGCGCCAGGCGGCCGGGCAGCTCGCCGGCGCCGCTCGCCGCCTCGATTCCCATCGTCTCCATCCAGGCCTCGAATTCCGGCGCCGGGCGGCGGCCGAGCGCGGCGCGCAGGTAGAGCCCGTCATGGAAGGAAGTGGACTGGTAGGCCAGCATCACGTCGTCTGCGCCCGGCACGCCCATGACGTAGGTGACGCCGGCGACGCCGAGCAACGTCAGCAGCCCGTCCATGTCGTCCTGGTCGGCCTCGGCATGGTTTGTGTAGCAGACATCGACCCCCATCGGCAGGCCGAGCAGCTTGCCGCAGAAATGGTCCTCAAGGCCGGCACGGGTGATCTGCTTGCCGTCGAAGAGATATTCGGGGCCGATGAAGCCGACCACGGAATTCACCAGCAGGGGCGAGAATTCCCGCGCCACGGCATAGGCGCGGGCTTCGATCGTCTGCTGGTCGCAGCCCTGATGGGCATCGGCGCTGAGCGCGCTGCCCTGGCCGGTCTCGAAGTACATGACGTTGTCGCCGATGGTGCCGCGCCGCAGGGCCAGCGCCGCTTCCCGCGCCTCCCGCAGCAGGGTGAGCGAGACGCCGAAGCTGCGGTTCACTCCCTCGGTCCCGCCGATCGACTGGAAGACGAGGTCGACCGGCGCGCCGCGCTCGATCGCCAGCAGGCTGGTGGTGACATGCGCCAGCACGCAGGACTGCGTCGGGATGGCGTAGCGCTCGCGCACCGCGTCCAGCAGGTCCAGCACGCGCATGGTCGTGTCGATGTTGTCGCTGGCGGGGTTGACGCCGATGACGGCATCGCCGGCGCCGAGCAGCAGCCCGTCGAGGATCGCCGCCGCCACGCCGCGCGGGTCGTCCACCGGGTCGTTCGGCTGCAGCCGGATCGAGAGCCGCCCGGGCAGGCCGAGCGTGTTGCGGAAACGGGTCGTGACGCGGCATTTCGCGGCGATCGCCACCAGGTCCTGCAGCCGGCAGATCTTGCTGACGGCGGCCACCATCTCCGGCGTCAGGCCGGGGGCGAGGGGCGCGAGATCGCCCGGCACGGCCAGCAGCCAGTCGCGGAAGCCGCCGACCGTCAGGTGCCGCACCGGGGCGAAGGCCGCGGCGTCGTGCCGGTCGAGGATCAGCCGGGTGACCTCGTCGGCCTCGTAGGGGATTACCGCCTCATCCAGGAAATGCGCCAGCGGCAGGTCGGCGAGCGCCCGCTGCGCCGCGACGCGCTGCTGCGCGCTGTCCGCCGCGACGCCGGCCAGCACGTCGCCCGAGCGCAGCGGCGTCGCCCGCGCCAGCAGGGTCCGCAGGTCCGGGAAGACATGGCGCGTGCCGCCCACCACCTGCGCGAAGCCCATCCATCCGCTCCATCCGGGGTAGCGGGTTCAGTAGCACGGGATGCGGCCGTTCCGGCAGTCTCCGCCGCTTGACGCTGCCGGCCGAGGCGGACCAGCCTGGGCGCAAGGCCCGGGCAGGGGCCGCCCTTTCGGAGGAATCCCGCATGCTGTTCCGCCCCCCGGCCGCAGGACCCGCCGCATGACCGCGATGCCGACCGCCCGGCCTGAGGAGGTGGGGCTCTCCACCGCGCGGCTGCGGGCCATGGGCGCGGTGCTCGACGAGCGCATCGCCGCCGGTCACCTGCCGGGCGCCGTGGTGCTGGTGGCGCGGCGGGGCCAGGTTGCCTGGCAGGAAGCCCATGGCCGGCGCGACCCCGCCGGCGGCGCGCCGATGCGGACCGATACGATCTTCCGCATCTATTCCATGACCAAGCCGCTGGTCTCGGTCGGGGTCATGATGCTGCTGGAGGAAGGCCGGCTGCTGCTGGGCGAGCCGATCGGCAAGTATTTGCCGGACCTCCGCGAGATGCAGGTGGCGGCGGGCAGCGGGACGGTGCCGGCGGCCATGCCCATCACCATCCAGGACCTGCTGCGGCATACCTCCGGCCTCACCTATGAGTTCCGAGGCAATGGCCCGGTGCACCAGGCCTATGCCGCGGCCGGGATCGCCCGGCGCGACCAGACCAATGCCGACCAGGTGGCGGCGCTTGGCCGCCTGCCGTTGCTGCACCAGCCCGGCACGCGCTGGGACTACAGCCGCTCGACCGACGTGCTGGGTCGTCTGATCGAGGTGGTGTCCGGGCAATCGCTGGGCGAGTTCCTGCAGGCACGGATCTGCGGCCCGCTCGGCATGGTGGATACCGGCTTCCATGTCCCGCCGGCGCAGCAGGGGCGACTGGCCGAGGGCCTCGCCACGGATCCGGATACCGGCCAGGCCGCGATGACTCTGCTGGAGGTACGCGAGCCGCCGCGCTTCGAATCCGGCGGCGGCGGCATGGTCGGCACCGCCGCGGACTACCTGCGCTTCGCGCAGATGCTGGCGGATGGCGGGCAGTACCAGGGCACGCGGCTGCTCTCGCGCAAGACGGTGGAACTGATGACCAGCGACCACCTGGGCGGCATCCCGGGGGCCGGCGACATCCTGCCGCTCGGCCATGGCTTCGGCCTGGGCTTCGCCGTGCGGAAGGACCGCGGCGTCGCCACCGCGCCCGGCTCGGTCGGCAGCTTCTTCTGGAGCGGCATGGCCGGCACCTTCTTCTGGATCGACCCGGCGGAGCGGCTGACCGCGGTCTTCATGATGCAGGGCGTCGGGCAGCGCGAACACTACCGCAATCTGATCCGCAACCTTGTCTATGCGGCGATCGCGGACTGATGCCGATGCGGTGGACCATGGGCAAAGTCACCGTCACCAAGGTGGTGGAATTGGAGATGGCCGGCGGCAGCCGCTTCCTGCTGCCGCAGGCGACGCCGGAGGCCGTGCGGGAGATCGATTGGCTGGTGCCGCATTTCGCCGACGAATCCGGCAAGCTTCGGATGAGCATCCACGCGCTGATCATCGAGACGCCGGATCGGCGCATCCTGGTCGACACCTGCCTCGGCAACGACAAGCAGGGCCGCCGCATCCCGCATTGGAATGCGCGGCAGGGCACCTTCCTTGAGGACCTGGCCGCGGCGGGCTACCCGGTCGAGAGCATCGACACCGTGCTCTGCACCCACCTGCACGTGGATCATGTCGGCTGGAACACGCGGCTGCAGGACGGACGCTGGGTGCCGACCTTCCCGAAGGCGCGCTACGTCTTCGGAGCGCGGGAATTTGCCTTCTGGTCGAACCCGGAATCGGGTGAGGAACCGCAACGTGCGGTCTTCGCCGACAGCGTGCAGCCGATCGTCGAAGCCGGGCTCGCCGAGCTGGTCGAGGCTGACCACCAGCTCTGCCCCGAAGTGCGGCTGGTGCCGAGCTTCGGCCATACGCCGGGACATGTCAGCGTGCTGATTTCCTCCGAGGGGGAGGAGGCGCTGATCACCGGCGACATCGCCCACCACCCCTGCCAGCTGGCGCGGCCGCAATGGAGCTCGACCGCCGACAGCGACCCGGAGCAGGCCGTGGCGACGCGGCATGCGGTTTTCGGCGGGCTGGCCGGGAAGCCCGTGCTGGTCATCGGCACGCATTTCGCCGGGCCAAGCGCCGGCCGCGTCACCCGCGACGGGGAGGGCTACCGGCTATTGGTCTGCTGGTAGGCGGGGCGGATCGAGGAATGTAAGGCCAGGGAGGAAGTACCTTCCCTGGACCCTTCTCTGTTTCCGTGGGTGTGGCACTCGCCACGCGGTGGCTGCCAAACTCACAAAAAGGAAGGGCGGGTCTTGGGGAGGGAATACGTTTCCCTCCCCAATCTTCCTCAGGCGTGGACGTGCATCGGCGACTCGCCGCCGAAATATGTCCGCTCGAGCCGGTGCGGCAGGTGCGGCTCGTCCGCCTGCGCCTCCAGCGCGATGTTCCCCTGGACCATGGCATAGACCCGGTCGGAGACGGCCAGCGCTTTCTCGATCAGCTGCTCGACCAGCAGCACGGACGTGCCCTTGGCTCGCAGGGCGCTGACCACGCCCAGCACGCGGTCCACCAGCACCGGCGAGAGCCCGGCCGAGGGCTCGTCCAGCATGATCAGCCGCGGCCGCCGCACCAGCCCCTGCGCCACCACCAGCATCTGCTGCTGCCCGCCGCTGAGCGCGCCGCCGCGATCCTGCCGCTTCGCCGCGATCTCGGGGAAGTATTCCAGCGCCTCCTCGATCCGCTGCGCCCGTTCGCTCCGCGGCAGGTCGTAGCCGGCCAGCAGCAGGTTGTCGGCGACCGAGATCTGGGTGAAGACCCGGTGCCCCTCGATGACGTGCACCAGGCCGGCGCGCGCGGCTTCCCGCGGCCCGGCGCCGCGCATGTCCTGCCCGGCGAAGCGCAGCGTGCCGGCGGCCAGCGGCAGCAGGCCCGACATGGCGCGCAGCAGCGTGGTCTTGCCGGCGCCGTTCGGGCCGAGCAGCGCGACGACCTCGCCCGCCGCGATGCGCAGCGACACGCCATGCAGGACGGCAATCTTGCCGTAGCCGGCCTGCAGGCCGTCGACGCTCAGGAGTGGTTCACCCGCCGAGATAGGCACTGACGACCTCCTTGTGGGTGCGGATCTCGTCCGGCGTGCCGGCGGCCAGCACCTTGCCGAGGTTGAGAACGGTGATGCGGTCGCAGATCTCGAAGATCAGGTCGGCATGGTGCTCGACCAGCAGCACGCCGGTGCCCTGCCGGCCGACCGCGCGGATCAGCTGGTCCAGCCGCTTGATCTCGTCGGTCGAAAGGCCGGCGGCGGGCTCGTCGAGCATCAGGAAGGCCGGGCGCAGCATCAGCGCCCGGGCGATCTCCATGAAGCGCAGTTCGCTGTGCTGCAGCCGGTCGGCCCGCACGTCGGCCAGCGCGCCGAGCCCGACGGCGGCCAGCGCCTGGTGGGCGCGGGCGGTGGTCTCCCGCTCCTCCCGCCGCTGCCGCGGCAGTGACAGCAGCGCCTCAAGGAAGCCGGCGCGGCCCTCGATCATGGCGCCGACCATGACGTTCTCGAGCACCGAGGCCTCGCCCACCACGCGCGGGGTCTGGAAGGTGCGGGCGATGCCGCGCGCCGCCCGCCCCACCGCGTCGCCGGCTGGCAGCGGCGCGGCGTCGCAGGTCATCTCCCCGGTTTCCGGCCGGTAATAGCCGGAGATGACGTTCAGCGTCGTCGTCTTGCCGCTGCCGTTTGGGCCGATCAGCCCATGCACCTCGCCCGGCCGCAGGTCGAGGTCGAGCCCGTCGATCGCTCGCACCCCACCGAAGGCCAGCACGATGTTCCGCAGCGCCAGGCCGGCATGCGGCGGCTGCTGGCCGAGCAGCGCCGGCAGCAGCTCCGGCCGCGGGATCACCGCGCGGTTGTCCGGCAAGGCGCGGCGGTTGCGTGGGTCGATCAGTGCGGCGATGCCGCCTGGGATCGCCAGCACGATGACCAGCAGCAGCGCGGCATAGAGGAAGGTGGACCATGCCGCGAGCGGCGCCGCGACCTCCGGCAGCAGGGTCAGCAGCAGGGTGCCGAGCAGCGGCCCGAGGATCGAGCCCCGCCCGCCGATCAGCACCGCGATGAAGAACAGCAGGGACAGGTCGAAGGTGAAGGCGTCGGGCGTGATGTAGGTCTGCAGCGTGGCGAAGAGTCCGCCGGCGAAGGCGGCCAGCGCCCCGGCCAGGATGAATACCCAGATCAGCAGCCGCGGCTTGGCGATGCCGCTGGCCTCGGCTGCCACTTCGGCATCCCGCACCGTGACCAGGGCTCGGCCGAAGCGGCTGCGGGCGATGTTGCCGGTGATCCAGGTGCACACGGCGGCGACCGCCAAACAGGCATAGTAGAAGCCCCAGGCGGTATCGAGCGGTGCCGGCATGGTTGGCCCGACGATGCCGATGCCGCCCCCCGTCACGTCCTGCCAGGCCAACGCCACTTGCGTGACGATCGTGGCAAAGCCGAGCGTCGTCATGGCGAAGTAGAAGGTCCGCAGCCTGAGCGCCGGAAGGCCGACGACCACGCCGAACACCGCGCCCGTCAGGGCAGCGATGGTGAGCGCGAGGAAGGGATGCAGTGGCTCGAACAGGTTGCCCGCTGCCAGTACGGCGGTGGTGTAGGCGCCGATGGTCAGCAGCGCGACATAGCCGATGGCAAGCTGACCGGCATAGCCGACGATGAGGTTGAGGCCGGAGACCAGCACCCAGTAGATGCAGGCGCGCGTCGCGATCAGCGCCCAGTACTCGTTGCCCGTCAGCGGCAGCAGCACGGCGAGGCCGAGCAGCGCGGCGAAGGGCCAGAGCGCGGCGAAGGGACTCGCCGTGGGCAATGCGATGGGCGGCGCTGCCGCCATGTCCTTGACGATTGCCATCAGACCCTCCGCGCCGCAGGCGCGCCGAACATGCCCTGCGGCGCGGCGAGCAGCACGATGATGAACAGCGCGAAGACGGCGACTGAGGAGAAGATGCCGCCCACCATGAAGTTCGCCGCCTGCTGGAACAGCCCGAGCAGGATGCCGCCGATCACCGCGCCGCGGTTGTTGCCGAGGCCGCCGAGCGCCACCGGGACGAAGCCGTAGAAGTTCAGCAGCGCGCCGTTGGCGAAGAAGGCCAGCAGGAGCTGCCCGCCGGCGAAGCCCGCCAGCGCGCCGATGGCGCCCGCCAGCGCATAGCTGGCGATGCGCAGGT
Source organism: Dankookia rubra (assembly GCF_004355005.1). Lineage (GTDB taxonomy): Bacteria > Pseudomonadota > Alphaproteobacteria > Acetobacterales > Acetobacteraceae > Paracraurococcus > Paracraurococcus ruber_A. The sequence goes on from NZ_SMSJ01000051.1 coordinate 26,328, forward strand.
TGCGCTCCGGCAGGCCGAGCGCGCGGGCGGCGAAGTTGTCCTCCGCCACCGCCAGGAAGGCGCGGCCGACCAGCGTCCGGCGATAGAGGAATTCGAGGCTGAGGATGGTCGCGGCGCAGGCGGCGACCGGCAGCCAGTACTTCTCGTCCCAGACGCCCTCGCCGAGCCCGACCAGGCGCGGGAAGGGCTGCGGTTCGGTGCTCCAGAGGATCGCCGCGGTCTGCTGCACCATCAGCGCGAGCGCCAGGGTGGATAGCACGTACAGATGCTGGTCGAGGCTTTTCAGCACCGGCCGCACCGCGACGTATTCGGTGATCACGCCCAGCAAGGCGCAGGCCGCGAGCGTCAGAACCAGGGCCGGCAGCAGCGGCAGGCCGAGCCGCAGCATGAAGAGGGAGCCGAAGACGCCGCCGAGCATGCCGAGCTGCCCGGCGGTGAAGCTCATGACGCGGGAGGTCGCGAACATCGTGTTATAGGTGATGCCGATCAGCGCATAGATCGCGCCGACGGCCAGGCCCGAGGCCAGGATGGAAGCCAGCATCGGCGAACCTCCGCGTCCCCTGGCTCAGCCGTAGCCCGGGGCGAGGGCGAAGGTGCCGTTCCTGCCCGAGCTGGCGTCGGACATGATGACATCGCCGACCGGGTAGCCGTTGTGCTCATCCGGCGTGAAGCTGAAATTGCCGTAGTAGCCGGGCCGCGCCTTCAGCGTGTTCCAGTAGCCGATGATCGCCTCGTTCGAGGTGCTGCCGGTGGCGGCGACGGCTTCCGCGATCATCTCCACCGCATCGACGCCGCAGGCGACCCACCACATCAGCGTGTCGTTCAGCGCCACCTTGCCGGACATCTTCTGCACCAGGGATTCGGTGCGGTCCGGCAGCTTGCCGTCGGCGCCGTAGCTGCAGCTGCGGTAGCCGATGCAATAAACCTTCTTCCAGTTGTCCGGCTTGTCGAGCAGCGAGGCAATCTCGCCCGAGGACAGCGCGGGGTGGCCGATGAAGGGCACGTCCCAGCCCATCTTGGCGCGGGTGTTCAGCAGGCGGGCAATCATGCCGGTGGAGACCGACCAGATCACGATCGCTTCCGCCCCCGCGTTGCGGGCGCGCAGCATGTCGGGCGTCATGTCCGGCTGGGTCGCGTCGATATTGGCCTTGTAGACCACCTCGGCACCGGCCTTCTGGATATTGGCGGCGGAGGCGTTGGCGGCGGTGACGCCATAGCCGGTGGTATCGCCCACCACGGCCACCTTCTTCACCTTGGCGATGTTCAGGGTGTAGCCCCGCACCGCATCGTCCCACTGGGTGTTGCTGGGGGCGATGCGGAAGGCGTTCGGGTACTTCTTGGTGTCGATCAGGCTGTCCACCACGCAGGGGTGGATGTTCGGCATCTTGCCGCGGGCCATGATGGCGGTGGTCGCCAGGCTCTCGCCTGAATTGGTCGGGCCCCAGATGGCATGCACCTTCAGCTGGCTGATCATCTCCTGCGTCGCGTTCACCGCCTTGGTGGGGTCGCCCTGGGTGTCACGGGTGATGATCTCCACCTTGCGGCCCTTCACGCCGCCGGACGCGTTGATCGCCTCCGCGGCGAAGAGCACGCCCCGGTTGAAGCCGATCGCTGGCGCGCTGCTCGGCCCGGTCATGGCGGCGAGCCAGCCGATGCGGATCGGGTCGGTCTGGGCGAGGGCAGGGCTGGCGAGGCCGAAGCTGCTCGCGGCAACAAGCCCCGTGCCGCCAAGGGCCAGGCCCCGGCGTGTGATCATCATGGACATTCCTGTTCCTCCAGGGGCCGGCCCGGTTGGCCGGGTGCGGCAGGGTCTTGGGCGATCAGTCGCGCGGTCAGGCCGCGGCGGCGTGCTGCGCCCATCCTGCGGGGACGGCAGGCGATGTCAACGTGGCGCGGCATGGATCACGCCGCCGCTGCCGCAGCAGGATTGCCGTGCTGCGGATGCGGCGGCAGAGTGCCGCGACCGGGGCGCCCGCCGCCCCCAAGGAACCGTCCAGGGACCATCGCCGCCATGTCCACCACGACCGGACCCGACTACGAGCGCCTGTTCCGCCGCGGGGTGCCCGCCGCGGCGCCGCGTTTCACCGGCTTCCCGAAATACAACTTCATCGGCGGCCACAACGACCCGACCATGCTGCCGGTCGAGGCGCTGGCGGATTGCGCCGCGGCGGCGCTCCGGCGGGAGGGCGCGAGCCTCTCGCTCTACAACCTCGGCCACGGCCCGCTCGGCCATCGCGGCATGCGCGACCTGGTGGTGGACAAGGTGCGCCGCCATCGCGGCATCGAGGTGACGCGGGATGAGGTGCTGCTGACCTCGGGCTCGCTGCAGGGCCTGGACTTGGTGAACAGCCTGCTGCTGGAAGCCGGCGACACCGTCCTGTTCGAGGAGCTGTCCTATGGCGGTGCCATCTCCCGCGTCCGCACCCTCGGCGTCGAGCCCGTGCCGATGCCGCTGGACGCCGAGGGCATCCGGATCGACACGCTGTCGAACGCGCTGGATGCGCTGAAGGCGAAGGGCGTCACGCCGAAATACATCTACACCATCCCGACCATCCAGAACCCGACCGGCTCCATCCTGTCGCTGGAGCGCCGGGAACAGCTCCTCAAGCTGGTCCGCGCGCATGGCGTGCCGGTTTTCGAGGACGAGTGCTATGCCGACCTGATCTGGACCGGCCAGGGGATCGGGCATGACGTGCCGCCCGCGCTCTACGCCATGGACCCGGGCCAGGTGATCCATATCGGCAGCTTCTCGAAAACCCTCGCTCCGGCCCTGCGCTCGGCCTATGCGGTCGCGCCCTGGCCGGTGCTGTCGCGGCTGGTCGCGCTGAAGACCGATGCCGGCAGCGCCTCGGTCGAGCAGATGCTGGTGGCCGAATACTTCTCCCGCAACTTCGACAACCATGTCGCGGCGCTGTCCGGCGTGTTGAAGGAGAAGCTCGACGTGATGGTCGAGGCGGTGGAGCGCGAATTCGGCAGCGCCGCCGAATGCTTCGTCCCGAAGGGCGGCATCTTTCTCTGGATCAAACTCCCGCCCGAGGTCGACGTCCGCAAGCTGGTCAAGCCGGCGGCCGAGCGCGGCATCGCCTTCAACCCAGGGCCGGAATGGGCGGTGGTGCCGGACTCGGCCAGTTCGCAGCTGCGGCTCTGCTTCGCGCTGCCTAGCAAGGAGGAGATCCGCGAGGGCGTCGCCGCCTTTGCCCGGGTCTGCTTCGAGCAGACCGGCATCCCGGCGCGCAGCGGCAATATCCGCAACGCCGGCTGACTCAGGCGGGCTCGGCCACCGGCACCCGCCGCACCGGGAGATTCAGCGGGATCAGCCCCATCTCCAGGCTGCGAGCGATCCGCCGGGCGCGTTCCAGCATGTGCTCGGCGCCCTCCGGCGTCAGCCAGGCACGCACCGTGTCCTCGAACAGCTCAAGCCAGCGGGCGAAATGCGCCGGGGTCAGCGCCAGCGGCCGGTGCGCCTGCATCGGCTGGCCGCGATAGTCGCCGGTCATCAGCGCGACCGAGCTCCAGAAGCGGGCGAGGTTGGCGATATGCGCCTCCCAGTCCTCGACGCCGGCGAAGGCCGGGCCCAGCAACGGGTCCTGCCGCGCCGCGCCGTAGAAGGCGCGCAGGACAGCCTCGACCGTGGCGGCATCCAGGCCGGTGCGGGCGGTGATCTCGGCGCCGAGCGCGGCGCGGCGGTCGGCGGTTTCCGGGATGGGATGCAAGGCAAATTCTCCGTATCCGGGAAGCATGCCTGATATAAGTGGTATATGCAATGCGATTATGAATTCTCGATCGCCGCCGCTTGCGCTCCGCGCTGGCCGGCCGATGCTGGCAGCCCTGCCTGAGTGCCGGAGACCTGACCATGCCGGACCATGTCGATGGCCTCTCGGCGCACGAGGCCCGGGTCGCCCATGACCTCGAGCTGCTGCTGCGGTCGCCGGCCAACTGGACCGCCCCGCCGACCGGCCCGGACGGCGAGCCGGTGCTGGACGTGCTGGTGGTGGGCGCCGGCATGTACGGCATCGCCGCCACCGCCGCCCTGACCTTCAAGGGCCTGCGCAACGTCCTGATGCTGGACCGCGCCCCGGCGGGCCGCGAAGGCCCCTGGGTTACGACGGCGCGGATGGAGACGCTGCGCTCGCCGAAGCACCTGCCCGGAGTCGCGCTCGGCATCCCCTCGCTCACCTTCCGCGCCTGGTTCGAGGCGCGATCCGGCGCCGCGGCCTGGGAGCGGCTTTACAAGATCCCGAATGCCGACTGGCAGGACTACCTCGGCTGGATCCGCCGCGTGCTGCGCCTGCCCGCGGCGAACGGGGTGGAGCTGCTGCGGGTGGAGCCGCGCGGCGGCGTGCTGGCGGCGGTGCTGCGGCAGGATGGCGCCGAGCGCGTGCAGCTGACCCGCCGCCTGGTGCTGGCGACCGGCCGCGGCGGCACCGGCGGCTTTACCGCGCCGCCGGGGATCGATCCCGGCCTGCTGCCGGACCTCGCGGCGCATGGCGGCGGGCCGGTCGACTTCACCGCGCTGCGCGGATGCCGCGTCGCGGTGATCGGCGGCGGCCCGACCGCCTGGGACAATGCCGCGACCGCGCTGGAACGCGGCGCGGCGCGGGTCGACATGTATGTCCGCCGTGCCGCGCTGCCGCAGGTGAACAAGGGCCGCGGCTCCGCCCATCCCGGCTTCTTCGAGGGCTGGGCGACGCTGCCGCCAGCGGAGAAGTGGCGGATTCTCTGCTACATGCACGACCTGCAATCGCCGCCGCCGCACGAATCCATCCATCGCGCGCTTCGGCTCCCAGGCTTCCACATTCATCTCGGCACGCCGGTGCTGGGCGCTGCGCGGGACGCGGGGCAGGTGCGGCTGGAGCTTGGTGGCGGCGCTGCCACGGCCGATTTCCTCATCCTCGGCACTGGCTATGGCATGGATGTAGCGGGCATCGCCGAGTTGGCGCCGCTCGCGCCGCGCATCGCCACCTGGGCCGATCGCTTCACCCCGCCGCCGGACCAGGAAAGGCCGGAGCTCGGCCGCTTCCCCTGGCTGGGGGAAGGGTTCGAGCTGGAGGGGCGCGATTCGGCCAGGGATGCGGTGCTGTCCCGCATCCACTTGTTCAGCCATGCCGCCTTCGCCAGCCTGGGCGCCATCGCCTCGGACGTGCCGGGCGTCTCGGCGGGGGCGGAACGGCTGGCGCACCGCATCGCCGCGCGCTTCTTCGCCGAGGACATCGACGCCATCCGCGGCCGGCTCGAGGCCTTCGCCGAGCCGGAGCTGCAGGACACGCCTTTCTTCGTCCGGCCCCGCTGATCAGCGATCAGGGGCCGAGCCCGGCTCCGCCATCTTGCGGTGCTGCTCCGCCAGCATGCCCGCAGGGGTGATCGAGGCGATCGCGGTCTGCAACTTGTTGTGCCAGCCGGTCACCACGTCGCCATCGCCGCGCATCATCGCCTTGTACCCGGTCTCGGCCACCATCGCCGGGTCGTCCTTCTTCGACTGGCCGATCTTGGTGTCCAGCATCTCGGCGCGCTCGAAGAACTCGGTCTCGGTCGCGCCCGGCATCAGGCAGGTGACGGTGACGCCACGGTCCTTCACCTCATGCCGCAAGGCAAAGGAAAAGCTGTCGAGGAAGGCCTTCGAGGCGTTGTAGACCGCCTGGTAGGTGCCCGGGCTGAAGCCGGCGATCGAGCCGGTGATCAGGATGCGTCCCTCGCCACGGTCGCGCATGCCGCGGCCGACCTGCTGGAGCAGTCGCAGCGTGCCGGTGATATTGGTGTCGATCACGTGCCGGACCGCGGCGAAATCCTGGTCGAGGAAGCCGTGCCCGAGCCCGCGCCCGGCATTGGCCAGCAGCGCCGCCACCGGCCGGCCGCGCAGCGCGGCGACCAGGCGATCGACGCCCTCCATCGTCGCCAGGTCGGCCTGCACCGCCTCTACCCCGGCACCGAGGCTGCGCAACTCGGACGCTGCCTGCTCGATCGCGGGCTCATCGGCGGCGATGACCAGGTCGAAGCCGTCACGGGCGCAGCATTTCGCCAGTTCACGGCCGATGCCGCTGGAGGCGCCGGTGACGACGGCGAGCGGCCGAGCTTCGGTATTCGTCGCCTGCGGTTCGGGCATGCGGGGATCCTCCGAAAATGGCCGTCCAAACACGCTGCGCGGTGCGGCGTTCCCGGCCGTTCCGGCACCACGCGATCCCGGTCGCTGGCGCTGAACGGATCGCGGAAACGCGCGCAGGCCTCGATCTCCGGGCTCGGCACGACGGCCGCTCGCATCGGACAGGCCGGCGCCGGCCATGTTGGCGAACAGGACCATGGCCCGGAGCCGGACGGTGCCGCGCAGGCTTGGCCGTCAGGGCGCAAATCGCCTTGGCTTCGTCCGCTCGTGAGGCAGCCTTAACCGGGGTACCGCCGGTCGGTTGTGCCGGCAGCGGCGCGGCGACTCCCTCAGACGAAACCTAGCGACCGATTCGGTGCTGCCGAGGCGGCCTCAGACGATCACGAGGTGTCGGCCTGCGGCACCGCAAGGCGGGCGCGGGCAATGCCGATTCACGCCCTCCCGCAATCTGCCCTGGGCAGCCGGTGCGTCCGGCCCGCGGGTCATCGGCTCCGGCCCAGGCCCATCCGCGTCAGACGGCGCGCGGCGCTTGCTCCCTCGGCGACCAAGTCGCGGCGAGCACCGCGCCCGTCTCGGATTCCGTGACGAACACCGTCCTGCCATCCGGCCCAAAGGCGAGGTTGGTCGTGGTCGCGCCGCGGCAGGAGCGGATCCGAGCGATCGGCTCGCCCTGCGGCGAGAGCACGAACACGCTGCCCAGGGAGGCATGCGCCACCAGCAAGTTGCCCGCCGCGTCCATCGCCATCCCATCCGGCCCGCTGGTGCCGTGGAACGACGCGAAGCGCCCAACCTTGGCGGTGCTCCCGTCCGGCAGCAGTGGCAGGCGCCAGACCGCGTTGTCGCGCGTCATTGCGACGAACAGCACCTCCTCCTCCGGCGAGAGGGCCAGCCCGTTCGGGCTCGGGCCATTGGCGAGCAGGCAGTCGAGCTGGCCACCCGGGCGCAGCCGGTACACCCGCCCGGTCGGGTCGTGCAGCCCGGTCTGCCCCTGGTCGGTGAAATAGAGGTCGCCGTTGCGCGCGAATACGAGGTCGTTCGGGCCCTTGAAGCGCTCGCTGTTGCGCCGGGCAAGTACCGGCGCAACCTGCCCCGTGGCGATGTCGAGCGCCAGGATGCCCTGCTTGTAGTCGGCGACGTACAGGCGGGCGCCGTCCGGATGCAGGGCCAGTCCGTTCGGCTCCCCATCGTATTCGGCGAGCTGTGTCCAGCGCCCCTCGGGCGAGATGCGCAGGATCCGGCCATGCGGGATGTCGGTGACGTGGAGATTGCCCGCCGCGTCGAAGCAGGGCCCTTCCAGGAAGCAGTCCACCGGCAAGCCGCGTTTGTTGGCGCGCGACCACTCGGTGGCCACCGGGCGGCGCAGCTCCGCCGGCATCTCGGTATGCAGGCGCGTGTCGATCGGGCGGGGCGGGGATCCGGTTTCCAATGCCTTGTCTCCGGTTGGGTGTCTGGTTTCAGCCGCCGAGGCCGCGTGACAGCTGCGCGGCCTTTTCGGTGACCAGGGCGGCGGGCCTGTCGTGGCTCCGCGGCCCGCCGACGCCGAGCGCGCCGAGAAAGTGCCGGCCCCGGCGGACGACCGGCGCCGATCGGTCGCGTGGTCTGCGACACCCTGCCGCAGCGCGTGGCGGTCGAGAACCGCACCGGGGCTGCCCGAAGGTGGCCTACGATCCGCTGCGCGACTTCGGATTCGTGTCGACGGCCGCGTCCCGGCTTGCCGTGCTGCTGGCGGCCAAGGGCGCATCCTGCCGGACGGTCGCGGACATCGTCGCCGCAGTCAAGGCGATGCGCGGCGGGCTCGCCGCCGGAGGAGTTCCGCTCCTTCCTCACCGCCGAGCACGCGCAGTGGGGCAAGGTCATGCGCGATGCTCGCGTCCAGTCGGGCCGAACGGGCTTCGAGCACGGCGGCCGAGGTCGAGCGGCGCCGGTGCCGAGGCCAATGCCGGTTTGTCCTGCCCTATGGCGGGTGCGTGCCGAAACATCGGCAGCGCCCGCCCTGACCGCGTGGCGCATGACACGTCGCGAAAGGGCAGGTCCCCCGCCCGATCGAAGGCCGGGCCCGGATGGCGGTATCACCACCGGGCCGCGCGTCACCGGCAAGCGCCGGAACCGGCCCGCCGCCCTGCTACGCCTGTCCGACCGAAGCGAGGCAGGGCAGAGGAGCGCTGCGGCACGGCGCCGGCATGCGGTCAGGGCACCGTCATCCCGCCGTCGACCGTGAGAGCCTGGCCGACGACGTAGCTCGCCCCCGGGCTGCAGGGCCACAGCACCGTCGCGGCGATCTCGTCGGGCCGGCCCACGCGGCCGATGGGCACGTTCTTCGCTACCGCGGCATAGGCCTGCTCGTTGCCGGCGACCACATCGCGGGCGACCTGGGTTTCGATCGGGCCGGGGTTCACCGCATTCACACGGATGCCCTGCCTGACGTTTTCCAGCGCGGCCGTCCGCGTCAGACCGACCACGCCGTGCCTGGAGGCGATGTAGGCGCCGATGCCAGGATTGCCGGTCAGCGCGCCGGCATAGGCGTGTTGACGATCGCGCCGCTGCCCTGGCGCGCCATCTGCTGCAACTCGTGCTTCATGCAACTCCAGACGCCGCGCAGGTTGACCCCGATAAGGCGGTCCCATTCCTCGCGGCTGCTCTCGGCGGTCGGAGCGATGCGGGCCATGACGCCTGCGTTGTTGAAGGCGGCGTCGAGCCGGCCGAACTCGGCGACGGTGCGTCCACCATCGCTGCCACCTGCGCGTCGCCACTGACGTCGCAGGTGACGGCGATCGCCTTCCGACCGGCGGCGACCAGTCTCTGCACGGTCGCCTTCGCGTCCTGCTTGAAGTCTGCGAGTACGACGGCCGCGCCCGCTTTGGCGAAGGCCTCGGCAACCGCCAGTCCCATGCCGGAACAGGCACCGGTGACGAGGGCGACCCGGCCCTTGAAGTCGTGAATTGGGTTCATGGTGTCCTCGCTCAATCAAGCCACCGGCCCGACCTCACCGACCATGCGATGTCTGTTGGAAGGCAGCCGCGTCCGGGCTGAGCCAACACGGATTCCGGCGATCTCGGCGGGCGACCGCGCAGTTGGCCACGACCACCCCGGTCTCCTCCTTGCTAATGTTTCGGCGCGCCGAGGAAGCAAGTCGGTCGATGTCGCCGACGCGTTTGCGCAGAGGAGCGGCCCGTCCCTGATGCCTGCCGATTGCGTTCTCGATCGCTGACACCGCGGCCGCCTGCGCGCGCAGTGGTTGAAGCCGGCACGCGCGCGGAGTGCGGACGATGACATCGACGCGGTATTCAAGCGCATATGCCCACACCCAGGCTGGCCGCTGGCCTCCGCACCGTGGCACTGGTCCGGCTGTGCGGGCGATGCCACCAGTCCGGCGGACGATGCCGACCAAGGCGGCGAATGGGATGAGGAAGCCTCTGTGTGCCATCTCCGAGAAGTTCCCCAGGCGGCCGCGCCGGACCGCTCAGAACGGAAGTCCGAAGCCGGACCCGCCCTGCCCCCGCTGTCGTGCTCCTGTCGGCTCTTCTCTCCCGTCCTGAGCGAGACGGCGAAGCCTGCCCGCGGCAGCGGCGGCAGGGCAGAGAGCCGCCCGAGCATTGTTTTGTCGCCGGCGGGAAAGAGCGGAGGCGCGAGTGGGCGCCGCGCCACCTCGGCGTTGCCCACGCGCAGTGCCCGGAACGCGGCATAAAACGCGTTCACCACTGCCTGCGGCAGTGAACCGAGATGATCTAGACGACGCCGCGATCCTCCGGCAGGGCGCGCCGCAGTTCCAGCCGCACGAACGTCGAGATCCCGACCGAACGCAGTCCGGTCGGGATCTCGACAGTGAGGTACTCGCGGTTGGCTGCTGTTCGCGCCGCCTCGTCCGGTCGCCAGCCTTGCGGCGTTATAAAAGGTGTAGCCCGCGTTGAGAATGGCCGCGCGCGTCAGGTCGTCAATGCCCCGGACCGCGTTGGCCGGCAGACTGACGAAGGGGGAAGCACTGCGACGCGCGCTCACCCGATGAGCAAAGTCGAGGTCGCCGAGTGCTTCAGCACGGTCCTTTGCCTGTCACCCGCGTCACCGCCAGTAGACGCCGAAGCGGCATTTCGAAGCATCGACCGCCCTTGGGAACGCATCTGGAGACATTTGCGCCCATCGCCCGGCAGCAGCCGCCAAGGCGCCCCGGCCCGCACAACCCAAGGCAGCGCATCGCCGACCGCGCGGAGGTCGTGCCGACGCTGCCCAGCCTCCTCCGGCAGCAGCGTCAGGAGGGGTGCCGCGATCGTCCGTTCGTTCTCACCCATGGCTGTGACGCGATCACGCGCGACTTCGCCTCATGACAGATGCTGCCGCTTCGGCGTATCAGCCCGCGCGGAACCCTGCCGCTGGATGCGGCGCCTGCAGCCGGTCCCGGCCGTACAGCTTCGCGCGCATCGTGCCAGATGTGTAGGCGTCCTTGTAGCGCCCGCGCCGTTGCAACTCCGGCACCAAGTGGTCGGCGATCGCCTCGAACGTCTCGGGCAGCACGGCATAGGCCAGGTTCAGTCCGTCGACACCGGTCCGCTCCATCCAGTCCTCCACCGCATCGGCTGCGCCCTTGGCGTCACCCACCACCACCGGGCCGATGGCGCCCACGGCGCAATGCTCCGCGACGTCGCGTACGGTCCAGGCCCGGTCCGGGTCGGCGCGCGTGATGTTCTCCAGCATCGTGCGGTAGCCTTCCTTCTCAATGTAGCGGATCTCCTGATCCAGCGCGTAACCGGAAAGGTCGAGGCCGGTCCATCCCGCCATGAGCGTCAGCGAACCTTCTGGGCTCGCGTAGCGCAGCGCCTCCGCGTGGCGGTCCTCGGCCTCGGTATGCGTGCCGGCCACCACCACGGTCAGCAGGCTGAACACCTTGAGGTCGGCGGGGTCGCGCCCGGCCTCGGCCACGGCCGCGCGCAGCTCCTGCGTGCGGCGTTGGATGACCTCGGCGTTCGGGCCGGAGACGAAGACGCACTCCGCATGCCTTGCCGCGAAGCCTCGCCCCGCGGCGCTGGTGCCGGCCTGGTACAACAGTGGCGTGCGCTGCGGCGAGGGTTCGCAGGAATGGATCGCATCCAGCCGGTAATGCTTGCCCTCATGCTTGATCGTGTGCACGCGCGCTGGGTCGGCGAAGACGCCGGTGGCTGGGTCGCGCACCGCGGCGCCATCCTCCCAGCTGCCCTCCCACAGCTTGTAGCAGACCTCCATGTACTCCTCGGCCATGGCGTAGCGGTCGTCATGCGCGATCAGGCCATTGAGGCCGTGCGCACGGGCGCCGCTGTCCAGGTAACCGGTGACAATGTTCCAGCCGATGCGGCCTTCGGTCAGGTGATCCAGCGTGGAGAAGGCGCGTGCGAGGAGGAACGGCGAGGTCCAGGTCAGGTTCGCCGTCACGCCGAAGCCCAGGTGCTGCGTGACATGGGCCATAGCGCTGACTAGCATCATCGGGTCGTTGATAGGCAACTGCGCTGCGTTGCGCAACGCGCCGGCGGGACCGCTGCCGTAGACGTCGTAGACGCCGATCACATCGGCAATGAACAAGCCGTCGAACAGTCCGCGTTCCAGCGTGACGGCCAAGTCAGTCCAGGTGCGCAGCCGGTTGTAGGCGCCGCTGCGGTCGCGCGGGTTGCGCCACTGCCCGGGCGAGAGGTGTCCGGCCGTATTCATTGCGAAAGCGTTGAACAGGATCTCGCGCGGCATGGTGATGGTTCCCTCTCCCTGCGGTCCAGCCTAGGTCGTGGCCGCAAACGGAGCTACAGCCAGAAGGGAAAAACATGACGATGGTGGCCACGGGCCGGATCGGCACTTACCTGCCGTGGATGGAGGCCAGCAAGCGCTCAAACACCCGCTGAACGTTTACCAGCAGGTGTGAGCGGCTAACCCGCAAAATTCATGAGACTGCGAAGCGACCAAAGTAGCCAGTACGCAGCGGTGTGCAGCATCAGGCGAAACTGGTTGGCGGTGGCGCGGCAACATGAGGTCCGATCGGCAGCGAAATGCCGCTTCCAGGCCTTCAGATGATTTTCGCCTGTCCCCTCGCGCAGTACAGGTCCTCTTAGATCCGCCGTGGTGTGCCGCCGGCGAGGTTGGTGACCACGAAGCGCGTGTCGGTGCACTGCAGCCCAGCCTCAACACGGACGATGATGCGCTCGACCCGACTCCAGCTTCCGGCACCGGCAAAAAGCTCCTTGTAGCGGCGTGACTTGTTGCTGCCTGGTACGGCGGCGTGCCGGGCGGCGGTGCTCTGCTAAAGCGCCGCGACGTGCCTGTGGAGCGTGGTAGTCGACGCCTCACCGAGCACGAAGTCGAGCTGCTCGGCGCGGCAGAAGTGCAGCACCTCGGGAGCACAATAGGGTCATGTCCCGGGCGGTGGTGTAGGAGCGCTGGCTCCTGGCGGGTTGGGCCGCCGCGTCAGGCTGGCACGGCCGAGAGCCTGACGTGGCCAGTATCGCTGACTACGGCGACGGTCTCCAGCGTCATGTAGCGGGAGCGCTGGGTGGCCCACTCGTCGGACTGCTCGAGGAGGATGGCACCGACAAGCCTGACGACGGCCGCCTCGTTCGGGAATATGCCGACGACATCCGTCCTGCGCTTGATCTCGCCATTCAGTCGCTCGATGGAAGTCGTCGAGTGCAGTTTCGACCGGTGCGCGGTGGGAAAGCTCATGTAGGCGAGCACGTCCTCCCCGGCGCTGTCCATCAGCGTGGCCAGCTTTGGCAACTTGGGGCGGAGTTGGTCGACCACCGTACGCCACCGCCGCTTGGCACCTTCAGCATCGGCTTCTGCATAGGCCGTTCCGATCCAGGCCGAGACGATGCAGCGCTGGACCTTGCCCGCATGGGCCAGGGCATTGCGGGCGAAATGCACGCGGCACCTTTGCCAGGTGGCCCGCAGCACCTTCGTCACCGCTGCCTTCAGGCCCTCGTGTGCGTCGGAGACGACCAGCTTCACGCCGCGCAGACCACGGCGGGTCAGGGCACGCAGGAAATCGAGCCAGAAGGGCTCCGCCTCGGAACTGCCGACCGCCATGCCGAGGACCTCGCGCGGCCCGTCGGCGTTCACACCCACCGCGATGGTCACGGCGACGGGGACGACGCGGCCTGCTTCACGGACCTTGACGTAGGTGGCGTCGAGCCAGAGGTGGGGCCAGTCGCCCTCGATGGGCCGGGCGAGGAAGTCGCGGACGCGTTCGTCGATCTCGGCGCAGAGGCGCGACACCTGGCTCTTGGAGACGCCCTCCAGGCCCATGGCGCGGACCAGTTCGTCCACCGACCGCGTCGAAATGCCCTGGACGTAGGCCTCCTGGATCACGGCTGTGAGCGCCTTCTCGGCCGTTCGCCGGGGCTCGAGGAAGGCCGGGAAGTAGGAACCTCGCCGGAGCTTCAGGGTTGGACGCACTGCGTCCAACCAGTTCGACGGTTCCCGCCCGGGTCTGCCAGTCGCGCTCGCGGTAGCCGTTGCGCTGCACCAGGCGGTCGGGGCTGCGCCCGCCATGCGCGGCGCCGGTCAACTCGCCCACCTCCAGTTCCATCAGCCGCCCGGCGGCGAAGCCGATCATCTCGCGCAGGAAGGACGCGTCGGCGGACTTCTCCAGAAGGCCCCGAAGGGCCATCGTCTCGTCGGTCATCGTGGCTGGTCCATGGTCCAGGGGGTGTCGGTCTCAGCAACCCAACCCTAGCCAGGACCATCACGATGGCCGCCGCCGTTACGGTGGCGGCCTCCTACACCACGCCCAGGGGCACGACCCACAATAGCGGCTGTCGGCGCGGATCAGGATCTCGACCCGAGGCCAGTAGCCACGGATCTCGCGCACCAGCCGGCGCAGAAAAGTGCGGACCTCGGCACCTTTCGGGCGCCGGGCGGGGCGAAGCATGGCGGCCACGGGCCGACCCTCACCGTCGAACACCACGATGGGCTAGCATTACAGCTGCATTTTGCGTTTCAGGTGTGAGCGTTGTGCGGCGGCTTGGTGCGCGCGTCGCCAAAGTGACCAGGCGATGATGTGGGCTGGCTGGATCTGCCGCTGCGCAGGGCGGATTGCGATGCGGCGGATTTCTTGGACCGACCAGCGGATGAGGTCCGGCGCGTCCGCGTCAGGTTGATCAGAGTATTTGGGGTGGCGCATTGGCTTTGTGCTGGATGGACGCCAGCATGGCGAAAGCCAGCATGACCAGCGAGACATGGCGATGCCAGCCGTGCCAGCTCCTGGTCTCGTTGTGGTCGAGGCCGAGCTCGTTCTTCGCCGTCTCGAAAGCGCCCTCGCTGGCCCAGCGCTGCCCTTCGACGGTGGCCAACGTCTCGATCGTGGCCCCGGCCGGGCACCAGGTGGTGAAGCAGGCACATTCGCCGTCGGCGAGGCTGCGCCGGA
>NZ_SMSJ01000052.1 GCF_004355005.1 Dankookia rubra
CGGCCCTCGCGCCCCGCGCGGTCGAGCGCGCCGCCGGCCGCGGCCATGCGGGCCGGCCAGTCGGCCGCCGCGGCCCAGCCGTCGTCGATCGCCAGCAACAGCGTGCCCTGGCCGGCGGCGCCGCCGACCCCGGGGCCGAGCACCGGCTGGGCCAGGCCGAGGATCAGCAGGGCGGCGGCCACGATCCGCAGCAGCAGCAGCCACCAGGGCGTGCGGGCCGGGGTCTCCTGGGTGACCGGCAGGTCGCGCAGCAGGCGCAGCGCGGGGAAGGCGATGCGGCGCGGCGCCGGCGGGGTGACCCGCAGCAGCCACCAGAGGATGGGCAGCGCCGGCAGGGCCAGCAGCAGCCAGGGGGCGGCGAAGGCGACGGGACCGAGACTTAGCATTGGGAAGCCGTGACGATCGCGGCAGGCATCCGTGCCGGAGCGGCAGGACCGGCGGCCACAACCCCGGAGCGTGGAACCTGGTTGCCTTGCTGCATGACGGGGGGGTCCACGCGGTCAGCCGCTATTGTGGCGCGAGGGCCTGCCACAGGGCCAGCAAGGCCGTCTGTGGAGGCTGGTCGACATGATGCGTCATGAAGCCCCAGCCGGCGGCGGCGGCGATGGCGGCGATCCCCTCGCGGTGATGGCGCAGGCGCTCGACATAGACCGGGCGGGCCTCCTCGACCCGGGGGACCAGGATCGCCTGGCCAGCCGCGCCGCCCCATTCGAACAGGACGCGGCCGGCATAGGCGCGGTTGCCCTGGCCGAGCGTCTCCTCCTCGGGGTCCAGCACCTGCAGGATATGGCCGCGCACCGGCCAGGCGGCCAGCGCCGCGACCGCGGCATGGATCTCCGGCAGCGGCGCCATGAAGTCGCCGATCAGCACCGCCCGCGCGTGGCGCGGCAGGCTGTGGTCCGGCATCGGCAGGGCGCGCGACTTGACCACGGTGGTCATGGTCTCGACCAGCGAGGTCAGCCCGGCCCGGCCGGCATGGCTGCGCCCGGCGCCGCCGATCAGCCGCACCCGCTCGCCCCCGCGCAGCGCCAGCGCGCCGAGCGCCGCGGTCAGCAGGTCGGCGCGCTCCCGCTTGGTATGGCGGTCGGCGGAGAAGACCCATTCCATCGAGCGCGAGGCATCCGACCAGAGCGCGATGGTCTGCGCCGCCTCCCACTCCGTCTCCCGGATGAAGAGGCGGTCCGACTTGGCGCTCTGCCGCCAGTCGATCCGCCCGGCGGCGTCGCCCGGCAGGAAGGGACGGAATTGCCAGAAGGCGTCGCCCTGGCCGGCCCGGCGGCGGCCGTGGACGCCCTGCAGCACGGTGGCGGCGACCCGGTCGGCGGCGACCACCAGCGGCGGCAGACGGGCGCCGAGGGCCTCGGCGCGCAGCGCGGCGGTGCCGGGGGACAGCGCCTTGCCCGGGCCCGCTTTGCCCGGCTCAGCCAAGCTGGGCCTTCAGCGTCTCGATCACTTCGGCGACCTGCACGCCCTCGGCGCGCGCCGAGAAGTTCAGCGCCATGCGGTGCCGCAGCACCGGCTGGGCCAGCGCCAGCACGTCCTCGACCGAGGGCGCCAGGCGGCCGTCCAGCACCGCCCGCGCCCGGGTCGCCAGCATCAGCGCCTGCGCCGCGCGCGGCCCGGGACCCCAGGCGAGCTGCTTGCGGATCATCGGGTCGGCGGAATGCTCCGGCCGCGCGCCGCGCACCAGGCGGAGGATGGCGTCCAGCACGCCCTCGCCCACGGGGATGCGGCGGATCAGCGCCTGGGCCGCGATGAGTTCGGCCGCGGTCAGCGCCTGGACGGGGCGGTCGTCGCGCGCGCCGGTGGTCGCCAGCAGCATGGCGCGCTCGGCGGCCTCGTCCGGGTAGGTGATCTCGACCTCGAGCAGGAAGCGGTCGAGCTGGGCTTCCGGCAGCGGGTAGGTGCCCTCCTGCTCGATCGGGTTCTGCGTCGCCAGGACGTGGAAAGGCAGCGGCAGCGGATGGACATGGCCGGCGACCGCGACCTTCTGCTCCTGCATCGCCTGCAGCAGGGCGGACTGGGTGCGCGGGCTGGCGCGGTTGATCTCGTCGGCCATCAGCAGCTGGCAAAAGACCGGGCCGGGCAGGAAGCGGAAGGCGCGGCGGCCGTCCTCGGCCTCCTCCAGCACCTCGGAGCCGATGATGTCGGCCGGCATCAGGTCGGGGGTGAACTGCACCCGCCGGGCATCGAGCCCGAGCACCGAGCCCAGCGTCTCCACCAGCTTGGTCTTGCCGAGGCCCGGAACGCCGACCAGCAGGCAATGCCCGCCGGAGAGCAGGGTGATGAGCGTGTGCTCCACCACCTCCTGCTGGCCGAAGATGACGCGGCCGACCGAATCCCTCACGCGCTGCAGGCGTTCGCCGAGCGCCTCGACCTCCGCCACCAGGGAAGCGGGGTCGCTGGCAAGCGTCGAGTTCCCGTTCATGCTGTCCTTCGTGGTCCCGGCCACTTCAATCATCCCAGACCCGATCCCTATATTGGCGGCGCAGCGTCCCTGGCGACGCTCCGGGGACATGGCGTCACCCGGACGTGTGAGACATGTGAATGGGCAAGCCTATGGCCAGGGGCGGCGCAGACAAAGCAGTGAATGGGGAGGCAGGCGTGCAGAACGGTATGAGGCCCGCGGATGGCCCGCATCGGGTCGCGGCTGTCCCGGCGGCAGGCCCTGGCACGGGTAACCCCAGGGTGAAGCATGAGGTCGGCAACTACGCGATCCGGATCGACCGCAACGGCGCCTGGTACCACGAGGGCGGGCTGATCGGCCGGAAGGAGCTGGTCTGCCTGTTCGCCAGCGTGCTGCGGCGCGACCCGGACGGCAGCTACTGGCTGGAAACCCCGGTGGAGCGTGGCCGGATCGAGGTCGAGGACGCGCCCTTCGTCGCGGTCGAGATGTGGTGGAAGGATTGCGACTGCGGCGACGGCCGCCCGCGGCAATGCCTGACCTTCCGCACCAACCTCGACCAGCTCGTCACCGCCGATGCCGAGCACCCGATCCGCGTCCACCTCTGCCCGAAGACCCGCGAGCCGCGGCCCTACATCACCGTCCGGCCGGGGCTGGAAGCGAAGATCAACCGCGCGGTCTTCTACGAGCTGGTGGCGCTCGGCCAGACCGAGATCCTCGACGGGCGCGAGGTGCTGGGCGTCTGGAGCGAGGGCGTCTTCTTCCCGATCGACGAGATCGGCGCGCTGGATGTCGCGGCGGAATGATGCGGGCTGCCGGGGCGGATGGCTGAGGGGGCTGCGGCGGCGTGACACCTGCGGAGATCGCCGCGCGCATGGCCGACCCGGCGGCGCTTGCCCTGGTCGGCACCACCGAGTTCAACGATTCCGAAGGCTTCCGGGCCGAGGCGCTGAAGCACGCCGCGGTGCTGGTGCCGATCGTGCTGCACCCGCAGCCCAGCATCCTGCTGACCCTGCGGGCGGCGAAGCTCTCGGCCCATGCCGGCCAGGTCAGCTTCCCCGGCGGCCGGATCGAGGCCGGCGAGACGCCCGAGGCCGCGGCGGTGCGGGAGGCGGCGGAGGAGGTCGGGCTCGACCCCCGGCTGCCCGAACTGCTCGGGCGGCTGCCGGAACACCATACGGGCACGGGCTTCCACATCACCCCGGTCGTCGCCCTGGTGCCGCCGCCGCTGAACCTGGTGGCCGACCCGCGCGAGGTGGAGGAGCCCTTTGAGCTGCCGCTCTCGGTCATCCTCGACCCCGAGGCGCCGGAGCGGCGGACGGCGGAATGGAAAGGGCGGACCCGGACCTTCTGGGTCTGGCCGCATGAGCGGCACTACATCTGGGGCGCGACCGCGGCGATCCTGGTCAACCTGGCCCGCGTGCTGCGCGGGCATTAGCGGTCCGATGACCGGAGCGCCGCGGGGCGCGGAGGCCTGAACCGGACCGCTCCGCAAGACGATGACCGGAGCGCCGCGGGGCGCGGGGGCCTGAATCGGACTGCTTTTCAAGCCGATGACCGGAGCGCGAAGGTCTGAACCGGAGCGCTTGCAGGCGTCATCGGCGGGAGGCGCGGCTGGTGCGTTGTCGTGGCATGATGTCACCCCGCTGATGGCGCACCGATGCCCTACCTCATCGAATTCCTGCTGTTTCTGCTGCCCTTCGCCGCCTATGCGCTGTGGCGCTGGTTCAATCCGGGGATCGAGCCCGGGCCGCGCTTCCTCCTCGCCGGGGTGATCGGCGTGCTGCTGATGTTCGTCTTCGCGGTCTGGTTCGGGCTCTCGGTCTCGATGCGCCCGCACGAGGTCTACGTGCCGGCGCAGCTCGGCCCGGATGGCCGCGTGGTGCCGGGTCACCTGGAACCGGCGCGGTGAGCCAGGACCCGCCTGCCGAGCGCCGCGCCCCGCCCGGGATCCTGCAGCACGGCGCACCGGCGGCGGTGCTGGCGGCGCTGCCCGGGGCGCGGGCGGTGGGCGGCGTGGTGCGCGACGTGCTGGCGGGGCGGCCGGTGCAGGATGTCGATGTCGGCGCCCCGCTGCCGCCCGATGCCGTCGCCGCGCGGCTGCGCAGGGCGGGGCTGCGGGTCTTCGAGACCGGCCTCGCGCATGGCACCGTGACCGCGGTGCTCGACCATGTCCCGGTCGAGGTGACCAGCCTGCGGCGCGACGTGGCGACCGACGGCCGCCATGCCGAGGTCGAATGGACCACCGACTGGCGGGAGGACGCGGCGCGGCGCGACTTCACCTTCAATGCCATGTCGATGGCCGCCGACGGTGCGCTCTGGGACTATTTCGGCGGCCGGGCGGACCTGGCGGCCGGGCGGGTGCGCTTCGTCGGCGATCCGGCCACGCGGCTGGCCGAGGACACCCTGCGGGCGCTGCGCTTCTTCCGCTTCCAGGCCCGCTACGGCCGCGGCGCGCCCGACCCGGCGGCGCTGGCGGCGATCCGCGCCGCGGTGCCGGGCCTGGCCCGGCTTTCGGCCGAGCGGGTCTGGATGGAGCTGAAGCGCCTGCTGGCGGCGCCCGACCCGGCCGAAGCGCTGGCGTCGATGGCGGAGACCGGGGTGCTGGCGGCGGTGCTGCCGGAGGGCGCCTGGCCCGGCCGGCTCGGCCTGCTGCTCTCCTCCGGCCTGCCGCAATCCCCGTTGGTCCGCCTGGCCGCGATGCTGCGGCCGGAGGTCGACCTGCCGGCGCTGGCGCAGCGATTGCGCCTCTCCGGCGAGGAGGCCGCGCGGCTCGACGGCTACCGGCACGGCGGGACCGTCGAGCCGGGCAGGGCCGACGCCGCCACGCTGAACCGGCTGCTGACCGAGGCCGATGCGGAGACGCTGCTGGTCCGCTCCTGGCTCCGCAGCGCGGCCGGGGCCGCCGCCGGATCGGATTCCGCAAGCGACGCCCGCCATGCCGCGGCACCCGGGGCGCTGCCCGAGGCCCGGAGGAGCCTCCCGCCCGGCCCTGCAGGCGCCGCGCCGCCCGGGGACTGGGCGGGACTGGCCGCGCGGCTGGCCGCCCTGCCGCGGCCGGTCTTTCCGCTGCAGGGCAGGGACGCCCTGGCCCTCGGCCTGCCGCCCGGCCCGGAGATCGGCCGGCTGCTGGCCGCCACCCGCGCCTGGTGGCTCGCGCGCGGCTGCGCCGACGATGCCGAGGCCTGCCGGGCGCGGTTGCGGGAATTGGCCGGGCGCTCGGCGATCTGATACCCCCCGCCGCCATGGCCGCCCTTCCCGCTGACGCTTCCTCCCGCGCCCTGATCCGCCGCCTGCTGCGCGACTACCTGGCGCGGCACCGCCGCGGCATCCTGCTGGCCGTGCTCTGCACCCTGGCGCTGGCCGGGCTGACGGCGCTCTATCCGATCGTCATCCAGCAGGGCTTCGACCGCTTCAGCAATGCCGATCCGGACCTGATCTGGCTGCTGCCGGTGGTGATCATCCTCGTCACCTGCGCCAAGGCCCTGGCCCAGTTCGGCCAGGCCGTCGCGGTGCAGTCGGTGGTGCTGCGGGTGATCGAGGCGCTGCAATCCGACCTGTTCCGCGCCCTGACCCGGGCCGACCTGGCCAGCGTGGTGCGCGACGCGCCGGCCCGGCACGCCACCCGCTTCACCGTGGATGCCGCGGCGATCCGGGAGGCGCTGACCAAGTCGATCAACGGCGCGGCCGACATCCTGACCGTCGTCGGCCTGGTCGGGTCGATGGTCTGGCTGGACTGGCAGATGTCGCTGATCGCCGCCGCGATGTACCCGATCGCCATCGTGCCGATCCTCCGCCTCGGCAAGCGCATCCGCCGCGCCTCGGGCGGGATGCAGGAACGCATGGGGGAGACCGCGGCGCAGCTGACCGAAAGCTTCGCCGCCGCCCGCGTGGTCCGCACCTATCGGCTCGAGGCGCAGGAGGAAGCCCGCGCCGGGCGCGCCTTTGCCCGGCTGCGCGAGAGCCTGTTCGCCATCGCCCGCACCCGCGCCAGCCTCGACCCCACCTTGGAGGCACTTGGCGGCTTCGCCGTCGCCGCGGTGCTGGGCTTCGTCGGCTGGCGCGTCGCCTCGGGCCAGGGGACGATCGGCGAGTTCACCGGCTTCGTCGCGGCGCTGCTGATCGCGGCCCGGCCGGCGCGGGCGCTGGGCTCGCTGAACGCCGCGTTGCAGGAAGGGCTGGCCGGCCTGTCCCGGGTCTTCGCCGTGATCGACGTGCCGCGGCAGGTGCGGGATGCGCCGGATGCGGTGCCGCTGCCCCCGGGGCATGGCCGGGTGGAGTTCGCCGATGTCGGCTTCCGCTACGACGGCACGCCCGATGCGGCGCTGGAGGGGCTGAGCTTCGCCGCCGAGCCCGGCCAGACCGTGGCGCTGGTCGGGCCCTCCGGCGCCGGCAAGTCGACCGCGCTGGCGCTGGTCCCGCGCCTGTACGACGCGACCGCGGGCGCGGTGCGGATCGACGGCGCCGACGTGCGGACGGTGACCCTGGCCTCGCTGCGCGACGCCATCGCCTATGTCGGCCAGGACGCGGTGATGTTCGACGACACCGCCTTCGCCAACATCGCCTGCGGCCGGCCCGGCGCGACGGCGGCCGAGGTCGAGGCGGCGGCGCGGGCGGCCGCGGCGCACGACTTCATCGCGGCGCTGCCCGAGGGCTACCGGACGCCGCTCGGCACCGGCGGCGGCAGGCTGTCGGGCGGGCAGAAGCAGCGGGTGGCGCTGGCCCGCGCCCTGCTGCGCGACCCGCGGGTGCTGCTGCTGGACGAGGCGACGAGCGCCCTCGACGCCGAGAACGAGGCGCTGGTGCAGGCGGCGCTCGCGCGGCTGCGGCAGGGCCGGACCACGCTGGTCATCGCCCACCGGCTGGCGACGGTGCGGGAGGCCGACCGGATCGTGGTGATGCAGGACGGCCGCGCGGTGGAGCAGGGGACCCATGCGGCGCTGATGGCCGGGGATGGGCTCTACGCCCGGCTGGTGCGGACGCAGGCCTTCGGCGGGGAGGTCGCGGCGGCGGCCTGAGCCGTCACCCCGGCCGCCGCAGCAGCACCAGCCCGCCGGCCGCGATCAGCGCGGCCCCCGCCAGCGCCTCGACCGGTGGCACCCGGCCGAACAGCAGCGCGTCCATCGCCAGGGCAAACACCAGCCGCGAGTAGTGCCAGGGCGCGATCGCCGAGACCTCGGCCCGCCGCACCGCGGCGGCGAGCGCCGCCAGCGCTGCCGTCTGCACCGCGGTGAAGACCACCACCAGCGCCAGCACCGGGACCGAGGGCATCCGCCACGCCACCAGCGCCGGCAGCGCCAGCAGCAGCGTCCCGCACAAGGCACCCTGCACCAGCGCGTCGTTCGCGCTTGCCACGCCGCGCAGCCGCCGGACCAGCACCTGGTACAGCGCATAGGCCAGCGCCGCGGCGACCGGCACCAGCGAGGTCACGGCGAACAGCCCGCCGCCCGGCCGCAGCATCACCACCATGCCGGCGAAGCCGCAGCCCAGCGCCGCCCAGCGCCGGCCGTCCACCCGCTCCCGCAGCAGCAGCGCGCCGCAGGCGGTCAGGATGATCGGGCCGGTGAAGCCCAGCGCCGAGGCCTCGGTCACCGGCAGCAGCGCATAGCCGAAGACGCTGATGGTGGTGGAGGCGATCAGCGCGAGCGCCGCCAGCCGCTGGTCCCAGGCCCGCGGCGGCGCCAGCGCATGCCGCCAGGCCGCGCCCGTCCCGGGCCGGGCGCCGGTGACGCCCATGGCCGCCACCAGCACCAGCGCGCTGCGGAGGAAGGTGATCTCCAGCGGGTCGAGGCTGCCGGACAGCAACTTCGCCAGCGCATAGCCGACGGCATAGAGCAGGTTGCAGAGCAGGGCGAAGAGAATGGCGCTGGTCATCCGGCCCTGGGCTGCGTTTCCTCCGCCGCACCGCGCCGGGGAAACCGGCCGCTGTCAAGCCGGGAGAGCACCGAATGGCATGGGTCTGGTTGGGCGTCGCCGGCAGTTTCGAGATCGTCTGGGCGGTGCTGCTGAAATACACCCATGGCTTCACCCGCCTCGGGCCGAGCGCGGCGACGCTCGGCGCCATGGCGGTCAGCTTCTACTGCATGTCGCGCGCCCTGCAGGTGCTGCCGATGGGCACGGTCTATGCCGTCTGGGTCGGGATCGGCGCCGTCGGCACCGCGCTCTGGGGCATGGGGGTGGAGGGCGACCCCGCCACCGCCACGCGGATCCTCTGCCTGGCGCTGATCCTGGCGGGGGTGGCCGGGCTGAAGCTGGCCACCTGAGCGTCGTGTCGCGCAGCCGTGTCCGCCCCGGCTGACGCGGCGGGCGGGCGCGGGGCTTCCGCCCGATGCGGGGCGGCAGGACGCCGGCCTGCCGGAGGAATGCAACAATGCCTGTCTTCACGGGAGGCCCGGGGCCCGACGTGCTGTCCGGCGACCAGGGCGGCAATCTCATCCTCGGCCGCGGCGGCGCGGATGTCCTGATCGGCCGCGAGGCTGACGACATCATCCTCGGCGGCGCCGGCCGCGACGTCATCGCCGGCGACACCATCCCCCGCCCCGGCGGGCCGGTCCAGCCGAGCGAGTTCGGCCCCTTTCCCGGCGCCCGCCCGCTCGGGCCGGGCGACAACCTGATCCTGGCCGGTGCCGGCGACGACAGGGTCACCGCCGGCTTCGGCGCGGATACCGTGCTGGGCGGGGCCGGGAACGACACCATCGAGGGCTATGGCGCGTCCGATGTCAGCCCGGTCGGCAGCGGCAACCTCATCGCCGCGGACGGGCCGGATCTGCTGGTCGGCGGGGCCGGGAACGACCTGATCCGCGGCGGCGGGGGCGCCGACCTGCTGTTTGGCGGACGCGGCGCGGATACGCTGGTCGGCGGCGTCGGCGTCGATACCCTGGCCGGCGGCGCCGGGGCGGACCGTTTCGTCTTCGGCCGCAGCCTGGAGCCCGAGGGCACCAGCTTCACCGCCGATACCGGCGCCGGACCCGGCCAGCGCGACGTCATCCTCGATTTCCGGGAGGGCCTGGACCGGATCGATCTCGCCGCCTACCGGAACTTTTTCCCGGGCCCGGGCGGGCAACCGCCGCCCGACTTTCTTGGAACGGAAGGGTTCGGCGACAGCAGGGCGCTGCAGGTCCGCTATGAGATCGACGGCTGCACGACCCTGGTGCAGGTCCTCGCACCCTTCGGCGACGCCTCCCAGGCGCCGGCCCCCTTGCGGGAGATCGAGCTGGCCGGGCGGCATGTGCTAGAGGCCGGCGACTTCATCCTGGCCTGATCGGGCGCCGCTTATTCGGCACCGGACCGCGGCCGGCAACGAACCGGCGCAGCTGTCGGGGCTTAGGGCGGTGTGCCGGCGATCGTGACCCTCACCCCAGCCCCTTCCAGATGGCGATCGCTGCGGCGATCGCGACCAGCAGCCGGTGCAGCAGCTCCGCCCAGGGGCGCAGCCGCTGCAACCAATGCGGGGGCGGCGGCGGGGACGGGTCCGGAGGTGGCTGGTCGGGCATGGGTGTAGGGTAATATTCCTACACTTGGCTTGTCCACCACGACAAACGTCCGGGGGCGCAATTGACGCTTCGCCGCAGGGCACAATAGAAGGCGTGTCACATGGAAGCCGCACCGCGCGCGGCCAATCCCAGGAGCGAAAGACATCCATGTCCATCATGCAGGACTCGCGCGAGGCGACCATGGAAGGTCGCCGCACCGACGGCACGCCCATCCGCCGGCCCCTGTCGCCGCACCTGCAGGTGTACGACATGATGCAGCTGACCAGCGCGCTGTCGATCGCCAGCCGTATCACCGGCGTGATCTGGAGCGTGGGTATGGTGATCCTGGTCTGGTGGCTGGTCGCCACGGCGACCGGGCCCGGCGCCTATGGCGCGGTGTCCTGGTTCCTTTCTTCCTGGCTCGGCGTGCTGGGGATGGTCGGGCTGACCGCGGCGGCCTGGTACCACACGCTGAACGGTGTCCGGCACCTCGCCTGGGATGCGGGCTACGGCTACGACCTGCCGACCACCTACAAGTCCGGCCGCGCCGTGCTGGTGGCCACCGCCGTGATGACCGTGCTGACCTGGCTGGTCGCCATCATCGCCTGGGCGAGCTGAGGGATCCCCACCATGGCCAATGAATACGCCAAGAACACCGTGCTCCGCTCGCCGCTCGGCCGGGTGCGCGGGCTCGGCTCCGCCAAGGGCGGCACGCATCACTGGTGGATGCAGCGCGTCACCTCCGCCGCCCTGCTGCCGCTGACCCTCTGGTTCGCGCTGTCGGCCGCCTCGCTCGCTGGCGCCCCGTACGAGGAGGCGCGGGCCTGGATCGCCCACCCCGTCAACGCGGTGCTGCTGCTGGCCTCGATCGCGCTCGCCTTCCACCACACGGCGGCAGGCATGCAGGTGATCATGGAGGACTATGCGAACCAGGAATGGGTCAAGGTGGGTTCCATTCTGGCGATCAAGGCCATCTGTTGGCTGCTGGCGATCGCCTCGGCGCTCGCGGTCCTCCGGATCGCGGTCTGAGGCGGATAGGGATACCGACCATGAACGCGATCACCTCACCTTCCCGCGGCGCCTACCGCATCGTCGACCACACCTATGACGTGGTGGTGGTGGGGGCCGGCGGCGCCGGGCTCCGCGCGACCTTCGGCATGGGCGCCTCGGGCCTCAAGACGGCTTGCATCACCAAGGTCTTCCCGACCCGCAGCCACACCGTCGCGGCCCAGGGCGGCGTCGGCGCCGCGCTCGGCAACATGGGCGAGGACGACTGGCGCTGGCACATGTACGACACCGTGAAGGGGTCGGACTGGCTGGGCGACCAGGATGCCATCGAATACATGTGCCGCGAGGCGATCCCGGCGATCATCGAGCTCGAGCACTACGGCGTGCCGTTCAGCCGGACCGAGGACGGGCGGATCTACCAGCGCCCCTTCGGCGGCCACATGCAGGACTACGGCAAGACCCCGGCGATGCGCGCCTGCGCCGCCGCCGACCGCACCGGCCATGCCATCCTGCATACGCTGTACCAGCAATCGCTGAAGCATAACTGCGAGTTCTTCGTCGAGTACATCGCGCTCGACCTGATCATGGACGAGGACGGCGTCTGCCGCGGCGTCACCGCCTGGTGCCTGGAAGACGGCAGCATCCACCGCTTCCGCGCCCAGACCGTGGTGCTGGCGACCGGCGGCTATGGCCGCGCCTACTTCTCCTGCACCTCGGCCCATACCTGCACCGGCGACGGCGGCGGCATGGTGCTGCGCGCCGGCCTGCCACTGCAGGACAACGAGTTCGTCCAGTTCCACCCGACCGGCATCTACGGCTCCGGCTGCCTGGTGACGGAAGGCGCCCGCGGCGAGGGCGGCTACCTCACGAACAGCGAAGGCGAGCGCTTCATGGAGCGCTACGCGCCGACCGCGAAGGACCTCGCGTCCCGCGACGTCGTCTCCCGCGCCATGTCGGTCGAGATCCGGGAAGGCCGCGGCGTCGGCCCGGAGAAGGACCACATCCACCTGCATCTCGAGCATCTCGGCGCCGAGATCCTGCACGAGCGGCTGCCCGGCATTTCCGAGACCGCGAAGATCTTCGCGGGCGTGGACGTGACGAAGGAGCCGATCCCGATGCTGCCGACCGTCCACTACAACATGGGCGGCATCCCGACCAACATCCACACCGAGGTCCTGAACCCGACGGCGAAGGACCAGGACCGCGTGGTGCGCGGCCTGATGGCGGTGGGCGAGGCGGCCTGCGTCTCCGTGCACGGCGCCAACCGGCTCGGCACCAATTCGCTGCTCGACCTGGTGGTCTTCGGCCGTGCCGCGGCGCACCGGGCGGCCGAGACGATCAAGCCGGGTGCCTCCCAGCCGACGCTGCCGTCCAATGCCGGGCAGGCGGCGCTCGACCGGCTCGACCGCGTCCGCAACTCCAAGGGCGGCACCTCGGTCGGCGAGCTGCGGCTGACCATGCAGCGGACCATGCAGACGCATGCCGCGGTGTTCCGCACCTCCGAGCTGCTGAAGGAGGGCGTGGAGAAGATGGACAAGGTCCATGCCGGCTACGGCGACATCAAGATCGCCGATCGCTCGCTGATCTGGAACAGCGACCTGGTCGAGGCGCTCGAGCTCGACAACCTGATCGGCAACGCGCTGACCACGATCCACGGCGCCGAGGCCCGCAAGGAAAGCCGCGGCGCCCATGCGCAGGAGGACTACCCCGAGCGCGACGACCAGAACTGGATGAAGCACACCCTCGCCTGGGTCGACGAGAAGGGCGGCGTGAAGCTCGACTACCGCGACGTCAAGATGCGCACCCTGACCAACGAGGTCCAGGTCTTCCCGCCGAAGGCCCGGGTCTACTAAGGAAGCATTTCCCCCATGGCTACCTTTACGCTGCCGAAGAACTCGACGATCCAGCAGGGCAAGTCCTACAAGGCCGAGCCGGGCGCGAAGAACGTCAAGTCCTTCAGGATCTACCGCTTCGATCCCGATTCGGGCGAGAACCCGCGAACCGACACCTTCGAGATCGACCTCGACAAGTGCGGCCCGATGGTCCTCGACGCGATCATCAAGATCAAGAACGAGGTCGACAGCACGCTGACCTTCCGGCGCTCCTGCCGGGAGGGCATCTGCGGCTCCTGCTCGATGAACATCGACGGGCTGAACACCCTCGCCTGCCTCAAGCCGATCGAGGACGTGAAGGGCGACGTGAAGATCAGCCCGCTGCCGCACCTGCCGGTGGTGAAGGACCTGGTGCCCGACCTGTCGCAGCTCTACGCGCAGCTCCGCAGCATCGAGCCCTGGCTGAAGTCGGACACGCCGCCGCCGCCGGATGCCGAACGCCGCCAGAGCAAGGAGGAGCGCGCCAAGCTCGACGGCATGTGGGAGTGCATCCTGTGCTTCTGCTGCTCGACCGCCTGCCCCTCCTACTGGTGGAACGGCGACCGCTATCTCGGCCCGGCGGTGCTGCTGCAGGCCTATCGCTGGATCGCCGACAGCCGCGACGAGGCGACCGGCGCGCGCCTGGACGACCTGCAGGACCCGTTCCGGCTCTACCGCTGCCATACCATCATGAACTGCGCCCGGACCTGCCCGAAGGGGCTGAACCCGGCCGCCGCGATCGGCAAGATCAAGCAGATGCTGGTCGAGCGGGAAACCTGATCCCCCGCCGCCATCCCGGTCGACCCCGGATCGAAGACCCCGCCCGGCGTCAGCCCGGCGGGGTTTTTCTTTGGCAGGGACAGGCCGCGTCCCTACCATCTTCCCCGAAGCCGAAAAGGCCACCGGGAGACAGACGATGCCGCGCCTTCGCCACGCCGCCCTGGCCCTGTTCCTCGCGGCCATGCCCGCCGCCGCCCAGCGAGCGCCCGATACGCTGGTGATCGGCAATGCCGCCGCGGTCACCACGGTCGACCCGCACTACCACAACCTCGGGCCGAACAACGCGCTCGGGAACCATATTTTCGACCGGCTGGTGGAGCGCGACTCGCGCGCCCGGCCGCGCCCCGGTCTCGCCGAGAGCTACCGCGCCGTCTCCGGCACCGTCTGGGAGTTCAGGCTGCGCCAGGGCGTCACTTGGCATGACGGCCGCCCCTTCACCGCCGACGACGTGGTCTTCACCTTCGAGCGCGCCCCGAACGTGCCGAACAGTCCCGGCGGCTTCGGCGGCTTCCTCCGCGCCATCGAGCGGACCGAGGTGGTGGATGCCCACACCATCCGCATCCACACCCGCCAGCCGCACCCGCTGCTGCCGCTCGACCTCGCCTCGGTCAGCATCATCGCCCGCCACGCCGCGGAGGGGGCGCAGTCCGATGACTACAACAGCGGCAGGGCGGCGGTCGGCACCGGCCCCTACCGGCTTGCGGCCTACCGCTCCGGCGACCGGGTCGAGCTGGCGCGGAACGAGGCCTGGTGGGGCGGGCGCGAGCCCTGGTCGCGCGTGACGCTCCGCTTCCTGCTGAACGACGGCGCCAGGACCGCCGCCCTGCTCGCCGGCGATGTCGACCTGATCGAGCAGATCCCGACCACCGACCTCGCCCGGCTGAAGCGGGAGCCGAAGCTGGTGGTCACCGAGATCGCCTCGCTGCGCACCGTCTTCCTCTCGCCCGACTATTCCCGCACCGGCGCGACGCCGCTGGTCACCGACAATGCCGGCACGCCGCTGCCGCGCAATCCCTTCCTCGACCCGCGGGTGCGCCATGCGCTGTCGCTCGCCATCAACCGCGAGGCGCTGGTGGAACGCGCGATGGACGGCGCGGCGGAGGCGACCGCGCAATGGCTGCCGCGCGGCGCCTTCGGCTACAACCCGGATGTGCGGCCCGCGCCCTTCGACCCGGAGGCCGCCCGCCGCCTGCTGGCCGAGGCCGGCTTCCCCGAGGGCTTCCGCCTGACGCTGGCCACGCCCAACGACCGTTGGCCGAACGACGCGCGGCTGTCGCAGGCGGTGGCGCAGATGTGGACGCGGATCGGCGTGCGGACCCAGGTGGATGCCATGCCCTTCGCCGCCTTCGTCCCCCGCCGCACCCGGCAGGAGCATGCGACGCAGCTTGGCGCCTGGGGCAGCAGCACGGGCGAGGCGTCGAACTACCTGCTCGCCGTTGTCTCGACCTATGACCGGGCGAAGCTCACCGGCGCCTCGAACATGACGCGGCATTCCGACCCGGTGATCGACGATCTCCTGGCGCGGGGCGCCGCCACCATGGACGACGAGGCGCGCGAGGCGATCTGGCGCGAGGCGGTGGCCTATTACGCGCGGCAGGAGCCGATGATCCAGCTCCTGCAATACGTGAACACCTGGGCGCACAGGCGCGGCCTGCGGCACGATCCGCGGATGGACGAACGCACCATCGCCATGGGGGTGCGTCCCGCGGACTAGAGCGGCTTCCGTTCGCCCTGGCTCACGGCAACCGCTCCAGCCGCTTGTTCTTGCGAGCCTCCTTGACCGATCAGGTGAGGCCACCGGATCGGGATCTGCTCTAGCGGCCCGCGCCGAGATTCGCCGGGTCCAGCCCCAGCTCCCGCGCCGTGACCGGGTTCATCTGCCCGGTCGCCTGCAGCCCGCGGCCCTGCTGGAAGCGTTCGATGGCCGCCTGGGTGCTGGCGCCCCAGGCGCCGTCGACATTGCCCTGGTAGAAGTTCAGCGCCTTCAGCCGGGTCTGGATGTTGCGCACCGCCGCCTGGTTCAGCGGCTCGGTCGCCATGGCCGCCGGGGTACCCGGGGCCGGACCGGCGCCCGGGCCCGCCGCCAACAGCTCGCTCGGCGCCAGGCCCAGCGTCGCTGCGGTGGCCGGGTTCAGCTGGGTCGAGGTCATGAGCCCATGCGTCGACTGGAAGCGTTCCAGCGCCGCCTGGCTGTCCGGCCCCCAGACACCGTCGGCCCGCCCGCTATAGGCGCCGGCCTGGCGCAGCTTCTCCTGCACCGCCGTCACCGCCGCCGGCGCCAGCGGCTGGGTATAGAGCAGCGCCGGCGCCTGCTGGGCCAGCACCGGGCCGGCGAGCACCGCCGCCACCGCCACCATCCCGAACCTTGTTCGCATGACTGCGTATCCTTCCCCATCCGTTTCCGAGACCATCCGCCCGAACACGCGAAATCCCTCGCGGTTCGATGGCGAAGCGGCTGTGATGCGGACCGCGACGGACAGGGGGCGGGGCATGAGGGCAGGCTGGGCGCATTGGGGGCTGGCGGCATGGCTGGCGCTTGGCGGCGTCGCCGCGGCACATCCGCTCGACCCGCTGGACGCGGCGGAGATCGGGGCGGCGGTCGCCGCGCTGCGCCGTGCCGGCGCCGCCGATGACGCCACCCGCTTCGTCGCGGTGGACCTGGCCGAGCCGCCCAAGCCCGCCGTGCTCGCCGGCCAAGCGCCGCCGCGCCGCGCCCATGTCGTGCTCCGCCGCGGCACCGGCATGGCCGAGGCGGAGGTGGACCTGGCCACCGGCCGCATCGACGGCCCGCGCAGCATCGCCGATGCCCAGTCCGGCGTGCTGCTGGAGGAATGGGAGACCGCGGCGAAGCTCACCATGGCGCATCCCGAATGGCAGGCCGCCATGCGGAAGCGCGGCTACACCGCCTTCGGCACGCTGTTCTGCGCGCCGCTGACCGTTGGCTGGTTCGACACGGCGGAGGAGCGCGGCCGCCGCCTGCTGCGCGTGCCCTGCTACGAAACCGGCGGCGCCCGCACCACCGTGCACGGCCGGCCGATCGAGGGCCTCTTCGCCATCGTCGACCTCGGCGCCGGCGCGGTGGTCCGCGTGGTCGATACCGGCGTGGTGCCGGTGCGCGCCGGGCCGGACCGTGCCGACGAGGCGTCCTTCCCCGACCTGCGCGCGCCGATGAGGCCGGTGCTGCAATCGGCGCCGCTGGGCGGCAACGCCGTCATCGCCGGCCACCAGCTATCCTGGGACCACTGGCGCTTCCACCTGCGGCTCGACCGCCGCTTCGGCCCGGTCGTCTCGCTGGCGCGCTGGGCGGAGGACGGGCGCGACCGCATGGTGCTCTACCAGGGCCATGCCTCCGAGATGTTCGTCCCCTACATGGATGCCTCCGAGGCCTGGTACTTCCGCTCCTACATGGATATCGGCGAGTACGGCTTCGGCGCGCTGTCCTCGGAACTGCAGGCCGGCACCGACTGCCCGGCGCATGCGAACTTCCTGGATGCCACCCTGCCCGGCGACGACGGCAAGCCGCTGGTCCTGCCCCGCGCGCTCTGCGTCTTCGAGCGCAATACCGGCGCCCCCGCCTGGCGCCATGCCGAGATCGTCGATCAGACCTACGAGGGCCGGCCGGAGGTCGAGCTGGTGGTGCGCAGCATCCCGACCGTCGGCAACTACGACTACGTCATGGACTGGGTCTTCACCGCGCGCGGCGAGATCCGCATCGATGTCGGCGCGACGGGCATGGACGCGGTGCGCGGCGTCGCAGCGCAGAGCATGGCGGACCCCGGCGCGGCGGCGGAGGTGACGACCGGCACGCTGGTCGCGCCGGGCGCGGTCGGCATTTGGCACGACCACTACATCTCCTTCCGCCTGGACCTCGACGTGGACGGCCAGGCCAACAGCTTCCTGCGCGAGAGGCTCGCGCCGCGCGCCGCCGAGGCCGGCACGCCGCGCCGCAGCCTCTGGGCGCCGGAGCGCATCCCGATGCCGCGGGAAGGCGCGGTCGAGCCCGGCCACGGCCCGGAGACCTGGCGCGTGGTCAATCCCGGCACCACCACCTCGCTCGGCCACAACCCGGGCTACGAGGTGATCCTCGGCCATGGCGCGACCTCGCTGCTCGACCGCCGGGACTTTCCGCAACGCCGCGCCGCCTTCACCGGCGCGCCGCTCTGGGTCACCGGATATGACGCGGCGGAGCGGCACGCCGCGGGTCCCTGGCCGAACCAGGCGCAGGGCGGCGACGGGCTGCCGCGCTTCGTCGCGCAGGGACGCTCGATCGACAATGCCGACCTGGTGGTCTGGGCGACGATGGGCTTCCACCACCTGACCCGGCCGGAGGATTGGCCGGTGCTGCCGACCAAGTGGCACCGGATCGAGCTGAAGCCCTATGGGTTCTTCACGCGGAACCCGGCGATGACCTTGCGGCGGGAATTCCGGCAGTAAGGAAGATCCGGGGGGAGGCATCCCCCCCCGGGCCCCTTCTATTTTTCCGAGTCCAGCAGCCACCGGGCGAGGGCAGCCGTGCCCGCATCCTGGCCTGGCTGCCCCATCAGCTGGACGCCGACCGGCATGCCGTCCACCGCCAGCAGCGGTACGGTCACCACGGGCGCGAAGAGCATCGAGCTCGGCGCGTTGAAGGCGACGTCGCCGGTCGGGCGCGCGGACTCCGCGTCGAAGACCGGGGCGGGGCCGGGGCAGGCGAGGGCGATCACCGCATCCGCCAGCGGCGCGATCCGCGCGTGGCGCGCCTGCGCCTCCTCCCGCATCGCCAGCGCCGCCTGGTAGTCGGCCACCGTCATCGCCTCCGCCCGCGCCAGCACCGCCTTGGCCCGGGCGCTGATGCCGTCCGGGTCCTGCTCCAGCAGGTTCCGGGTGTTCCAGCGATTCTCCCAGCCGGTGATCGCGCCGCTGATGGCGCGGGCATCGGTGATGCCCTGCTCGAAGCGCTCCGCCAGCGGGTGGTCGCCGCGGCGGACCAGCGTGATGCCCGCCGCCTCCAGCCGCGCCAGCAGCGCGGCGAAGGCCGCCTTGCTGGCCGCGTCGAGCTCCGCCCAGCCCTCCGTCTCCATCACCACCAGCCGTTCCGGCCGCCGCGGCACCGGCGGCGCGGCGGGGCCGGACAGCGGCGCGCGCCCCGGATCGCCGCCGACCCGCGATGCTATCGCCATCGCCACCAGCCACATGTCCTCGATGCAGCCGGCATGGACGCCATGTGTGCTCTGGCTCGTCGCCTGCCTTTCGCCGCGGTTGATCGCACCCTGGCTCGGCTTCAGCGCGACATTGCCGCAATAGGCCGCGGGCCGGATGATGCTGCCGCCGACCTGCGTGCCGATCGCCGCCGGCACCATCCGCGCCGCGACCGCCGCCGCCGAGCCGGAGGAGGAGCCGCCCGGCGTGCGCCTGACGTCGAAGGGGTTGGTCGTCGGCCCGGGATGCGCCCCGCCGAGCTCCGTCGTCACCGTCTTGCCGAGCACCACCGCGCCGGCCTCGCGCAGCGCCGTCACCGCGGCATTGTCGCGTTTCGGGAAGTTGCCTTTGTAGCCGGCGCAGCCCATCCCGGTCGGCATGTCGCGCGTCTCGAGCAGGTCCTTGATCCCGACGGGCATGCCGTCGATCGGCGAGAGCGGCCGCCCGGCCCGCCAGCGCGCCGTGCTGGAATCCGCCGCGTCGCGCGCGCCGGCCTCGTTCCGCACCACCCAGGCCTGCACCGCCGGCTCCCGCGCCGCGATCGTCTCCAGGCAGCGTTCGAGGTAGGCGCGCGGCGTGTCGGTGCCGTCGCGGAAGGCGGGCGTGGCGTCGTGCCAGCGCAGCGCCTGGAAGTCCTTTGGTGAGTAGCCGGCCATGTCCCGCTCCCTATCGCAGCAACCCGTCCCAGGCCGGCAGGCTGAGCAGCGCCGCCAGCGCGATCATCCCGAAGCAGGCGTGGCGGAATGCCCGCTCGCTCGCCAGGCCGAAGATCCGCGTCCCGCCGAGGATGCCGAGCCAATAGGCCGGCGCCGCCACCAGCACCGGCGCGACCAGCGCCGGGCCCAGCAGACCCGCCGCGGCGTAGGCGATGCCGGCGAAGACCGCGCCGGCCGCCAGGTACAGCGCGAAATCCGCCCGCAGCTGCCGCGCCGTGCCCTCCCGCCCCAGCAGGTAGGCCATGACCGGCGGCCCGCTGACCATGGCGACGCCGCCCAGCACGCCCCCGGCGAGGCCGACGCCCAGCGTGACCGGCCGCGACGGCACGCCGCGGAACCGCCAGCCGGTGACCAGCAGCCCGAGCAGGCCGAGGATCGCCAGCGCCACGCCCCAGCGCAGCGCCAGCGGGTCGGCCAGCGCCAGCACGGCGGCCCCGAGCGGCGTCCCCGCCGCCGCGCCGAGCGCCAGCCAGCCCACCTCCCGCCGGTCGGCGATCCGCCAGGCCGCCGGCGTCAGCAGCGCCACCGCCAATACTTCCAGCACCAGCATAAGCGGTGCCGCCTGCCGGGTGCCGAGCCCGATCGAGGCGAGAGGCACGAAGATCAGCGCCGCGCCGAAGCCGGAGAAGCCGCGCGCCAGCCCGCCCGCCAGCGCCGCCGCCAGCAGCCAGCCCAGGGTCGCGCCGCTCGGCAGGGCGGGGAGGAGGTCCATCGCCGGCATCCTCGCCCGCCATGCCGCTGGCGGAAAGGGGCGCATCCCGTGGTCCTGATCCTCGTTAGCGATGGCAGGCGTGCGAGCGCCGCAACCCATCCCACGATGCAACCATTTCCGGTCGGCGCCGTTCGCGCTTCCGGACGACGCCGGAGCATTCCCTCCTATGACTTCGCAGCCCGACGAAGGCGGCCTCGGCCGACGCGGCCTGCTGGGCGTCGGCGCCGCGGCGCCGTTCCTGGCCCCGCGCCAGGCCGCTGCCCAGCCTGCCCCGCCCAGCCTGCCCCTGAAGGAGAGGCCCGACATGACGCTGACCTTGCACATCAATGGCAAGGCGCACCCGCTGACGCTCGACCCGCGCGTCACCCTGCTGGATGCGCTGCGCGAGCACCTGGCGCTGACCGGGGCCAAGAAGGGCTGCGACCAGGGCCAGTGCGGCGCCTGCACCGTGCTGCTCGATGGCCACCGCGTGCTGTCCTGCCTGACCCTGGCGGCGATGGCCGAGGGCAAGGAGGTGACGACGATCGAGGGCCTCGCCGGCGCCGACGGCGCGCTGCACCCGATGCAGCAGGCCTTCCTCGACCACGACGCCTTCCAGTGCGGCTACTGCACGCCCGGCCAGATCATGTCGGCGATCGGCTGCGTGCAGGAAGGCCATGCGGAAAAGCCGGAGCAGATCCGCGAGTACATGTCCGGCAATCTTTGCCGCTGCGCCGCCTATCCCAACATCGTCGAGGCGATCCAGGCCGCCAAGCCGCAGATGGGGAGGGCCTGAGATGCGGCCCTTCAGCTATGAACGCGTGCCGGACCAGGCCGCGGTGCGGCGCGGCGTCCCGCAATCCGCCACCAGCCGCGCCGCGCCGGTGCCGACCATGCTGCTGGCCGGCGGCACCACGCTGCTCGACCTGATGAAGCTCGACGTGCTGCGGCCGGAGCGGGTGCTCGACATCAACACCCTGGCGCCGAAGCTCTCCGCCATCGAGGCGGACGCGCAGGGGCTGCGGCTCGGCGCGCTGGCCCGCATGGCGGCGGTCGCCGACGACGCCGCGGTCAGGCGTGAATTCCCGGTGGTGGCCGAGAGCCTGATGCTCGCCGCCAGCGGGCAGATCCGCAACATGGCAAGCCTCGGCGGCAACGTGCTGCAGCGGACGCGGTGCAGCTACTTCCGCGATGTCAGCTATGCCGCCTGCAACAAGCGCAACCCGGGATCGGGCTGCGCCGCACTGGACGGCTACAACCGGCTGCACGCCGTGCTCGGCACCTCCGAGCAGTGCATCGCCAGCTATCCCGGCGACTTCGCCCAGGCGCTGATCGCGCTCGATGCCGTGGTGGAGATCGAGGGGCCGCAGGGTGCCCGCCGCATTCCCTTCGCCGAGCTGCACCGCCAGCCCGGCGACCGCCCGGATGTTGAGACCACGCTGAACCCGGGCGAGATGATCGCCGGCTTCGCCATCCCCGCTGGCCCCTGGGCGCGGCGGTCCCGCTACGTGAAGGTGCGCGACCGCGAGAGCTACGCCTTCGCCGCCGCCTCGGCCGCCGTGGCGCTCGACCTGGATGGCGACAAGGTCCGCCAGGCGCGCATCGCGCTCGGCGGCGTCGCCACGGTGCCCTGGCGCGCGACGGCGGCCGAGGCGGCGCTCGCCGGCCAGGTGCTGGACGAAGCGAGTGCGGAACGCGCGGCCGAGGCCGCCTTCCGCGACGCGAAGACCCATGGCGAGAACGACTACAAGCCCGAGCTCGGCCGCCGCACGCTGGTGCGCGCGCTGCTCGAGGCCAAGCGGATGGAGATCGCCTGATGCCCGAGGGAATGATCGGCCAGAGCCCGGTCCGCGTCGACGGGCGGGCCAAGGTGACCGGCACGGCGCACTACGCCTCCGACATGGCAGTGCCGAACCCGGCCTGGGCCTTCCTCGTCACCAGCGCCATCGCGCGCGGACGGGTCACCGAGATCAACGAGGCGGAGGCGCGCCAGGTCAGCGGCGTGCTCGACATCCTGACCCACCGCAACATGCGGGGCGAGGTGCAGGACGCCGGCTTCTTCGCCGGCGGCGGCTATACCTCCACCACCATGCGACCGCTGGAGGATGACCGCGTCCACCACGACGGCGAGATCGTCGCCATGGTCCTGGCCGAGACCTACGAGCAGGCGCGCGAGGGCGCCTACCGGCTGCACGTCCACTATGCCGAGGAAAATCCCGCCGCCGGCTTCGATGCCGAGGGCGCCGAGCTCGTCAGCGCCAAGGACGCCTCCAAGGGCAGCTTCGAGGATCCGGCGGTGGGCGATGCCGATGCCGCCCTCGCCACCGCTGCGGTAACGGTCGAGGCCGACTACGCCACGCCGACGCAGCACCACAACCCGATCGAGCTCTTCACCACGACGGCATCCTGGGAGAATGGCCGGCTGACCATCCTGGAGGGCAGCCAGTACGTCCATGGCCTGCGGAACGGCATCGCCGCGCAGCTCGGGATGGATCCTTCGCTGGTGCGTGTCGAGAGCCCCTTCATCGGCGGCGCCTTCGGCTCGCGCGGCTCGCTGACCCAGCGCACCGCGCTGGTCGCGGTCGCGGCGCGCCGGCTGCGCCGGCCGGTGAAGCTGGTGGCGACGCGCGACCAGGGCTTCACCATCGCCACCTACCGGGCGGAGACGCGGCAGCACGTCAAGCTCGGTGCCGACAAGGACGGCAAGCTGGTGGCGCTGGTGCACGAGGGGGTGGAGGTCACCTCCCGCCCCGACCCCTACAAGGTGGCGGGCACCCAGACGACCTGCCGCATGTATGCCTGCCCGAACATCCGCACCAAGGTCAGCATCCTGCATGCCGACCGCAATACCCCGGGCTTCATGCGCTCGCCGCCCGAGGTGCCCTACATGTTCGCGCTGGAAAGCGCGATGGACGAGCTGGCGGTGAAGCTCGGCATGGACCCGATCGAGCTGCGCCGCGTCAACGACACGATGCACGAGCCGATCAAGGGCCTGCCCTATACCAGCCGCAGCCTGATGCAATGCTTCGACCGCGGTGCCGAGGCCTTCGGCTGGAAGCAGCGCAACCCCGAGCCGCGCAGCATGCGGGACGGTGATTGGCTGGTGGGCGTCGGCTGCGCCTCGACCATCTACCCCACGCATCTCGGCGCCGCGACGGCGCGCGTGACGCTGACGCCGAACGGCCATGCGCGGGTGCAGACCGCGGCGCATGACATCGGCACCGGCACCTATACCGTCGTCGCCCAGGCGGCAGCGGAAGGGCTCGGCCTGCCGCTGGAGAAGGTGGTGGTCGAGATGGGCGACAGCGAGCTGCCGCCCGCCCCGGTCTCGGGCGGCTCGAACGTCACCGCCAGCGTCTGCACCGTGGTGATGCAGGCCTGCGAGCAGATCCGCGCCCGCCTGGCCGCCGCGGCGCAGGACGGCCCGCTGAAGGGCCGCGACCCCGCGACCCTGCGGCTGGTGGACGGCACGCTGCGCGCCCCCGACGGCACGGCGGAGCCGATCGCGGACGCCATGGGCCGCGCCAGCAACGGCGCGATCGAGATCTCTGCCGAGAACATCCCGAAGGGCCTGCCGCCGGACTCGCTGAAGAAGCTCTACCAGGGCCGCCAGGCGCTGGGCGCAGGCCTCGAGGGCAAGGAGGTCGCGATGGCCGCCTTCGGTGCCGAGTTCGTCGAGGTGCGCGTCCATAGCCGCACCGCCGAGGTGCGGGTGCCGCGGCTGCTCGGCGCCTTCGCCGCCGGCCGCATCGTCAACCCGCGCACCGCGCGCAGCCAGCTCATGGGCGGGCTGATCTGGGGCATGGGCGGCGCGCTGCTGGAGGCGACCGAGATCGACCAGCGCCGCGCCCGCTACGTCAACGACAACATCGCGGAATACCTGATCGCGGTGAATGCCGACGTGCCGAAGGTCGATGTCCTCTTCGTCGAGGAGGAAGACCGGCAGGTCAATCCGCTCGGCATCAAGGGCCTCGGCGAGCTGGGCAATGTCGGCACCAATGCCGCGATCGCCAATGCGGTCTTCCACGCCACGGGCAAGCGGGTGCGGGAGCTGCCGATCCGGATCGAGAGCCTGCTGTAGCCTGCGATCGCCCTGCGTGATCCCACGCAGGGCGTGTATCGCCGGCCCGCCGGTGGCGGGCGGCGGCCAGGCCGGTGGTGCCTGGACGCCGCCCCGCCGCCGGGGCAGATTCCCCGCCCTGAAGCGGAGGAAGCCGGCCATGGCCAAGGTCATCATCAGCGTCGCCGTCACCGGGGCGATCCACACGCCCAGCATGTCGGACTACCTGCCCATCACCCCGGCCGAGATTGCCGAGCAGTCGATCGCCGCGGCCGAGGCCGGCGCCGCCATCATCCACCTGCACGCCCGCGATCCGAACGACGGCCGCCCGACGCCGGACCCGGCGGTGTTCATGCAGTTCCTGCCGGTCATCAAGCAGTCCACGGATGCGGTGATCAACATCACCACCGGCGGCGGGCTCGGCATGACGGTGGACGAGCGGCTGGCGGCGCCGCTGCAGGCCAGCCCCGAGATGTGCTCGCTCAACATGGGGAGCATGAACTTCAACATCTCGGGCAGCGCCGCCCGGGTGCCGAAGTTCAAGTACGAGTGGGAGCGGCCCTACCTGGAAGGCACGACGGACTTCATTTTCCGCAACACCTTCAAGGATATCGAGCAGATCGTCGAGAAGCTCGGCAAGGGCCACGGCACGAAGTTCGAGTTCGAGTGCTACGACGTCGGCCACCTGTACAATCTGGCGCACATGCTGGACAGGAAGATCGTCGAGCCGCCGCTCTTCACCCAGACCATCTTCGGCATCCTGGGCGGGCTCGGCGCCGAGCACCGCAACCTGCTCTTCATGCGGGAGACGGCCGACAGGCTCTTCGGCAAGGATTATGTCTGGTCGGTGCTGGCGGCAGGGCGCAACCAGATGCCCTTCACCACCATGGCCGGCATCCTCGGCGGCAACGTGCGCGTGGGCCTCGAGGATTCGCTCTGGCTCGGCAAGGGCGTTCAGGCCAAGAGCAATGCCGAGCAGGTGGCGAAGATCCGCCGCATCCTCGAGGACCTCAGCCTCGAGATCGCCACGCCCGCCGAGGCACGGCAGATGCTGGCGCTGAAGGGCGGCGACCGCGTGAAATTCTGAAACGAGGCAGGCGGGGCGGCCGCATGCGGCAGCCGCCCCGCCCTGCCGCCCGGCCCCGTGCGCGACGCGAAGGGAGGATTCGCCGCGCGCGGCCGGACAGCCGGCGGCGCGGCTACTTCATCGCCGCGATGTCGATCACCTCGGCCTGTGGCAGGCCGGTCACCATCATGCCCGGCAGCGCCTTGCCCGAGGCCAGGTCGACCTTGTGCAGCGCATTGCCGGCCAGCAGGTACGCGGCATTGCCGCCCGCGCCGTCCGACAGGATGTCGAAGGCGACGCCGGCCGGCAGGCTGGCGGCGATCTCGCCCTTCGGCTGCTGCACGCCGTCGTTCGGCGGCGCCTGCAGGTTCAGCGTGCGGGACAGCGAGTCCACGGTGAAGAGCATGGTCTCCTTCGTGCCGGCCATGCTGTTGGTATAGGCGCCGGCGACGATGCGCGGCGTGGTCTCGGCCATTGGGCCACCCGCGGCATACTTCAGCGTGCCGTCCTTCGTCGCCGCGCCGGTCTCGACGTTCACCCGCAGGTTCGTGCCGGTCATCCCCATCACCCGCATGCGGTCGGCGACCGGGTTGAAGTCGATGGTGGCGCGGCCGCCGCTCTCGAAGGCCTCGCTGAGCTTGCTCACCGGCATGGCGCGCCCGGTCATCGCATCGATGGTCACGATCTGCCCCGCATCGGTCAGCCCATAGAGCTTGCCGTCCGCCGGCCGCACGTCGATGCCGAGCAGCCGCCCCCCGGTGCCGCTGACCCTCACCGCCGGCATGGCGCGGCGCGTCTCGCTGTCGATGCGGACCAAGTGGTTGTCGGCGGTCAGGCCGACCAGCGTGGCGGCGCTGGCGGTGGCGCCGAGCGCGAGGGTGGCGGCGCCGGCGAGCAGGCAGGTGCGAAGCATGGGGTTCTCCGTTCAGCGGACGGAACCGGCTCGGCCCCGTTGCCGGCGTTACGGAGCGGCAGCGCCAGCGGATGCGGCAGGAGCGTCACACGCGCGCGATCAACTGTTCCCGGCCGCGCTCAGCCGGCCGATGAACAGCACCGGCCCGGTCGGCCGGCCGGTGGTGGACCCGCCCGGCGGCTCCAGGCTGATCTCGATCAGCATCCCCGGCTGCGGCCGCAGCGTCTCCGGCGTGACCGTCACCTCCCCCGCGGCGGGGATCAGCCCGAGCGAGGTCGGCGCCGTCGCCCCCTGCGGCAGCGCCCACAGCTGCAGCACCCGGTCGGCGTCCACCGGCTGCGGGTTGAGCGAGGCAAGGCGCAGCGCGCCGCCGCGCTGCGCCTCCACCACCCAGGCCGGCTGGTCGCCGCTGGTCAGCAGCACGGTCATCAGCCGGGGCGGCGGGTCCGGCTGCAGCAGGATGAAGCCGGCGAGGCCCGCCGCCACCGCGCTCGCGCCGATCGCCCAGCCCTGCCACAGCCGTCCCCACCGGGCGCCGAAGCCCGGCCGGGGTTCGGGCGCCTCGTCCGGCGCCGCCCCGGGCAGCGCCGCCTCGATCTTGCGCCAAAGGTCGGGCGGCGGCGCTTCCGGCGCGGCGAGGGCGGTCAGCGGCGCCAGCCTCGCCTCCCAGGCCGCGACCACCTCGCGCAGCGCGATGTTGCTGGGCAGGGCCGCCGCCACCTCCGCCGCCAGCCGCGCATCCAGGGTGCCCAGCACGTATTCGCCGGCCAGCGCCTCGCGCTCCTGCGGGTCGGTCGGGATCATGCCAGGCACTCCCGCAATTGCAGCAACCCGCGGCGGATCCAGGCCTTCACCGTGCCGAGCGGCAGTTCCAGCCGCGCCGCCACCTGGGCGTGCGACAGGCCGTGCACGAAGGCCAGCAGGATCCCCCGCCGGTTCTTCTCGTCCAGTGCGGCCAGGCAGTCGCGCAGCCGGCGGCCCTCGGCGGTGGCCGCCACCGCCTCCAGCGCCTCGGGCGCCACGGGGATGTCGCCCAGCGCCGGGTCGTCGGAGGGCAATTCGCGGCCGCGCTTGCGGGCCAGGTCGAGCGCCGCATGGCGCACGATGCCGGCCAGCCAGGCCGAGGCCTCGCCGCGCGAGGCGTCGAACTGGCCGGCCCGCTCGCTGACCCTGAGGAACGCGTCCTGCAGCGCATCCGCCGCCGCGTCACGGTCCCGCAGGATGGCATTGGCGACGCCGAAGAGCCGCACCGATTGCCGGTCGTAGACCGAGCGCAGCGCGCCCCGGTCGCCGCCGGCAACCGAGACCAGCAGCGTGGCCAGCGTGGGTTCGGTCCGCATGCGCTCAGTTCGTCCCGAAGAAGCGGAAAAGCCGCTGCAGCATCTCGCGCCCGTCCAGCCCGTCGGGTTCGCGCGCCGCATCGGGCGGGGCCTCCCGCGCGAAGCGGGCCAGGGCGTCTTTCGTGCCGGCCAGGCGCAGTTCGGCGGGCTCGGCCGTGCTGCTCTGGCCGGTGCCGCCGACGATGCGGACCAGGGCGCGGTCGGCGGCGAGCAATTCCTGCTCGGCCCGCGCCGCATCCTCCGGCCGCGGGGCGCAGACCACGCTGCGGCCTTCCAATCCGCAGGGCATCTCGAACAGCTTGTTGGGCGGGAAGCGGAGCTGCGCCGTGCCGGTCAGCGCCAGCAGCCCGCGCGAGGCGCCCTCGATCGTCAGCTCGCGTGCGGTCACCGCGGGAATCAGGCGGCCACGCCGGTCGATGACCTCGAGCGCCAGGCCGGGCGTGCCGGCGCTCGGCTTCTCCACCCAGTCGCGGTGGCGGAGCGTGCAGGCGGCCCGGTCGGTCATCCGGTCCTGGAGGCAGGCGAGGCGCCAACTGCCGATGTCCTGGTCCGGCTGGGCCAGGGCCAGGCTCGGCAGCAGGGCGGCGAGGGGAAGCAGGGCGAGGCTTGCGGTGCGGGGCATGGGCGGGATGATACCGGCAGGACGGGAGATGGCGGAATGACGCTTGTGCGGTTGCCGGATGGCACGGAGGTCCCGGCGCTCGGCCAGGGCACCTGGCATATGGGGGAGCGCGGCTCGGACCGGGCGCGGGAGGCGGCGGCGCTGCGACTCGGTCTCGACCTCGGGATGACGCTGATCGACACCGCCGAGATGTATGCCGAGGGCGGCGCCGAGGAGGTGGTGGCCGAGGCGATCGCCGGACGGCGGAAGGAGGTCTTCCTCGTCTCCAAGGTTTATCCGCACAATGCCGGCGGCCGGAAGCTGGAGGCGGCGCTGGACCGCAGCCTGCGGCGGCTGCGGGTGGAGGCGCTCGATCTCTATCTGCTGCACTGGCGAGGCTCCATCCCGCTCAGGGATACGGTTGAGGCGATGGAGCGGATGCGCGCGGCCGGAAAGATCCGCCGCTGGGGCGTTTCCAACCTCGACGTGGAGGACCTGGAGGAGCTCGGCCCGGCGCTGGCCGACTGCGCCGCAGACCAGGTGCTCTACAACCTGCAGGCGCGGGGGGTGGAGTACGACCTGCTGCCCTTCTGCCGGCAGCGGGGCATGCCGGTGATGGCCTATTCGCCGGTCGGGCAGGGCGGGGCGCTGCTCCGCGACGCGGCGCTGACGCGGGTGGCGGCGCGGCACGGGGTGACGCCGGCCCAGGCGGCGCTGGCCTGGACGCTGCGCGGGCCAGGGGTGATCAGCATCCCGAAATCGGCCGATCCCGCGCATGTCAGGCAGAATGCCGCGGCCCGTGACCTGCGGCTGACGGCGGAGGACATGGCGGAGCTGGACGCCGCCTTCCCGCCGCCGAGACGCAAGCGCGGGCTGGCGATGCTGTAGCCATGCTGCCGCGCTGGGCCACCATCGGCCTGCTGCTGCTCCTGCTCGGCCTGGCCGGCTATGCCGCCTGGACCGGCTGGCATGCGGTGGCGGGAACCGAGATCGGCTTCCATGGCGTGGTGGCGCTGCTGCTGGGGGCCT
The DNA here is from genome assembly GCF_004355005.1 of Dankookia rubra. Taxonomy (GTDB): domain Bacteria; phylum Pseudomonadota; class Alphaproteobacteria; order Acetobacterales; family Acetobacteraceae; genus Paracraurococcus; species Paracraurococcus ruber_A. The sequence continues at coordinate 29,130 of NZ_SMSJ01000052.1, forward strand.
TCTTCACGCTCGGCATCACCGGGCTGCTGGTCTGGCTGATGCGGTTCAGCCAGCGCCGTGGCTTCGACCAGTAGGCCGGCGCGGCCGGGCCTGGCGAACGGGCTCCGGCAGGGCCGGGATCGGGATCGGGCGGCCGGTCCTGCTGGCGGGCGAGCGGCGGCGCGTTCACGCCTGAGCGGAAGCCGCCGCAGGACCTCATGCACTGCCAGCGGCCGTGCGGGCAGGCTTGCTCCCGGCGGAACGGTGCGCGAAGCCAACCTGTACCGACCGAGCCAAGGGATCGCTTCGGGCGACGACGGCGGGCAGCCGGCTCCATCGGAATTTCCTGAGAAACAGTGGCCGGAACTGGCTGATATCGCCAACTGGGCTGTCTCGCCGCTGTCGCTTTCCTCATTCGCCACGGAAGGAACAGGAACAGTACTTCACTCACAAATAAAGGTGAAATTAACAGAATGACAGTGTTGGCCTGATCTGGAAATTATACCTCTTTTACTGTCCGGGCCGGTACGCGATCCAGGTCGTGTGATCAGCCCGGGCCGCGACCTGGCGCGGTCGGCCAGCCTCCGCCCGGTATCCGCATATTTTAAGAATGGAATATTACGGCTGGCAGCATCCAGAGGAGGTCATTATGGCTTGGTCCGGATGGGAATCGCTGGGCGGCGTGCTGACGTCGGACCCGGACGCTGAAGCTTGGAGTGCAAACCGCCTCGACATCTTCGTGCGCGGGACGGATGCCGGGCTGTACCACAAGTGGTGGGACGGCCAGTCCTGGTCCGGCTGGGAGCCGCAGGGCGGCGTCCTGACCTCCGACCCGGAGGTCGTGTCCTGGGCGCCCAACCGGCTCGACGTCTTCGCGCGCGGCACCGACGGCGCGCTGTACCATCAGTGGTTCGCCTGATCTGAGCGGCGGCCGCGCCGGCCCTGTGCGGGCCGCATCACCACTCGGCCGGCGGGGCTGACGCCGGCCGGCCCGGCTCTGCGGTCGCACTGCGGAGTGCCACCGCCTTCGCCCGGGCCCGCAGCCCCGGGTCCTTGGGGTGGCGTCCCCCTACCGTTCCCCGGCGGTTCGCGTTCGAACGTGAACCGCCGTACTTCGCTGCCTTCGGCGCGGATCCATGCTTCCAGGCTTGCACGCCCGTGCCCGATCGCGTTGCGCGGGCGAGGATCCCCGGAAGCCGGACCCGATGTCCGGCGCGCCGCCTCTGCTTCTTGGCGGCACCAGGGGCGCCGTCCAGGCACCGACCCAGCTGGCAGGGCGGCGGCTCACCCCGGCAGGTCCGGCAGCGGCTGGTTGACCAAGTTCAGGTGCAGCCGCCGCAAGGCCCCGGCCACCGCCACGTCCAGCCCGGGCCGGCCGTAGAACCGGCCGCGGACATGCAGGCAGGCGGCGATGCCGCGCAGGAAGGCCGCCGCCAGCAGCGGGTCGGGCGGCGGCGCCTGCTGCCAGAACGCGTCCACCGTTCCCTGCCAGGCGAGGCCCGGCACCTGGTAGATCGCCCGCCCCAGCGCCAGCACCGGCCGGCCCAGCACGATCGCCTGCACCGCCAGCGTGCTGTTGATGGTGACCACGCCGCGGCAGCCGAGGATCACCGGATCGGCCGGGAGCGCGCCGTCCAGCAGGTGCACCCGGCCGGCGACCCCGGCCTCCGCCGCCAGCCGGGCCAGCCGGGCGCCCCAGCGCTTCAGCCCGGGGTCCAGCGGGTGCACCTTCACCAGCAGCCGCGCATCGGCCGGCGCGCCGCGGGCGAAGCTGGCCAGCACCAGGCGGAGCGCGGCGTCGTTGTCGGGGAAGTCGGAATAGGCGCGGATGGAGTAGTCGTTCTCCATCTGCATGGCGAAGAGCCAGAGCGGCCCGCGCGGCGCCAGTGCGGCCAGCGCCGCCGCCGCCCGCGCGGTCTCCGCCCGCCGCCGCAGCAGCCGCAGCCCGGTGCCGAGATAGGCCGCGATCGGGTGGTGCAGCAGGTAGCTGCGGTAATGCGGGAAGGGCCAGGGCAGCAGCGAGGCCAGATGGTGGGTCACGTCCCAGCGGGCCTGCAGCGCGAAGTCGTCGGCGTGGCGCTGCGTCAGGTCGGGTTCCGGGCAGACCTCGGCCAGCGCCAGGATGGCGGCGGGGTCGCGCGGGAAGCGGCTCTCGGCGCCCATGCCGTCGCGTTCCAGCACGATCCAGTCGGGGCGGAGATAGCCGTAGTCGGTCACCGTCACCGCCACGCCGCGCGCCCGGGCCGCGGCGATGGCCGCCTTGTGGTAGGGCCGCTGCTCGCCGAGCAGGACGAGGTCGGTGATGCGTTCCCGCTCCAGGAAGCCGGCGACGAAGTCCGGCCAGTCCTCGGCCCGGCCGCGATAGTCGGTCGCCTCGCCGCCCTGCCAGAACAGCCGGTCACCGAGGCAGAGGTTGATTCGCCGCGTCGCATGGCCATGCGCCCGCAACCCGGCGGCGAGCTCGGCGAAGAAGGGGCTTATCGGGCCCTGCAGGAAGAGGAACCGGCGCGGCGGCGCGGGCGGGAGGAACGGCATGCGTGATGTATGGTCCGGCGCGCCTTCAGGATTTGTTGATTGGTGGTGGCCGCCGTGCCGGTCAAGGCGCCGAAAGGCTGGCCCAGGCCGCCCGCAGGTCGGCCGCCTCCATCAGGCGCTGGCCGCGCGCCGCGATCCCGCGCAGCAGGGCCGGGGTGGGGAAGGGGCAATAGGGCAGCAGGCCGGGCGCGGTCTCCCCTGCCGTCCCGGCCTCGAGCGCTGCCAGCACCTCGGCCAGAAGCGGCACGCCGGCCAGGTGCAGCGCCCGGGCGGCGGCGCTGGCGGTGCTGCCGGCGGGCAGTGCCACCTCGCGCTGCCCGAGGATGCCGCCGGCATCGATGCGCGGTACCAGCCGGTGGATGGTCACGCCGAAGCGCGGCGCTTCCTCGGCCAGGGCCCAGATCGTCGGCACCGGCCCGCGATGGTGCGGCAGCAGGGAGGGGTGCAGGTTGATCCCGCCGCGCGGCGCCAGGGCCAGGGTATCGGCCGAGAAGATCTGATCGAAATGGCAGGAGAGGATGAGGTCGGGCCGCGCCGCGCGGAGCGCCGCCGCCGTCTCCGGCCCGTTCACGTCCTGCACCTCGTGCAGCGGGATGCCGTGCAAGGCGGCGAGCCGGGCCAGCCGCGTCGGCCCCGGCCGCAGCCGGGGCAGGCTGTAGTTGGCGAGCAGGAAGGGCAGCAGCCGCGGCCCGGAGCGCCGCAGGTGCCGCCAGCCCTGCCGCAAGGGCCCGCCGGCGCCGGGCCGGAAGGGATCGGACCGGCCGATCAGCACCACCTGCGCGGCGTGCCGGCCGAGGAAGCGGGCGACGGCCTCGGCGCTAGGCGCGGCCTCCAGCGTAAAGAGTGCGATGCGCACGGGTCAGCGGCCTTGCCGGGCCCGATGGCGGTCAGCGGAAGGGCAAGGCTGGGGAGGAAAAACTATCCCCTCTCCAAAGCCCACCCTTCCTTTTTGTGGGTCTGGCGCGCGCCGCGCGTCGGCTGCCGACCCACAGAAACAGATGAGGGGGTCTGAGGGAGAATACCTTCTCCCCCGGCCCTGCTGCGCCGCATCCCGCGCTATTCAGGCCACCCGCGCCGGCGCCGCCCGTCCCGCGCCGCCGCCATCGCCGCGACCGTCGCGCGGATCTCCGCCGCATCGTGCTCGGCCGAGAGGAAGAAGCGGAGCCGCGCCGCGCGCTCCGGCACCACGGGAAACAGGATCGGCTGGACGTTCACCCCGGCCTCGAACAGCGCCGCCGCCATCCGCGCCGCGGCGACCGAGCTGCCGAGGATCACCGGGACGATCCCGAGGCCCACCGAGCCGCCGGTATCGAAACCGGCTTCCCGCGCCAGCGCCAGGAACAGCGCCGCATTCGCCTGCAGGCGCTCCACCCGCCATGGCTCCGCCTGCATCACCGCCAGCGATTCCAGCGCCGCGGCCGCCAGCGGCGGTGCCAGGCCGACGGAATAGACGAAGCCCGGCGCCGAATGCCGCAGCAGGTCCACCAGCGGCCGGCGGCCGGCGATGTAGCCGCCGCAGGCCGACAGCGTCTTCGACAGCGTGCCCATCCAGATATCGACCGCGGCCGGAGCCACGCCGGATTGCTCGAAGCTGCCGCGCCCGGTGGCGCCGAGCACGCCGAGCGCATGCGCCTCGTCCACCATCAGCAACGCGTCGTGCCGCCGGGCCAGCTCGGCGAAGGGCGCCAGCTCGGGCGCGTCGCCATCCATGCTGTAGTGGCCTTCCAGCACCAGCAGCGCCCGGCCATGCCGGCGCCGGTGCGCCGCCAGCTCCCGCTCCGCCGCCCGCCAGTCGTTGTGCGGGAAGGCGATCCGCCGCGCGCCCGACAGCCGCGCCCCCTCGGCGACGCTGTTGTGGATGAGCTGGTCGTGCAGCACCAGGTCGCGCGGCCCCAGCAGCTGGCCGATGACGGTGACATTGGTCGCATGGCCGCTGACGAAGGCAAGGCAGGCCTCGGCCTCGTAGTTCGCCGCCAGCGCCGCCTCCAACTCCCCATGCACCGGCCGCTCGCCGGATGCGAGGCGGGAGGCGGAGGCGGAGACGCCGTGCCGGTCGATCGCCGCCTTGGCCGCGGCGGCTATGCGCGGGTCGCCGTTCAGCCCGAGATAGTTGTAGGAGGCGAAGTTCACGTAGGGCCGCCCGCCGATCACCGTCCTTGCGCCGGCGACGCCCTCATGCGGGCGGAAGAAGGGGCTCTCCAGGCCGAGCGCCTCGCCCGCCTCCCGCACCATCTCGATGTCGCGCAGGCCGGGCAGGGTTGTCAGGTCGCGGCCCGGGCTCTCGGCCGGGCCGGGCGCCTCCTCACCCCCACGCCGGCGCGACAGGCGCTGCAGCAGCGCGGCACGGGCGCTGGCGGACAGGCCGAAGCCCTGGGTCATGCCGCCCGCACCACCGGTTCATGCGCCGCCACCAGCGCCGCGACCGCCGTCTCCTCCGGCGCCGGCGCGCCGCGCAGCGCCTCGGCCAGCCGCCGCGCCAGGCTGTCCACGGTCAGGGTATCGGTCACCGCGGAGAGCGGCACCGGCATGCCCAGCCGCTGCTCCAGCCCCAGCCGCAATTCCATGCCGCCCAGGCTGTCGAGGCCGAGCCCGGCGAGCGGCGCCTCCAGCGGCACCGCGGCGGGGGGCAGCCGCAGGATGCGGCCGAGCTCGGCCGCCAGCGCCTCCCGCAGCAGGCCCAGCGCCGCGGTCTCCGATGCCTCGCGCAGCCAGGCGCGCAGGTCGGCACCGTCGCCGGCCGGGGGCGCCGTGCTGCGCACCGCTTCGAAGCAGGGCTCGGCCAGCACCGCGAGCGCCGCCCGCGCCTCGCCCCAGGCCAGGCGCGCATGGCCCATCACCGCCGGGCCGGCCTCCAGCAGCACCGGCAGGGCGGCCAGCGCCGCCTCGGCCGGCAGCGGCGCGGCGCCGAGCCGGCGGCGGAGGATCTGCGCCGTCGCGGCATCCCCGGCCAGCATCCCGGCATCGGCGATCGGGCCCCAGGCGACGACCAGGGCCGGCCGACCGGCGGCGCGGCGCCGGCGCGCCAGCGCCTCCAGCCCCGCATTGGCGGCGACATAGGCGGCCTGGCCCGGATTGCCGACGGTGACCGTGGCCGAGCCGAACATCAGGAAGAGCGCGAGGTTGTCCTCGGCAGTCAGCGCGTCGAGGTTCTCCGCCACCGCCAGCTTGGCGGCGAGGACGCGCGCGACCCGCGGCGCATCCAGCGCGGCGGCGGCGCCATCGGCCATCGCGGCGGCGGCCTGCACCACGCCGCGCAGCGGCGGCAGCGAGGCGCGGATCCCCTGCAGCGCCCGGCCGAGCGCCGCCGCATCCGTGGCGTCGCAGGCGATCAGGGTGGCGGTGGCGCCCTGCGCCGCCAGGTCGCGAACCGCCGCCTCGGCCCCCGGCGTCGCCGCGCCGCGGCGCGACAGCAGCGCGAGGTGCCGCACCCCCTGGCCGGCCAGCCAGCGCGCGGCGGCGAGGCCGAAGCCCTGCGTGCCGCCGATGACCAGCACGGTGCCGCGCGCCGCCTGCTGCAGCGCCGGCAGCCGCAGCGGCGCGGCGGCCGGCGGCGGCGGGCGGACCACCAGCTTGCCGATATGGCCGCTCGCCTGCAGGGTGCGGAAGGCGGCCTCGACCTCGGTCGCGGCGTATTCGGTGGCCGGCAGCGGCCGGAAGCTGCCCTCGCCCAGCCGTTCGGCGATCGAGCGCAGCAGCCGCGCCGCGACCGCCGGCCGGGCCCGCGGCAGCTCGTCCACGTCCACCGCGAACCAGGTGACGTTGCGCCGCATCGGCCGCAGCGCGACGCGGCGGTTCTCGGCGAAGTCGCGCTTGCCGAGCTCGAGGAACCGGCCGAAGGGGCGGAGCAGGGCCATGGAGCGTTCCATCGCCTCGCCGGCCAGCGAGTTCAGCACCACGTCGACGCCCTCCGGCCATTCGGCACGCAGCGCATCGGCGAAGCCGGCATCGCGGCTGTCGAGCACCAGCTCGGCGCCGGCGGCGCGCAGGAAGGCGCGCCTGGCCGGGGTGCCGGCGGTGGCGGCGACCCGGGCGCCGGCGGCCAGCGCCACCTGCAGCGCGGCGAGGCCGACCGCCCCGGCGCCGCCATGCACCAGCACCCGCTCGCCGGGCTCGATCCGCGCCAGCTCCTCCAGCGCATGCACCGCGGTCAGGAAGGCCACCGGGACGGTGGCGGCGGCGGCGGGATCGATCCCCTCCGGCAGGCGCGCCAGCGCCTCGGCCCGGGTCAGCACCTGGGTCGCCAGCGCCCGCGGGGCGACGCCGAAGACCCGGTCGCCGGGGCGGAAGGGGGTACCTTTCCCCACCGCCTCGACCACCCCGGCGCATTCCATGCCGAGGCCGGGGCCGGCGAAGCCGGGCAGCAGCGCCTCCTCCGGCAGCAGGCCCTGGGCCCACATGAGGTCGCGGAAATTCACCCCCGCCGCCTCGACCCGCAGCAGCACCTCCCCCGGGCCGGGGGCCGGCAGGTCGAGCGGCGCCCAGTGCAGGCTGCCGAGCTGGCCGGGCTGGCCGACCTGCAGCAGCGCCGGGCCGGCCGGCGGCACGGTTGGCGGCAGGCCTGGTCGCAGCCGCGGCACCAGCCGCGCCGCGCGGGTCAGCGTCACCTCGGCCTCCTGGTCGCCCTCGGCCAGCAGCTCGCCGGCCAAGCGCCGCGCCGCGGCTTCCGGCGACAGGCCGGGCTCGATGTCGATGCGCCGGGGCTTCAGCCCGGGATGCTCGTTCGCCAGCACGCGGCCGAGCGCGAAGCAGGCGGCCGCGGCGGGATCATGGCGGCCGGCGTCCGGCTGCCGGCCGCCCCGGGTGACCAGGCGGAAGCCCAGCGCCGCGCCATCCGCCGCCGCGGCCAGCCGGCCGAGCGCGGTCAACGTCGCCGCGAGCTCCGCGCCGCCGCCGGCCATGGCCACCACCAGGCAGCCCTGCAGCGCGGCGGGCGGGATGCGTCCGGCCTCCGCCAGGTCGTGCCGGACCACGGTCACCCCGCGGGTCTGCAGCACCGCGGCCAGGGCCGACGGCAGCGGGCCCATGGCGGCATCGCCGAACACCGCCATGCGCCGCAGCTTCGGGGCTGCCAGCACCGCGGCCCCTTCCGGCGCCTCGGCGGCCAGCAGCAACGCCGGCCAGGGTGCGGCCGACAGCGGCACGGTCCGGGTCCCCGACCAGCCGGCAGCGGCAAGCGCGGCCTCCCAGGCCTCCGGTCCCGGCAGGGGGGAGGCGCCGCCGGGCGCGGCCCACCAGGCGGTATCCTGGCCGCAGCAGAAATCCAGCAGCGGTCCGGGCAAGGGCTCGGCCAGCAGCAGGGCGGCGCCGGGGGCGGCGGCTTGGCGCAGCGCCTCCGGCAGCAGGGCGCCGGCGCGCAGCCGGGCGCCGAGGCCGAGCCCGACCACCAGGTCGGCGACGACCGGCGGCGGCTCGGGCCCCAGCGGGTCCCAGCTGTCGGCGGCATAGTCGAGCCCGGCCAGGGGGCCGGGAGAGGCCGGTCCCGGCCGGCCGGGCAGGCCGGCCGCGGTGAAGCGGACATGCCGGCCGGAGGCGGCGAGCGCCGCGGCCAACCGGGCCGTCAGCGGGCCGGGGCCGGCGCCGACTTCCAGCACCCGCAGCGGCCGGCCGCGCGGCCAGGCGGCGGCATGGGCGGCGACCGCCTCGGCCAGCACACTGCCGAGCCGCGCCTGGCCGGCGCTGCCCGCTGGCGGGCCGGCGACCAGCGCGGGATCGGGCGCACCCTGCCAATCGGCCAGGACCTGCGGCAGCCGCTCCGCCGCCAGGGCGACCCAGGCGAGGTCGGGGGCGAGCGAGGGCTGTTCCAGCAGCACCTGGCGCCAGACCTCGACCGCCGGCGGCAGGTCCGGAGTCGGCACCGGGCGGAGGCCGGCCGGGCTCGGCGCGGCGAGGCCGCCCTTGGCCAGTTCCTCCAGCAGGGCGCGGGCATGTGGGCCGGCGGCCAAGGGAGCGCCGGATGGGGCGGAGAGCGCGGCATGCGCGGCGGCGGCGCAATAGCCTTCCAGCAGGATCGCCGCATCGCCGAGGTCGAGCGCCCCGTCCTGCTGCCGGGCGGCCTCGAGGCAAGGGTCCAGTCCCGGCCGGGCGGCGCTGTTCTGGCCGGGCAGCGGGGCCGCGGGCACCAGCTCGACATGGAACGCGCCCTCGGCCGGGTCGGTGCGGCCGGGCAGGCGGATGCGCTGCAGGGTGCAGCCCTCCAGCACCGCCACGCCGCGGCCGGCGGCGTCGCGCAGCAGCAGGTCGGCGCCGGCGCTGCGCTCGCCGCGACTGGCGAGGCGGATCTCGGCATGCGCGGCCGGGCCGGCGCCGGTGCGGCAGACCAGCCGGGCGACGCGCACCGGCACCAGGCCGGTGCCGGGAGCGGCGGGCAGTTCCGCCAGCAAGCCGACCAGCCCCTGCAGCGCGCCGTCCAGCCGGGCCGGGTGCAGCAGGAAGCCGGCATCCGCGGGCGCGGCCTCGGGCCGGCGAAGCCGCACGGCGGCGCGGCCGGAGGCGCCCTCGATCACCGCATGGTCGAGCGATTCGAAGGCCGGGCCGTAGTGCAGGCCGGCTTCCTGCGCCAGGGCGCGGATCGCCTCGCCTTCCAGCGGGGTGCCGCGCAGCGGCGCGGCCGGCGCGGCCTCCGGCAGCGCCGGCAGGGTGGCGACGGTCGCCTCGAGGTGCAGGGTCCAGGGCTCGGGCGCCAGGCGGCGGCGGGATTCCAGGGTGAAGTGGCCGCTGCCGTCGAGCCGGGCGCGCAGCTCCCGCGCGTGGCCTTCCTCGAGCGGCAGGGCGGCATGGATCGCCGCCTCGCGCAGCTCGATCGCCGCCGCGTCCGGGTGGCGGGCAAGCCCGGCGGCAAGCGCGGTCTCCCACATCGCGGCGGCGGGCAGCACCGGCTCCCCGGCCAGCCGGTGGTCGGCCAGCCAGGGCTCCATCGCGGTGTCGATGTGGCGCGACCAGAGGCCCGGCTCGGCGCCCTGGCGGAAGCCGAGCAGCGGGTGGTCCTCGAGCGGGGCGACGGCGTGCCCGGCCTCGGTGGTCCGGGCATACCAGATGGGCTGGCGGTCGAAGGGCGTGTGCGGCAGGCCGCGGCGCCGCGCGGGGCCGGCGAAGGCGGGGCCGCTGCGCGGATCGGCGCCGGCCATCCAGGCGCGGTCGGCGATGCCGGGGAAGGGGTCGGCGGCGGGGTCGCGGCGCGACAGGCTCGGCAGGATCGCCGCCTCGGACGCCGCGGCGCGCAGCCCGTCGCGCAGGTAGCCCTGCAGCACCGCGGTCGGGCCGATCTCGAGGAAGAGGCAGGGACCGAGGCCGGCGGCCGCTTGCACCGCGGCCTGGAACTGCACGGGCTCGCGCAGGTTGCGCCACCAATGCGCCGGGCCGCAGTCCGCCGGGTCGAGCGGCGCGCCGGTGACGGTCGAGACCAGCGGCACGCGCGGCGCGGTGCCGGCGAGGCCGGCGAGGTCGGCCAGCAGCCCGTCCCGCAGCCCGTCCATGGCGGCGCTGTGGAAGGCATAGTCGAGGTCGAGGGCGAGGAAGCTCCAGCGCCGCTCGGCGGCCGCCGCCTCGAGCTGCGCCAGCAGCGCCGCGGGCCCGGCGACGGTCAGGCTTTCGGGCGCGTTGACGGCGGCGATCTCGATCCCCCGCCCGTCGATCGTGCCGAGCGCTTCCAGCACCGGCAGCGCCGCCGCCGGCGCGGCGCCGAGCGCGGCCATGCGGCCCTGCCCACGCGTCCCGGCCTGGTGGCGGCTGCGGATGACGATCAGCCGGGCGGCGGCGGCCAGGTCCAGCATGCCGGCGGCGGCGGCGGCGGCGACCTCGCCGACCGAATGGCCGAGGCAGAGGGCGGGGCGGATGCCCTCCGCGGCCAGCGCCGCGACGATGCCGTGCTGCACGGCGAACAGCAGCGGCTGAGCGACCTCGCTGGCGGCCAGCGACTCGGCCGTCACGCCGGCCGCCAGGCGCTCGGCGGCGGACCAGCCGAGCAGCGGGGCGAGCGCCGCATCGGCCGCCGCCAGCCCGGCGGCGAAGGCGGGATTGGCGGCCAGTTGCGCCTGCGCCATGCCGGCGAAGGGCGCGCCGTTGCCGCTGAAGACGAAGGCGATGCCCTGGCCCGGGGCGGCTTGGCGAGGGGCTGCCGGCGGGGCGCCCCGTTCCCACTCGCCGAGGCCGGTGGCCAGCGTCGCGGCATCCCGGCCGCGCAGGGCGAGGCGGTGGGGCCAGGGGCCACGGGCATGGGCCGCGCCGCGCAGAAGCGCCGGCAGGGCGGCGGCCGGCGTGGCGGCGAGCGCCGCCTTCCAGCGCCCGGCCAGGGCCGCGAGGCCCGCCGCGCTGCGCGCCGAGAGCAGAGATCG
>NZ_SMSJ01000053.1 GCF_004355005.1 Dankookia rubra
AGGCCTTCCGTCAGCCGTCGTGACGAAAGGCTCGGCAGCGCTCCTATTTCACGCCGCCGCGGCCAGATTACCCAGCCGCTCCCTGAGGGATTTTCTCTCCGACGCTCTCACGAGCAAAAGGCCGCCCTTTATGGGCGTGTGGGCCAGGCGCTCAACGCCGCTGCTTCGGTTCTGGGCGCGGTGGGCGCGATCTGGGGGGCTGGCTATGTCGAGGCCTGGGTGGCGGTCATTGGCACCATGGCCGCTGCTGTCGGCACCTATGCCCTGAGCCAGCGCTTTCAGCGCTTGGCCGCCACCTACCGGGTCACGGCCGACCGCCTCGCAGTACGGCTTGCCCTATGGGAGGTGACCACGCTGGTGCAGCCCGACTCCGCCGCGGACCGCGCCCTCGTGCTCGATGTGGAGGATATCATGGCGGCCGAGAACGAGGCTTGGCTCGCCGACCTCTCGAAAGACCCAGCCACCTCCCCTCAGGTCGGAAGGTGAGGTTGCCTTGCCGGAGCTGCCAGGCGCCGTTCTCGGTTACAGTTCGGTCCTGCTGCTCGGTCCCACCCTGCTTGCGGAGCTACCTGCCATGCTTGATCATCTGCCCGAGCGCGATGTGCACGCCTTATTCGCCGCGGCCGAGGCTGCTGGCCGGGTCGGTGTCGCCCAGAAGACCAAGCCGGTCGATGCTCGGCCGGCCCACCCCGGTGAGGTGATCGTAACCCATATCGCTGGCGAGGGTCAGGAAACCCAAAGCAAGCCGGCAGCTGAGGGCGACTGGGTGGTCCGCAACCGCTGTCCCATCACTGGGAATGAGGAGTACCTCGTTAAAGCCAAGACTTTTGCTGAGCGCTACGAGGGTCCGCTTTCAGCGTCTGATGCCCAGCGCTGGCGCGAGTTCCACCCGCGCGGACCCAAACTGCGCTTCTTTGTCGTGACCAAGGCCGAACGTGCTTTTCGCTTTGCCGCGCCCTGGGGTGAGCAGATGCGCGCCCGCCCGGGTGACGTGATCGTTCGCAACCCTGGCAAGCCGGACGACACCTATAGGGTCGCGGCCACCGCTTTCGCCTGCACCTACGAGGTCGTGGTACCACCTGGGCAAGGGTAACGCTGCTGCTCCGCGGTCTCACCCGAAGTCCAATGGGTCGAGACGCCGTCGCTTGGTGGCGCACTCGCGCCGAGAGTTTGCACGTTCGACCTGGTATTAGGTTAAATCAGACTTGCCAGCAAACGCCAGATCGGATCATAAATTCGACAGTTTTGCGGGGGCGGGAGATTTAGAGGCCTTGCGCAAGGCAGACGGTGAATTCCGTCCGTGCAGCAAACAAGTGGGGCGTGAGCATGGCTTCCAACCTATCTCACTCGGACATTGGTGCTCCAGCGCACCAGACGCATTATCATAAAACCCGCATTTGGAAACCGAAGTGCCGTCCTCCCGCTAACGAATAAGCCCGTATGTGCACTCAGAGTTGCAGTCTCGAATGGCTATCGAACCTAAGCTTGGAACAATCATACCATGGCCCGCATATTCGTCAGCCATGCTAGCAAAAATAATTCCCAAGCTATAGCTCTAGCGAAATGGCTGTTTGCAAAAGGTTGGAATGATGTTTTCCTCGACCTCGATCCAAAGGAAGGGTTGATCGTTGGAGAACGCTGGCAGGTTGCGCTTCGCCAAGCGACCGAACGCTGCGAGGTTTTTTTATTTTTGCTGTCGCCGGAATGGATTGCATCGGATTGGTGCAAATTTGAGTACGTTTTAGCAAAACAACTTAACAAACAGATTGTTTGTGTGGTTGTATCCCGAGACAGCCTGGAAATGTTACCAACAGAAATCACTGCAGAGTGGCATGTTATCCAACTCGCGTCAGGCGCACAAAATTATTCTATTCCGATTCGACTGCCTAATTCAGAAGAAACTATTGATGTATTATTCGATGGGGAAGGACTGAGCCGCCTCGAAATTAGCCTCCAACGGGCGGGATTGACACCGACATTCTTTGAATGGCCACCGGCAAACGACCCAAATCGACCGCCGTTCCCAGGACTGCGACCATTATTGTCCGAGGATGCCGGTATTTTTTTCGGACGAGACAGCTCGATTATCGCCGGCTTAGATATTATACGCGGATTGCGGGCAGTCGGAGGTGTTCGAATTCTTGTCATTCTCGGGGCCTCCGGGTCCGGCAAATCTTCCTTTTTACGTGCAGGCCTCATTCCCCGCTTAGCGCGAAACGAAAGTGAGTATATAGTGTTACCCGTTGTGCGCCCGGCGCGTAACGTTTTGTACGGCGAGACCGGACTTGCCTCGGCATTTGCGACCGCGATGGGAAAGGCAGGTCTAGCTATCAGTAGGATTGAAGCGCGTGCAGCGTTAAAGGGCGGCGCTGAAGGTACACTCCCCCTTATTTCGACACTGACAGAGCGTCACCGGTTTCGCCTCGGAGATACCGCGCCAAACGCGCCTTCATTAACGATTATCGTTGATCAAGGAGAGGAGCTCTTCACGGCCGAAGCAGCAAGTGAAGCGAGTGAATTTTTACACCTACTTGATGCCTTAAATGGTCTAAAGTCAGAATCCATTGTGGTGATCATCGCAATGCGATCTGACAGCTACGATCAATTTCAGTCGTGCCGCGAGATCGAGGCAGTTCCTCAGAGCATGTTGAATCTGCCACCAATGCCGGGCGGTGCGTACGTCGAGATCATAAGACGCCCGATTGAGCGAGCTGCTGCGGCCGGTAGAAAAATTGGAATTGAAAACAGCCTGGTAGAAGCATTATTAGTAGATGTTGAAAAAGGAGGCTCAAAGGACTCACTTCCACTTTTAGCCTTCACATTGGAACGGCTGTACAGGGAGGGCGGCGGCGACGGCGACCTTACACTCGACGATTATCGCGCTCTGGGCGGCATCAAAGGATCAATTGAGGCCGCGGTAGACGCCGCCTTACAACGGCTCCTAGAAAGGGGGGCAGTGCCCCAAGACCGTACTGCCCAGTTGGCACTTTTGAAACGCGCTCTGATTCCGTGGCTCGCCGGCATAGATCCAGAGACTGGATCTCCGCGAAGACGCATAGCGCGTATGACTGAGATCCCGAGCGAGGCGCAATCGATCGTTACACAATTGATTGAAGATCGGCTTTTGTCTAAGGATGTTGATCTCAGGACGCATGAAGTAACTGTTGAGCCTACTCATGAGGCACTGCTACGTCAGTGGGGCACCTTAGGTGAATGGCTCAAACAAGACCTGCCCGCACTGACTGCGATCGAGGGTATACAGCGAGCTGCACGAGATTGGCTGGCAAATGCCCGCGATAGCGAGTGGCTTACCCATCGTGGAGCGCGCCTTGCATTCGCGCAGATGATCATTCAGCGCGATGATTTACGGGGATTGTTGACACCGGGAGACCAAGAATATCTGGCGCATGCGCAGGCGAAAGAGGACGAAGCGCAGAACCAAAAGGTACGCACGCTTCGGCGTCAGCGGACAATCTACGCAACGACCGCAGCAGCGCTCTCTATGCTTTGCTTCGGACTGTGGTACCTCTGGAATGAGGCCCAAAACCGAAGCCGCGATCTAGCTGCTTCGCTCTCGGTGACTTACGCTCAGCAAGCTTTCGCCGTAGGCGATATGCAGAAGGCATCCATTCACGCTGTCCAAGCAGTTGAGTTCAAAAGCACGGAACAAACGCGTTCATCTCTCTTCACTGCAGCAAGTGCGTTATCGCCTTATCTCGCATCAGTCCATAAAATACCCGATGCGAGACCGGATCGTCTAATATGGCAAGACACGCAGTCGCTATTAGTGCTAACTATTGATGGGCTGGTCCGCCGTTTGAAGTTTCCGAGTTCGAGCGAAGCGCACACCAAAGATGAACAAATCGCATTCAGCATCGCCGATAAAGCAAATGAGGGGCGTTTGGTTCCAAGAGGCTTCGCAGCGCTTAATGACGGTCGTATTCTTATGGTTTTATCGAATGGCACGCTTTTCTCTACCATTCACGGACGGCCGTTCGCACTGGCACGCAGACCAGACGCGGCAATTACTGTCGGTGCGGGCATGCATACAATCAGCGCATCTGCGAATGGGGCCCGTCTCGCACTAGTAACTGACGATGGGGTTCTACTTTTGCGCTGTGAACCGGAGAATCTAAATTTTTCGTGCTCCGAGGAAGTATTGATGCTTCCAGGAGCGTCAGCAACTTCATTAAGCTCCAATGGCGACCGCCTAGTGGTCGGCTTTCAGGATGGATCAATAAAGCTATTTGAGATCGGCACTTCGACACGGCAATCCGAAGAAACAAAAGTTGGAGGGAAAATAATTTCCCTCGACTGGTCGATTCAGCAGGATTGCATCGCCGCTGGCACGTCATCCGGCGAAGTTTTAGTTTTGAAACTCAATGAGGATCTTTCAATTCGAAGCCGCGCAAGTAGAACAGTAGCGGATCCAATAGCTGATCTTCAGTGGGCACCTGACGGACAGGAGTTTGCGTTCTCGTGCGGAAATGCCCTTTGCATATCTCGCGTCGTCTCTGATCAGAATGAATCTTACCGCCTGTCGCGAGCACAAGTGCTGACGGGGCACATGAATGAAATTATCTCTGTGAGCTGGTCGAATAACGGCGAGTCCTTGGCGACAGGATCTTTAGACGGAACCGTTCGAATTTGGTCCCGATCTGCTGACACAGTTGTCCGCCATACTTTGTGGACGGAGACCGAAACACCCCTAATCGCCGCCGCGTTTGATATAAAGTCTGGAGCGTTGGCAGCTGGGGGCGCCGATGGATATCTGTATGTCTGGAACTCATTGGGTCAGCTGATGACCCGCAACAAAATCGCTTTATCGATCGCAGCTTTAGCTTGGAGTTCTGACGGGCGTTTAGCTGTCGCTAACGGCGATAGCGGATATTCCGTTTTCATAACCAATATGCTACAGGCCAAAGCTGGGGCCCTGAGCAACCTCTCCTATTCAAAAGTGATATGGATTGACGAGGCACGATTAGCGGCCATTTCTAAGAATCCGGCGGCCGCGTTTATCATAGAAAGTTCGGGTGGACAGTCTACCCCACTCGAAGTTCGTCGACCGAACCGGACTCCATGGGGCATAACTCTACATCCAAGCTTACCTAAGCTGTTCGTAAGTTTTTCGGACGGCGCGATCCTATCTTGGAATTCTAAGACGGTAGCCTACGAAACGGAAGTAGTGCCTGAACAGGTGTCGGACGGGAGCCTTCAAGGGCGTTTCCGCGGTGCTCGAAGCGTCGAGGTATCTCCCGATGGGGCTTACCTTGCTGCTACGCGGTACGATGGAAAAATAATTTTGCATTCGATCGTTCCCGGCCGGCATGATATCTACCTACAGGTTGGCAGGTCACATACTAATGTTGTCGCTTTCTCTCCTAACGGTCAGTGGTTGGCAGCCCTCGACGAGGCAGGCACAATATACGTTTGGAAATTGACCTTAGATGGAGCCTCGCTTCATTTTTCAGGACCCGGAGTGCCGCAACATTTCAGCAGGTCATCCCAGCGAAAACCGACGGCGCTAATCTGGATCAGCAACACACGGTTAGCACTGCCGACGAGCGATGGGACTGTGGAAATCCAATCAATTGAGAACGAGTTATGGCTCGACCGCGTCAGGCACTTGTTTGCTTTTCCCCAATGAAATTTAGAAGTTTTCTAAACAAGGTAGAATCAGCTCTGATATAACCGATATAGTGAACCGGAACGGGAGGCAAAAAATGGTCCGTACCTTGCGGCGTGCTTTAGCTTACGGCATTTTAGGCCTGCTAGTCGCCACATTCCCCTCAATTGCAGTCGAGCGCCTTGAGCGCGATACCGATGCAACTGCTGCTTTTATGTTGCCGCAAACTGGATACTGGCGTACTCGTGTGCAACTTATGTGGAATCCGATCGAGAGCAAGGCTGTGCGTCGGAGGTATCACCTTTGGGATTTTTTGGGCATTCCGGCGACCGATGTCCGGTGGATTCCGGCTGATCTAGTACGTGATCAGGCCGGTAATATTTCTGGATATGGACGGTTGCTATGGCTGCAGCTGGACTCGCCCCCTCACCTTGCTCAAGACGTTATTGCTGAGTATGTCGGTGAGATGCTCGATGGCATGCCTCACGGACAAGGTCGATTTAAGCATAGGTCCGGTTTTGAATATAAAGGCACGTGGTTGGCTGGACTTTTCGACGGGAGCGGGCAGTTGCGCTTCTCTGATGGTGGTCAGTATTCAGGAGAGTTCGCCCGTGGAGCCCGTCAAGGCAAAGGGGTTTATATTGACGCAGCAGGAGCGGTTTATGATGGTGAGTACGACAGTGATAGGCCAAACGGATCGGGAGCATATCTTCCTGTTGGCGGTGTTGCCTTTCGGGCCCTTTGGAAAGCAGGAAGCGAGGTGCCCGGGAGTCGTTCCGATTTGAGTGCAGATGATCAGCATTTTTCGGGCATTTTGTCGGTACAGCAGCAGACTGACACCGGTCTCCGGCTTAGTGTGCTAGTTGATCCTCAATCTACCCTCGAAAGCATTGCTTTACCGTATACGTCAGAAAGCACTCCGAATTTCCTCAAAATCTACCCTGATGACCCTAGATTGATTGACGTATGGCGCGGAAGCACGGAAATCCAGCTCACAGATGAAGAAAAATCCAGCACTGCCGCAAACCCCAGCTTCCTTGGTGCTGATGTAACGCGCTTTCAGACGGTTCCAATTATTTTTGAATTTGAGAATAGTACATCTCAGATGGTAGGTATCGAGGGAGCCTACTTGGACATTATTAATAGTGAACTGGACGGCGAACCAGCCGTGCAAATGATCGATCAATGGGAAGAGGCTGGTTTTCGCCCGCGAGTTGTGGTGTCGAACTTCGGCTGGACGGAAGCTAAAAACGCGCGGTTGATCTCGGCTTTCACCCAGCGAAAGGCCGGAGCGCCGACGCGCGACTTTGTCAAGAATATTGGAGGAATTCGACCTGCTACAGCAAACGCGCGGACGCGCGAGATCGACTTCTCCAGCGAACTCGCCGCAGCCGGAGTTAATATCAAAGCGTTATCAGAAGCGCCGATTTTTTGCGGGTCGCGCAATGGTGCGGTCTGCCTCCGTTTGGCGAGGGCGTCTGGTATATTCGGTTCTCTGGCAGACATGGTGAGTCTCAGCGACCCCACTTTCACCGTCGCTGTGCGAGGAACCCTCGAATATGAATGGTTTGACCCCGTAAAGAAAACCGACATTAGGAAAAAATCGCCGTTCCAAGTGGTGCTGCCTATCGGACAGCTTTTTACTAACGCGGAGAAGGGCGAAGGTGGTAATCCATTTATTGTCAGGCCTAAGCCTTACCAGCTTTCAATTGATCGGAAGGCTTATCGTATTTCTTTACCTGTAGTTGATGATGTACCTCCCGGAGTAGTTGGAAGGTGGAGGTTTTTTTTGACTGCGCAGAAGAGTTCAAATCATGCGTTTCGTCTGGTACTTCAGCTTGCTGGTGGACGTGAGGTTCGGTCACGCGAGATTCGGCTCCTGATCTTCATGCCGGCCGGCTAACAGCCCATTGGAAAATCGCTTTCACCCGAAGTGGACTGGCTCAAGGGGCGGTCTTGCGCGGTCCGGCTTGTGGCGCTGCAGGTCGAGCCGGAGTAGCAGGACGCGTCCTCACCTACCTCTCGGATGCCCAGTGTGTCCTCCAATCTGAACCGGAGGCCCGTTGAGAAAGCCGTCGATCATCTGGGCCGGTGTGGCGTGATGCTGACGGCGAAAGCCGGGGTCTGATCGCCAGCGATGACGATCAGACCGCCATTCGGCGTGGCGATCGCAGCAATCGAGGCCGAATTGTCAATGCTGAGGTTGATTTGCCTTTGCCGCATTTCCCGTGTTGCGGATCGTCGTTTCGGGGCGGATTAAGCACATGGAAGGGGGTACCCTCCACTCCCCTGAAGTCTGACTGTTGTCAAAACGTCTTCTTCCTCTCGTCCCAGCAGGGCTGGTGGTCCAGCAAATCCTGCCTTCCCCCAAACTTCTCACCATCGTCGTCGCTCCGCGTGAGTGCTTGGCTGCCTGCCCGGCCTGCGGCAAGCCATCCTGGCGGGTCCGCAGTCGGTACGACCGCATCCTCAATGACCTGCCCTGGCAGGGGCAGCCGGTCAGGTTGCGCGTGCAGGCCCGGCGCTTCCGCTGCCTGGAGCTGGGGTGCCCGCGCTTGACCTTCGCCGGGCGGCTGCCTGACACCGCGCCTCCTGCCGCTCGTCGGACAGGGCGGCTGGACAACCTCCAACGGAATCTGGGCCTTTCCACCGGCGGCGAGGTCGTCTCGCGGCTGGCAGCGCGCCTGGCCATGCCGGTTAGCGCCGACACCCTGCTGCGGATGGCGCGCCGCACTGGCAGTATTCCGAAGGCGAGGCCGCCGATGCGGGTGCTGGCGGTCGACGAATGGGCCTGGCGCCGCGGCCATCGGTACGGAACGGTGCTGGTCTATCTCGAGCGCAACCGGGTAGTCGACCTACTGCCCGACCGCAGCGCCGATAAGCTTGGCTGCGTGGCTGAAGGCCAACCCCGGCGTGGCGGTGGTCGCCCGCGACCGGACCGGCGTCTATGCCGATGGTGTCCGGCAAGGTGCACCCGATGCCGTAGAGGTCACCGACCGCTAGCACCTGCTGCGCAATCTCGGCGACGCCGTGCATGCCGCAGTCGACCGCCATCATGCGGAGGCGCGCCGGGTTGCCCGGGAGATGATGCAGCAGTCTGATACCGCTGCCCTGAAGGAATGACTCAAAATTGATGCCGTTGCGTTGGCGTGTGATTCGCTGGCCCTGCAAAGGCGGGAGGCGGTCATGGTGGCGGTGGCGTTGACCTGGGTTGAGTATACCGCGGTGGACCTACGTTGGTTGGCGGCGGCCTGCCGGAATGCGGCGGCGGCGCGGCGCATGCTGGCCTTGGCGCTGGTCCTGGAAGGATCGCCGCGGGCGGTGGCGGCCGAGACCTGCGGGATGGATCGGCAGACGCTGCGCGACTGGGTCCATCGCTACAACGCGGAGGGCCTGGCCGGGATGTCGAACCGCCATAAAGGCCTCGGCCGCAAGCCGTTGCTGACGCCGGAGCAAACGGCGGTGGTGGCCGAGTTGGAGCGCACCGCCCCCGACCTTGCGACGCATGGCGTGGTGCGCTGGCGGCGGGCCGATCTGGCCGCCGTGATCGAGCGGCGATTTAGTCTACAGCGATGTCGCCGCGCACCATCCCCGAGGCGGCGGTCATTGTGCCGTCGCGTTCCACAGCCGCGCCAAGCGAACCGGCAGAGAGCGCGCCAACATAGCGGGACCGCCATCTGCAATGCATCGCCGAGCACGGACGAGCGGCCTGGCAGAAGGCGTCCGACCACACCACCCACGCCCGCGTTGATGCCACCATTGGCAGGTTCACACAGGTGATCGGCGACGGATTGCGCTGCCGCACGGCCCAGCGCCGGGCGACCGAGGTGGACGTTGCCGTCCGTGCTCTGAACCGCATGTTGGAGCCGGGACGCCCGATCTCAGTTCGCACTGCCCAAATTCAGATGAAACTGAGCTTACCACGTTCGTCTTGTCGATCCCTGCAACACAGCGATACCGGCATTTAATCGAATTATCTCGACGATGCAGGTTCGCGGTGAAACGCATTTTTCGCGGTCTCGAAGATATTAGGCAGCTTCACGAGGCGGGCTGCAATAGTCCCTTGTTCAAAAATCCTAACCTCAAGCAACGCTGCCGAGCTAATCGAGGCAATCTGATCAAATATCAAATTGCCAAGCGAAAACAAAATCTGAGTTTCCCCTCGTCCTATTGTCTCCAACTGCGCTGACGCCTGGTGCGTATGAGCGCCGACGATCAGAGAAACCCCACACTGCTGCAGCGCCTCACCGTAGGCGCGTTCGTTGAGCGTAGGAACACTGGTATATTCTTTCCCCCAGTGGACAAACGCAACCAGAGGCGGGTCTGCGGCGAGGTCGCACAAAAGTTTTGATGCTGCAGAAAATCCCGCTCCCGCGGGTTCATTCGACAATTGGCCTGGAAGAAGGTTCAAAGCAACCAACCTGAACATACCCATGTTCACAGCTGAACCGTGAACGAGAGGTTTAATTCCGAAAATCTCTAGTTGCTCGATCGTCTCCTGTAGGCCTGCGGGCCCGAAGTCCAAACTGTGATTGTTGGCAAGACCAGCCGCAACAACGTTCAACCTTCGAAGAATAGGGGCTGCGATTTTTGCAAGCATTTGATGCGTGTTGCTACCAAGTCCGACGATTGGATCAGGCAAAAGAACGCCTTCAAGATTAACTACCAATGGAGCACCCTGCGTGTGATTCATGATTTCGGAAACGATTTCCGCAGCTACGCTCTCTTTAGCCACCATAGGGGCCAGAAAGCGGCCGAGAAGAACATCACCGCCAAAGTAAAAAACACTCTGGTCTGCATACCGAAAAACTCCACCTTTATTAGGGTCTTTCAAAAAAACTGATACTAGATAACTCGTCGTGCTAGATTCGATTTTTGTGTATTGTGCGGAGTTGCGGTTACCAACTAGAATCTGGCTCGCCCCCAAATGTGACTGAAGGTGCATTTGAACTGCTTGGGCAGCCTTAGAGTCTAAATGTGAGGGTTGTGTTAGGCTCCCGACTACATCGACATTGCCAGTCGACAGTACTGCAAGAGTTTGCCGATCGCGCCTGATTGCCTCGGCCAAGGGCAAATAATGCGAGTAGTCTGTCGACTGAACAACTAGGGTTTTTTTTGTCAGAAATGGAGTAAGAGCTGAAGCTACTTCGATCCAATCCGATGGGTCTGTGGTCACTGCAGCGGCGACCGCAATAATCTCCGCTGAGGGAAAAAAGAAGCGGATGAAGGGAACGACAGCTTGAATCCCGTGCTCTCGCTCGGGTTGTCTTAGTGGTTCGAAGAGCTCTGGTTGCATGAGCAAGCGTTCGACGACTTCATGATCATGGCGCGCCTGCCCGAAAATCGTCTTAAAGTCACTATTAATAACACCAAAGCGACCTTTTACAGAGCGATAGTGGTCCGGCGAGATAAGAATAACGCGTTCGTAACTTCCTTTGCTCGCTGCCCAGAAGCCACGCGCGATTAAGTCTGCGGCTAATAAATGGTGAGGAACCGAAATTCCAGTCACGTCCACTGGAGGTTCGAAGGATGGCCGCTCTAGATTTATCGCTCTCTCGATCGTTGCACGATCACCCATGTGAGGCAAATAATTATCCGAACTCGAATCAGCCTGAGCGTATCCGTTTACTTCCAACATGCATGCCAAAAATGCTATAAAACCTATTGCGACGGTACGGAAACCGTGGTTCTGTTCAAGATGGGAGAGGGACCAAGATTTGTTCATGGAGATGAGGTCCTTCCAGGAGGGCATCAAATGCTTGCAAGGCAGCTTAGCATATGGGTGCGCCGACTAATCAAGAGTCCAGATTTTGAAAGTGATGAGGTGGAATCGCAGCTGGCTGTAGCGTTTACAAGAAGTACAGATGCGGGGTTTGGCCCAGTGCGGCGCAAAGCGCGCCGCCGCTATATACTGAGGAGCTTTATTTTCTGGAACTTCGCTCTCACTAGCGCCGCCACATCTCAGGCGCAGCAGCAGTTGGCAATTGCGCCGCGATTTGAGGATGCTGGTAGTTTTCACGAGGGAGTCGCACCGGTAAAGTGGCAGGGACAGTGGGGACTCGTCGACCGAAAAGGCAGTTGGATTGTTGCCCCAGCTTACGATCAGATTCGGCGCGGCAATCTTGGAAGATTTGCAGTACTTAAGAGCCGACAGTGGGGGTTCATATCTTCCTCAGGAAGACTCATCGTAGAACCGCAATTCGACGACGTTAATGGATTCAAAAATGGGTTTGCTGCCGTCAGGAGCGGGAACCGTTGGGGGTATATTGGAAGTGCTGGACGGCTAGTGTTGCCCTTCGACTTTGAATTCGCAACGGCTCCCGAAGGAGGTATCGCAACGGTAAAGAAGAACGGCGAGTGGGGATACATAAACCTCAGCGGTGCTTTCACATCACTCAAGGACTTGGACGAAGATCCGTCTGAACTCATCTATCTTTCAGAAATTAGCAATAATTTCACTATCTTCGGCATCAAAGGAAGAGATGGAAAGGATAGATTTGGATTCCACTGCCTGCATGGTGCCAGTTTCTGCCAGATTTCTGGTTCTGAAAACTATGAACGTGTGCAGCGGTTTAGCGAAGATTATGCAGCTGTTAAGCCGGAGGGCTCAAAATGGGGCTACCTAAGAGCTGATGGAGCGCATTTATTTGAAGATCGTTTCGAGATGGCTGGTCAATTTTCGAATGGCGTCGCGCCGGTTCAAATCAACCGGAAATGGGGATACATCAACAAACGGGGTGACCTCACAGTGGAGCCGCGGTACGATGCTGCATTCACGTTTCAGGAGGGATTTGCTGTTGTCCGTATAGGGCCGATGCGAGGATTTCTGCGGCTAGTCGCAAACGGAGGTGCCACTATCGCCGTTCCGTTACAGTACGAAGATGTCAATCTGGTCTCGGAAGGTATGGCTGCGGTCAAAACAGGAGGTAAATGGGGTTTTATTTTGTTGTCAGCTGCGCCTTTAACTTCTCGAGGCCTTGTTGATTTGGCGCCGCGATAATATCTGGCAATTCATTACTGCTCATTTTGAGATTGTCTTTTGCACTCAAAACTTTCTGCCGGCCTGTCGGATTGCGATAACCAGGACGGCACCGCGTAGTCAGTGGGCTTGGCTAAAAACTTCATGCGATTAACCGCGCCCGCGTGCGTGCCAGCGGTGAGACCGAGACGTAGATGTCATGCTCGAGCGCCGCCGGCTTGACGTCGCTCCAGTGGTTGACCTTGCGGAACACCGGGCAAGGGGGCGCTGCATCGACTCATCGGGCTACGACGCGGGCAAGAAGATCGAGGGCAAGAAGCGCCATGTCCTGGTCGACACCCAAGGCCTGCTGGACGCAGGCCATCATCCACGCCGCCGACATCCAGGACCGCGATGGTGGCGTGCTGCTGATGGGCACGCTGTTCGGTCTCTACCCCTTCCTGCTGAAGCTCTACGCCGACGGCGGGTACCAGGGTGCCAACTTTCAGGCCGGACTGCGCACGACCTGCCGCCAGATCAACCTCGAGATCGTCAAGCGATCCGAATTGCGCAAGTTCGTCGTGCTGCCGAAGCATCGCCTGGCTCAATCGCTGCCGACGATTGGCCAAGGATTGGAAGTGCCTGAACCGCCGCGCGCTTGCCTTCCTGCGCTGGGTCTCCGTCCGCCGCATGCTCCGAAGGCTATGTCAGAAAACCATATGATCCCGGATGGACTCTAAGGCGCGGTAAGCGGGGCATTTAGCCATCGTCTCCCAACGCGCGTTCTTCGCGCTTCCCGCGTGTTAGGAGAGTCTTGCCCCAATCGTGGCCATTCCCTGCAACAGGGCGGCTTGCTTGATGAACTAGAAAAGGCGCTTGCCGAGCGGGCGCTGGGAATAACCGGAATGGCTATGATCGCAAGACGGTGCTGACCGGCATCGGCGGGCGGATCGCGCTTGCGGGAGCGCACAATCGGCAAACCTTCGCCAACATTGGCAAGGCGTCGAAGCAGCGCTAACAGGCTTGGGTATCGAAAGCTAGCACTCGCTCGTGAATTCGGGAACGCAAATGTTTGGCTAGAGTGCAAAGAAGCCAGAAGGCTTTCCCGATGAGAAGTTGCCTCGACCTCTCCTCACCGCCTGATCTAGCGATCTGTGGCAACAGTAGCGGGGCTCAATTCCGAACGTCGCCTCGCCCGAACTCAATTCACCATCGCAGCCCGTGGCGCCACGTCCTGGCAGCGGCGGTTTTCCTCATGGGCGCGAGGACGGCGTCGGCGGCGGACTGGCCGCCGTTCAGGTCGATGAGCGACACCGCGCGCATCACGGAAGCCGAGATCCAGGCGATCGACACGGCTCGCTTGGCCTCTGTTTGCAATCCGCCGCCCCCTCCTATGCCATCGCCGCTAACGCGCGAGCAGGCCATCGAGAACACTCGGGGAATGCTCCGAGCGCGCGCCGGTGCGGATGCTTTGACCGCAGTGGAGGCAGCCTTCGCGAGCACCGGATCCGACGCACTCGGGAAGTCTGCAGTTCGTGCGGTGCTGGCGGGAAACCCGGCTGGGGCGCTCGCGGCAGAAATCACCCGTGCTGCTGCGGGCGACCCCGCGGCTGCGCGGAACGCAGCGGCGCTGCTGCCCCTCTTCGGCATGGACGCTGAGGCCTTGGCTTTGGGCGAAGCGGGCGTCCCGGACCCGGCGAGCGAGCCCGGACCCGGCGGGATCAACAACCGGGCCGCCGCCCTGAATGCCCAGGGCATTGCGCTGATCCACATGCATCGCTGGGACGAGGCGGAGGCTAAACTGCGCGAGGCAGTCATCGCCGACCCCACCTCCACCGTGGCGGCCGCAAACCTGGCGGTAGCCGCTCTGTGCGCCGGGAAGGAGCACCGAACGGAGTTCATCGTGGGCTTCTGGCGACGGCAGCTACCGTTCACCAGCGCCCCGGGCGGTCCACCCTACGTTCCCGACCCGGACGCGGCCCTTGACATGTCGCACGGCCAGGACGGCGTACTGCCGACGCTGTTTTACCCGCGGGAAGCGGATGGGGCGAAGGATGCCCTCGTCCGCTCCCAGAAGCTCGATGCCACCTCACTTAGTAGGCAGATGGCGAGGAACAGCAGGAGGTCCAAAATCAGTCCGATTATGGCGGAGCGCGCTCGCGTGCCGCTGTCCGGCATATGGGGACAGCAAATCATACTTGTCGCGCTCTCAGCCGATGAGGATCCGGGGGTCGCGGCCGCGAAGAAGGCAATGGAGGCCAAGAGCGGCGACGGTTTTCTCGCGGGTCTCATCTCCAACTTCCTGGCCGCCTCACCCGGGAAGATCATTGAGTGCAGTCAGCCGGGAGGATCCCCGACCTGTTTTCGTGATTGGTGCGGAGCGGAACTCCGCGCGCGACATTCCGAATGGCTAAGTTGGCAACTTCAGTATGACACATTGGTCCGTGACTACTGGAAGCTGTGGGCGCGCCGGTCAAGCGGAGCAATCGCCAATCTTTCCGACATGATTGTGCACGAAGCTGCAATGCTCAACTTTCAAGACATCGCGGATGCTACCTATTACGCCAGGCTTCGGGCCCCCGCGAAGGAATGGATTGATTTTGTCGCGGTGTCTAACGCAAACTTTGGCTGCCTTGAGCCGCCGCCGCCACCGCCCGACGCAGCGGACTCAACGCCCGAGGCCCGCGCGGACAGATGCCCGGAGAACATCATTGACGGCATGTTCGGCGTGGCGGTTCATGAGGTACTTGAGGTCACCGTCAACTGTGAGCGGGTTTCGGTCGAGATTGCCGGCGAGGGACTCGTAAGGCCCTTTTTGTCGGTCGACATCGAGAGAACCGGCGATTTGATGCTCTACATTGGGTCGAAAGGAACCGTGGGAACGGATTTCGGCCCACCCACAATTGGCGCCGAACTGATTTCTGGAAAGAGCGGCCTTTACGTTCGCGTCGGCAGTGACGGGTCTATCGAGGATGTGGGGGCGCGCGTTCAGTTTGGCGAACCCGAGGTGAAGGTAGGCAGCTTCATCGGACGATCCGCCGTCGTCGAGAGCATGGACTTTAGCTTTGTGGGAATATTCCGTTGAGCGCATTTTTACGCTGTTTGAATGCCTAATGGCGCTTCCCGCGTGTTAGGCAGAGATGCCGTAATTCGAGAAAGCCACCCTTCAGGATGGCTGATCTTGCTATGAAGCCGCGCGGCAATGGTCTTTCTCGCCGGCTTGGCTGACCTCTAAGATCGCCGGCCGACCCTGCTGGTCCCGAGTGCGAGCCACATGGCAGCTGCTGAGTTCCGCGTCTTCCTCTCCGCCGTGACCAGCGAGTTCGGCCACACCAGGAGTGCGCTCGCTGCCGACTTGCGCTCCCGCAGCCTGCTGGTCCGAGTGCAGGACGATTTCCGCCAGGAGGCGGCGGCAGACACCACGCTCCGAAAGCTGCACGATTACATCCGCGATTGTGCCGCTGTGGTCTGTATCATCGGCTCCCGCAGCGGAGCCTGCCCGCCCGCAAACGCTGCAGTCTCCTTCATCCACATGCTCCCTTCCGGCATCGCCAAGGCCTCTTATACGCAGTGGGAGTTTTTCTTCGCCCGCCACTACCGGCGGCGGCTGTCGATCTACATTGCCCGCGACAATTATGTTCCGGATTTGCCTGAGCCAAACGGGCCTGACTGCCCCGAGCTGCAACAGGTAATGGTCCACTATATTCTGCAGGAGAAGGGTTTTGACCGGAGTTCCTTCTCCAACGAAGACCAGCTCTGCCGCGCGGTGTTGAAGGAGGACTGGGAGGGTCGTGCAGCCGCTCGATCACAGAACCTGCCCTATTTGAGCCTCGGCGGGCTATTCAAAGGGCGTGAGGATGTCCTCCAGGCGCTGCGCAGCCGTCTGCACCGCGCCGGCGGCGGCCGGGCCGCGGTCACCGGAGGCGCAGTGCAGGGGCTGGGCGGCATCGGCAAGACCAGGGCCGCCGTGGAGTATGCTTGGCGGCACTACTACGACTACACCGCCCTGCTCTTCGTCATCGCAGAGACGCCGGAGGCACTGCGCCGCAACCTGGCCGCGTTGGCAGGAACGCCGCTCGGACTGCCTGTCGCGGCAGCGGCGGAGCAGGATGCGCAACTGCAGGCGGTGATCGGCTGGCTGCACAGCCACCCTGGCTGGCTGCTCGTCCTCGACAACGTGGACAGCCCGGAGGCCCTGAAGGCCGCCGAAGCCATGCTAGGCCGGACCGCAGGCGGGCAGGTGGTGATGACGACGCGGCTGCAGAACCTGCCTAGTACCTTTGCACCGGTGCGTCTCGGGGTGCTCGAGCCAGACGATGCGACCGCCTTCCTGCTGGAGCGCACCGACACGCGCCGTCGCAGGGCCGCCGACGACGCGGTGCGGGCACGGTCGCTGGCAGCAGAACTGGGCGGCTTGGCGCTGGCGCTGGAGCACGCGGGTGCCCTCATCTTCCGCCGCGTCATGAGCTTTGAGGCCTACCGCCAAATGTGGAAGGGCAACCGTGGCAAGGTGCTGGCCTGGTCGGATCCGGCGGTGACCCACTACCCCCGCGAGATCGCTGTTACTTGGCAGACCTCGGTGGAGCAGCTGAGCCCGGCCGGGCGGGTCCTGCTGGAGCGGCTCGCCTGGCTGGGGCCGGACCTGATTCCGGAGGCGCTGCTGGAGGTGCCGGTCCCAGGGGTCGAGACGGAGGACGACGCCCTTGAGGCCCTGGCCGACTTGGACGCCCACTCGCTGGTGACCCGCGCCGAGCTGCCGACCTTTACGGTACACCGCCTCGTGCAGGACGTGACGCGCCGGAGCCTCGCCAGCGACACTGCACAACAGCGGCTGGAGGAGGCCTTGTGCTGGCTGGATGCGGCCTTCACTGGTGACCCTGACGACTTCCACGACTGGCCACGGCTCGACCCGCTTGCGCCGCACGTGACAGTGGCGCTGGCAACTGCAGACGAGGCCGGCATCACTGCATCCATGTCGCGGCTAATGAGTGCGACGGCTTCCTTGTTCCTGACCAAGGCGCGGTATGCCGAGGCGGAGCCGCTGATGCGTCGCGCTTTGGCGATCGACGAGCAAAACCTCGGGCCAGACCACCCTGATGTGGCGATCCGCCTCAACAACCTTGCCCGACTGCTGCGGGCCACCAACCGGTACGCCGAGGCGGAGCCGCTGATGCGTCGCGCTTTGGCGATCGACGAGCACAGCCTTGGCCCAGACCACCCTGATGTGGCGATCCGCCTCAACAACCTTGCCATCCTGCTGAAGGACACAAACCGGCTGGCAGAGGCGGAGCCGCTGATGCGCCGCGCCCTGGCAATCGACGAGCACAACCTCGGGCCAGACCACCCCGACACGGCGCGAGACCTCAACAACCTCGCCACACTGCTGCAGGTTACCAACCGGCTAGCCGAGGCGGAGCCGCTGATTCGCCGTGCCCTGGCGATCGACGAGCACAGCCTCGGGCTAGACCACCCCAACGTAGCGAGAGATCTCAATAACCTTGTCCGGCTGCTGCGGGCCACTAATCGGTTGGCCGAGGCGGAGCCGCTGATGCGCCGCGCCCTGGCTATCAGCGAGCGCAGCCTCGGGCCAGACCACCCCAATGTGGCGATCCGCCTCAACAACCTTGCCCTGCTGCTGCGGGCCACCAACCGGATGGCCGAGGCGGAGCCGCTGATGCGCCGTGCCCTGGCCATCGACGAGCACAGCTTCGGACCAGACCACCCGGACGTAGCGATAGACCTCTACAATCTTGCCCGGCTGCTGCAGGACACCAATCGGCTGACCGAAGCGGAGCCGCTAATGCAGCGACTTGTCCGAATTTTAGTCGCATTCACGCGTATAACCGGGCACTCACATCCTCACCTCGACACTGCGCTGGATAACTATCAAGCACTGTTAGAAAAATTGAGCTGGAATGAGAAAAAAATTGAGGGCTTGTTCATGGATATAGTTGCGCCAATTTCAGATAATGTCCATGCACCCAAATTTATACTCTAATTTGTGAAAATTATTGCAAGACTTTTTCGTTAGCTAACATCCATTCTTCGCGCTTCCGGCTCTCCGGCCATGGTGCACGCGTACGCCTCACCCCTCACCCGCGATAAGCCAGGGGCGCATTGCCATGCTCTCTGGACAGGCAACTGCAGCGCTCGAAGCGCTACAGCCCAACGAGCGCGGCCGGGCTCTCGCCGACGAGCTTGGCCCGCCGGACATAGCCGCGCATGGTGCGGATATCGTGGTGACGGCTGTGCTCCATGATGGCTTCGTCGCGCGCGCCGGCCTTGTAGGCCTCGGTGATGAAGCCCGCCCTGAGCCCGTGCAGCGACAGCCGCTCACGCCCGGCGGGCTTGATGCCGGCCAGGGCCAGCCGCCGGGCCAGGAGCTTCGGCAGGGCGTAGGGGTGCAGCGCGGTGGTCTCGACGCTGCCCCAGCGGTCGATCTTGCGGAACACCGGGCCGTAGCGAGTCAGCCGTGAAATAGGCTGAAGGTGGCGGCGTTCTGCGGTTTTCCGGCGATTGGGAAGTATCTGGTTTTGCCGGTTTGGTCTCGGACGACCGGCAGAACCTTGCAAACAGGGCTGTGCGTTGCGGGGCCGGTTGGGGCGTGATTCGGTCGGCAGCACCGTGAGTGGGAGCCCATCGATGCGCCCCAAGCTGCCCAAGGCCGAGCCGCAGGAGGATCTCTTCCGCGCCCGGCTGGAGAACCTGGTCGACCCGCGGCACGCGCTGGTGCGCCTGGCTGGGCTGATCGACTGGAGCCGGTTCGAGGCGGCGTTCGGCGCGCTCTACACCGACGGCGGCCGCCCGGGGTTGCCGACGCGGCTGATGGTCGGCCTGCACCTGCTGAAGCACATGGACGGGCTCTCCGACGAGGCGGTCTGCACGCGCTATCTCGACAGCCCCTACGCGCAGCTGTTCTGCGGCGAGACCTTCTTCCAGCATGTCCTGCCGCTGGACCGCTCCTCGCTGACGCGCTGGCGCCAGCGCATCGGCGCGAAGCGGCTCGAGGTGCTGCTGGCCGAGAGCCTGGCCGCGGCACGGCGCGGCGGCGCCGTCGAGGACAAGCACCTGCAGCGCGTCACCATCGACACCACGGTCCAGCCCAAGGCGATGACGCACCCGACCGACAGCAAGCTGCTGCAGCGTGGCATCGAGATCCTGGCGCGCCTGGCCCGACGGCACGGGATCCGGCTGCGCCAGTCCTACCTGCGGGTGGCCAAGGCGGCCCGGCGCGAGGCCGCGAAGCTGATCCACGCCGGCCGCCGCCGCCAGGCGGAGCGGCAGGTCCGGCAACTGCGGACCTGGCTCGGGCGCCTGGCCCGCGACATCGGCCGCAAGATCGCAGGCCATGCCGCCATCCAGGCCGCCCTGGCCGGGCCGCTCGGCCTTGTCGCCCGGCTGTTGCGGCAGCGGCGCGAGGACCGCGGCCGTGACAAACTCTACTCCCTGCACGCGCCGGAGGTGGAGTGCATCGGCAAGGGCAAGGCACAGGCCCGCTACGAGTTCGGCGTGAAGGTCTCGCTCGCCACCACCAACGCCGTCGCGCCCGGCGGGCAGTTCGTCCTCGGCGCCCGCGCCCTGCCGGGCAACCCCTATGACGGTCACACCCTGGCCGAGCAGATCGCCCAGACCGAGCGCATCACCGGCATCGAGATCGAGCGCGCCTATGTCGATGGCGGCTACCGCGGCCATGACGCCGACAAGACCCGCGTGTTCATCTCAGGCCAGAAGCGCGGCATCACGCCCACCATTCGCCGCGAGCGGCGGCGCCGCAGCGCCATCGAGCCCGTCATCAGCCACATGAAGAGCGACGGCCACCTCGGCCGCAACTTCCTGCGCGGCACCGAGGCCGGCGCGACCAACGTCATTCTCGCCGCGGCGGGTCACAACCTCCGCCTACTCCGCGCCTGGCTGGCCTGGCTCTTGGCGTGCCTGCTCAGCCGGCTGACCTCCGCTCATCAGGTCGGAGAGGGACGCCTACAGCGAGCCCTGGCCGCCTGAAAGTCGCGTAGTTCACGGGCGACTAGCGACAGTCGCTGGC
Source organism: Dankookia rubra (assembly GCF_004355005.1). Lineage (GTDB taxonomy): Bacteria > Pseudomonadota > Alphaproteobacteria > Acetobacterales > Acetobacteraceae > Paracraurococcus > Paracraurococcus ruber_A. Next base: position 20,626 of record NZ_SMSJ01000053.1, read on the forward strand.
CTGCAGCCAGGCCTCGAGCGCGCGCACCGGGCAAGTTTCGGTCCGGGCGCCGCGCGGGATGCCGAGGTCCGCCCCCCTGCCCGCCTGGTCGCTCTTGGCGCGGGGGATCAGCAGGTGCAGGCCCTCAGGCGTGAAGGTCAGGTGCTCGCGCTGGACCGCGACCAGCTCGCTCCGCCGCAGCGCCGCGGCGAAGCCCAGCAGCAGCAGGGCGCGGTCGCGCTGGCCGCACAACCCGTCGCGGCACGTGGCGACCAGGCGGCGGATCTCGGCGGTGCCGATGGCGGCGGCGCGGCGGGCCGGCATCCCGTGCTGGCGAGCGATGCCGGCGAGGGTGTCGCGGATCGCCGGGTGGGTGGCCGACCAGGGGTGCCCGGCCATGGTCTGGGCGCGGCCGATGGCGGCGACCCGGCGGCGCAGCGTGGCGCCGGCATGGGTGGTGGCGAGGGCGGCCACGGTGACCGGCGCGGCCGGCAGCGCGGCGACACCGCGCGCATCGCACCACGCCGCGAAGTCGGCCCAGTCGGCGACGTAAGTGGGTGGGACGAGCGCGGACATGCGGGCGATTCCAGCAGCTTGCGGGAATTGGGGCAAGCACTAATAAAGGCTCCAGAAGGGCGGTTATGGAGCCTTTGTCGGCGCTTGCCACAAAGCCTGCCCTAATGCTGGCAAGCCGCCGAGATCGCCCGATGTTCGAAGTCGCCCCGCTGTCCGACGCCGAGGGCGCCCGCACCCATCCCTGCGCCATCGGGTCGCCGCTTAGAAGCCAGATCGAAGGCAACCCATTTCATCTAAAATCGCAATGGAACAGAAGCTTCGACTCGCATCGCTACCGTCAACTCCTCCATCTCCAACCAAGGGCGGAGATAGGCACCGATCCGGAAACGCCCGGGCTCCTCCTCAGCGGAAATCTCGATGCGTGTCTCGCGCAGTGGATAGCGCACCCGCATCTCCCAGCCCGGGTTCGGCTTAGCGTTCGTATAGTTTTGTATCCAGCGGTTGAGCCAAGCCTCTAAATCGGATGCTTCCATGAAGGATCCAACTTTGTCGCGGCTCATCACCATCAAGTAGTGCATGAAGCGTCCGCAGATCATGATGAAGGGCAATCGAGCCGCGACGACGGCATTCGCTGTGGCTTCATGGCGGTCATAAACAGGCGGCCGTGCCAAAGTCTGAGCGCCAAAGAAGACCGCGAAGTCAGTGTTGCGGTAGTGGCAGAGTGGTAGCAGCCCCGCCGTAGACAGCTCTAACTCGCGCCGGTCGGTGATGCCGATCTCAGTCGGACAATGCTGGTCGAGGCCACCGTCGTCTAACGCAAAGACGAGTGATGGTAGGTTGGAAACGCGCCCGCCCCCCTCGGCGCCCTGGATAGCCATTGCCGCGCCGGTCTCGGCGAAGGCCTGGGTCAGCCGACCAGCGAGCAGGAAGGCCACGCTCGACCAGCAGAACTCCTCGGGCGCCGGCAGCTCGCTGCCGCGCGGCAGCAGCTCCTCAAAGGCGAAAGCCTCGACCGGCAACGTCCTTGCGCCGTAGGGCAGCCGGGCCAGCGCGCGTGGAAGCGTCAACACGAGGAAACGCGCTTCCGGGCTGTCGCGCAGTGCGCGCCAGGAGGCATGCTCCGGCCCCTCGATGAGCTTGACCAGATCACCCGCTAGCGGAAGGTCCCGCCACGCCTTGAGGCCGAAGAGACCCGGCCCCACCGCGCTGATGAATGGCGCGTGCGCTGCAGCAGCGACACGCGCGATGCCGCGCAACGCTAACACGTCCGCCTCCTGATGATCCCAGGCATAGTCGCCGACGAGCGTGGCATACGGCTCACCGCCGGGTGTGCTGAACTCCGTCTCGTACACAAGCCGGTATAGGATGGTGTGTGCCACGTTCTCGCCCGCCTCGGCGAGGTCGATGGCCAGCTCGTCCTTTCGCAAGTCGAGGATGCGGATCTTCAGCGTTTGGTCGGTCCGGCTGCCGTCCACTAGCCGCTTCAGGCCGCGCCAGGTGCCTTCCAGCGCGGCGAAGGCCCGGTGGCGCATCACTGGGCGGAGCTGTGCGGTGAGCTCAGCATCCAACATCTCAATTACCTGCTGCAGCAGCACAGTTGGATTGTCACTTGCTGTTTCAGGTGCGGCCCGGGCGACGTCGAGCCACGCTTCGGCGAGCCGGTCCGCCCGCGCGTCGTCCTTCCCGAGCATCACGCGAACTGCGCCCCGGTCCGCCTCCGTGATCGCCGCCCCAGCTGCCCGCCGAGTTGCCTGGAGCAAGTCTCCGAACCGGTCATTCCCGTCCACGGCGACCAGCAGTTCCTGCAGGGCCGTGCGCCGTGCCAAGCGCTCTGCGAGTGGCGGAATCTGCCGGACTACACGCTCCGGCTCGAAATCCGTCAACGCGCGGAATTCGAGCGGGACCGTCCACTCCACGCCGGAGCTGCTCGTGAGCGTGTCCTCAACCCGCAGCTCGAGCCGCGGCGCAAGGCGTGCCATCACGTCGTCGAAATTGTTAGTGTCGATAGACAAAAAACGCCGTTCCGTCGCCGGCGGTCGCTCCGCCATGCCGGCCGAGAAGTCTCCCATCACGCCGACTACGAAGGGCAGCTCCCGCTCGATCAGCGCCTCCTGAGTCTCGACCTCGTAGGTGATGTGCATCCTCGGCCGCCGCGGGCGCAAGCGCTGCCCGGGCTCGCGCACCTGCAGCGAGATCCGTTGGCCTCCAAGCACCTGAATCACCACTTGGTCGGTGTCGAGCGCGACGTGGCTGCGGCGCAGCGGATGCACCGGTACGCGTTGGCCTGGCCCTGCTTCGGGGCCGCCTGGCCAAACATGTACTGCCAGAGGCAGCAATGCGGGCACCTCAATATCGTGGCCGAGCGGCGTACCGGGCGGACCGAACTCGATCCCATTGTCGATCCATGTCACCGAGAGCGGAATGCGCCTCAGCGCACCGGGCGCCAGCCAAGCCCAATTCTCGCCAGCGGCCGAAGTGGTGGCGAGCGCTGCCAGCAGGCCCGATCGACCAAGCCGCAGCGCAGCGCCGTGCGCGACCATCCGCGCCTCCTCGAGCTCCAGCACCTCCCGCGGCATGCGCTGCAGCGCGCGCTCCGCCCAGGCCGGCAGGCCACCGCCGCCGCGCTCGAGCATGGTACGCAGCGTATCTCGCAGCAGCCCGCGTGCCCGCGCCTCCGTCGCGGATGCCCCGAGGCCCTTGAGCGCGAGGTAAGTCAGCTCCTCCTCAACCCGGAGCGCGGGAGCCGCGGCGGCGTGCATCTCGGCGGTAATCGCCCAGGCGGCGTCGAGCCGGCTGGGGTCGACGGCGAGCACGCCGCGCAGCGCGGGCAGGGCCTCGGCCGAGAGTATAAGGCCGGTTGGTGCGCGCATTGAGACGAGGTCGGGCGAGAACCACAGGGCTGCCTCGACCGTCGCGTCGAGCCTCGGCGCGAGTTCGAGGCGGAGGCGGCGCAGCAGCTGTGGTTCGACGCGGCTAGCGAGTGAGGCGAGCGCGGCCAGCGTCCACACCTCCACCGGATCGGCCGTCACCACCGCCTCCGCCACCGGACAGCGGCGTGCACGCCCGTCGCACGGTCAAGCGGCAGGACGGCGAGACGTCCGCCGAGCGCTGCCGGCACTCGTCCCGCCGCGCCTGGAAACAGCACGGTCAGGCGCGACCCGCGCTGGCGCAGCATCCCCTCAAACTCCAACCAAGCGGCCGGAGCCGGAGCCGGCGCGCCGGGTGCCCGCGTCGCGCCGAGATCGGTGACCGCCAGCACCGGCTGGCCTTCCGGCGGCGGGCGGAAGGACTCGACCTCCTCCCCGTCCCAGCGCAGTAGACCGCGCGAGGGGCAGCCGAAGAAGCGCGCAACGCGAACGCGGTCGCGACCCACCGCGGCAGTGACGGCGGCTACCAGATGAGCAATGTCGAGTGCGAAGGGCTCCATGCCGGGCGAAGCGTCACACAGTAGTGTCGCCCCATTGCGCAGCGACGAGAGCTGCCTGCGCGGCAGGCGAACGAGAGGCTGGCGCACCGTCACCGCTGCTACTACGTGGTCGAGGTCGACCTCACCCTCCTCGAGGCGTCGCGCCGCCGCGTGGGCGAGCAGCGCGCGCTCTCGCGCGGGCGCAAGCAGCGGCGGCATGGCCAACCGGAATACCGCGCCAGGGTCGCCCGAGAGCGGCAGCAGCGTCGCCTCGGCCATCCAGGGCGGCGCCAATCCCACCGCTTCTTCCTGCACCGTGAGGTCCGAGGCGAGCGGTCGGCGTGACCGCTGGCCGGGTTCCGCGGAAGGTTCGGGCGAGCGCATGGCCCGCGCGGGCGGGCGAAGGACGGACGGCGCGAGCGCAGCCTGGGGCGCCGCGCGCGGCACCTCGAGCGCATGGCCCAACGCGGCGAGGATGACGCCGAGCGTAGCCTCGTCCTCCGGGCGAAGCGTGTCGAGCGCGCGCAGCAGGTCGGCCGGCGAAGCGGCGTGCGGGCCTGGCCGGATGCGCCGACCCGTCCCCGCCTCGCTCATACGAGGGAATCCGGACCGCCGGCTTTCCAAAGCGTCATGCGCACGAGCTGATCGAAGCCTGCCTCGCCTGGCGCGACGCCGAGATCACGGCAGGCGCGCAAGGTGTCCAGGAACTCCGCGGTGCTTGCTGGTATCCCCGTTTCTTCACCCCGCTCCGCGACGTGTCGCGCCACGGCCGCGACGAGTGCCCGGTCCATTGCCGGCAGGTGCACGGCGGCGATGGCGGCTAGCCGGTCGGCGTCGGCCGGCGAGATGTACAGCGCAACACAGCGGCGCACGAAGGCTGGCGGCAAGTCGCGCTCTTCGTTAGTAGTAACAATTACGAGCGGCGGATTTGCAGCGGCGGCGACACGCAGGCTCAGCTCCTCAATCGTGAAGGCAAGGGACCCAAGGGCCTCAAGCAGATTGTTCGGAACGTCGGGATCAGCCTTGTCGATTTCGTCCACCAACACGACAGTGTTCGGCGCGCCCGCGCACACCTCCGGCGGCACCAGAGTGGGGCGTCCTGTGCGCTCTAACAGGTTCCGCGCGGCGACTGGGTCGAAGGCCCAGAACAGCGGCCCGGGCGTGACGTAGGGCGCCTCGTCAGCGCTGAGCCTATTGAGCTGAGCGTCCTGCAGCCGGCGGAGCTGATCCACCTGCCACAGCAGATCCCGCGCTTGGGTGCGTGAGGTGACGACCGCCTGTACGTAAGACCAGCCGAGCTGGCGCGCCACGGCGCGCGCGAGCGCGGACTTCCCCACCCCGCTCGGTCCTCGCACCAGGATTGGCCGCCCGGTGGCCAGGGCAATGTTGACGGCGAGGGTGGCGTCCTCGTCGAAGATGTAAGTTGCGGCGTCGGCCCGGTCGCCGACCGCCCCCTCGCCCGTGGCAGGGGTGGGGGCGTTGGGATTGAAACGGCGGTGGTAAGCGTACGGCATGCGCGGCGTGTCCTTTGCGTCAGGCCCCGCCTGTAATCCGCAGCAGCAGGTCGTCGAGCCGAGTGCGCGCCTCGCGGTCGGCGCCAGGAGGCAGCATCGGGCGCAGCACGCGGCAGGCGGAGCCGAGCGCGTCGGCGTCTTCCTCCTCAAGATCTCCGCCGAGCAGGATGGCCGCGGCATCGGGACAAGCGCCGCGCAGCGCGGCGACGAACCGCCCCGGCTCAGGCGGCAGCCGTGCCAGTAGGAATGTCGCCCGGCCCTCGCGCCGGCGCCGCTGCAGCAGGCGGCGGAGCGCGACCGAGGCTGGCTCGAAGGCGTCGCGAGTAAGCAAAAGGACCCGCTCGAGCGCTGCCTCCACCTCGGCGCGCAGCTCAGCCGCCGTTTCCTCGCCAGTAACGGCGGTGAGCGGCACAACGGGCCAGCGCCCCGGCGGCGGGCGGCCGCAGGCGCGTTGCACATAGCATTCGGCGGCGAACTGTGTGGAGGCGTTCAGCACCGCCGCGCGGCCCGAGGGGTCCTGCGCCGCGAGCCATCGCGCCGCCTCGGGCTCGACCCAGTTCGCACCGAGTACCACGGCGACCTCGACGAGGGAGCCGCGCGCAGTGGTATCGGCATGGTCGGCGATATACTCGAGCGCGCACGCAGCGTCCTCGAAGGGCGCGCAGAGCAGGCCTAACATCAGGGCGTGGCGCGGATTAGCTTCTGGCCGCCAAGGGCCGAGGTCTATGCCAACAATCCCAGCCGCCGCCTCCACCACCGCGACCGGCACGGCGCCGAGGCGATGAGCGAGCGCCTCAGCAAGCTGCTCAAGCGGCGTCGGCGCGGCCGCGAGACCGTTTGCCACCGCGCGCGCGAGCGAGCCAAGATCCGACCCGGCGCGCGCGCACTGCGTCTCGTTCAGGAGCAGGTCGGCGAGGCGGCCGCCGGCGAGCTCGCCCGGCTGCACGTCGCCGAGCAGGACTGGGACGATGCGAAGCATCGGGTCAAGCGCGCGGCGCCACACCAGGAGCGTCGCCTCGCGCGTCACCCAGATCTTCGCCGGATCTTCGAGCGCAGCGCGTGAGACGAGGACGATTGCGGCGTGGCAAAGGCCGAGCCAGCCGTAGATCTCCTGACGCCAGGATGCACCAGGACGCAGGCGCTCAGTGTCTACCAGCACGTCAAGGCCCGCTGCTCTCAACGCGTCGCAAAGGCTAGGCAGGACGGCGTCGGTGTCAGGATCGCCGTTCACATGGCTGACGAACACCCGCTGGCGCATGCCTTCTTGGATTCCTACTCGAGCGGCCCAGGCCGGGTCCCTCAAAATAGTCGCGGAACCCTGCGAGCGAGGCAAGCTCTACCCATCTCGGGACGGCTGCTGCCCGGTCATTCGCTCGCAGAGTGTGCGATAAGGCATTCTAGCTTTGACGCACCTACTCTGCTCGGTACAACAATCCTGGGCGCCTAACGCAGCGCTGGCGGTTGGAGGTCACCTTCGGTGAGACCCGCGACCACCTTGGCGTCGAGAGTTAGCGGCAGTGATCCGACCAAGCGATTGCCCACACAACACTCTGCGTGCTCTCCGTCGCGCCCCTGCTGATCAACCGCTCCAGCCGTCACGCTCGCCTCCGCGTGTCAGCAACCGCCTGGTACAGCAAGCAGCGGCCTACCTTCGCTGACACCCTCGCCGCGGTTCGGCGCCCTATAGAGCGGGACCAGGATTTTTTCACCTTCCAGTGCGAGGATAAAATAACAAGACTCCGCCCCGTCCTCTGATAGCGGCTCAGGAAGCGCGATCGCGGTGATCCACTAAAATTCACCCGGACCACTCTATGGGGGCTGGTCAGCCGCACCGCTTGGCGATCAAGTGCGCACTCGAGAGTTCTGCCACCGGAAATGCCGATGCCGGATGGCTGGACATAAAAGGGAGTGGGCGCTCACGGCCACCTACGGCCTGTGGGCGGTTTCCGAAGATCTTCGCTTGGCTGTCCCGCTCACGCCGCCTCGGGCGCAACTACGAACGCCTGCAGGAAACCAGCGAGGCCGTGATCTACAGCGCGATGTCCCGCATCATACTCCAACGCATCGCCGCCTGACCTGCCTTTCCAAATAGTCAGTATGAGCATTATGTGGACGGCGCTTACACGGCCATCCAACTTCTACCTGGGCACCACTCCGCCGAAGCCGAGTTTGAATCGCTGTCAGCCAGCCACCGGCAAGCTGAACGTCAACGGATCCTAGCGTTCTGGGAAAATGGATGAAGACGCCGCCTGTGGCGTTGGCAGCGTCGATATTTCACCTGAACCAACGCGACTGAGCTGACGCCTGTTTCTAATCGCTACGGCTGCGTTTGAGGCCAAAATTTCTAGTAGGCTTCGCTCGTCTGGCGTAAATTCGTGGTGTCGTCGATAACTCACGAACATGGCGCCAACAATTTCTTGGTTTGTTTTCAAAAGTACGCAAGCTGCCGATGTAATTTTCTCACGCACAACAAATCTGTTTTGTAAAGCATTTTGTGAAGCTGCTGGGGGACACAGTTTCTGGTTTGATGGCGCATTTTCCTCATAAACACTAAAGCCACTTTTAACTACAAGATATGGAGATGAGTCTGGTTCAAGCGGCGCCCAACGCGTTTTTTCGATGGCGATAAATCGGCCTGCTATACCCAGCTCGTGCTCGAATTTCTCTTTGGCAGCTTGATATTCATAGACGGTCACGATATCGGCTGCGAATGCATTCATGGCACTACCTGCAATGGCATCGAGTATGTCGCCGCTTTCAGAATTATCTGCTAATGATTGCGCTACGCTATGCAGATTTACCAATCGACGCGCGTTCTCACGGTATAAGGTGTAATAGGTGGCCTGTTGAATAGCCTGAGTGGCACGCCGAGCAAAAAACTCTAACCACTCTATTTCGCCTTTTGTAAACCAATGTGGCCTGTTGAAGCGTACATAGAGAATACCATGTTTCTCTCCACGATCTACATGATGCCTATCGTGCGCTGAGTACAGACCACTTTGTCCTGTGCTAAAGAAGATCGGAATAGCGGCCTCGGCCTGCATGCCCTCTGCATAGGCCTCAGGAAAAAAATCTCGCATGTGGCATTCATCATGATTTTTTTCTCGATCAGGCACTACCATGGTTCGTCGCGCCTGAAGCGACTGGTACCCTAGACCTTCTGGGCGAGGGCCTGTGATCGAGCTATAGCGATGGCCTGCCCAAGCCTCATAGATATATTGCTTCTCTTCACGATCCAGTAGAAAATGCAAGCTGGCGGCATCAGCCTCTAACATCCGCATCGCATTGCGAGCGATGATAGCGAAAACGTTTTCGAGCGAAGCGCGACGTAGTTCTGGCGCATATCGACCGGCTAACTCGATCAGCTTTTCCGAATCACGCTGAGAAATATTGCGCCTAGATCTGTATCCTGCCTCTATTGTACCAATAATCTCAAAATTACCCGTGCGCTTTAGCCTGTCCAAGTCCCCAGGTGAAATTTCGAGCACAACTCGCCTGTCGAATGAGGTAGCTGTCTCAACATGAGGTTCACGGGAGATGATATTCCATCTGCATGCCTCTAGAGCCTCGTGCTCGCGGGCGAGTATAATCGGTGCGAAAACACGTTCTATATTTTCATGTTTAAACGCTTTATATATAAATTGATCAAAACGAGAGTCTCGACCAGAGATAATTTCAGCTCTAGGCGGATCACTGGCCGCGATATGAGCTTGAATATCCCAAAGGGCGGGATTCAAATCTGGTTCAATGCGATAGCTGTGCTTAGCAATGCTATACCAGTTTGTTTCTAATCCGACGCCATACACAGTTTGAATGATTTTAGTTTCCTTGTCATTGAGTTGGATTGCAACAAACTCAAAAGGTAAATCTTTGCGGACGTTCTCGCAAAGATTTTTCAAGGTCTCATCTAGTCGAAAAAGATTACCGGTCGCCCTCTCAATCTCGCCAGCGAGTTCCATTGCCGCTACACGAAATTTTTCCTCGTACTCGGCTTGTTCGTACTGCTGCGCGCGCTCTATGGAGAGTGTGATATATTCACGAAGATCTTCAACCAGCACATCACCGGGGCGATCAAGCAGGGTGCGGGCGCGCTCAAGTTGATACCCGCGCGGTAGCAGCAATTCGGGGCGGCGTCCTTGACGTATCCACTCCGTTTCCTGTTGAAGAATTGCGGCTCGTGCCCGCAAGTTATCGCGGTTATCATCCAGCCATTCGCGCAGCGTTGGCCAGTTTCTGATTAGCGCCTCGTGCGCAACCTCAACCGTCGCTCGAATCCAAATAGGCGCCACGTTCAAAGGTCGGTCGGCAACTGTCCTATCGATTTCAGTCGCGGTTTCTGAACCTGTCACTAGCAATCGTGCTGTGCGGCCAGCAAATTTCCCTACAACCGCAAGCATCAAAGAGTCTTCAGGCATACTGATACGTGCGCGCGTGTCCTCCCGCCCTTCGCCCGGACGCACAAGGCCCAAAAACAGCCGGCGCGCCGCCATCTTCTCGTCGTCGCTGAGCTCATCATAGATACGCTGCGCTGTTGTTTGGATGGCGCCCACCACACGACCCGCAGCGATATACCCGTTTGCAGTTAAAGTGTCTCCTTCGCGGTGTGCCCATGTCTCCTTGAGAGCATATTGCAATAACGGCAGCATGCCCTCATTTGTGCCAACTTCGTCCAAGATTTGATCTACAAGACTTGGCGGCTCAAATCGAAGACCGGCACGAGTAGCTGGCATAAAGATGGCAGCCCGCAAATCCTCGCGTAACATAGGCCCGAGGTTTACCTGCTGAAAAGGCAGCAGTCTGCTAAGTTTTGGATGCCGAATGAGCTGTCCGTATGAGTCTGCTCGTACGGTAAGTACGACGCGGACGTTTTCCATGGCCGCCATTTTGAGAAGCAAGTTAATAAAACAATCGACATCTTTGGCGCGCTGAGTCCGCGCGTTGATACTTTCCAAGGACGATGTGGCCGTATATAATTCGTCCCATTCATCCACGTATATCAAAAGACGGTTGGGCTGACCTGGCGCATTCGCCAGTTTATGAGCAATAAGACGCATTACAGTGTCGGCGACGAGTGTGCGGAGAAGCTCAACTTCGGTTTCGAGACGCGTCGCGGCTTCGGTGCTTCCACATTGAGCAATCTCCGGATCAAAAGCTTGCACTAAGGCATGCAGCGGAGTCGCCCGCGGCCGCAGCGCGACGACGTCCCAGGTCACAGTGCGCTGACGTCGAAGGGCGGGGAGTAAGCCCGCATAGACAAGTGATGATTTGCCACTGCCAGAGCGGCCGACCACAGCTACTAATCCATAATCGCGCACCTTTGCCACCAACTCGTCAACCGCAGCTTTTCGTCCCCAAAAAAATGCTGCATCCTCTTCACGGAATGACGACAGACCCATGTATGGACAAATTGATCCACGGACCGCGGCTGATTCTACATCCTCCCGTCGAATGGCGGCTAAGAGTGCTGATAACCCTTGGTTTTGGGCAGAAATATTTGGACCACCACTTAGATCAACCCAAGTTATCAGCTGCAGAAAGCCAGTAGGTGGGCTGACACTATTTGGCAACAGAACCGGAATAACAGGGAATGTTTTGTCCTCGGTCTGCCGCACCAGCGCCAGCTCTCTTTCATATTGCTGCGTGCTGCCGATGCCTTGCTTTCCGACAAGTAAAGCTACGGAATTAGATCGCGAAATTGCGTCTTCTACCGCGCGGACCCAAGGAAGTCCCGGTCGCAGGGCGCGCCTGTCAAAAAATGTTTTAAGGCCTTTGCTGCGTAACCAATAGTCTAACTCTTTTGCATGATCCTCATCAACGTGTGAGTAGCTAATAAATACATCGTAATTATTATGCTCCATATCTTGGGGTTCCCTATGTTTTATTTTATAAATAAAAAACTTGAACCATTCAGGAATTAAGTCTTTCTAGTTCATTCTTGTTTTGGCTTATCTATGATCTCGTAGGTGCAGGCGAAAGCGACAGCCGCTACCCGGTAAGTGTCCTGCGGGCGGCCTGGATCCTGAACGATTGCGTCGCCCGGCCGGGCTGGCATCTGCTCGCCCCAGGGAGCAGTAAAGCGGAAGGCACCCTCACGCTCGCTCACCAGGAAAAAGCGCAGTGCGGGTCCATGCGGGCGGAATTCGCGCCAGCCCTCCGCATCGGGTGCCGATAGTGGGCCTTCGTAGCGCGCCGCGAAGGTCCCGGCAGTGACGAGGTACTCCTCATTACCGGTGGCCGGGCACCGATTGCGCACCACCCAGTCATCCGCAGCTGCTGGCTTGCTCTGGGTTTCCACGCCCTCGCCAGCGATGCGGGTGACCACGACCTCTCCTGCGCGCGCTGGCCTCGCGTCAACTGGTTTGGTTTTTTGAGCGATGCCGACCTTGCCTGCAGCGCCAGCTGCCGCGAAAAGAGTATGCACGTCACGGCTAGGCAGGTTGTCGGGCATGGCGCGCAACTCCGTCATTGGCATGAGGCTGAGCAGAGCGACGAGGCTGCACGTCAATGCTCTCATTGATCATTTTCCGTGCCGGTACCATGGGCCAGTTCGCTCCAGCGCTCAGCACCCCGCACCATTTGGGTACTTCGTGTACGACAGTTTGGAGATGAGAGGCGAGCATGGTCCGGGAATGGTTTGATAAAAGGCCCCCTCCAGCTCGGCGGTAGTTTGGTTCTGCCTGCGCCGCTCATAGTCACGGCGCTCCCGGTGCCAGGATGCGCTCGAGGCGGGTCAATGCCTCCTGCAACCCAGTACGGGTCTCCAGGTCTGCGGTCCACTCGGTCGTCGTCCGCAGGTCCTCGATGGTAGACCCGAGCTTCCACACCGTTGGACCCTCGTCCTCGATGTGGTCGCACAGGTCGCCGATCGCCTGGAGGTTGCCCTCGATGAAGGCAAGGCCGAGCAGCGTCTGCCGCGTCCATTCGTCGTCCGCCTTGCGCTGGATGGCGCGGTCGCAAGCGATGCGGACGACCGTGGCGATGGCGCGCGCCTTGTCAGCATCCCCTGGCCTGCCTCGGGCCAGGTACAGCGCCGGCAGGTTGCTCGAGGGATAGTAGTCGTTGAGGTCGAGCGTCATGCCGCGCTCATAGTGCTCGATCGCCTTCTTCAGGTAGCGCGCCCGATCAGCCTCGGTCTTCGCATCGCGGTACAACCGCTTGTAGCGGCCGCCGATGAGGCCTTGGCGCTCTGGGGAGTCGCCGCCGGTGGCGACCAACTCCTCGAGCGCGCCGATTGCGGTGGTGTGGTCTCCGGTCTTGGACAAGGCGAGGCAGCGCTGCTCGCGCAGCACAGGGAGGCGTCGGATCAAGTCTGGCAAGGCGTCGATATAATCCAGCGCCTCCTGCCATCCAACTTGGTCCCGCAGAAGCCCGGTGATCTCGTGGGCGACGCTGGGCAACCGCAGCGTGGGGGCGGGAAAGCGGTCCCTTAGGGCGAGTGCTTGCGCCATTCGCCGGTCGCCAGGGGCGTGCCGCACAGCGCGCACATCAGCCTGAAAGGCCGAGATCTCCTCCAGCTGGTTCCGGATGACTGAGGCCCGGTCCGCGACCACCTTGTCCGGGAAGCCCGGGAGGGTTTGGTAGACCGGCGTCTCTCCCTCGGCGAGCTTCGGGACGCTCTCCAGCAGAGCCGCACGGATCGCCGCCGCGGTCTCGTCGGTGATTTTGCCCTCCGGCAGCGGGTAGCGAACCTGACGGATCTGGTCGAGGTCGAAGAGCTGCCGCGACCAGTTCGCGCCGATCAGCACGCAGCCGGCCTGTTTCGCCGCGTGACGAATACCGATCTCGTAATAAACGTTGCCGTTCGGCAGGGTGAGGTCGGCCAGGACCAGGTCGGAGAAGTACAGGCGTTCGAGCATCTGCGGGATGATCATGCCGCCGAGGTCCTGGTCGGCGCGCACCGGCTGGTACCCGAGCTGCTCGATTAGCGGCAGCAGTGCCTTCTCCCACAGGGCATCGAAGTCGACCGTTGCCGGCGCGGGTGGCGTGACCCCCGTGTCCTTGGTGCGAAAGGGCATGATGGCGAAGCAGATCGGCCTAGGCATGAGGGCCTCTTTTCCGGGGTCGCGACGCAGCGCTGCAGTGCAAGCAGGCTATCCCTGATGCCCCACCGCGGGCCAGCCTCGGCTTGGGTCGCGGTCTGGCTCGCCGCGGCTCCACTATGCCCGGGACCCTCCGGGCCAGCGCAGCCGGACCCGCCGGAAAAAGCGGTACTGACCGCATTCCAGCTCCCGCGCGATGTCCTCGGGCAACGATCCTTTGTCTCTCATCCAGTCTGCGGCTTGCCCGAAGCTCCACTCGACCCGCGGCGCGTCCGGCCTGGCCAGTGCGAAGAGCCGCCCATCAAGGTTGTACTCGGTCAGGCGGTAGCCGGCATACATCAGCCCATGGCACTCGTTGGCCGAGAAGTTGTCGAGGTCGGTCCTGATCGCTGCCAGTGCCCGCTGCGCCCGCTCATTCAGCACTGCCCGCGCCCGTGTCTCCGGTATCGCGTCGCCGAGGGTCTTCGCCCCACCAAGCCAGGTCACGTCCTCGGTCGGCAGGCCCATCTTGAGGTGGACATAGCGCAGGTCGCGGAGGCGGCGCGTGCGCCGGCGCAGCGCGAGGATGCGGTAGGCATTGCGCCGCACCGCGTCCATCAGGATGTTGGTCGAGCGCTGCAGGACGCCGACGGCGAGGAACGGCGGCGAGGCCCGCGCGGGCAGCTGCCCCGACCCGTCGCTGACCAGCATGACACTGCAGTCCTGCTCCATGAGGCCGAAGACGCCCTGGTTGTCATGCACGCCGCCGTCCGACAGGCGCACCACCGGGCGACCCTGGTAGAGCTTTGCCAGAGTGATGGGCCGAAACAGGCCTGGTACCGCGGCCGAGGCGGCCACCGCGGTGCTGAGCGGCATGTCCCGGTGCGGCGCTGGCGCGTCGGTTTCGTAGTACAAGCGGCGCAGCCGCTCGCTGGCATCGATCGCGGGCTCGATGCAGGTCGGCGCCTCGCCCATCCAGCTCGCCGTAAACTGCCAGTTGTGCCCGGTATTCAGCGTGGTGGCGTTGAGGATCAGGATCGGCACCTTGGCCTCACGCCGCCAGTTGTGGAGCTTGGGGTTGAAGTCCGCCGCCTCGCCGGCCGGCTGGATCCTCAGCTCGCGCATCAACGGCCCGGGCCGGCCCGGGCCGCCGTACAGGGCCTCGTCGATCAGACGGCCGGTCAGCAGCGTGCGATCGCTTAGGAGGCGCGGCAGGGAGCGGAGCATCGCCGCGGTCCGGATGTCGCGCCGGAGCGCTGTCTCGAGCCGCTCGTGGACGCGACGGACCACCTCGATGTACCGGTGGCGCGTCATCTCCGACCCGCCACCTTCTGGGCTGGTGCCGTCCGGCCTTGCCTCCAGCTCCTTCCGCAGCTCGAGGTAGTAGAGCGCGCCGAGGATGGAGCCACCGGAGACGCAGGACAGCACCTCGACATGGCGCAGCAGGTCGAGCTCGGCGAGCCGCGCCAGCACGCCGGCATGGAAGAGCGCGGCTCGGAACCCCCCGCCCGATAGGGCCAGGCCGACCTTGCCGGCCAGCAGGGCGCGCGCAGCGCCCTCCGTCAGCAGCGGCGAGAGCGCGTCCATCGCCTGCTCGCGCGCGTCCTCGCCGAGGTAGCGGAGCTGCGCGAGTGCCACGAGCTGCCGGGCCGTGCTCTCGCGCTCCCAGTCCGGAGGTGTGGCACGCGCGAGGCCCTCTCTCAGCAGATCTCTGGTCTTTTCAGACTGGCCGAGGCCGAAGCAGGCCTCGGCTAGGGTTGCCGTCCGCCACCAGGGCGGTGAGGCGTCCGCACCACCCAGCAGGCGATCCCGTTGAGCGCAGACGGCCTCGCGCTCCCGGTCGGCCTGGGCGCGCAGCTCCTCGGCGCGCTTGGTGTATTCCTCGCCCTCGTCCACGCTCTCTTCGCGGGCCATGAGGTCGAGCACGTAGGCAAGGTTGATGGCGGAGTAGGTCCAGTCGTCGAGGGCATCCCGCGCCCGCCCGGCGGCGAGGGCACGGGCATAGAGCGCCCGCGAGCGGCGGAGCGCATGCTGGTCGCCGGTTACCTCCCACAGCCGCTTGTGGACCGCGCCGGCCAGGTTGAGCGTCTCCGCCTCCTCGGTGGTCTCGAGGTCCTCCATGGCGAGCAGGCGCAGCGCCTCCTCCAGCGCGTCCTCGGTCTGGAGTTCCGGATCCTTGTAGGTCGCGAGGGCCAGCTTCTGGCGAGCCCAGGTGAGATCATCACCCACCAGCTGCGTGGGATCCGCGAGGACCAGCGGCCGCAGGGTCCGACGCGCCCGGCTGAAGTCCTTGCGGTCAAGCGCGTCCTTGATCGCCTTGCGGTCGAGTGCCTGCATCAATGTCCTCCCCTCAGCGCCATCCCAGGTGGTAGCCGCGCCGGGCCAAAGGTTCTTGTTTGCTTCCTACTTCACCGGATTTCACCCGGCTTCACCCGCGAAAAATTTCGCCACTGACGCGGACCCACGCTCTGCCCGACCGTATCTTTATCGAACGGAAAGGGACCCGCGAGACCTGTGTGACGCCAAAGGTTTTCGGTACCCCCATCGGGGGCGTATCTCTCCCCGGGAGGAGAACGGACAGGCAGTGGCTGACGGCAGGGTTCCGCGGTGCAGCCCGCAAGTGGCCATCACCAGCGTTCAGCTGTCGTGTGCCTCGCGGCACGACGCACAGGGACCGCTTTAGTGTGGCGCCGGGGTCATACGCAGCAGGGGCTCTCCATCGAGCCCGGCCGCGGCTGCTCCCTTCTCCCCCACTCCCCGGCCTAAAGGCCGGGGGGAGTTGGGGGAGTAGAGAGCAGCTTGCCCTGCAAGCGGAGAGCGTTGCGGAGAGCAGGAGGGGAACGACGAGATCAACACGCCCATGCGTGGTGGCGATTGAAGCCGGCCAAGCCCTTACGCTTCAGTGCTTCCAGCACCTTGTTCTCGCGGCGGTATCCCGCGTTCGTAGGCTTCTCCATCTTTGGGGAGTTGGCGGAGGAGTCCACTTCGTGCGGCTTCAGCTCGCCCTCGTGGAAGAAGCCCGAGGCGATCAGCCGGGCCCGCACCGCGGCGCGGGTCGTCGCGTGCACGATCGGCATGCCGGGTTCGGGCTGCATCGGCACCGCCTGCCCGGAGGCCGCGAGGTCGCGCAGGTCACGCAACAGCAGCTCCTGCTCATC
This sequence comes from Dankookia rubra, assembly GCF_004355005.1. Classification (GTDB taxonomy): domain Bacteria; phylum Pseudomonadota; class Alphaproteobacteria; order Acetobacterales; family Acetobacteraceae; genus Paracraurococcus; species Paracraurococcus ruber_A. The sequence goes on from NZ_SMSJ01000053.1 coordinate 37,217, forward strand.
GGTAAGCCGCACCCTCGCCCGGGCCGTCGTGGTCGACGGATCAGCCCCCTCGGCGACACAGGTTCGCCGCGCCTCTCCGTCCGGTCCTGCCGGCAGGTCCACCACGTGCAGTCGGAACGGCAGCACGGCGCCGTCCACGTCGTCCTTGGCCGCCTCCACGATGGCATGGTTCGGCTCGCTCTCGCCGCCCCTTGCCACCTTCACGATCAGATCCGCCGCGCCGACCAGGGCGCCACTGCCGCGGGACGAGCTGCCCTCCTTGGTGCCGTGGTGGACCACCGCCACGTGCGCGCCCGTCTCAGCGCGCAGCTGATCCACGCTGGCGACGAAGCCGCCCATATCCCGGGCGGCGTTCTCGTCCCCCTCGCCGAAGGTGCGCGCCAGTGTGTCCAGCACGATCAGGTCGGCACCCATGTCTTGCGCCGCACGGATCACGTCCGTCAGGTCCTCGGAGGGCGGCCCGACCGTGACCCGCTGCGCGATGTAGCGGAAGGCGTCGTTGGCGTCGCCCAGCACGTCGCGCAGCGCGAGCAGGCGGGCCGCGAAGCCGCCCTCGCCCTCGGCCGCGACATAGAGCACGCGGCAGGCTCGTGCCGGCTCGCGGCCCCACATGCCGTGCCCCAGCGCCAGTCCGTAGACCAGACGTAGCAGCAGGAAGCTCTTGCCGCACTTCGGCGCCCCCCACCACAGGGACAGCTCCCCCGGCGCGACGAGGCCGCGCAGCAGGTACCGGCGCGGCGGGGCCGCGAGCGCGTCCGCCACCGTCAGCACGCGAAGCCGTCCGAAGGCCTTGCCCCTCGGCGGAGGTGGCGGCGCAAAGACCTCTTCGCGCGCGCCGGCCGCCCTGAGGACGGCCTCGGGAGCGTGATGATATCCGTCCATCATGCCGCCCTCCCGCTGACCTGAGGCAGCAGCGCGTCGTCCCAGTCCCCGGTCGGTGGCGCCAGGACGCGCGCCTCGCGTCCTGCCACAGTCCAGCGGCGGCAGCACGCACGCGCCGCCTCCATTCCCGCCTCGTCAGCGTCGGCAAACACGGTGAGGCACTCGATGCCGGGCAGCACGGGGAAGCGCCTGATCCCGCCGGCCGAGGCTGCGGCCCAGACAGGCCGCCAGCCGGTGCGCTGTACTGTGGCCAGTGCCGTCTCGATGCCCTCGGCCAACCCAAGGCCCAGTGTTACCTCGGCCCCGGGCGTCAGGCAGATCACTCCGGCCGTGCCGAGCATGACCTTGGCCCGCGCACTTGGCGACTTGCCCTGGCCGTCTGGCTGCAGGTAGGTGACGTGCACGCCGCAGGGCGAGCCCGTCTCGGGCGAGGTCATCAGGGCCATCATGGCCGGGCCGGGCGGCCCGCCGACGCGGTTCCGCCACGCACACGGGTGGAAGCGCAGGGGCGCGTCCGCGGGCAAGGCCAGCCCGCGCGAGCCGAGGTAGGCCTCGACCAGCGTGCCGGCCGGCTCCCCCGCTTCGTGCCAAAGGCTGCGCCCCATTTCGGCACTCCAGCGCTGATTTGAGTTCGCCCGGTCGGGCAGCTCAGGGCGTGCGCCCGCGGACGCCAAGAGCCGTTGGGTGCCGGCCAGGGTGAGAGCGTCGGAGAGAAAATCCCTCAGGGAGCGGCTGGGTAATCTGGCCGCGGCGGCGTGAAATAGGAGCGCTGCCGAGCCTTTCGTCACGACGGCTGACGGAAGGCCT
>NZ_SMSJ01000054.1 GCF_004355005.1 Dankookia rubra
GGACCACTGGGGCCGGCGATTGGGGGCCGCCAACCTCCGCCTGATCGCCTCCATGCACCGCGCCATGGGCGGGCGCGCCCGCATCGCCGGCTGGATGGAGCCGCCGTGAGCGGGGCGATTCGTTTTGCGCCAGATCAAGCGTAGCCAGGCGGCACCTGCCGCAGCATGGATATCCCTGTTGTCCTCGCATCGCCGGAGTCGCCCACTCATGCTGCAGCCGCCGCCCGCCGAACCGGGGATGCGCGAGGAGGAGGTCGATACCCCCGCCCTGCTGCTCGACCTCGACGCCTTCGAGGCCAATCTCGACGCCATGGCGGCGCTGCTGGCGCCGACCGGCGTGAAGCTGCGGGCGCATGCCAAGACCCACAAGTCGCCGGTGATCGCGCGGCTGCAGATGGCGCGCGGCGCGGTCGGCCAATGCGTGCAGAAGGTGGCGGAGGCCGAGGCTCTGGCCTGGGGCGGCATCCCCGACATCCTGGTCAGCAACCAGGTGGTCGGGTCCAGCAAGCTGGCGCGGCTGGCGGCCCTGGCCTCGATCGCCGAGGTCGCGGTCTGCGCCGACGATGCCGCGCAGGTCGGCGAGATCGCCGCGGCGGCGGAGGCCGCCGGCGTCCGCATCCGCGTGCTGGTCGAGATCGACTGCGGCGCCGCCCGTTGCGGCGTGGCCCCGGGACCGGAGGCGGTGGCCCTGGCCGAGCGCATCGCCGCCAGTCCGCATCTCCGCTTCGGCGGGCTGCAGAGCTATCATGGCAGCGCCCAGCACAAGCGCAGCCCGGGGGAGCGCGAGGCGGCGATCGGCCATGCCGCCGAGGTCACCCGCCGCACGGTCGAGCAGCTGCGCCAGCGCGGCCTGGCCTGCGAGATCGTCGGCGGCGGCGGCACCGGCACTTTCGCGCTGGAGGCCGCGAGCGGCGTCTATACGGAGATCCAGGCGGGGTCCTACGCCTTCATGGATGCCGACTATGCCCGGAACGACGTCCCGCCGCCCTTCCGGCAGTCTTTGTTCGTGTTGGCCACGGTGATGAGCCGGTCGCTGCCCGGCGTCGCCGTGGTGGATGCCGGGCACAAGGCGGTGGCGATCGACAGCGGCCTGCCGCTGGTGCAGGGCCGGCCGGGGCTGCGCTACGCCGGGGCCTCCGACGAGCACGGCAAGCTGCTGGTCGAGGATGGCGCGGCGCCGGTGCTCGGGGAGAAGCTGCGGCTGGTGCCGGGCCATTGCGACCCGACGGTCGATCGCTACGACTGGTATGTCGGGGTGCGGCGGGGGCGGGTGGAATGCCTCTGGCCGGTCGCCGCCCGCGGCGGAATGCATTGAGGCGGAATGCCGGCGCGCGGGGCTGACCCGCGCAACCCGCCGAAGCGGGGCCGGCGCGCGTCGCCGGCGGTGATCCGAGACCGGCGCCCGGGGCCCTTCAAGCGGGGACCCCCGGACCGGCGGCGTCAGCCGGCGCGACGGCTGGCTGAGGCGGTTTTCACCGGCTTGGCCGCCGGCTTCTCGGCGGCCTTGCCCGAGGCGGCCTTGCTGGCCACCGCCGGCGGGCGCCTGACCGGGGCGGTCCCGCGGCTGGTGTCGCCCTGCTCGATCCTCGCCACCGGCCGGGCCACCGGCTTGCCGCCCTTGGTGGCCGCGGTCATCCGCAGCAGCGACGGCCTGGTGTCCACCAATCGGAAGGCGCTGCCCTTCGGGGCCGGCGCGCTGCGGCGGGCGACGACGACCTGCCGGCCGGCAGGGCGCCCGGTGCGGGCGAGCGTCGCGGCGCTGGCGCTTGCCATCATGCCGGGCATGGCGCGGCGGGCGACCATGGCGTCGCGCGGCGCGACGCCGAGGCCGGCGAAGCCCTGGTCGAGCAGCGCCATCATGTGGCGGTCGCGCTCCCGGCCGGTGCGGCCGCCGAAGACCGCGGCGACGAGGCGGATGCCGTCGCGCTGGGCGGAGGCGACCAGGTTGAAGCCGCTGTCGTCGACATAGCCGGTCTTGATGCCGTCGGCGCCCTCGTATTCGTTCAGCAGCCGGTTGTGGTTCCAGTGGGTGCGGCCGCGGAAGACGAAATGCGGGGTGGAGAAGAAGGTATAGCGGTCCGGGAAGTCGCGGATCAGCCGCTGGCCGAGCATGGCCATGTCGCGCGCGGTCGAGACCTGGTCGATGTCGGGCAGGCCGGAGGCGTTGCGGAAGGTGGTCCGCGTCATGCCGAGGCCGCGGGCGCGCAGGGTCATCATCTGCGCGAAGCGGTCCTCCGACCCGCCGCCGAGCAGCTCGCCGAGCGCGGCGGCGGCGTCGTTGGCCGACTTGGTGACCAGGGCGAGGATCGCCTCCTCGACCGTCAGGTTCATCCCCGGGGCGAGTCCCAGCTTGGACGGTGCCATGGAGGCGGCGGAGTAGGAAACCGGCACCGGCGTCGAGAGCGTGATGCGGCCGTCGCGCAGCGCCTCGAACGCCATGTAGACGGTCATCATCTTGGTGAGCGAGGCTGGATATCGCCGCTCATCCGGGCTTGCGGCGATCAGGGCATTGCCGGTTCGCGCGTCGACCACGATGGCGGCATAGCGTTCGCTGCCGATTTGAGCCGAAGCCGGAACGGCAGCGCCGATTCCGCAGGCGAGCATGAGGGCGCGAATGGCCCTCAAGCGCAAGGATGCGCTGGTCCCGAACATGGCAGCCCCCTGATACGCGGCACCGCCCCCCCGGCATGCCAGCGAATCGTCCACACGATACGGTGTTGCCAACGCCGTTGTCCACCGGAATGGAACGAGAACCTCGCGGAAGCAATCACTTGCCTCGTGAGGGTGCGCCGGCGTGTAAACACCCGTGCCTCCCCTCCTATCCGCGCGTGGTTAACAGAGTACCGACAGAGTTTCCCTGATCGCCGATCCGTGAGACGCAATTCGCATTGTGCGATGCAAAAAAGTCTTGCGGCGGCACCAGGAGGACAGGTACTACCCTTCATGTTGCAGTGCAGCAAAGCGGCGCACCAACGGGGTTCAACGCCCCGGACCGGCGTCGAGCAAGGGTGAGGCGAGACGTGGCAATCCGAAAGAGCAAGGCGATGGCGACCGTGACCGAGGCGAAGGTGGCTTCCACCCCGGCCCCGCGCGCGCGACCCAGAGCCAAGGCGATCGAGGCCATGGCCGAGGCGGACGAGACGGCGCCGGCGGCCCCTGAACCCGGGATCGGGACCGTCGCGGCCAAGGCCGCGCTGCCCGAGACGCAGGCGCCGTTGGAAGCGGCAGCGGAACATGCGGCCATCGAGGCCGCTCCGCAGGTCCTTCCGCCGGCCGGCACGATCAGCGACGCAGCCCCCGCGCAGCCGACGCGCATGACAATGGAGACCACCATGGAACAGGCAACCAAGGCGACCGAAGGCTTCCTGAAGGCCGCGGAGCAGGCCACCGAGTTCACCCGCGGCAACTTCGAGGCAATGACCAAGGCGACCCAGCTCTACGTCGCCGGCGTGCAGGACCTCGGCAAGCAGACGATGGCGATGTTCCAGGGCCTCGCCGACCACGGCGTCGCCGGCGCCAAGGCGCTCGGCTCCGTCAAGAGCCTGAAGGAAGCCGCCGAGATCCAGGCGACCTTCGCCCGCGCCGCCGTCGAGAAGAGCCTGGCCGAAAGCGCCAAGCTGCAGGAAGCCGCGCTGAAGCTGGCCGAGACCTCCTTCGCGCCGCTCTCCGCCCGCATGACGCTGGCGGTCGAGAGCTTCGGCAAGCCGCTCGCGGCCTGATCACGGCAACGCCGCGGCATCCCGGCCCGAGCGGCCGGGACGCATGAAATAGGGCCCGGACCGGGCCGCCCGTCCCCCGACCCGGGGGCGTGGCGGCCCGGTCCGGGCCTTTCTTTGTTGCGGCCCTTGGCCCCGGGCCGCGCGAGCCTGGTGCGCGCAGGGCGGATTGCCGCCATCGGGCGGTGCCGCCCCGGGGCGATCCGCTGCCCGATGCCGCGTCCCGGTCGGTCCGGGCTTCCCGGCGCCCCCCCGCCGCCCCATATCTTTGCCGATGCCCACGCGTCGTGCTTCACCTGACGCCGCGCGCGGCACTATTCTTCGCGGCGGGTCGGCGCCGGGAACCAGCCTCGGCCGGCCCCGGAGACCAGCTGCCAGGCGAGCCCCGTCTTCCGGGAACTCCTTCCGGGACACTCCCACCAGGAACTTCGATGAGCGACCAAGACAAGCGACCGAACGGAGGGAACCCGCCCGGCGACACCACGCCGAACACCGGCGTGGTGGTGAAGACCCGGCCGCGCACCAAGAAGCCGGCCATGTACAAGGTGCTGATGCTCAACGACGACTACACGCCGATGGAGTTCGTTGTGCATGTCCTGGAACGCTTCTTCCAGAAGAACCGGGAGGAAGCGACCCGGATCATGCTGCACGTGCATCGCCGCGGGGTAGGGGTTTGCGGGGTCTATACCTATGAAGTTGCCGAAACGAAAGTGACGCAAGTGATGGACTTGGCCCGGCAGAACCAGCATCCTCTCCAGTGCACCATCGAGAAGGAGTGACCCGGACCTTTGCCCCGTGCCGCGTCTTGCGACGGGAATCGCAAACCTTTCCGCGCGACACTGCAATGACTCCGGAGAGGTCGGGCCGGTACTTTCATCCCACTCCGCCGAACGGGGGGGATGCCTCGGGGAGCGGATGGTCCAAGATGTTCAACCGGGGAAACCCTCCGTCGCTTCCGGGCGATGTCCCGTACGATGGTTCTCATTGGGAGCGTCTCTAGCATGCTGTCACGCAACCTCGAGCAGACGCTCCATCGCGCCCTCGGCCTCGCGAATGAACGCCGGCACGAATACGCGACCCTGGAGCATCTCCTCCTCGCCCTGACCGACGACACCGACGCCTCGACCGTCCTCAAGGCCTGCGGCGTCGATACCGAGAAGCTCAAGCGCGACCTCACCGAATTCCTCGACAAGGACCTGGCCGGCCTGGTCACGGAACGGGCCGGCGACCCGAAGCCGACCGCCGGCTTCCAGCGCGTCGTCCAGCGCGCCGCGATTCATGTGCAGTCCAGCGGCCGGGACGAGGTGAGCGGCGCCAATGTCCTGGTCGCGCTGTTCTCCGAGCGTGAGAGCCACGCGGTCTACTTCCTGCAGCTGCAGGACATGACGCGGCTCGACGCGGTGAACTTCATCAGCCACGGCATCGCCAAGGCGCCGGGCCGTGCCGCCAGCCGTCCGGTCGCCGGCACGCCCTCCAACCCGCAGAACGAGGAGCCGGAGAAGGAGGAGAAGCCCGCCCGCGGCCGCAGCCAGGACGCGCTGACCAACTATTGCGTCAACCTCAACAAGAAGGCCCAGGCCGGCAAGATCGACCCGCTGATCGGCCGTGACACCGAGATCGAGCGGACGATCCAGATCCTCTGCCGCCGCACCAAGAACAACCCGCTCTATGTCGGCGATCCCGGCGTCGGCAAGACTGCCATCGCCGAGGGCCTGGCCAAGCGGATCATCGAGGGCGACGTGCCGGAGGTCCTGCTGAAGAGCACGATCTACGCGCTCGACATGGGCAGCCTGCTGGCCGGCACCCGCTACCGCGGCGACTTCGAGGAACGGCTGAAGGCGGTGGTGAACGAGCTGGAGCAGCAGCCCGGCTCCATCCTCTTCATCGACGAGATCCACACGGTGATCGGCGCCGGCGCGACCTCGGGCGGCGCCATGGATGCCTCGAACCTGCTGAAGCCGGCGCTCGCCCAGGGCACGCTGCGCTGCGTCGGGTCGACCACCTACAAGGAATACCGCAACTACTTCGAGAAGGACCGCGCGCTGGTCCGCCGCTTCCAGAAGATCGACGTCAACGAGCCGAGCCTGGAAGACGCGGTAAAGATCCTGCAGGGCCTCAAGACCAACTACGAGAAGCACCACAAGGTCCGCTACACGCCAGAAGCCATCCGCGCCGCGGTCGAGCTCTCGGCCAAGTACATCCACGACCGCAAGCTTCCGGACAAGGCCATTGACGTCATCGACGAGGTCGGCGCCTCGCGGATGCTGCTGCCCGAGGGCAAGCGGCGGAAGACCGTCACGCTGAAGGATGTCGAGGAGATCGTGGCGAAGATCGCCCGCATCCCACCGAAGACCGTCAGCAACGACGACAAGGAGACGCTGAAGACGCTCGAGCGCGACCTGAAGTCGATGGTCTTCGGCCAGGAGAAGGCGATCGAAACGCTCTCGGCGGCGATCAAGCTGTCCCGCGCCGGGCTGCGCGACGCGGAGAAGCCGATCGGCAACTACCTCTTCTCCGGCCCGACCGGCGTCGGAAAGACCGAAGTGGCGAAGCAGCTGGCGAAGACGCTCGGGATCGAGCTGATCCGCTTCGACATGTCGGAATACATGGAGCGGCACAGTGTCAGCCGGCTGATCGGCGCGCCGCCGGGCTATGTCGGCTTCGACCAGGGCGGCCTGCTGACCGACGCCGTCGACCAGCACCCGCATGCGGTCCTGCTGCTGGACGAGATCGAGAAGGCGCACCAGGACCTCTACAACATCCTGCTGCAGGTCATGGACCACGGGAAGCTGACCGACCACAACGGGAAGACGGTGGATTTCCGCAACGTCATCCTGATCATGACGACGAATGCGGGCGCCGCCGAGATGGCCAAGACGGCGATCGGCTTCGGCGCGACGGTCCGCATCGGCGAGGACACCGAGGCGATCAACCGCATGTTCACCCCGGAATTCCGCAACCGGCTGGACGCGATCGTGCCCTTCTCGGGCCTGACGCCGGAGATCGTCGGCCGGGTCGTCGAGAAGTTCGTCATGCAGCTGGAAGCCCAGCTGGCCGACCGCAACGTCACCATCGAGCTGAGCTCTGCGGCGAAGGAATGGCTGGCCGAGAAGGGCTTCGATCCGCTCTATGGCGCGCGCCCGCTCGGCCGCGTCATCCAGGAGTTCGTCAAGAAGCCCCTGGCCGAGGAGCTGCTCTTCGGCAAGCTGACCAAGGGCGGCGCGGTGAAGGTGGGCATGAAGGACGGCGCGCTGTCCTTCGAGTACCTGGAAGCCGCGGCGCCCGCCCTGCCGAAGCCCGAGGAAGGCGACGGCGAGGCGGAGAAGGAGCCGGAAACGATCGAGTAGGGCTCCCGCCCGGATCGCGGGCAGGTATCATCAGACGGGCGTGGGGGATGACCCCACGCCCGTTTTCATTTCCAGGGGCAGGAACGCCAGATGAGCGCCATCAAGGACTGGGACGCCTACAACGCCGCCGCACGCGAGCAAGGCAAGGCGCTGAACGCACTGCACCCCGAACTGGTCAAGGGCTTCGGCGCGCTGAGCCGGGGCGCTGCCACCACGACCCACCTGGATGCCAAGACGCGCGAGCTGATCGCCCTCGCCGTCGCGGTCACCACCCGCTGCGACGGCTGCATCGATGCGCATGTGCGGAAGGCCAAGCATGCCGGGGCAACCAAGGCCGAGATGGCCGAGGCGCTGGGCGTTGCCATTGCGTTGAATGCCGGGGCGGCCTTCACCTATTCGCTGCACGTGCTGGACGCGGCGGGAGAGGAATAGGACGGCGGGAAGGGAGACCTATCGCCTCTCCAGGTCGCGACCTGCCTTTTGCCGGATTCGCGCTCGCCGCGCGACGACGGCCGAAATTCCAGGAATCGAAAAGGAAGCTGGGGAGAACACCGTTTCCCCAGCCATGCTCACCCGAACCCCCCGGCCCGGATGAAGGCTTCCTGCTCCGGCGTCTCGATCGCCCCTGGCCGGGCGGCGCGCACGGCGGCGATCGCCGCCGCAGCCTCCAGCCCTGATTGGCGCAACAGGCAGGCGGCGAAGGTGCCGTTGCGGCCGAGCCCGGCAGCGCAATGCACCACGACGCGCCCCTCCGCAGTCCAGGTGGCGCGCAGCAGCGGGGCGATGCCCGACCAGGCAGCCAGCGCCGCCGTGCCGGGCGGCTGCATGTCGGGGATCGGCATCCGGTGCCAGGCAAGACCCGCCACGGCAACCGCCGCCGCCATCCCGGGCGGCAGCTCGGCCGGCTCCTGCAGGGTCAGCAGGTCGGTGGCACCCCAGGCGCGGATCGCCGCGAGGTCGGCGGCCAAGTCACCGCCGCGGCGGCCAGGCGCATGGGTGATACCGAGCAACCCGCCGCCCGGCAGCCGCAGGGCGTCTACCCTCACGCCGCCCGCGGCGGCTCCAGGCCCAGCATCAGGCTGACGAGACCACCTTCCTGCACCAGGGCTGCGGCCTCGGCCAGGGTAAACCAGCGGCGCTCCCGTTCGGCCATCTCCGGCCAGCGGTCGAGCAGGCTATCGACCTCCAGCGGATAGACCTCGACGTTGCAGGTCACACTGGCGCCATTGGCCAGGCGCTTGGGATAGGCGTACTGGCCGATCGGCGTCTTGGCGATGCGGCCGCGGATGCCGGCTTCCTCGAAGGCTTCCTGCGCCGCCTGGGCGGCGGCGCTGTGCCGCTTCTCGATCCAGCCCTTGGGGATGACCCAGCGACGGGTCTCGCGGCTGGTGACCAGCATGACCCGAAGCTCCGCACCCTCACGGCTGAGCGGCAGGGCGGCACATTGGCGGCGGGATGTGGCGGAGCGGCTCGGCATGATGTTCCGGGATCTGAATCGTTACTCTCGCATGGATGGTTGGGATACTATACGGACAAGCCGTCGATTTGTTGCCTCTCTTGTCGGTTTTTGCCGCCTTGGCAGGCATATTTGATCGCGCGCCAGGCGGCTCAGCCGATCATGCCGCCGTCCTTCCGCACGATGGCGATGACTGAGGGCCGCGGCGGTGCGCCGTCCTTGAAGTCCGGCCAGCGGGTGGAGGGCCGGTCGAAGCTGCTGCCGGGGTCCTCCCCGGGATGCTGGATCGCCAGAAAGATGGTGCGATCGTCCGGGGTGAAGCGCGGGCCGCAGACCTCGGCCCCGGTCGGCGCCTGGTAGAAGAGCCGGGTCAGCGCCCGGCCCGGCCCGGCGGTGTCGGCGGCATAGAGCCCGTCGGCGACGCCCGAGGTGTACGACGCCCCGTCGGTGGCGATCCAGATCCGGCCGCGGCTGTCGAAGGCGCAATTGTCGGGGCAGGAGAGCCAGCCCTGGTCGGAGGTCGCGCGGTGGTACTGCGTCCCGGCATCGACGCCCGGCTTGCCGGCGGCGAGGAAGATGCCCCAGCGCGCCGTCTCGGCGGCGTGGTCGACCTGGGCGGTGCCGGCACCGGGCGGGATGATCTCGACCACATGGCCGTGGTTGTTCGCGGCGCGCGGATTGGCCGGGTTCACCTGCTCGGCCTTTCGGGCGCTGTTGTTGGTCAGCATCACGTAGACCCGGCCATTGGCCGGGTTGGTCTCCACGTCCTCCGGCCGGTCCATCGGCGTCGCGCCCAGTAGGTCGGCGGCGCGACGGGCCTCGATCACCACGTCGCCCTGGCCGGCGAAGCCGTTCGCCGCGGTCAGCGGTCCCTGGCCCTGCACCAGGGGCAGCCAGCGCATGCTGCCGTCCGCCTCGAACTTCGCCGCGTAGAGCGTGCCCTCGTCCAGCAGGTCGCGGTTGGCGGCGCGGTCGGTCGGGTTCCAGGGTTTCGCGGTGACGAATTTGTACAGGTAGTCGAAGCGTTCGTCGTCGCCGGAATAGAAGGCGACGCGGCCATCCGGGCAGACCGCATGGGTGCAGCACTCATGCTTGAAGCGGCCGAGCGCGGTGCGCTTCACCGGCACGCTCTCGGGGTCGTAGGGGTCGAACTCGACCACCCAGCCGAAGCGGTTCGGCTCGTTCGGGCTCTGGTCCAGGTCGAAGCGGGCCTCGAAGCGGCGCCAGCCATAGACCGGGTCCTTCTGGATGCCGTAGCGCTTGTAGGCCGCAGCCTGCGGGCCGGCGGTGGCGGCCTCGCCGCCGAAGGCGACGTTGAAGTTCTCCTCGCACGTTATGACCGTGCCCCAGGGCGTATTGCCGCCGGCGCAGTTGTTCATCGTGCCGCGGACGCGGGTGCCGGTCGGGTCCTCGGCGGTCTGCAGACGGGCATGGCCCGCCGCCGGGCCGCTGATCCGCATCGGCGTCTCGAGCGTGATGCGGCGGTTCCATCGGCTGTCCTTCGCATAGGACCAGCGGCCGCCCTCGCGCCGGACCTCGACTACCGAGAGACCATGCGCGGCGCGCTCCACCGCGCCCTGCTCGGCGCTGGTGCGGCTGCCGGCCTGGCGACCGGCGCCGAGGCCGGGGAACATCAGATTGGTGTTGGTGTATTCGTGGTTCACCACCAGCAGGCCGCGATCGCCGGCCTTGCTCCCCTGGGGCAGCGGGAAGAAGTCCAGGTAGTCGTTGTTGTAGCCGAACTGGCCGGCCTGCGCCCCGGCGGTCTGCCGGTGCGGGTCGTGCGACGGCGCGTCCGGCAGGATCGGGTCGCCCCAGCGGATCACCAGCTGGATCTCGTGCCCCTCTGCCACCGCATCGCGCTGGGAGAGCTGGTGGCGCAGCTCGGAAAAGGCGAGGGAGGAGGGGCCGGGATTCGCGGAATTGCCGGTATCCTGCGCGAAGGCGGGCAGGGCTGGCAGCGCCGCGGCAGCGGCCGCACCCAGCAGCCCGCGGCGAGACAGGCGGGCGGCGATCATCTCGCCGATCGGCTGGCGCGGGTCGGGATTGCTGCCGATGTCCTCGATCTCGATCGGGTCCTCGGTGCTGCTGGTCTCGGTCATGGCGTCATCCGCGCTTCTGCTGGGCGTGCTGGCCGTGAATCAGGCACCGCCCGGCCAGGCTTGTCCAGCGACACCGGGATGACAGCCAGTCGCATTCTGCGACGCATCTTGCGCGGTACGCCGCTTGCGATGCCCGAGCCGAACTCCGGAGGCCGCGCCATGCTCGACATTCCCTTCCACCTGGCCGAAGCCTGCCTGCGCGGCAGCGCCCCGCGCATCGCGGTGCTGATCCCCTGCCACAACGAGGCGGTGGCGATCCCGCGCGTGGTCGAGGCCTTCCGCCGCGCGCTGCCGGAGGCGACCATCCATGTCTACGACAACAACTCGACCGACGGCACGGCCGAAGCGGCGCGCGCCGCCGGCGCCGTCGTGCGTACCGAACGCCTGCAGGGCAAGGGCCATGTGGTCCGCCGCATGTTCGCCGATGTCGAGGCCGACCTTTATGTCCTGGTCGATGGCGACGACACCTACGACGCTGCCGCGGCGCCGGCGATGGTGGCGCTGCTGCTCGAGGACCAGCTGGACATGGTCACCGGCGTCCGGGTGACCGCGATCGAGGCCGCCTATCGCCGTGGCCACCGCTTCGGCAACTGGATGCTGACCGGCATGGTTGCCCAGGTCTTCGGCGACCGGATCTCCGACATGCTGTCGGGCTACCGGGTCTTCTCGCGGCGGTTCGTCAAGTCCTTCCCGGCGCTCTCCGCCGGCTTCGAGACCGAGACCGAGCTCACCATCCACGCGCTGGAGCTGAACATGCCGGTCGGCGAATTGCCGACCGCCTACAAGGACCGCCCGGCCGGCAGCGCCTCGAAGCTGCGGACCTATGCCGACGGCCTCCGCATCCTGCGCACCATCCTGGTGCTGGTGAAGGAGGAACGGCCGCTGCAGTTCTTCTCGCTGGCCGCTCTCGGCCTGCTGCTGCTCGGCCTCGGCCTCGCCGCGCCGGTGCTCTGGCAGTACCTCGAAACCGGCCTCGTCCCCCGCCTGCCGACGGCGGTGCTGGCTACCGGGGTCGTCCTGCTGTCATTCCTGTCGCAGGTCTGCGGCCTGGTGCTGGACAGCGTCGCCCGCGGCCGCAAGGAATCGAAGCGGCTGGCCTACCTGGCGCACAGGGCGCCGGCAGCGTGACCCAGCGCCCTGTGCGCCGCATCCTTGCGGAGGGATGCTGGCATGGCGAAAGAACGGACAATGCCGCGGCGCCGATCGAGCGCAGCATCGCCGGCTTTTCGGCGCTCGGCCCGCCGCTGATGCTGGCAATCTGCGGCTTTCCGGCTTTTCCGGCAGGACCGGCAGGCCGCGGCCATCCGCATCGTCGCGCCCGGGGCTTTCGTCGGCACTGTCGACCATGGTCCGAACCGCCGGCCGATCGGCTTCGGCCTGCGGATGCCGATGGCGCTGATCATCCTCGGCGTCTTTGCCGGCGACCTAAGCTTCGACCTCTGCATCGGCTTGGTGCCGATGGTGGTGGCGGTGACCCTGCTGCAGGCCCGGCGGACGGTGGCGGCGGCGCCGCGGCCGGACCCGGCCTGATCCGCCGCTCACGCCTCCGGCAGATCGGCCTTCCCCCACCGCAACCACGGGGGTAGTTACAAGCTGTGGTGATCATCGCATTCCATCGCGGCCAGGGATGCCAACCCAGGCCCACACGGAGGCTGGCCCGGCGCGCGCCCGCCCGGTCCGGCTGCGGCGTCGACCCGGCCGGATGACGAGCCCCGCCGTATCGCGGCCACCGGGCCTTCGCGGGGTGCTTTTGGCCCTGGTGCTCATCGCGCTCTGTCCCGCGCTGCTCGCCGGGCTGTTCTCGACCTGGCAGTCGGCCGTGGCGCAGCGCGCGGCGGCGCTCGACCGGCTCGCCGAGGCTGCGACGGTCCTCGCCACGGCGCTCGACCGGGAGGTCGCGGGGCTCGCCGGCGCGCTCGACGACCTGGCCGGTGCCGCTCCGCCGGCCGGTCCCGCGGCGGCGATACGGCCCCTGGCCGGACGGCCCGGCCTGCCGGTCCGCCTGGTCGGGCGGGACGCCGCCGTCTCGCCGGACCCCGCCTTCGCCGAGGTTTTCCGGCAGGTCTCCGCTGGCGTCCGCCCTGCCTTTCGCCGCGCCCCGGACGGGCCGGCCATCCTGGTCGCGGTGCCGCTGCGCGATGCGGAAGGCGGCGCCGCGCTCGGCGTCCGGCTCGGCGGCCCGCCGCTGCGGTCGCTGCTCGCCGGCCCGGGCCTGCCGCCGGCCGCGGACGCGCTGCTGCTGGATGACCGCGGCAGCCTCGTCGCCGCCTCGGACGTGCCGGCCGAGAACGCGGCAGCCCTGCCCACGGCGCCGCTCGGCCCGCTGGCCGGACCGCTGCGCGTTGCCGGCCGCGACGGCCAGCTCTGGGTCCTGGCCCAGGCGAGCATCGCCGCAATCCCCGGCTGGACCCTGGTGGTGGCGCAGCCAGCCGCCGCGCTGGATGCGCCGGTCCGGCGCGCCGTCCTGGCCTGGGGGCTGGGCGGCCTGGCGGCGGTGCTGGCCGCCGGGCTGCTGGCGCTCGGCCTCGCCCGGGGGCTCCGCCGGTCGCTGCGCCGGCTGCAGGCCGAGGCCGACCGGCTGGTGGCGGGTACCGACCCGGGGACGGGTACCGCCCTGCCGCCGCGCGGCGTGGCGGTCGCCGAGCTGGCGGCGCTGCAGGGCGGCCTGCAGGCCGCCGCCGCCCGGCTGGAGGCGCGGCTGACGGCGGCGCAGGCGGCGTCAGCCCAGGCCGCGGCCCTGGCGCGGCAGCTGGCGGAGCGCGACCTGGCCCTGGAACAGGCCGAGGCGGCGCGCCGCGCCGCGCTGCGCCGGCGGGAGGAAGTGCAGGCCGGGCTGCTGCAGGCGCAGCGGCTGCAGGCGCTGGGCGCGATGGCCGGCAGGGTCGCGCATGAATTCAACACCGCCCTCGCCTCCATCGTCGGCAGCTACAGGCTGGTCGCGCGGCAGACCGCCGACCCGGCCCTGCTGCAGGCCGTCCAGGACGGTAGCCGGGCGGCGGAACGCGCCGCGGCGCTGCTGCGCGAACTGGTCGATTTCGCCCGGCGGGAAGAACTGCGCCCCGCCCAGCTGGAACTGCCCGGCCTGCTGGCCGAGGTGCGGGAGATGATCCACTACACCATCGGCAAGGGGCTTTCCGTGGTGGTCGAGCTGCCGCCTGGCCTTTGGCCGGTGGTGGCCGATCCGCACCGGCTGGAGGTGGCGCTGCTCAATCTCGCGGCGCTGGCGCGCGACGGGCTGCCGCCCGGCGGGTCGCTGCTGATCAGCGCCCGCAACTTGCCGCCGGGTCAACAGCCGGCCGGGCTGCGGGCCGGCGATTACATCGCGATTGCGGTGCGCGACGCGGGAGGTGGCCTGGCCTCGGAAGGCAGGGCAGCCGGGCACGGGCTCGACCTTGCCATGGTGCGCAATTTCGCGGAGCAATCGGGCGGAACCTGCTGGATCGACCGCCGGCCCGGCGCCGGCACCAGTGTCGAGATCCTGCTGCCGCGGGCCGACCCTGAGGCGGCGGCGATGATCCCCGAGGAATCCGATGCGCTCGACCCGCGGCTGCATGGCGGCGCCGCGATCCTGCTGGTCGATACCGAGGAACCCGCGCGGGCGCGGCAGGCGGCCCTGCTGCGTGACCTCGGCTATACCGTGGCCGAGGCGGGCAATGCCGAGGCGGCCGAGAGCCTGGCGCATTGGCTCGCCTCGGTCGACCTGCTGGTCACCGCGATGGAGCTGCCCGGGGCGGACGGCGCGTCCCTGGCGGCCCGGCTGCGGGCCGAGCGGCCGGCCCTGCCGGTGTTGTTCCTGACCGTCGCGCCGCCCGGCCCGGTGCTGGCGGGGGAACTGGTGCTGCAACGCCCGGTGCCGCCGGTCGCGCTGGCCGAGGCGGTGCTGGAACTGCTGCAGCGGCGGCGCAGCCTGCGCGCGCCGCCGCCCGGGATGCGGCTGCTGCGGCGGCTGCGGACGCCCTCGCTGCGCGCCGCCTTCCTGACCTGGCACGCCGCGCGGGTGACGGGGGAGGCGCTGCCGCGGCCAGCCAACCTCGACCTCGCCCGGCTGGAACTCCAGGAGCATTGCGCGCTAGTCGCGCTCGACGGGCCGGCGGAGGACCT
This sequence comes from Dankookia rubra, assembly GCF_004355005.1. Taxonomy (GTDB): domain Bacteria; phylum Pseudomonadota; class Alphaproteobacteria; order Acetobacterales; family Acetobacteraceae; genus Paracraurococcus; species Paracraurococcus ruber_A. Next base: position 14,723 of record NZ_SMSJ01000054.1, read on the forward strand.
GCGATTCCGCTTCGTCTCCGTCGGCCGCGCCCTGACCGACCGGCTGGGCCATGGGCTGGACGGCACGCCGATCGGAGGCACGGGCGAGGCGGCGGAGGTGCCGGGGTCGCTGCAGGCGGCCTATCGCCGCGCGGCGCGGACCCGGGCGCCGGTTTTCGAAGCCGCCGATTTCGATTTCGGCGAGGGCCCGCCCTTGCGCTTCGAGCGACTGACGCTGCCGCTCTCGCAGGACGGGGAGACGGTGACGCACCTGATCGGCGTGGTACTGTTCCACGAGGATGCGGCACCCGGCACGGGCCAAGCCGTCGAGGCGGGTTGATCCCGCGGGAGAGAGCAATCCGGCGATGCACACCGAGGATCCTGAGATCGATACGCCCGACCTGGCGCAGCGGCTGGCGAGCATGCCGCCGGATGCGATCGACGCCCTGGCCTTCGGCGCCATCCGGCTCGACGCCGCCGGCACGGTCACCTTCTACAGCGCGCGGGAGCGGGCGAATTCGGGCTTCCGGAAGGAGGTCGTCGGCCGCAATTTCTTCGCCGACATCGCACCCTGCATTCAGCGGCCCGAGGTGAGCGGCCGGATCGAGCGCGCGCGGGCGGCGGGGACGCTCGACGTGGTCTTCGACTTCGTCAGCGACCTGCCGAGCGGCGAGCGCGACGTGGCACTGCGGGCCCGGCTGCTGTCAGCCGGCGACGGCGGCACCTGGATCCTGCTGCAGCGCGAGGACTGAGAGGCACGGGAGCCGGGGCGGGGCCGCGTCACGCCGGCCTGGCGCGCAGCCCGAGCAGCACCTTCCAGCCGCCCGCCTTCACCTGCTCGGGGGTCTGCCCGTCGACATTGATGCCGAGCGTCGTGGCATAGTGGGCGACGGCCACGGTCAGCGCCACGTTGATGTAGAGCGGCCAGGTGAAGGCCTGGGTCAGGAAGCTGCCCGAAGCGATGAAGCTGACCATGCCGGCCGGCATGGCGGCGGCGATGGCCAAGGCCGCCGGCGGCACCGCCATGCCGCCGGCGACCGCCCTGTCCATCCGCTTCAGCACCTTGAAGCTCGCCTTCAGGGTGCCGATCGTCACCATCATGAACAGCCAGAAGCCGATGAAGCCGCTTTCCGACAGGGCGGCGAACCAGGTGCTGTGCACCGCCTTGGCGATGCCCTCGAAGGTGCCGAGCATCGAGGAGTAGGTGTAGTAGTTCAGCCGGTAGTTCTCGAGCCCGACGCCGAAGACCGGGTGGTCCACCGCCATCCAGAAGGCGGCCTCCCAGGCGTTGAAGCGGCCCTGCGCGCTTTCGTCCACCAGCCCCGCCTCGCCGGCGCCGCCCGAGGAGCGGCCGGAGATGCCGGCCGCGGCGAAGAGGCCGAGCGCGCCGATGCCGCCGATGGTCAGCAGCACGACCTTCGACTTGATCACCCTGAGGCCGAACAGGCCCATGATCGAGAGAATGCCGAGCAGGCCGCCGCGGCTCTGGGTGCAGAGGATGGCCCAGACGATCACCGCGAAGCCGATCACGCCGAGCGCGCGGTTGAGGAAGCCGACGCCCTTGGTGATCACCAGCGTGACGGCGAAGGCGAGCGGGAAGAGCAGCACGAGGGAGAGGTCGTTCGGGTCGCCCAGCACCGAGCCGTTGGCCCGGCCGATGGTGACGCGCGTGCCCTCCACCATCCCGATGCCCTGCAGCGCGTTGCTGATGGCGACGGCCGAGGTGGCGATGCCGGCGATGGTGAAGCCGGCCGCGGCGATGGCGAAGCGCTTCGGCGTCGTGGTCAGCCAGGCGATGGCGAAGACCATGATGAAGATCTTGACGAAGGTATCGGACCAATAGGCGATCGCCTGCGGCCGCCCGGCCGAGAAGAACATCCCGACCGTGACATGGGCGAAGAACCAGCACAGCCATTTCAGCTCCGGCCGCCAGTAGGGCTTGATGCGGCGGAAGCAGAAATGCAGCGCCAGCACCGAGATGGTGCCGAGCGCCAGCATCTTCGGGATCTTGAATGGCTCGAGGAAGGGATAGGCCTCGTGGATCCGGAAGAAGCTGAAGATGATGAAGCCGAGGCAGAGCGGGAAGGGATCGCGCACCGCGACGATCGCCGCGACCGGCGCCAGGCAGAGCCCGGCGACGACGAAGGGGTCCTTCACCACCCACCACAGGCCGGCGATCGACAGCGTCATCGCCAGCGCGAAGACGACCTGGCCGACCGGGTGGGTGATGGCCTCGGAAAGCCTCATCGGGCTCCGGAGGCCTGGGCGAGCAGGGCCAGCCGCCGCCGCCAGCCGGGCATGTCCAGCAGCGGCGCCTCGCCGCGGCGCCAGCCGGCGGGGATTTCCTGCCGCAGCTCGGCCAGCAGGCCACGCGCGCCGGCATCCCGGGCGGCGGCGGCTTCCAGCCAGAGCATCCAGCGCAGGTCGGCGACGCCCCGGCCGATCTGCAGCAGCCGCAGGTCAAGGTCGGGCACCGCGGCGCAGGCCTCCGGCTGCATGGGGTAGAGCTGCACGTCGGCCTCCCCGCTGTCGGTCGGGTCGAAGGGGTCGGCGCCGATGGCGCGGCCATGCCATTGCAGGTAGCCGGCCGCGCCGGTGCGCCACAGGTGGAAGCCGGCCGCGGCCTCGACATCCGGCATGTTGTACAGCCAGGGCGTCGGGCCCGTCTTGCGCCAGCGCTGGATTTCCTGCGCGTCGATGCCGAAGCCGGCATTCAGCAGCACCACGTCGAAGAGCCCGAGCAGCTGCCGGTCGGCCGGGCGGTTGAGCTGCCCGGCCACGCGCGCCTTCGCGTCGCCGAGGCGGATCGCGCCGCGCAGCCGTTCGAGGTCGGCGGGCAGGGAGCCGGGATTGCCCGGCTCGTCGGCGATGCTCCAGACCGGCGCCGGCAGGCCGCGCGCGGCAAAGCCGGCGGCGACCTGCTGCATCAGCTCCGGCAGCATGGCGATGCCGCGCTGCTCGACCATCCGCTTGACCGGCGTATAGGCCAGCAGGTCCATCCCGAGCCCGGCTTCCCGCGCCATGGCGAGGTCGCCGACAATGCCGGCGGGATCGCCCGGCCAGGGCGTGGCGAGCGCCGGGGAAAGCCCGGTCAGGCCGAGGCCGCGCATGGTCCGCAGCTCGCATTCCATGCCGCGCCGGGCGTCCTGGCCGAGCTCCTGGAACCAGGCCGCATAGGGCGGCAGGTCATGGTAGATGCCGACTGGCCGGTCGGCCGCGGGCAGCGTCACCGATGGCACCTCGACCACCAGCGGCACGGTAGCCAGGCGGCCGCGGCTCTCGACCACCAGCCGCCCCTCGTAGCGGCCCGGGGCGGCATCCTCCGGCACCCGGACCAGCAGGTTGAGCCGCCGCGGCAAGCCGGGGCGCAGCGTCATCCGCGCCATCTCGCCGCGCAGCTGCTCGGCTTCCAGCGTCAGCTGCCCGGCCGCCGGGTTGTGGCGGGTGTAGCGCCAATGGCCCCAGCGCAGCTCGGCCGGCAGGTGGCGGCCGTTGCGCTCGAGCGGGATGAGGGTGACGCGCGGCGCCGCGTCCGGCTCCGGCGCCGCGACCATCGCGTCGAGCCAGCCGATGGTGCCGCGCGCGATGGCGGGCGGCGGCGGCAGGGCGGCATCCGGCCGCCAGTCCGCCTGGGCGGGGGCACCCTGCGGCAGCAGCCCGACCGCCAGCGTCGCGGGGGCCGGCCCGGCGCGCGGCCCGACCACCGGCCATGCCTCGAGGAAGCGCTCGCGCCGCGCCGCTTCCACCAGCTTCAGCGCCGCCTGGCCGGTGCCGGAAGGCTCGACCAGCATGGCCGAGAGGTAAGTTGCCTCAATGGTGTTGCCGGCCAGGTCGACGACGATCCGGCCGTCCTTCACCTCGACCGTCTGGGTGAGCAGTCCGCCGCGGCGGGCATAGAAGGCGGTCCAGGGATCGGTGACGTCCTCCGCTTCCCGCCCGGCGAAGTAGACCTCGCGCAGCCATTCCCCGGGCGTCTTCAGGTACCAGACCGGGGCGGCGCCGTTGATGAGCACCCGTCGCTGGCGCGGGTGGGGAAGGTATTCCCAGTCGCCCGGATCCTCGGTCCAGAGCGAGACGTCCCAACGGCCGTTCGGCCAGGGCAGCACGAAGCGCTCGACCCCGCGGAGCCCGGTGCCGATCAGTGGCTGCTGGGACGAACGGCGGATCGGCACGCGCGGGCTGGCGCCGTTCTCGATCCTCGGGTCCTGGACCGGGACGCGGGCGAAGCCGGGGAAGACCGGCGCGTCGTCCGGCCCGAAGGACAGCGCGGCGACACCGGCGGGCAGCGTCACCGGGGTTTCGACCCGCAGCGCGGTAATGCGGACCGGCGCCGCGCCGTAGCCGGTATTGACCAGGATGCGGCGGATCGCCGCGGCGTCGAGGAAGCGGCCGGAGGGGGTGCGCCAGGCACCCGGCGCGGTGCGGATGCGGAAGGGGCCGGGCAGCACGGTCCGTTCCAGCTCGAAGCGCGTGGCGTAGCTGGCAGATTGCGCGTCGTCGATCCGCAGGACCAGCACGACGGGGTCGGACTGCGGGTTCTCGCCCTCGAGCACCACTTCCTGCGCCGCGGCCAGGTCGCGCGGGCCGTCGAGGCTGAGCTGGGTGGGGCCGGGCCGGAAGCCCGCCAGGGTCTGTGCCGCGGCGGGGCCGACCAGCCAGGCGGCGAGCAGGACGAGCCGCAGGATGCGGGCGGGGAGGGTTTCGATCAATCTCATGTTCTGCGGATCGCAACTGCCGTGTCGCTGCCGGATCGCAGCTTTCTCGCGAAGCGATGCAGGATGCAATTCGCCTTTGGCGCGAGGTGTGCAAGGAGTCCGGCAAGACCGCCGGGCCAGAAGCGCCGGCGAGAGACCCAGCCCGACCGCTGCCGCCAGGACCTGCCCGCCATGCCCCGCGCCGCCAGCCTGCCCGCCCTGACCCCCGCCGAGACCGTGGCCCTGTCGGTCGAGCGGATCGCCCTCGCCCTGGTGCTGCTGTTCTTCCTCGGCGCCATCCTGGTCTCCGGCATGAACGGCTACCAGGGCTCGGACGACGCCCGCTACATCGCGGGGGCCGAGGCCTGGCTCGCCGAGGGTGTCCACGTCGCCCGCAACCATTGGGAGACGCGGCTGCCCTATGTGCTGCTGATCGCCGCCACGGGGACGACGGCGACCGGGGTCCTGGCGCTGCATATCACCCTGGGTATTGCCCTGATCCTGATGTCCTGGCGGCTTTCGCGGCCGGTGATCGGGCCGCGCGCCGCGGTGGCCTTCGCCGCGGTGCTGGCGATGGCGGCCTTCACCCAGCAGATCGCCGGGCGGTTGCAGATCGAGGTGCTGGAATTGCTGCTGGCCGGTGCCGCTTTCTGGCTGGTGCGGCAGCGGATCGGCGGCGCCGGGCTGGCGCAGCTGGTCATCGCCGGCCTGCTGCTCGGCCTCGCCATCGTCACCCGGCAGACCTCGGCCGCGGTCGCGCTCGGCCTCGGCCTGGCGCTGCTGCTGAGCCGCCGGCTGGCGGATGCCTGCCTGCTGGCCGCGGTGGCGGCCCTGCCGCTGGTGGCCGAGGCCGCCTTCTACTGGGCCATGACCGGCGACCCGCTGGCCCGGCTGCGGATCGACATGGGGCATGTGCTGGTCGAGGGCCAGCCGCTGCCGGGCGGCGTCTCCACCATGGGCAACCCGCTGTTCAACCTGGCGCTCGGCGCGGCCTGGCAGAACACGACGCTCGGCATCCTGCACATCCACTGGAGCGTGGACGCCTTCCTGCGCGTAGTGACCTACCCGACCGGGCTGCTGACCTGGGTCCCGGCCCTGGTGCTGCTGGCCTTCCCCCGCTTCACCTTCGCCGGGCAGCAGCCGGGACTGCGGCGCGACGTTCTCATCATGATGGCCTGCGTCTATGTCGTCGTGGTCTTCGTGCTGACCCTGGCGCCGGAGCCGCGCTACTTCTCCATGGCGACCTACCTGGCGGCGATGGTGCTGGCGCTCGGCCTGACCCGGCTGGCGGAGCGGCGGCCCGGACCGGCGATCCTCGGCATCCTCGGCCTGGCGGCGGCGGGACCGGTCGCCGCCGACCTCAACCCGGCGCCGCGGCCGGTGGTGCCGCAACTGGTCGGGCTGCTGCAGGGCGGCATCGCCGGCGGCACGCTGCACGTTTCCGGCCCGGTTGAGGCGACCTCGCGCTCCGCGAAGCCGGACTGTCCGGCCGCGTCACCGGCGCGCCGCCGGCGGCCGGGGCCTATTTCCTCGGCTTCCCCGGCAATGACGGGCTCGACCTGGCGGCGACCTGCCCGGGCGGCGTGGTGCGGCTGCTCGAGGTGGCGCGCGGCACGGCCTCGCCCAGCCTGGCCTGGGACGCGCTGGAAGTGCTGGGGATCGAGGGGGCGGTGCCGCCCGGGGCCAGGGCCTATCTGCGGCGGGAACGCTACGTGCCGGCCCTGTACAAGGTAAGCTGCTGAGGCGGAGCAGGGCCGGGGAGGAGGCATTCTCCCCGGGCGCCTCATCTCACGTTTGGGCGTCCGCAGCCGCCGGGCGGCGGCGGCGGGGCCCGGCGGAAGCCCTGGAGGGTTCCCCTGGCCCTGCCCGCAGCGCATCCTGCCGCCCACGCAGGAGGAACGTGCCCATGGCCCCGAAGCCCCAGCCCTTCACGCTGGCCGTCGTCGATTCGGCCATCGCCGAACTGCGCGACCGGCTGGCCCGCACCCGGCTGCCGGACCAGGCGCCGATCCCGCCCGGCGGCGATCCCTGGTGCTACGGCACCAGCGCCGCATACCTGGGCGAGCTTGTCGCGCATTGGCGGGACGGCTTCGACTGGCGCGCCCAGGAAGCCGCGCTGAACGCCTTCCCGCAGTACAAGGTGCCGCTGCACGGGATCGACCTGCACTACCTGCACGTGCCGGGGAAGGGCCCCAACCCGACGCCGCTGCTGCTTATGCATGGCTGGCCCGGATCGGTCTTCGAGTTCCTCGACATCATCCCCCGGCTGACCGACCCGGCGGCCTTCGGTGGCGACCCCGCGGATGCCTTCACCGTCGTCGCGCCCTCGCTGCCGGGCTATGGCCTTTCCTTCGCCCCGGGGCAGAAGCGCTTCGGCGTGCATGACATCGCCGCCTGCATGGACGAACTGATGACCGGGGTGCTTGGGTATCGGCGCTACGCGGCGCAGGGTGGCGACTGGGGCGGCTCGATCGCCGCCTGCCTCGGCGCGCTGCATGCGGGGTCGCTGATCGGCATCCACGTCAACCTGCTGGCCATACGCCGCGACGCCTCGATCTTCGTCGGCGAGCTGTCGCCTGAGGAGCGGACCTACCGGGACGAGCTCGAGCACTGGCAGAAGGAGGAGACCGGCTATCAGTGGATCCAGGGCACCCGCCCGCAGACCCTCGCCGCGGCGCTCGCCGACAGCCCGGCCGGCCTCGCAGCCTGGATCGCCGAGAAGTTCCACGCCTGGAGCGACAATGACGGCCGGATCGAAAGCGCCATCGACCGCGACCGGATGCTGGGCAACATCGCGCTCTACTGGTTCACCGGCTGCATCGGCGCTTCCTTCTGGCCCTACTACGCACGGATGCACGGGCCCTGGCCGATCCCGGATGGCCGCACGGTCGACGTGCCGACGGGCTATGCGCAATTCCCGCGCGAGATCATGCGGCCGCCGCGCAGCCTGGCCGCGCGCGCCTATACCGACATCCGGCGTTGGACGGTGATGGAGAAGGGCGGCCATTTCGCCGCGATGGAGCAGCCGGCGGCGCTGGCCGCCGATGTGCAAGCCTTTTTCCGGTCGTTGCGGGAGTCGAAGGCATGAGGGCGGTGGGTTTCACGCAGCGGGCGCTGCCGATCGAGCATGAGCGGTCGCTGGTCGATCTCGACCTGCCCGATCCCGGGCCGCCGCAAGGGCGCGACCTGCTGGTGCGGGTCCACGGCGTCTCGGTCAATCCGCGCGACATGAAGAGCCGCATGACCATGGAGGCCTCGGCCGACAGGCCCGTGGTGCTGGGCTACGATGCCAGCGGCGTGGTCGAGGCGGTCGGTCCGGACTGCACCTTCTTCCGCCCCGGCGATGCGGTGATGTATGCCGGCGTGCTGGACCGCCAGGGCTCGAATGCCGAGCTGCAGCTGGTCGATGAGCGGATCGTCGGCCGCAAGCCGGACAAGCTCGACCATCCCGCCGCGGCATCGCTGCCGCTGACGGCGCTGACCGCCTACGAGATGCTGTTCGATCGCATGCGCATTCCGCGCGACGAGGAGTCGGCCGGCAACGTCCTGCTGGTGATCGGCGGCGCCGGCGGCGTCCCCTCCATCGCCATCCAGTTGGCGCGGGTGCTGACGCAGGTGACGGTGGTGGCGACGGCTTCGCGGCCCGAGAGCGCGGCCTGGGTGCTGCAATGCGGCGCGCACCACGTGGTCGACCACAGCCAGCCACTGCCGCCCCAGGTCGCGGCGCTCGAGGCCGGGCCGATGCCCTGGATCTTCTCGACGCACACGACGCCGGCGCGCTGGGCCGAGATGGCGACGATGCTGGCGCCGCAGGGCAGCGTCGGCCTGATCGACGACCCGGAGCCGCTCGACCTGCGGCTGCTGAAGTTCAAGAGTGCCGCGGTACATTGGGAGGCGATGTTCACCCGGCCGATGTTCGGCACCAAGGACATGGCGCGGCAGCACGCGATCCTGGACGAGGTGGCGGCGCTGGTCGATTCCGGCCGGCTGAAGCCTACGGCTACGCAGAACTACGGCCGCATCGATGCCGCAAACCTGCGCCGCGCCCATGCGGCGGTCGAGGCGGGGCGCGTGGTGGGCAAGATCGTGCTGGGCGGCTTCTGACGCGGCGCGCTAAGGGGAAAAGACACATGCCGGACCACGCCGCGGCCGAGGCGGCCGCCATGCTCCACGCCCATTGGCAGGTTCGGAGCCGCATGCCGTCGCTGCCCGAGATGTTGCGGCCGGCAACCCGCGCGGAGGGCTATGCAATCCAGGCGCGCCTGGTGCCCGGGGAGATCGTCGGCTGGAAGATCGCCGCGACCAATGTCGCGGGACAGCGGCACATCAACGTCGATGGCCCGCTGGTCGGCCGCTATGCGGCGGGAATGGTCCTGCCGGACGGCGCCGAGGTCTCGCTGCGCGGCAATGCCATGCGTGTGGCGGAGCCGGAATTCGCCTTCACCCTGGGGCGTGACCTGGCGCCGCGCGAGGGCGAGTACGCCCTGGCCGAGGTGATGGACGCGGTCGCCGAGCTCCGCATCGGCATCGAGGTGCCGGACAGCCGCTTCGCCGATTTCACCGCCGCGGGCGGACCGCAGCTGATCGCCGACAATGCCTGCGCGCTGCTGCACGTGCTGGGCCGGGCCGCCGAGGATTGGCGCGGGCTGGACCTGGCGGCCGCGGGCTGCCTGGCGAAGGTCGGCGCGCGGTACGAGCGGGAGGGCATCGGCGCCAATGTGCTGGGCGATCCGCGGGTCGCGCTCACATGGATGGTGAACGAGATGACGCGGCTCGGCACCACGCTGCGGGCCGGGCAGTTCGTGACGACCGGCACCTGCGCGACGCCGCTGGCGATCCTGCCGGGTGACGAGGTTGCGGTCGATTTCGGCCGGCTTGGCACGGTCTCCGCCCGCTTCGTAGAATGAGCGCCGAATTCAGGGGAAGCACCGCGGCATGAGCGACGCCGATACCTTCGACTACGTCATCGTCGGCTCCGGCGCCGCCGGCTCGGTGCTGGCCAACCGCCTCAGCGCCGATCCCAATGTCACGGTCTGCGTGCTGGAGGCCGGGCCGCCCGACCGCAACCCCTTCATCCACATCCCGGCCGGCTTCATCAAGACTCTGGCCGATCCCGGCGTCACCTGGCAGTTCAAGACCGAGCCGCTGGAGATGACCGGGGGCAGGCGGATCAGCACGGTGCAGGGGCGGACGCTCGGCGGATCCTCCTCGGTCAACGGGATGATCTACAACCGGGGACAGCCGGCCGACCTCGACAACTGGGCGCAGCGCGGCAACCGCGGCTGGGGCTATGCGGATTGCCTGCCCTACTACCGCCGGTCCGAGAACCGCATCGGCGTCGGCGGCGACAGCCGCGGCCGGAACGAGGACGGCATCCCGATCACCGACATGGATTGGATCCACCCGCTGTCCGAGGCCTTCATCAAGGGCTGCCAGGGCATCGGGATTCCGCGCTGCGTCGACTACAACAGCGGCAACCAGGCGGGCGTCGGCTATTTCCAGCGGGCGATCCGCAAGGGGCGGCGGGTCTCGGCCGCGGTCGCCTTCCTCAAGCCGGCGCTGTCGCGGCCGAACCTCGAGGTGCGGACCAACGCGCGGGCCAGCCGCATCCTCTTCGAAGGCAAGCGCGCCGTCGGCATTCGATATGTCGCGGCGCCCGGCGCCCCGGCGAAGGAGATCCGCGCAGGGCGGGAGGTGATCCTCTCCTCCGGCACGGTGAACACCGCGCGGCTGCTGCAGGTCTCGGGCGTCGGGCCGGCCGACCTGCTCGGTGCGCTCGGCGTGCCCGTCGTGCATGAACTGCGCGGCGTCGGGTCGAATTTCCGCGACCACTATGCCTCCCGCTTCGTCATGCGCGCGAAGCCCGGGGTCGAGACGCTGAACGAGCTGGCGCGCGGCCTCAAGCTCGGCGGGCAGATCGCCCGCTGGGCGATGGGCAAGCCGAGCATCCTGGCGACCGCGCCCTCCCACGTACATGTCTTCTGGAAGAGCTTCGAGGGGCTGGACGAACCCGACCTGCAATGCGTCTTCACCCCCGGCTCCTATGCCGAGGGCAAGGTCTACGTGCTGGACGAGATTCCCGGGGTGACCGCCGGCGCCTGGCAGCACCGGCCGGAGAGCACGGGCTGGGTGCGCGCCCGCAGCACCAACGTCTTCGACGACCCGGAGATCAACCCGAACTACCTCTCGGACCCGATGGACATCCGCGTCCATCTCGGCGGCATGCGGCTGCTGCGGCGGATGCTCGGCACGCCCGAGCTCGGCCGCTACGTCGATGCCGAGACGCTGCCCGGCCCCGAGGTGCAGACCGACGACGAGCTGCTGGACTTCGCCAAGCGCAACGGCAGCACGACATACCACCTGATCGGCACCGCGCGGATGGGGCCCGAGACCGACCCGAGCGCCGTGGTCGGCGACCGGCTGCTGGTGCATGGCATGCAGGGGCTTCGCGTCGTCGATGCCTCGATCATGCCGGGCATGCCGAGTGCCAATACCTATGCGACGACGCTGATGATCGCGGAGAAGGCGGCCGACTTCATCCGCGGGCGGGAGATGGTGGCGGAGGCCGCCTGACGTCCCGCTGCGCATGAGGCACGCGGTGCGAATGGAAGGTGCTGCGCTTTGCCCTTGGGCTGTTCGACCACCACCGGCAGGCGCTGCGATGCGTCGGTGGCCGATCGATCAGCAGTCGTGCTCGGTCCGCAGGACGGTTGCGGCATCGGTGATTTCCCGACGCATTCACGCAGGCGAAGGTGCCATGGCATCGCGGGGTGAACATAGTCGGCCTAAGCCCCCGTCAGGTCCATCCAGCTTCCACATCCTCACGCCTGGGACATTTGACGTGGCGCATTTGTCTTCGCCCAACCGGCGGCAAGACTGATTGGCCTGCCCTCGATTGCAGAGGATTGCCGGGAGGTCTGACGTTACATCCTCATTTATTTGTCATGCCAATCGAATAGTATGAATATACATCAATGAGCAATTCGACCCTGGGGATAGATCTGTGGCCGCTTATGAAGGTCCCAGGTGGGCATCAAACAACATCACTCGGAGTTGCGGAATGTCCAATTTCCAGATCGAAAGCGGCAATGCTTTTTCCACCGCGGTAAGCGACCCCTCGGAAATGTCGTGAGTGAGGAGTGCTTTCGCGGAGTGGTCGAGCGGTTCGAGTATAAATTTCATCGAGATGCCCGATTCTACCATCTCAAATAACAGTGCCAATATCCTTATCGGGTTTGAATATGTGAATACACCATCATCAAACCAAATCGGACTAACAACACATGGATACGCCAATAAAACTTTCACGAACGGCGTAATGGTCAGAGTTGAGGATCCGCTGGAGGCAGCTCTCAGTTTCGATCCTTGAAGCGTAGTGTTCTAACATGGGTATGCGACTGCCTTTTTTCCAGGTCATGCTCCATGAAATCTGGCATGCCCTTGGGTTGGGTCATTCGTCGGATCCTTTCGCGGTTATTTACCCATCAGCAGGCGTGACCAACGGAGATCTGTCAGCAAGCGATGTCGCAGGTATCACCGCTCTGTACGGCGCTCCGCGGCTGACGGACCTCCCTTCCGTTGCCAACGACTTCAACGGCGACGGCCGGTCCGACATCCTCTGGCAGCACGCCTCCGGCGCCGTGGTCGAGTGGCTGATGAACGGATCCCAGGTCCTGGGCTCCGCGGGCATCGGCGGCGACAGCAACTGGAAGGCATTGGCGCAAGGCATTGCAGGACGGACGGAGCCTGCATCCGGTCAGGCGGGCCGGCAGCGCCCTGACCAGTTGGGGCAGCCATCACACCACCTTGTCGCTGATCACCTGCGGCACCGGCACGGTCGCGGCGAAGCTCGGCCGTGCCTCGAGCCGCGCCGAGAGCCCGACCAGGTTCGGGTACTCGCTGCGCCAGGGGTGCTCGGGGAAACGCACGTCGAGGTAGCGCAGCACGGTGCCGGTGGCGATGTCGGCCAGGCCGAACTGGTTGCCGACCACCCGTTCGCGGTCGCCCGCGGTCTCGGCCAGCGCGCGCAGCCCGCCATCGACCTTGCGGCGCTGCCGGGCGATCCATTCGGCGCTCTGATGCTCCGGCGCGCGGTGGCCTTCCCAGAACAGCAGGACCAATGCGTCGCAGATGCCGTCGGTGATCACCTCGACCTTGCGGGCGGCCAGGCGCTCCCAGGGATCCGCCGGCACCATCGGCGGCTCGGGCCACCGGGCCTCGATCACTTCCAGGATGTAGCGGCTTTCGTAGACGCTGCTGCCGTCCTCGAAGATCAGGACCGGCAGCTTCTCCAGCGGGTTGTGTCGCGGCGTCGCGGTGGTGCTGTCCCAGGGCACTTCGGTCGCCAGCTCGAAGGGGATGCGCTTCTCGGCCAGCGCGATCCGCACCTTGCGCGCGTAAGGACTGGGCGTCGCGCTGATCAGTCGCAGCATGGCGGTGTTCCCCGGTAGGACGAAGGCGGCATTTTGCCGAGTCTCAAGCCGGAAACACAGCAGGGGGTTCGCGGGCGATCTTCCCCTGGTCTCGCTGCCCTAGGCCGCCGCCATCGACCGGACCGTCGCGGCCAGGCCCGTCTCCAGGCCGGTGGTCGCGCGCACCCCGAGCACCGCCGAGGCGGCGGCGGGATTGCCGAGAGAGGCGCGGATATCCCCGGCACGGGACGGGCCGAAGCTCATCGCCAGCGGCCGCCCGTCGATCCGTGCCAAGGCCTGCGCCAGTTCCAGCACGCTGGTCGCCCGCCCGGTGCAGACGTTGAGGACGGTCGCCTGCGGCGCCGCGTGCAGCACCTCCATCCCCGCCCGGAGGTGCCGCACCACATCCTCGACATAGACGAAGTCGCGGGTCTGCAGCCCGTCGCCGTGCAGGGTCAGCGGCTGGCCGGCGGCGATCCGCGCGGCGAAGATCGAGATCACGCCCGAATAGGGCGAGGCCGGGTCCTGCCGCGGGCCGAAGACGTTGAAGAAGCGGAAGCCCATGGTCGGCACGCGGTGGACGTGGAAGGCGACCCGGGCATGCAGCTCGGAGCCCAGCTTGTCCGCGCCATAGGCGGTATTGGGAGCGGGGCTCGCGGCCTCGTCGATCGGGCTCTCGCCCTGGTCGCCGTAGATGGCGGCCGACGAGGCATAGACCACCGGGATGCGGCCCTGCTGCCGGGCGGCGTCCAGCACGGTGATGCTGCCGGTCTGGTTGACGCGGTGCGTGCCGCTCCAGTCCTCGTTCGAGCGCGCCACGCTGGCGATCGCCGCCAGGTGGAAGACGCCGGCGGCGCCCTGCAGCGCCCGGCCGACCAGCGCCGGATCGGCGATGTCGCCGACCAGCAGCTCGACCCGCGGGTCTAGGTTGCGGCGATGCCCGGTCGACAGGTCGTCGACCACCCGCACCTGGTGCCCGCCGGCGAGCAGCGAATCGGCAAGGTGGGATCCGATGAAGCCGGCGCCGCCGGTCAGGACATAAAGGGACATGGATGCGCTCCGCCTGGGATGAAAGGCCAAATGCGAGCTGCGGGCCAGCCCGTCGTCGCAGTTTGCAGGGAGAATTCGCGGGACGAACCCGGGCGCCGCGCCGCGGCTCGCGGCCTGCGATGCGGCGGGGCGGGGGCGGGCCGGCCGGCGTCGGTGACAGCCGGGGCCGCGAAAAGGCGACCGCCACGCCCGGGGCAGGGCCCGGCCGTGGCGGAAAATGTGCTCCGGTCTCTAGGGCCGCCCAACCGCCCCGATCATCTCGGGACAGGACAGGCGGACGACTGAAATGCCAGAAAGGAGGCGGAGGGGATCTTCGCCTCGCACGACGTTTATGGCCGCCCGCCGTCGCGCGCGCTGTGCGCCAGCGCACATCGACGGCGAGTCGCCGGATCATGCCGCAACACGGCGCGGCAGCCGCGGCGCCGGCAGCAGGTCGAGCCGGATGGCGAGCAGGCCGAGGACCAGGAAGGCCGGCGCCGCCGCCAGGGCGGCCGGCACGGGTGGCAGGAGTTGCGGGATCGCCGCCGCCGCCCCGGCCGCCAGGGCCAGCAGGGCGATGGGGCCGTGCGGGTAGTCGGCCCGCGCGCGGCGCTGCGACAGGATGGCGAAGACCACCAGCCGCACGCCCTGCGCCAGCACCGTCGCGGCGATCGCGCCGGGCACGCCGAAACGCGGGATCAGCAGCGCATAGGCGGAGACGGCAACGGCCCCGGCCAGCGAATTGACCAGGAAGGGCAGCCGCCCGGTACGCCCGATATAGGCGCCGATGTTGAACAGGCTGCCGAAGCTCTGCAGCACCAGCGCGACGACGACGAAGGGCACCATCGTGGCTGCGGCGTGGTAGGCCACCGGCGTCGCCAGCCGGATCAGCACCGGCCCGGCCAGCGTCGCCACCGCGGCCGCCAGCAGCGTCACCGCCGCGCCGGTGCCGGCCAGCCGGGCCGAGTGCAGCGGCCCGTCCGCCCCGGCCCAGACGCCGAGCCGGCGCGGGTACCACCACAACTCGAAGGGCTGCATGAGGAAGGCCATGGCGAGCGCCAGCTTCGAGGCCAGCGCGTAGTGCCCGAGCGCCTCGGCCGGCACGGAGCCCGCCAGGAACCAGCGGTCGGCGGTACCGAGCGCGAAGGAGGCGAGGCCGCTGCCGATCAGCGGCACGCCATAGGCCAGCAGCGGCCGCCAGGCCGCCGGCTGCATGCGGATGCCGGTATCCCGCGCCTGGCCGGCCAGCAGCACCAGGGCCGCGAGCAGCGAGGCCGCGGCGCCCGCCCCCAGCATCCCGGCGATGCCGAAGCCCTGCCAGAGCAGCAGGCCGAGCAGCACCGTGTGCAGCGTCCCCCGCAGGATGACGACGAAGGCATAGGCGCCGGCGCGGTTCTGCATCCGCAGCCAGGCCAGCGGCACGCCGATCGCGGCCTCGAGCGCCACCGAGATGCCGAGCAGGGTGACCTCGACCGGCAGCGCCGGCAGCGGCAGCCGGGCGCCGAGCGGCGCCGCGGCGACGGCGCCGACGAGGCCGATCAGCGTGACGACGATGGCAAGGCCGGTGACCCGCGCGGCGCCGAGCCTGCCTTCCGCGCCGGGCAGGCTGGCGAAGCGGTAGAGCGTGTCCACCAGCCCGGCCCCGGCCAGCACCGCGGCGATCTCGGCGGCGGCGGAGAGCAGTTCCAGCCGGCCGAATTCGGCGGCCGGCAGCAGGCCGGTGATCAGCGGCAGCAGCAGCAAGCCGATCCCCTTGGTCCAGCCGGTGGCGCCGGCATAGAGCAAGGTGGCGCGCAGCCCCTCCGGCAGGGCCGCCCAGCGGGCGCGGAGCATGCTCAAGCGTCCCGGCAACCGGCGAAGACCGCGCCCAGGCATTCCGCCTGCCGGTCGAGCGTGAAGCGGTCGAGCAGCCGCTGCCGCCCGGCGGCGCCGAGCCGCCGGCGCTCCTCCGGCGCCAGCCCGGCCAGCCAGCGCAGCCCCTCGGCCAGGGCGGCGGCATCGGCGGGCTCGACCAGCCGGCCGGTCTCCGGCGTCACCATCTCCTTGTTGCCGGTGACGGTGCTGGCCAGGACCGGCAACTCCATCCCCATCGCCTCCTTGACCGAGACCGGGCTGGTGTCGCGGTCGCCATTGGCGCAGATCACGTAGGGCGCGACGAAGCCGGCATAGGCCGGGCCGTGCTCGGCGATCCAGGTGGAGGGGCGGGGCCCGAGGAAGCGCATCTGGCCGGCGACGCCGCGGGCGGCGGCCAGGGCCTGGAGTTCGGCCAGCAGCGGGCCGGCGCCGACCGCCTCGACCACCGGCCGCTCGGCCTCGGGCAGCAGGGCCAGGGCCTCGATCAGCACGGGGTAGCCCTTCTGCTCGGCCAGCCGGCCGATCGCCAGGATCCGCCCGTTGCTCGGCGGCGGCGTGGCGGGGCGGCGGAAGCGGGCGGGGTCGACGCCGCAGGGGATGACATGCACCGGGGTGCCCGGCCGCATCGCCAGGAAGTCGGCCTTCATGTCCTCGCAGGTGGCGACCACCGCATCCGCCGCGGCCAGCTTCGCCGGGATGTCGGTGGGCGAGCCATAAAGGTCGTAGCCGTGCGAGATGAAGCTGCAGGTCAGGCCCGACAGCCGGGCGGCGACGATGCCGATGGCCGCGGCGCCATGGGCGTAATGCGCATGGACGTGCCGCACCCCCGCGCGGCGCGCGACGAGGGCGGCGCGGGCGCCGGCCAGCAGCAGGGAGGGGAGGGACAGCGCCCGCTGCGCCCGGCAGAAGGCCAGCGCGCGGGCCAGGCCGGCGGGATGGGCCAGCGCGCCGAGCATCGCCGGCAGCCGAGGCTGGTCGCCGAGCGCCACGGTCTCCGCCCGGAAGGCCTCGTCCTCCGGCTGGCAGGGGCCGTCATAGGGCGCGATGGCCAGCGGGACCACGCGGTGGCCGCGGGCCCGCAGCGCGCGGATCTCGTTGCTGATGAAGGTCTCCGACAGCACCGGGAAGGCCGCCAGCACGTGCAGGGTGGCGATGGGCGGAGCGGTGTTGAAGGCGGCACCATCGGGCATGGGCGGGCGGTTTCCTCTGGCGGTCCGAAAGCTGGCAGGCTTCAGGGAGGTGGCTGGCGGCCTGCCGGAGGATGTGCAGCGCCCATGCCATGCAATCCGCACCGGCGCCGACGCAACCTGCGGGCGATTCCCCCTATTCCGCATCCCTATGTCCAGGGTGTTGCCGGTCTCGCATTCTGCGACGCCGGCGACGGGATGCCGCGGCACGCACATTGCTCCCCCGCCACCCGGGTCCTGGGGCGATGAACGCGGGACGATGCGGGGAAAGTGGCGTGATGTCTGACCGAGCCAGCGTGAGTGTCGTGATCCCCATGCGGGACGTGGCCGCCTTCCTGCGCGCCGCGCTCGCCTCGATCGGCCCGGATCCGGAGGTGGAGATCCTGCTGGTCGACGACGGCTCGCGCGACGGCACCGCGGCGCTCGCCGCCGCGCTGGCCCGGCGGGACAGCCGCATCCGCCTGCTGCGGGGCGAGGGGCGCGGCCCTTCCGCCGCCCGCAACCTGGGCGTCGCCGCCGCCCGCGCGCCGCTGATTGCCTTCCTCGATGCCGACGACTGCTGGCGGCCGGGCAAGCTGGCGCGGCAGCTGGCGCTGCACCGGCAGCATCCGCGGCTCGGCTTCTCCTTCACCGACTATCGCCACGTGACCCCGGCGGGCGAGGATCGCGGCAGCTGCTTCGGCTACTGGCCGCATTTCGCGGCGCGGCACGCGCCGACGCCGCGGAACCCGGCCTTCGAGCTGGGCGAGGACGCGCTGGCGCAGATCTTCGCCGAGAACGTGGTCGGAACCTCGACGGTCGTCGCCCGCACCGACCTGCTGCGGGAGGTCGGCGGCTTCCGCACCGAATGGGGCTCGGCCGAGGACTGGGACCTCTGGCTGCGGCTCGCGGCGCGGGCGCCGGTCGGCTGCATGCCGGCGGTGCTGGTCGACTACCTCATGCACCGGCCGGGCGCGGTGTCCCGCCAGGCCGGCAAGCGGGCCCGCGCGATCCGGGCGATTGCCGTCGAGCACCGCCAGGCGGCGGCGCGGCTGAACCCGGCCCTGGCCCGGGCCGGCGAGGCCGGGTTGCTGGTGGCGGCCGCCGAGGCGGCGGGGCGCCGGCGCTCCGCCCTGCTGCTGCGGCTGCGCGCCCTGGCCATCGCGCCCAGCCGCCGGGTGATGCGGGAAGCCATCCGCGGGGTCCTGACCGCCCGGCCGCTATCCGCCGCGTGATGCGATGGGTCGCGGAAGCCGCTTCGGCGCCTTGCAATTCGCTTTTCAGGTTTCTTCGGCGCATAGCGGCATGATCGCCGCAGCCGAAGGATACCGTGCGATGCCTCAGGGCCCCGAATGCAGCGTGGTGATCCCGGCCCGCAACGCGGCGCCATGGCTGGAGGGCACCATCGAATCGGTCGGCATGGCGGCGCCGGTCGAGATCCTGGTGGTCGACGACGGCTCCTCCGACGGCACCGCGGCGATCCTGGCGCGGCTGGCTGCCGCCGATCCGCGCATCGTGCCGCTGGCCGGGCCGCGCCGCGGCGCGGCGGCGGCGCGTAACGCCGCGCTGGCGGTGGCCGCCGCGCCGCTGGTCGCCTTCCTTGATGCCGACGACCGCTGGCGACCGGGCAAGCTGGCCGCCCAACTGGCGCTGCATGCGGCGCGGCCCGAGCTCGGCTTCTCCTTCACCGACTACCGCCACGTGACCGAGGCGGGCGAGGACCGCGGCACCTGCTTCGGCTACTGGCCGGGCTTCCGGGCCCGCCACGGCGCCTGGCTGGAACCCTTCGTGCTGGGCCCCGACGCGCTGGCCCAGCTCTTCGCCGAGAATGTCGTCGGCACCTCGACCGTGGTCGTCCGCACCGCATTGCTGCGCGACCTCGGCGGCTTCGATGAGGCGCTGCGCCAGGCGGAGGACTGGGATCTCTGGCTGCGGCTCGCCGCCCGCGCCCCGGTCGGCTGCGTGCCGCTGGTCGGCGCGGACTACCTCATGCACCGGCCGGGCAACCTGTCGCAGGATGCGGCTGCGCGGGCGGCGGCGCTGCGGCTGGTCGCGGCGCGGCACCATGCGGCGGCGGCGGCGCTGGATGCCGGCACGGCGCAGCGCTGCACCGCCCGGCTGCTGGTGGCGGAGGCGGAGGCGGCGGCGGCGGCCGGGCAGGGCTGGCTGGCGGCCTGGAAGCAGATGCTGGCCCTGCTGCGGGCGCCGGACCGCCGGGCGGCGCGGGCGGCGGCGGCGGCGGTGCTGCGCGCGGCGATCCCCGGGCGGTCCCGCCCCAGGCCGTCCCAGCCGGCGTGACGCGGCGGCCGGCCTGGGCGATGCTGCCCGCCTGACCAAGCGGGGTTCGGCATGAGCGACGTCATCATCTGGCACAACCCGGCCTGCGGGACCTCCCGCACCACCCTCGGCATGATCCGCGATGCCGGCATCGCGCCGCGGGTCGTCGAATACCTGAAGACGCCGCCCGACCGTGCGACCCTGGCCGCGACCATCGCCGCGGCCGGGCTGACGGTGCGGCAGGCGATGCGGGAAAAGGGGACGCCCCATGCCGAACTCGGCCTCGGCGATCCCGGCCTGTCCGACGACGCGCTGCTGGACGCGATGCTGGCGCATCCGATCCTGATCAACCGCCCCTTCGTCATCGCCCCCGGCGGCACCCGGCTGTGCCGACCGAGCGAGGTGGTGCTGGACATCCTGCCCGCCGGCCAGGGCCGTGCGGACGCCGCGGGCGGGCGCCCGGCGTGACGCGCGCCGCCGCTACAGCGGCAGGCTGACCACGATCGCCGCGCTGGCGACCACCGCCGGGTCGTCCTTGGCGGGGTCGGGGATATCGAGCCCGCCCTTCACCGCCTTCGCCGTCACCTTGCCATAGGGCAGGGAGGCGGCGACGCGGCCGAGATCGACCTGCTCCGGCCGCTGCACGCCGATCGTCACCTCGACCACCATCTCGGCGGGCGGCACCTGCAGCGCCCGCAGCATGGAGAGCGAGGAGTGGTGCAGCGCGTCCTGCACCGCCCGCAGCGCCGCCTTGGTATAGTCGCCGCCATGCAGGTCGTTGCCGCTGCCCATCTCGAGGATGACGCGCCGCAGGGTCTTGCCGCTCATGCCGCGTTCCTCGCGGGCAGGTCGAGGAAGACCTCGGCCGCCGCCTGGGCCAGCAGGGTGACGCCGCGGCCGTCCTCGGTCGGGATCTCGAGACCGCCCTCGACCACCTCGACCGTGCCGGTGCCGTGCGGCAGGACGGCGAGGACCTGCGCCTTGTCCACCTTGTCCGGGTGCGGCACGCCGATGGTGACCTTCACCCGCATGCTGTCGACGTCGACGCCGAGCGCATGGGTAACGGTCAGCGAGTTGTGCCAGAGCGCGTCGCGCAGCGCCCGGACCGCCGCCTTGGTCGGCTCCCCCCCGCGGATATCGGTGCCCATCCCGATCTGCAGCACCATGCGCGCCTCGGCCATGCGTCCCCTCCCGGCGTGTCGTGCGGCGGAGTGTCCCGCGCCGCCGCGCCGGCGTCCATGGCCAGGCTAGAGGGCGGCGCCGGCCCTGCGGTAGACCGCCAGCAGCCGCGCCACCCCGGCCTCCCGGCCGAAGCGCGCGGCGATCGTGGCGCGCGCCGCGGCGCCGACGGCCTCGCGCGCCGCGGCGTCCAGCGCCGCCCAGGCGGCCA
>NZ_SMSJ01000055.1 GCF_004355005.1 Dankookia rubra
CCCGAACCTCGTCCTTGCCGCGCATCCTGACCTCGCCCCCCGACAGGGGCGAGCGAATCACGATCCAGCGCCAGTCACGAGAGGGAATTTCAGCAGCCTGCTAGGCGATCGCACCTGACGGAAGAGTCCCGGCAGGTATTCCGTCACCCGGCCCGGCACGAGGGGCCGGGAGACCTGCGCTTCCCCAGCCTTACTCGATCACCCGGTCGGCGCGTCCAAGGACGTCCGGTGGGATCGTCACGCCGATCTTCCGGGCCACCTTGAGATTGACGACCAGACCGTGCCGCGTGACCGCCTCGACCGGTAGGTCTCCCGGTCTGGCCCCTTTCAAAATGTGGTCCACCACTCCCGCCATGCGCCGTGCCGCCTCCAGGATGCTGGTGCCGTAGGCGAGCATCGGCTCGTGGACCGCCCGGTCCACGGCGAACATCGAGGGTAGCCGCATTGCTGTTGCCCGTTCGGCGATCCGCCCGCCATGGGCGTTGGTCACAGGCACCTCCAGCACCAGCAGGGCCTCTGCGCCCGCCTGCCGGATGGCCGCGAAGGCGCCGTCGAGGTCTGGTGCGGGCCCCTGCAGCAGCAGGGCGTGCGGGTTCAGGCCTTCAGCCTTCGCCGCGGCCTCGTTGGCGGCCATCAGCGCCCCCATGATGGCCGCGTCGCCGAGGATCGCCACCCGTTGAAGCCCGGGAATGGCCTCCTTCAGCAGCCGCATCTGGCTGCGGGGCTGCTCCGGGTCGAAGCTGGTCACCCCCGTGACGTTTCCACCAGGCCGCTCCATGGCGGGGACCAGCTCATCCTCGACGGCATCGACTACCACCGTGAAGACGATGGGGATGTCGGCGGTCGCCCGCATCGCCGCCCGGGCCGTCACGGCACCGACGACGGCGATCACGTCCACGCCGAGCCCGACCAGTTCGGCCGCGAGGTCGGGAAGCTGAGCCATCTGGTTCGTGAACCGGGGTTCGAAGGCGATGTCCTGCCCCTCGACGTAGCCGAGCTCGCGCAGGCCTTCACGGAATACGTCTAGGGAGAGGTTGGGACCCGGCGCGGCGGGGAGCATCACCCCGACCCGCTTCACCCGGGTGGCTTGGCGTTCGGACGGGACCATGGCGAGCCTCCTCAGGTCGGTAGCCAGACTACCACCTGTGCCGGCTTCCGCCCGCGGGGCGTTTCACGCGGTTACTGAAGGGCACCTACTGGCTGACGCGCCCGACTGGAGGATGAACCATAAGGGGAAAATCCGGCGGGGATTCCCCGGGCGCGGTGCGATGTGCGAATCCTGGGCATGCGCAGCGGGATCAGTCTGCATGTTTCTGCCAGCGACCGCGAACGGTTGCTCGGCATCATCGGTGACCGGAACAGCCCGCAGCAGCACGTCTGGCGTGCCCGGATCGTGCTGCTGACCGCGGACGGCCATGGCACGACGGAGATCATGCGCCAAGCGGGCGTATCCAAGACCGCCGTCTGGCGCTGGCAGGAGCGGTTCATGCAGGCCGGCGTGAACGGGCTCCTGGACGACAAGACCCGCCCGCCGCGCATCCCGCCGCTCGGTGCGGAGATCATCGAGCGTGTGGTGCGGTTGACACTCTCGGACCCGCCCGGCGAGACCACGCACTGGACGGCGCTGGCGATGGCGAAGGCCAGTGGCGTCAGCGTCAGCTTGGTGCATCGCATCTGGCGCAGCCACGGCCTGCAGCCGCACCGGATGCGACGGTTCAAGCTCTCGAACGACCCGCGTTTTGCCGAGAGGGTCCGCGGCGTCTTCGGCCTCTGCGTCGATCCGCCGGCCCATGCCGTGGTCCTGTCGATCGACAAGAAGAGCCAGATCCAGGCGCTCGACCGCACCCAGCCCGGCCGCTGCGGCGCCATGACCCATGACTACATCCGCAACGGCACTACCACGCTCTTCGCCGCGCTGGACGTGGCCGCGGGCAAGGTCATCGGCCGCTGCATGCAGCGCCATCGACATCAGGAGGTCATACGCTTCCTCAACGCCGTCGAGGCGGACGTGCCCGCCGGCAAGCTGGTGCATGCCATCGTCGACAACTACGCCGTCCACAAGCGCCCCAAGGTTGTCCAGTGGCTTGCCCGGTATCCGCGCTGGACCTTCCACTTCACACCGACCAGCGCGTCTTGGCTCAACGCCGTAGAGGGGTTCTTCGCCAAGCTGACCAAACGGCGCCTAAAGCGCGGCGTCTTCCACTCGCTTTTCTCGCTCCAGGCAGCCATCAACCGCTTCGTCGCTGAGGCCAACGCCAGGCCAAGGCCCTTCCGATGGACCAGGGACCCGGACGCCATCATCGCCGCCGTCAGGCGAGGGCACCAAGCGTTGGATTCCATCCACGAGGACGTAGAACAGGGACAATGTCAGCAGCACGCCCATGCTGGCCGTCCCTGGATGCGAGGACAGGGCCAGCGTGCCGAAGGCGCCGAAGGTGGTCAGGGTGCTGAACAGCATGCCGCGCGTCATCGCGGTCGAGAGCAGGTCGCGCTCGCCCGCCTTCCAGGCCATGACGTAGTAGACGTCGAAGGCGACGCCGATGCCGAACAGCAGCGGCAGGGCGATGATGTTGGCGAGGTTGAGTGTCGGCCCCAGCAGGGCCGAGGCCGCCAGGGTTTGCAGCATGGCCAGGAGCAGCGATGCCAGCCCCAGAGCCACCGGCCGCGCATCCCGCAGCGCTGCCGCCAGGAGCCCAACTACCAGCACCAGGGCAATGCCCCCGGCTTTCAGGAAAGCCCCCAGAATGGTGCGCGTGGAGGCAAGGATGGAAACCGGCGAGCCGCTCGCTCCCGCTGCCTCCGCCTGTACCGCGGCCGCGAACCGCCGCGGTGCCGCGTTTCCGCCGGTTGTGCCGCGGGGTACCACCTCGGCGCGGGCCTCTCCGTCCGGCGCAATCCAGTCGCGCCTGACCTCGTCGGGCAGGCTGGCCAGCGTGACCGGCCCGGCCTGCAGCGCCTCCGAGAGTTGCCTCAGCGTTGTTCGAAGGCCACTCTCGTTTCCAGCAATGTTATAGAGCCGGCTTGGGTGCACTTGGATGAGTTTGCCGGTTTTACAGGTATTATCCCCGTGCGACCCGGCGCCGGCCTCAAGATGGCCCAAGCCGGCTCTATAACTAAGAGTTTTTCGAGCCCCGATGAATGCGCATTACAGCACGAGTGCGGCTTTGAGGCGCGAGGCAGGGTGTGTCCTGGCGGGGTGAGAGGCGCAACCACCTGCCCGCAAACCCGGGAAACGGTGGCGGCGCTGTTTCCGGCTACAACCGGTCCTGTTTGATCACGCGCAAGGCGCTCGACCGACCTATGGTCACAGCAGACTGGGCCCAATGCGGTGCGGTGGTCAGCCAATGCGGCAGGTCCATCCCGCCGTGTGCAAGGAAGATGCCGTAGTCAAAACACGTCGGAATTAGTTTGGCATCGTATGGCAGCGCGCGGTGCTCTGCCAAGGTCGCATAGAGCCGCAGGAGGTCCTTGGCAGTGATAGCCATGCTGGCAAGGTCGCATGTCGCTGCTGCCGGTTTGTAAACCCACGCCGAACGAGAGCTCCCCTGAGATGCGGTAAACCGCAGCGAGGCGGCCCACTGCACGGGCGCAGCGCGGCGAGAACCGATCACCACGGGCGGCCCCTGACACGCGTTCCGAGCGCAGCCGTTAGCAGGGGAGGGGCCTCGAGCTTAGCCTACGCCTTTATCCGCTCGCCACGGCTCACGATGTTATGGAAAGAGTAGCATCAGGGGAATGTCTCAAATACAATTTAGTTTCCGAGTGCCAGCACGCGAATAGCTACAAATATTGTGGGGGAATGCCGTCGAAGAGCGCGGTGGCACGTTCAGTCGCCTCACCAAGCCATTTTGGTGGAAAATTGGAGATTAACATGAGCAAGCTCGACAACACTTGGTACGTGGTGGCGGATGGCGGCAAAGCTCGCATCCTGGTCCATACTGATGATGGGCTTCGCACGCAGCACAGCTTCGATGCTTCCGGCAAGTCGAATGCAGTGGAGAATGCGGACTCCGGCGTGAGCCAACTGAAGGCGCCGAAATCCGACCCGAAGGACCAGTCGGAAGCGCATTTTGCAAAGGCCGTGGCAGACTACCTGAACGAGGCGGTGCGTCGTAACCAGACGGATTCCCTTATCATTGCCGCCTCAGCCCAAGTGCTGCACGGCATCCGCGAGGGCCTCAGCAAGGAAGCCGGCAGCTTGGTCAACAAGACCATGAGCAAGGACTACGTAAACCTGCCCGATAAGGAATTGACCTCGCACTTCAGCTGACCCGGCCGTCTGCTGGCGAGGTGTTCCGCTGTTGAATTCCGCAATCGAGCTGGATTACGTGCGGGAAATGACCTGCGAGCTGGCGATGACCGCGGCTGAAGGTGCTGTGGGCGCGCGGTGATGAAGGCGCCATGTACGGGCTTCCTGCTGGGCTTCTGCGGCATCACCGTACCTCCGGCGCCTCTGACTGCCAGGCGGACTTCCTGGCGCGGCCTGCTGGGCAGGGTGGGGAGGCCAGGCAGCCTGCGGTTTGGCGGGCGGCGGTAGCTTCTGTTCAAAATAGAACCGTCGCAGTTCGACTGGCGTTCGCTCGTCGATCGGAGGGGCGCTGCTTCTTGGGTCGCATTGTCGCGTTGACGGAAAGCCTGGCGTTGGGCCGTCCCGGTGTTGGGAAGCACGGGACGGCCTTTCTTTTTCGCATCGAATGGGATGCTGCCTACCATGCGTTCTCTGCCTTTCCCGCGTGTTAGGTGAGGGCTGCCACAATCGCAGTCGGCCGCGGGCTTTCAGTGCACCAGCACGGCTCCACACGCCGCGCTTTCAGTCCCCCGGAGTGCTCATCCCTCCGCGGGTCAGCGCCGTGATGCCTCGCTGTAGGGCGGCCGCCATCAATAAGGGTGACACCCTCCTAACGCCCATCTACTTAGACGCTATGCCAGCCCACCACAGCCTCCATGTCGCCTTGACGGCGGAGCTTCGCCGCCTCGTCGAGCGTCTCGTCGTCTCCGGCCGGTACCAGAGCTCCAGCGAGGTCGTCCGCGCCGGTCTGCGTCTGCTCGATCGTGCCGAGGCGCTGCCGCTCGAGCCTCCCGCCCGTCTTTGCCACCCCGACGCCGAGCAACGCCGATGAACAGCCGCAAGGTTGACCTCGCCCGCCACCGGCTGCCGAGCCCGGGCCGCCTTGCCGAACTCGTCCTGGAGAGCTCGGCCGACTTCGCAGTCCTCACGATCTGTCTCGACGGCACCATCACGAGCTGGAACAGCGCCGCCGAGCGGGTGATGGGCTGGTCGGAAGACGAGGCAGTCGGCCGGGAAGCTCGCATGATTTTCACGCCTGAGGACCAGGCGGCAAACACCTGCGGGCAGGAAATGGCCAGGGCCCGGAGTAGCGGCCGGGCGGCGGACGAGCGCTGGCACATTCGCAAGGACGGTACTCGCTTCTGGGGTTCGGGTTCGATGACGCGGCTCGAGGATGACGAGACGGGCGAGCACATCGGCTACGTCAAAATCGTCCGCGACCGCACCGCGCAACACCTTGCCGGGGAGCGGCTCCGGGCAAGCGAGGCGGTGCTGCGTAGCGTTTTTGAGAACAGCGCCGATTGCCTCAAGCTCCTGACCCCTGACGGGCATCTTGTCCTCATGAACGGGCCTGGCCTGGCCATGCTCGGCTTCAGCGGTTTGGAGGAGGTGCGCGGCCGGGACTACGCTGCCCTCTGGCCGGAGGAGGAGCGGGACAAGGTCAGGGTGGCCCTGGCCGAGGCCGCTGCAGGCCGGGTCGGCCGCTTCCATGGCCATGGCCCCGCCAACACGCCGCGCTGGTGGGACGTCCAGGTCACACCGGTACCGGGCGGGCACGGCGGGCCGGAGCTCCTGGTTGCTTCGTCGCGCGACGTTACCGAGCGCGAGCGCTCCCGCGAGGCGCTGCGGGTAAGCGAGGCGCGGCTCCGGGCCGCGCTCGGCATCAGCACGGTCGGCGTGATGTTTTGGGGACCGCGCTCTGCCCTGACGGAGGTGAACGACGCCTTCCTCCACATGACCGGCTTCAGCCATGACGAGGTGATCGGCAAGACTTGGCAGGAACTGACCCCGCCCGAGTTCCATGCGCCCTCTCTCAGAGCGGAGGAGGAGCTCTCTACGGTCGGCGAGACCACCCCGTACGAGAAGCAGTTCTACCGCCAGGACGGCTCGCGGTGGTGGGGCCTGTTCGCGGCGCGGCAGATCGGCGACGAGGTAGTCGAGTTCGTCCTCGACGTCACCGACCGGAGAGAGGCCGAGGCGGCACTGCGGGCCAGCGAGGAGCGCTACCACGTGGCAGTGCGGGCGACCAACGACGCGGTTTGGGACTGGGACCTGCAGCGCGATCGCATCGAGTGGAACGAGGCACTGCGCGATGCCTACGGTCACCGGGTGGATGGTTTGATCTCTTCAGGCGGCTGGTGGTTTGAGCATATCCACCCCGAGGACCGAGAACGGGTTTCCCGGTCCATTCATGCGGTGATCAAGGGCGGTGGTGATCGCTGGGCCGACGAGTATCGTTTCCGGCGGGCCGACGATGGTTACGCTGACGTGCTCGACCGCGGCTACATGGTGCGCGGCCCGAATGGCGAGCCACTGCGGATGATTGGCGCCATGCTCGACGTCACTGAGCGCCGGCAGTCGGAGCGGGAACTGCGGCGGTTGAATGAACATCTCGAGGTCGAGGTGGCGCACCGCGCGACCGAGTTCCGGCGCCAAGAGGAGGCGCTGCGGCAAAGCCAGAAGCTAGAGGCCGTGGGGCAGCTTACCGGCGGAGTAGCGCATGACTTCAACAACCTGCTGACCATCATTCGCTCGTCTGCGGGGCTGCTCCGGCGGTCGAACCTGCCCGAAGAGCGGCGGCGGCGGTATGTGGAAGCCATCGTGGAAACAGCGGACCGGGCGGCCAAGCTCACGGGGCAACTGCTGGCCTTTGCGCGACGTCAGCCGCTCAAGCCCGAGGTCTTCGTCGTCGGTGAGCGGGTTCGGTCGGTCGTCGAACTCGTCCGCCCGCTGGTGGGGGTGCGCGTGGCGATCGAGACTTCGATTGAATGCCAAGGTTGCACGGTGGAGGCAGACCCGAGCCAGTTCGAGACGGCACTGGTCAACCTTGCGGTAAACGCGCGCGACGCGATGGAAGGCGAGGGCCGCTTGACGCTGCGAACCTGGCTGGCATCCAAGGTGCCACCGACCCGGGGGCACGCGGGCACACCCGGCGCCTTCGTTGCGGTGTCGTTATCCGACATGGGGATAGGGATCGCGTCGGAAATGTTGGGACGGATCTTCGAGCCGTTCTTCACGACCAAGGAGCCGGGCAAGGGGACCGGCCTCGGCCTGAGTCAGGTCTATGGCTTTGCCAAGCAATCCGGTGGCGAGCTCCAGGTCGAGAGCGAGGTCGGCCGAGGCTCAACCTTCACCCTCTATCTCCCTCAGACGGAAGCGAAGCTGGTGGTGCAGCCGACGTTGTCAGGGGGGGAGGCTGATACGCCTGTGGATGGACGCCGGAACGTGCTTCTGGTTGAGGACAACACCCAGGTTGGTGAGTTCGCTCGGCAGATGCTGGAGGACCTCGGCTACGTCGCCACCTGGGCATCGAACGCCAAAGCGGCGCTCGAGCTGCTGACGGACGATGCGAGCCGGTTTGACGTGGTGTTCTCCGACGTGGTCATGCCGGGGATGAACGGTGTGGAACTCGGGAAGGCGATCCGGTGCCGGTGGCCGGACCTGCCGGTCGTCCTCACCAGCGGCTACAGCCACGTGCTGGCGCACGGCGGCACCCAAGGGTTCGAGCTGCTGAACAAGCCCTACTCGGTCGAGGGTCTGTCGCGGGTGCTGCGATCGAGCCGATGAGGTTCGAGATAGACCGAACGCGGCATCGCCCTGCTGCTTGCCACGCCAGCCGCCCTGCTGGTGGAGGCAGAGGGGTTATGCCGTGCCACTCGACCTGTCGCTGCTGACGGGGGCGGCAGGTGTGGTGTTGCTGGTGTCCGGTCGTGGCGCACTCGAGCAGAGCATCACCACCACCCTGGGCTGGGACCGGCATCTGGCGGCCGCCAAGGCGTGGGCACACAGGCCCGGCGGCTGAAATCTCGGCATGTCCGACCTGCCCGCGCGCGCCGCATCGGCCACTGTCCCCGCCACAGCAGCGGCCGCCTACCTCACCGAAAGCCTGCTGGCCGCGACCCGCCGGGCCTACCGCGCCGACTGGGCCGCGTGGTGCGGCCGGCACGGCCACCAGTCTCTCCCCGTGGCACCGCAGGCGATCGCCGCCTATTTCGCCTCCATGGCCTCCACCCACGGCCGCAGCGCCCTGCGCCGGCGGCTCTCGGCGATCGGCCAGGCGCACGCGCTCGCCGGGCATCCCTGGAACCCCGGCGACCCAGCGATCCGCCACACCCTGCGCGGCATCCTCCGCCGGCACGGCGCCCCGGCGCGGCAGGCCGCGGCGCTGACCACCGCCGAGGTCCGCCGCCTTGTCGCCGGCTGCGGCCCCGGCCTCGCCGGCACCCGCGACCGCGCCCTGCTGCTGCTCGATGCGCTTGCCAAGCTCTGCCTGCGTGCCCCGCCTGGAGTGGCGATGGTACGACGAGCGCGGCGCCCCTCAGCACCGCGCAGCCCCGTCGCGCGCTCACCCGCAAGGCACCTCGGAGAAGGTCCACAATCCCCCCGGCAGCGCTCAGGCTTCATGGCTTTCGGCGGACGACGTCCTGCGGCACTTCCTTGTCGAGGGACAGGTGCACCACCGGCCGCGGCAGCCGCCGGCTTCCCTTTTCGAGCTGCTTCAGCCGCCGCATCTCGGACGGCATCAGGCCACCATACTTCTTGCGTCAGCGGTCGTCGGTCCGGATGGAAATGCCCGCCTTCCGGCAGACCTCCTCCACCGCTGTCCCTTCCTCGACCTGACGCAGGATGAAAGTGATCTGCTGGTCGGTGAACGGGGACCGCCTCATGGCCCGTCTCCTCAGTCAGCACGGCAGAGCCTGACCGAGAATTTTCCCGCTTGTCACCAGTTTGAAGTTCGGGGGCAGGTCAATTCCGATCGATGCACACGCCTCATGCGCGCGGTTCCGGGCGTTTAACAATCGACGGCGGGCGAACGCGAGCCGGGGCGCCAAGATGTCGCTGCGCGCCTTTCTCGAGCATTGGATACAGTCGATGGCAACCTAGTGACGCCAACAGGACAGGCTTATCAACCGGCGGCCATACCAGCTACCGCGATCGAAATGCTTCGGCGAGAAGCCAAGTCCCTTCGACCACTGCGAGCAGATTGGGGCGCTCAGACCTTGCATGCGCCACCGTCTTGCTGCCCACTATCTGCAACGCGTGCTGCTTAAAGGGGAGACGTGCCATGTCCGCCACCACGCAATCCCGATCCGTCGTTGAGTCTGTTGCAGAAGCGAGCCGTGTCGTGCAGGGGAGGCCGCCCTTTGACGCAAGTCGCCTCGACTCACTGCTCGGCGCGGCAGATGTTGACGCCGTGGTCACGACCTCGCGCCAAGCGGCTCAGTACATGCTCGGCGGCTACAGCTTTCCTTTCTTTGATCACCGTGATGCCATCGGCTTGAGCCGCTACCTGCCGGTCATGGTGTACGTCCGCGAGCGGCCGGAGCTGACGGCTTACATCGCGCATCGCCTGGAGAAACACGAGCACCAGCTCGGGCGGTTCTGGACGCCGGTCGTGAAGACGGTGTCCGGCACTACCACGGATGCCATCGAGCATGCGGTCGCTTATCTGCGCGGCCTCGATGTGCCGCTGCGCCGGGTCGGTATCGAGCCAGCATATCTGCCTTCCGACTCCGCTGCCGTACTGCGCGACGGGTTGGCAAACTGCGCGCTTCTCGATGCCAGCCAGGCGCTCGAGCGCTTGCGTGCCCGCAAGAGCCCGGCCGAGCTCGTGTTGCTGCGCGAAGCCTCCGAGCGGGTGGTCGAGTCCATGCTCGCCACCTTTGCCGCCTGCGCGCCGGGCCAGACGAAGTCTGAACTTGTGGCACGACTGCGGCGGGAGGAGGAGCACCGCGGCCTGACCTTCGAATATTGTCTCATTACTGCCGGTGCCGGCCTTAATCGAGCTGCTTCAGCACAACCGATCCAGGAAGGCGACATTCTCTCGCTCGATTCCGGCGGGCGGTACCAGGGCTATATCGGCGACCTCTGCCGCATGGGCATCGTCGGCGAGCCGGATAGCGAGTTGGAGGATCTGCTCGCTGAAGTGGATTCGATTCAGCAAATGGCCCGCAGTAGAATCCGTGCTGGTGTGTTGGGCGGTGAAGTGCAATCCGCCGGCGAGGAAGCTGCGGCCGCGTCGCCTTTGTCCACGCACCTGGAATTCCTGGCGCACGGCATGGGCTTGGTACAGCACGAGGCACCCTGGCTGACAGCCACTGGCCCGATCCCGTACGCGGCGCATGATGCCGGGCGTGCGCTCGAAGCGGGGATGGTCCTTTCGGTCGAAACGACACTGCTCCATCCGGCCCGTGGCTTCATCAAGCTCGAGGACACCATCGTGGTGACCGAGACGGGCCACGAGCCACTCGGTGATGCTGGGCGGGGTTGGAATCGCGCGGGGCGTCAGGCCTGAGCCAGATTGCCTGTGTTTCGTGATCGGGGGATATGGATGCGCTGACTCCGGCGCTGATCGTAAGCAGGCTGGGCTCTGGTCCGGCTGCTGCCCTCGTCGCTCAGGCTGCCGCGAGACGGAGCGAGCCCGGCACCACGATCGCGCCGTCCAAGGCCGGCTGCCGGCCGGCCAGGACGACGATGCTCTCCGCCGTGCCGACCGCGCCGCGCGGGGTATTGGGCGCGAGGTGCGGCGTCGGCAGCACGCGCGGATGGCCGCGGAGCGGGCTGGCCAGGTCCAGCGGCTCCTTCTCGAAAACATCGACGCCGGCCCAGGCCAAGTGCCCGGCATCGAGCGCGTCCAGCAGAGCCGTCTCGTCGACGATGCCGCGGTCTCGCTGGAGGCGCATGGCCACCCGGCACGAACCGAGGACGGCGGATACCGGCTGGACGCGGAGGTGCTGCGGCTCGGCACGATCTACACCCAGTCCTTCCGCATGCGGGCGCATGTGATGCCGGTGCCGGAGGCACTCGTGGCCCGCACCGCCGAGACGGCGGCCTTCCATGTCCGCCGTGGCGAACAGCGCCTGTGCCTGTTCCGCGCCGACAGCCCGCACCTGCTGCGGATGCACGTCCGGGTCGGCGATGCGCTGCCGCTCGAGCTGCCGATCGTCACCCTGGGGGCGACCGACCCGCATCCGGGGCAATCGCCGTGCCGGTCTTCGGGCCCGGCGATGTCCCGGCCGGCGCGCTCGCCCTCTCGGCGCCCGTCAGCCGGTGGACGCCGGAGGTGGTCGTTGCCGTGCGGCCGATCCCGGCGGAGGCCGCGACGACCCTGACCCGGCGACTCGGCGGGGACATGCCGCGCGGCAGCGGCGTAGGGCCGCTTTCCGCATGGTCCGCCACCCGGGTGCAGGTCGTGCCCAGCGCTGTGAGCGGGCGCTTCGCAGGCCCTCCCCCGCTTACGGGCAGTGTGCCGGGACTACCCTGTGTCCCATACTTGCCTGGAGCTGAGCGATGGCTTGGGCCCGATGAGGCGTCCCTTGCTTCGTGGCACCAAGCGCCACCGATGCGGAAGCGTGGCAGCTGATGTCTTGCGTTGCACGGCACATCTCCTGAGCCGCCCGAGTGCGGCCGCGGGAGAGACGCGCCAGAATTACTGAAGGAAGGCCGGAAGCGGGCAGGACGGCGACTTCCACTTCAACGGAGGGAGCAACCGGTGGCCGATGAGATGGTCGAGTTCAGCGCGACGCAGCGGGACGCCGACGACGGCGCGCCCGGGGCGACGGCTGCCTTCCCGTATGACCGCATGACCGTGGAGCGCTTTCGCGAGGCATTCCCGCGGGCGCGGTGGCGCGACGACCTGAGTGCCTGGTTCGTGCCGGGCAAGCGGGCGGAACGACGCCTGACGGCATGGATGAGCCGGGCTTGGACGGGCGTGTTGGCCCATGCCGACCAGCGCGGCCGCGACGCCTTCGCCTTCGAGCCGATCACGAGCCGCTACCTGGAGGTCGCCGACGACCTCGCGGTGCGGACGCCCTATTCCCGCGCCGTCATCGCCGAGCTTCGGGCGGTTCCCTGGGCACGGTGGGATGCGGCATCTAAGGTGTGGCGCATACCGTTCCGGTCATTGGAGGACCTGCGCAGGCGCTGGCCCGCCATCGAGGATGCCGCCCGCCAGGCCGAGCCCGGGGAGCGCCGGAAGCGCGCGGAAAGCCGCCGGTCTTCGCCCGAGCACGAGGCCCGGCGTGCCGAGGCGGCCGAACGCCGCCGGCATCGCTATCCCGTGCCGGAAGATACGCTGCCGCCACTCGGCCGCGTGCTGATGACCCATGCGGGCCCTGCGGTGTTCGAGGCGGTCACCGGCGAGCTTGTCGAGCCCGGGATCGCCGATCGCGCCTATCCCGGCGTCACCGCCGGCCCCGCCGCGCTGATCTGGGCGACCTGGAGGAGACCAACCCATGCCGAGCTGGTCCGGGCCTGGCCCGCACGGACAGCCCCCGGCCCGGCCGACCTGTCGCGTGGCTGGTGGCAGCCGACGATCGACATTCTCCGGGAGGAACGCCGGAAGGCGGCGTCCCTGGAGCGGGCGCGGGCGACGCGTCGGGCCAAAGCGCCGTGAGTGACGGCGATCCGGGCAGCAGCCGCCCTGCTACGGCGGCGGCTGCGTTCGGTGGCCGAGCCCTGACGGGCGGCTCTGGACGACGGCTTGGGCGCAAGCAGGCCTTGATTGCTCGTGGGCGGAGCAGCAGCGGGCACGCCTGTGCGGCCGTTCCGCACCTGTGTTTCCCGCCGGCTCTCGCCCTTACTCGCCGCCGAACCGGTAGCCCACGCCCGGCTCGGTTCGGATGAGGCCCGCCGCCGGCCCGAGCTTCTGCCGCAGATGGCCGATATAGACGCGCAGGTACTGGGCGTCCTCGACATGGGCCGGCCCCCAGACCGCCGTCAGGAGCTGGCGCTGGGTGACCACACGACCCTCGCCGCCGCGGACGAGCGCGGCGAGCAGGTTCCACTCGCGCGGTGTCAGCTTCAGCGGCTCGGCCCCCTCCACCCGCGCCGTCCGGCGGCCAAGATCCACCTCCAGCGGGCCGAGCCGGACGACCGTCTCCGTGGGCGGCCGTGTCGCGGCGCCGGCGCGCCGCAGCGCGGCGCGGATGCGGGCCAGCAGCTCGCCAAGCGCAAAAGGCTTCTCGACGTAGTCGTCGGCCCCGGCGTCGAGGGCAGCCACCTTCTCGGCCTCCTGGTCGCGGGCGGAGAGCACGACGACCGGTGCCGCGGTGAAGGCCCGCAGCCGCGGGATGGCCAGCTTGCCGTCGCTGTCGGGCAGGCCGAGATCGAGCAGCACCAGGGCCGGCGAACGCTCGGCCCCGAGGCGCAGGCCTTCCGCCATCGTCGCCGCGCGCAGCGGCATGTAGCCGGCCGCCTCCAGCGCCGGGCCGAGGAAGCGGTGAATCTGCGGTTCGTCGTCGACGACGAGGATACGGACCGGCCCAACCTCGCTCATGCGCCGGGGACCCTCACCAGCATCCGCGTGCCCCGTCCGTTCGGAAGCGTCGGGCTCTCGGCCGCGATTCGGCCGCCCATGGCGTGGACGAGCCCGCGGCAGATGGCAAGGCCGAGCCCGCTGCCGGCGGCAACGCGGTCGGTTCGGGTCGCCCGGAAGAAGGGATCGAAGACCCGGTGCAGGTCCGCCCGCGGGATGCCCGGCCCGTCATCCTCGACCGCGATGGCCACCTCCGCCCCCTCCCGGCGGAGCCGCACGGCGACATGGCCGCCCGGCCCGGAGAATTTCAGCGCATTGTCCAGCAGGTTGGCGAGCACCTGGTCGAGCAGCGCGGGGTCCAGGCGCGGCGCGGCCAGGCGCGCCCCGGGGGCGAGCGCGATCTCCCGCCCCTGCGCCCGCACGCTGCGCGCCACCGCGGTCTCCGCCGCCTCGGCCAGGTCCACCGTCTCGCGCCGCGGCTCGATCTGCCGGCTCTCGATGCGCACGATGCCGAGGATATTGGCGATCCAGCGCGAGAGCCGCTCGGTTTCCTCCTCCGCCGCGGCGAGCAGGTCGGCCCGCGTCGCCTCCGACAGCGCAGGGCCGGAGGTCCGCAGCGTGGCGATCGCCCCGCGGATGGAGGTCAGCGGCGTCCTGAGATCGTGGCCGAGCGAGGTGAGCAGCGCGGTGCGCAGCACCTCGGTCTCGGCCCGCGCCTCGCCGCGGGCGCGCTCCTCCATCAGCTCGGCACGTTCGAGCGCGACGGCGGCCTGATCGAGCAGCGCATCCAGCGCGCGGTCGGCCTCGCCGTGCAGGGCACCGCCTCCCTCGGGCTGGCGCAGGCCGACAAGGCCGGCAAGCCCGTGCGCCGTGCGCATGGGGCGGAACTGCCAGGCGGCGGATGGCAGGGTGTCGGTGCCGCGCCCGGCCGCGCGCCGGTTCGCGGCGGCCCAGCGCGCCGCCGCCATGCTCGCCTCGTCCGGCTCGGCCTCGATCGGGACGGCGGCGCGCAGCACCGGCTCCGGCGCGGCCTCGCCCGGCAGCGGCGGCAGGAGAAGCAGCACACAGGCGGGACCGCCGGCGATCCGTGAGGCCTCCTCCGCGATCGCCTGCATGAGGTCGCCTTTGTCGCCCGCCGCGCCGAGCCGCCGGCTGAACTCGACGAGGCGGCGCAGGCCGAGCATGCGGGCCCGCGCGGCCCGGACGGAGCGGCCCAGCCCGCCCGTGGTGCCGGCCAGCAGCAGGGCGACCAGGGCGAAGACCACCACGCCGACCACGTCCTGCGGCCCGGCGATGCTCAGCGTGTAGCGCGGCGGCAGGAACAGGAAGTTCCAGGCGAGAAAGGAGAGCGCCGCGGCGACGCCGCCATGCACCGGCCCGAAGCCCACGGCGGCGGCAACGATCGGCACGAGGTAGACCATGCCGAGCGCACCTTCGGGCACCGCGCCGTCGAAGGCGAGGCCCACCGCGGTTGCCCCCGCGACGAGGGCCGGGATCGCGGCCCAGCCCGCCCAGGCGGGCAGCGGCCGGGCTTCGGCGGACGCGGGCCGCGCTGCGCCGGTTGCCTCCGGCACCAGGTGCAGGGTGAAGTCGGTCGCCTGCCGCAGCAACGCGCCGGACAGCGTCCGTCCTGCCAGGCGCCGCCAGCGGGACGGGCGGCCGCGGCCGATCACGAGATGGGTGACGTTGCGCGCCCGCGCTTCTCGCAGAATCGCGGCTGGCAGGTCAGCCGCGGCCGAGGTCACCGTCGTCGCTCCCAGCCGTTCGGCCAGGCGAAGCGCCGGGCTGGGATCGGGGCCCGGTGCCGAGCTGGGCTGCTCGACATGCAGCGCGACCAGCGGCGCCTTCAGGGCGTCCGCGACCCGCCGTGCCTCGCGCACCACCCTCTCCGACGCGGGGTCGGCGCCGACCAGGGCCATGACGCGGTCGCCGGCCGGCCAGGGGCCGGCAATGGCATTGGCGCGCATGTAGCCGGTGACGTCGGCGTCAACCCGCTCGGCGGTCCGGCGCAGCGCCATCTCGCGCAGTGCGGCAAGGTTGCCCTCCCGGAAGAAGCCGCGCAGCGCACGGCTTGCCTGGTCGGGACAGTAGATGCGGCCTTGGCGCATCCGCTCGATCAACTCGGAGGGCGGGATGTCGATCAGTTCCACCGCATCCGCCTCGGCGAGGACGCGGTCGGGCACTGTCTCCGCCACGCGAACGCCGGTGATGCGGGCGACCGCCTCCGACAGGCTCTCGAGATGCTGAACGTTCATCGTCGTCCAGACCTCGACGCCGGCCTCGCGCAGCTCCTCGGCATCCTGCCAGCGTTTCGGGTGGCGGCTGCCGGGAACGTTGGTGTGGGCAAGCTCGTCCAGCAGCAGGATCCCCGGCCGGCGTGCGAGTGCGCCATCCAGGTCGAAGGCCTCGAGCGACTGGCCGCGATAGGCGATCCGGGCGCGCGGCAGGATCGGCAGGTCGCCGATCGCCGCCTGGGTCTCGGCCCGCCCATGCGTCTCGACGATGCCGACCAGCACGTCGCTGCCGCCGGCGAGGCGGCGGCGTGCCTCGGCCAGCATTTCCATGGTCTTGCCGACGCCAGGGGCAGCACCGAGGAAGACCTTCAGCCGGCCGCGATCCTCCTGCCGCACGAGCGCGAGCAGGGCATCGGGATCGGGGCGGGCGGGTCCCTCGGCCATGCCGCGTCAGATAGCAGGCGCGGCGCGGCAGCGCCCGCGTCTTTATGCCGCCTTTATGCGGACCGCCCCGATCCCGCATGGAGCCTTTACGCGCCGCGCGGCTACGCCCTGTCCGGTCCTTCTAAGGGAGCATTGCGTGCCTGATCTTCTCCTGCTGGCGCTAGGCGTGGGCGCCTTCAGCCTGCTCGCGGCCTATGTCGCCGCCTGCGAGCGGGTGTGAGCGCCGTGACCGAGCTGACCCTCGGCGGCGGCGTCGCCGCAGCGCTCCTGCTCTACCTGCTTTGGGCGCTGCTTCGCCCCGAGGACCTGTGATCCCATGACCATCCTCGGCTGGGCGCAGATCGCGCTCGTCATGGCCGCCGTCGTGGCAGCCGCCATCCCGCTGGCGCGTGCCATAGCGGCCGTCGCCGCGGGCCGCGTCACTCTCCTCGCGCCACTCGAGCGCGCCATCTACACCGCGGGCGGGATCGACCCGGCGCGCGGCATGGGGTGGCAGGGCTATACGCTGGCCATGCTGGCGACGAACCTCGCCGGCTTCCTGCTGCTCTACGCGCTGCTGCGGCTGCAGGGGCTGCTGCCCTTCAACCCGCAGGGCTTCGGCGGCCTGTCGCCCTGGCTCGCCTTCAACACCGCCGTTTCCTTCGTCACCAACACGAACTGGCAGGCCTACAGCGGCGAGGCGGCAATGAGCTACCTCAGCCAGATGGCCGGGCTCACGGTGCAGAATTTCCTCTCGGCGGCCACCGGCATGGCGCTTGCCCTCGCGCTCTGCCGCGCCTTCTCCGGCGGCGGCCTCAAGGATCTCGGCAATTTCTGGGCCGACTTCGTGCGGTTGAATCTCTATGTACTGTTGCCGCTGGCGATCCTCGTCGGTCTCGCCTTCGTCGCCTTGGGCATGCCGCAGACGCTCGCCGCCTATGTCGAGGCGACGACGCTGGAGGGCGGCACGCAGACCATCCCGCTCGGCCCGGCGGCTTTCCAGGTCGCCATCAAGCATCTCGGCACCAATGGCGGCGGCTTCTTCGGCGCGAATTCGGCGCATCCCTTCGAGGGCCCCTCCGCGCTGGCGACGAGCCTGCAGATCTGGTCGCACCAGGTGATCCCTTTCGCGTTGGTGCTGACCTTCGGCCATATCGTCCGCGACATTCGTCAGGGCCGGGCGCTGCTGGCGGTGATGCTGGCCTTCGTCATCGCCGGGACATGGATCGTCTATGCCGCCGAGGCCGGCGGGAACCCGCTGCACCTTGCCGCCGGAGTCGATCCCGCCATGGGCAACATGGAGGGCAAGGAGGTCCGCTTCGGCCAGGCCCTGGTGGCGCTGTTCACGGCGACGACGACGGGTGCCAGCAACGGTGCGGTGAACGCGATGTTCGACAGCTTCACCCCGCTCGGCGGCTTGGTGCCGCTGTTCCTGATGCAGCTTGGCGAGGTGCTGCCGGGCGGCGTCGGCTCGGGCCTCTACGGCATGCTCGTCTTCGTGCTGCTGGCGGTCTTCGTCGCCGGCCTGATGGTTGGCCGCACGCCTGAGTACCTCGGCAAGAAGGTGCAGGCGCGGGAGGTGAAGCTGGCGATGCTGGCGGTGCTGGTGCTGCCGGCCGTGATCCTCGGCTTCACCGCGGTCTCCCTCGTGCTGCCAGCGGCGGCATCCTCGATCCAGGACGCCGGGCCGCATGGACTGACGGAGATGCTCTACGCCTATAGCTCGGCTGCCGGGAACAACGGCTCCGCCTTCGGCGGGCTCGCGGCGGACACGCCCTGGCTGGATGCGACCCTCGGCATCGCCATGCTGCTCGGCCGCTTTGCCTATATCGTGCCGATGATGGCGATCGCGGGGAGCCTCGCGGCGAAGCCGAAACTGGCCGCCTCGACCGGGACCTTCCCGACGCATGGGCCGCTCTTCGCCGGACTGCTGGCCGGGCTGATCCTGATCCTCGGCGGGCTGCAGTTCATGCCCGCCCTCGCGCTCGGCCCGGTTGCCGAGCATTTCGTACTCGCCGCCGGCAAGATCTTCTGAGGCCGACCCCGATGAACATGACGCAAGCCATCCCGGCCGACGAGGCCCGCCGCGGCACACGCCGCGCCGCGCTGCTCACCCACCCGATTCTTCGGCGCGCCGCGCTCGACGCGCTCCGGAAGCTCGACCCGCGGCGCCTCGTGCGGAACCCCGTGATCTTCGTCACCGAGGTCGTGGCGATCCTGGTGACGATCCTGTCGGGCCGGGCAGCGCTGCTCGGCGAGCCCTGGACCTTCCAGGTCGGCATCGCGCTCTGGCTCTGGCTGACCGTCCTCTTCTCCACCTTCGCGGAAGCGGTGGCGGAAGGCCGCGGCCGCGCCCAGGCGGAAAGCCTGCGGCGCACACGCACCGATGCCCGCGCCAAGCTGCTGGTGCGAGGCGACGACCGCGCGCTGTGGCAGCCGCGCGCGGCCACGGACCTGCGCGTGGGCGACCTGGTGCTGGCCGAGGCCGGCGACCTCATCCCCTCCGACGGCGAGGTGGTGGAGGGCATCGCCAGCGTGAACGAGGCGGCGGTGACCGGTGAATCCGCGCCCGTGATCCGCGAGAGCGGCGGCGACCGCAGCGCCGTCACCGGCGGCACGCTGGTCGTCTCCGACTGGCTCGTGCTGCGCATCACGGCGGCGCCCGGCGCCACTTTCCTCGACCGCATGATCGCCCTGGTCGAGGGCGCGGGCCGGCAGAAGACGCCGAACGAGATCGCGCTCGACATCCTGCTGGCCGGCATGACGATCATCTTCCTGATCGCGGTAGCCACGCTGGTGGGGCTGGCGTCATGGGGCGGCCGGCCGCCCTCCGTACCGGTGCTCGCGGCGCTGCTGGTCACGCTGATACCCACGACGATCGGTGGCCTGCTATCGGCGATCGGCATCGCGGGGATGGACCGCCTGGTGCGCTTCAACGTGCTCGCAACCTCGGGCCGCGCGGTGGAGGCCGCCGGCGACGTCGACGTGCTGCTGCTCGACAAGACCGGCACCATCACGCTCGGCAACCGCCAGGCGGCCGGGTTCATCCCCGTCCCGGGCGTGACGGAGCGCGAGCTGGCGGAGGCCGCGGCATTGTCCAGCCTGGCCGACGAGACGCCGGAGGGACGATCCATCCTGGCCTTCGCGCGGGAGCGCAACGGGATCGCCGCCCCGGCGCTGCCGGCCGGGGCGCGGGTGTCGCCCTTCACCGCACAGACGCGCATCTCCGGCCTCGACCTGCCAACCGGCGCATACCGAAAGGGTGCGGTGGACAGCCTTGCCCGCATGCTCGGCACCGAGCCGCCGCCGGCGCTGCGCGAGGCGGTGGATCGCATCGCGCGCGCCGGCGCCACGCCGCTGGCCGTCGCCATGGACGGCCGGCTGCTCGGCGCGATCGAGCTGAAGGACATCGTGAAGACGGGCATGCGCGCCCGCTTCGACGCGCTGCGCCGGATGGGCATCCGCACCGTCATGGTTACCGGCGACAACCGGCTGACCGCCGCCGCCATTGCCGCCGAGGCCGGGGTGGACGACTTCATCGCGGAAGCGACGCCCGAGGACAAGCTTGCGTATATCCGCCGTGCCCAGGCCGAGGGGCGGCTGGTGGCGATGGCCGGTGACGGCACCAACGATGCGCCCGCCCTCGCACAGGCCGATGTCGGGCTGGCCATGCAGACCGGCACGCAGGCAGCGCGCGAGGCCGGCAACATGGTGGACCTCGACAGCGACCCCACCAAGCTGATCGAAGTGGTGGAGATCGGCAAGCAGCTGCTGATCACCCGCGGCGCGCTGACCACCTTCTCCATAGCCAACGACGTGGCGAAGTACTTCGCCATCCTGCCGGCGATCTTCGCGGCGAGCTATCCGGAGCTGGGGGCGCTGAACGTCATGCGGCTCGCCTCCCCGGAGAGCGCGATCCTCTCCGCCGTCATCTTCAACGCGCTGATCATCGTTGCCCTGGTGCCGCTGGCCTTGCGCGGTGTCGCCTATGTACCGGTCGGCGCGGCCGCGCTGCTGCGACGCAACCTGCTGATCTACGGCCTGGGCGGCCTCGTCGCGCCCTTTGTCGGGATCAAGCTGATCGATCTCCTCCTCGTCCTGCTGGGGCTTGCCTGACCATGACATCCGTCCTCCGCCCGGCCATTGCGCTCGTGGTGCTGTTCACCCTGCTCCTCGGCCTCGCCGTACCGCTGGCCTTCACCGGGATGGCCGGGCTGGTCTTCCCTACCCAGGCCGGCGGCAGCCTGATCGAGCGCGACGGCCGGGTCGTCGGCTCCGCGTTGCTCGGGCAGGACTTCACCGCGGACTGCTACTTCCAGCCTCGTCCCTCGGCGACCACGCCGGCGCCCTACAACGCCGCCGCGTCCGCCGCCTCGCAGCTTGGCCCAACCTCGGCGGCGCTGCTCGACGCGGTGAAGGCGCGCGTCGCGGCCCTCGGCGGCGGACCCGTGCCGGCGGATGCCGTCCAGGCCTCGGGCGCCGGGCTCGACCCGCATGTCAGCCCGGAGAATGCAGCGCGGCAGATCCGTCGCGTGGCGCAGGCCCGCGGCATGTCCGAAGCGCGGCTGGCAGAGTTGGTGGCGGCATACACCGAGGGGCGGCAACTCGGTGTGTTCGGCGATCCGCGCGTGAACGTGCTGCGCCTCGACCTCGCACTCGACGGATCGACGTGAAAAGGCTGGAAAGCCTCATCCCGCTCTTTCCAGAGCAAAGGACCGAACCAGGTCAGTCTGACCCGCGAAGGCCTACGCGCGCGGCCGACGGTTTAGTGGAGCAGATGCGCTCCTGGGTCCGCTTTCATCCGGACTCTGTGACGACGAGGAGGACGGCTGCCATCATGCGCGTCCAACACGGTGATTGACACGCGCCGGTTTGCAGCATGCCCCGAACAGGGCTCGCGCAAGCTCCTCGTTCGGTCGACCGAGCGCAAAGGCTTTGGCATCAGTGCCGGATCAATTCCGAGCCGCCGTGCATGACTTCGTGGTGCCGGCAAGGTTGCCAGCAAGCAAAGGCGCGTCACTGCCCAATCGAATCACGCAGGACGACCTCCGCACCCTCGCGGAGCACCTCGCCCGCCCTGGGGCCGCCAAGATAGGGCAGGGCCGACCAAGCGCCATCGATCAGCATCGCCAGCGTGTCGCCCACCAGTTCCGGCCGCGTCGCGCCGGCTTCCCTGGCGAGCTCTGCCAGCCCCGCCCGCATGCGGCTTTTATGCGCGGCCACCGCCTGATGCGTCGGGTGCTCCGGGTCAGGAAACTCCGCCTGTGCCAGCAGAAGCGGGCAGCCGCGATAGTCGGGCTCCTGGAGCTTCGCCGCGATCGCCGCCACCACCGCGCGCAACTTCGCCGCCGGCGTCGGGGCGGGCTCCGTCACCGCCGCAAACCAGGCATCGTAGGCTGCTGCATCCTCCGCGAGGATGGCGGCGACCAGCGCATCCTTGCTGGGATAAGCGCGGTAGAGACTCATCTTGGTCGCCTCGGCGACGCGGCACACCTCCTCGACCCCGGTGGCCCGGATGCCCTGACGGTAGAACAGGTCCTTCGCCGCGCTCTGGATGCGCTGCGCTGCCTTCGGCCGGTCGGCAGTGGCGCTGGACATGGCGGTCTCCCTCTCCTCTCGGCAGCGTGATAGACGCCGCGGCCATTCCGACTTGCTGATACTGACCGGTCACTTACTTTGAGACGAACCGGTCGGTATCATCTGGCCCTGGAGAATGGCGATGCCCTCTGATCATCGCAAGGCCCTAATGAGCGAGAACGACGCAAGTCCCTGGATTGATTGGCTGAACCGGACCCAGGCCGGACTCGCCCCGCGGCAGGCAAACCGGCTTGTGCAGGGCGCGACGGCTCTGGCGCTGCTGGCCGGCACGGCGCTGGCACCCCCGGTTCGGGCGCAGGGCACCCCCGCCGCGCCCCCAGTCACCGTGGCCACGCCGCTGGCCCGTCAGGTGGCGGAATGGAACGAGCACACCGCCCGGATTGAACCTTCGGCCCGGGTCGAGATCCGACCGCGGGTCTCCGGCCAGGTAATGCAGGTGCATTTCCAGGACGGCGCCCTGGTCCGTGCCGGCGAGCTGCTTTTCACGCTGGACCAGCGACCCTTCCAGATTGCGGTCGAGAATGCCCGCGCCGAGGTCGCCCGCAACGAGGCGCGGCTCACCCTCGCCGAGCAACAGGTACAGCGCTACACGCCGCTGGTGCAGCAGCGCTTCGCACCGGAGTCCGAGATGGACACGAGGCGCAGCGCGCTTCGGGAGGGGCAGGCCGGCCTCGCCGCCGCCCGTGCCGCGCTGCACCAGGCGGAACTCGACCTCGAATTCTCCGAAATCCGCGCGCCGCGCCCGGGCCGCGTGAGCGACCGCCGCGTCGATGCCGGCAACCTGGTGCAGCAGGGGACCACCCTGCTGACCACGCTTGTGGCACTCGACCCGATCTATGTTTCCTTTGATGCAAGCGAGACCGAATACCTGCGCTATGCGCGGGCGACACGGGGCGGCATGCGGCGCGGCGCTGGCCAAGCCGACACGGTGGTCCAGCTACGGCTGCTGGACGAGCCCGACTTCCGCCGCGAGGGGCGCATGGACTTCGTCGACAGCGGCTTCGACGCCCGCAGCGGCACGATTCGCGGTCGCGCCGTGGTGCCGAACCCGGACCTCTTCCTCACGCCCGGCAGCTTCGCCCGCCTTCGCCTGTTTGCCGGCGAGGCCCCGGCACTGATGGTGCCCGATGCCGCGATCATGGCCGACCAGTCCGGCCGCATGGTTCTGACCGTTGCGTCGGACGGCACGGTCTCGCCGCGCACCGTCCTGCTGGGCCCACTGGTGGATGGGCTGCGTGTCGTGCGCAGCGGCCTGGCGCCGGAGGATCGGGTGATCATCGGCGGCCTGCACCGTGCCCGCCCGGGCGCCCACGTCACCGCGGAACTCGGCCGCATCGGGCCGGGCCCCATGGCCGCCGCCGACTGACCGACCTCCCGGCCGGGGCCGGCTGCGGCCGGCCTCGCCATCCGTGAACCATCGCGCGCGGCGTCCCCTGGTCGCCGGCCGCGATGGGCCGCCGGGGGCCGGTTTTCCGCCTCCTCCCAGGAACACCGCGCCATGCGCCTCGCCCGCTTCTTCATCGACCGCCCCGTCTTCGCCGCCGTGCTCGCCATAGCGATCACCCTGGTCGGCGGCATTGCCGCATGGCGGCTGCCAATCGCCGAGTACCCCGACATCGCCCCGCCGACCGTGCAGGTTACCGCGCTCTATCCCGGCGCCTCGGCCGAGACCATCGCCGCCACTGTCGCCGGCCCGATCGAGCAGGAGGTGAACGGCGTCGATGGCATGTTGTACCTCTCCTCCCAGTCGACCGGCGATGGTCGGGTGACGATCAGCGTGGTGTTCCAGCAGGGCACCAATATCGACCAGGCGCAGGTGCTGGTGCAGAACCGCGTCGCGATCGCCGAGCCGCGGCTGCCCGAGGACGTGCGGCGGCTCGGCATCACCGTGAAGAAGGCTTCGCCCGACCTGCTGA
The DNA here is from genome assembly GCF_004355005.1 of Dankookia rubra. Taxonomy (GTDB): domain Bacteria; phylum Pseudomonadota; class Alphaproteobacteria; order Acetobacterales; family Acetobacteraceae; genus Paracraurococcus; species Paracraurococcus ruber_A. Next base: position 23,716 of record NZ_SMSJ01000055.1, read on the forward strand.
TGGTCGTGCACTTGACCTCCCCCGACGGCAGTCGAAGCCAGGAATACATCTCCAACTTCGCCACCCTGGCGATCAAGGACCGGTTGACACGGCTGGACGGCGTCGGCGACGCGCAGGTCTTCGGCGCGCGCGACTACGCCATGCGGGTCTGGCTCGACCCCGACCGGGTCGCCGCGCACGGCTTGGCGCCGGGCGACGTGCTGGACGCGCTCCGCCGCGCCAATGCCCAGGTTGCCGCCGGCGCCATCGGCCAGGCGCCACGCGCCACTGGTGCGGGCGCCTTCGAGGTGAACCTGCAGGCGCAGGGTCGCCTCACCTCGCCCGAGCAATTCGATGAGCAGGTCATCACGACCGGAGCGGGCGGCGCGCCGCTGCGGCTGCGCGACATCGCCAGGACCGAGATCGGCGCCGCCGACTACACCGTCAACGCGTTGCTGAACAACCAGGTGGCGACCGCTATCGTGATCTTCCAGCGTCCAGGCACCAATGCGCTGGCGACTGCCGCCGCTGTCCGCCGCACGATGGAGGAGGCGCAAGGCAGCTTTCCCTCCGGCATCGGCTACAGCGTGGTCTACGACCCGACGCGCTTCATCGCCCAGAGCATGGAGGCCGTGCTGCACACCTTCGCCGAGGCCGTCGCGCTGGTGGTGCTGGTGGTGGTGCTGTTCCTGCAGAACTGGCGGGCCGCCGTCATCCCGCTGCTGGCCATCCCGGTCTCCATTGTCGGCACGTTCGCCGTGCTGCTGGCGCTCGGCTTCACCCTGAACACGCTGACCATGTTCGGGCTGATTCTCGCCATCGGCATCGTGGTCGATGACGCCATCGTCGTGGTCGAGAATGCCGAGCGGCACATGGCCGAGGGGCTCTCGCCGCTCGAGGCGGCGCGCCTCACCATGGACGAGGTCGGCGGCGCGCTGATCGCCATCGCTTTGGTGCTTGTCGCGGTTTTCGTGCCAACCGCCTTCATCGGTGGCATCCAGGGCGCCTTCTACAAGCAGTTCGCGGTGACGATCGCGGTCGCCACCGTACTCTCGATGCTGGTCTCGCTGACGCTGTCCCCGGCGCTGGCGGCACTGCTGCTGAAGCCACACGGCCATGCCGCGTCACGGTCCCGCCTGCTGGCGCCGATCGGCCTGTTCTTCCGCGGCTTCAACTGGCTGTTCGAGCGGCTGTCGCTCGGATATGGCGGGCTGACCCGGCGACTGGTGCGGCTGCCGATCATTCTGCTGCTGCTCTATGCCGGATTGCTGGCGGCAACAGGGCAGCGGGTGCTGGTGACGCCGACCGGGCTCATTCCGCCGCTCGACCGCGGCTACTTCATCGTAGCGTTCCAACTGCCGCCGGGCGCCAGCCTGAGCCGGACGGATGCCGTCATCCGTCGGGCATCCGAGACCATACTGGCGACACCGGGCATCAAGGACGCAGTCGCTTTCGTCGGCTTTGACGGCGCCACCTTCACCAACGCACCGAATACCGGCGTTGTTTTCACCGGCCTGGAATCCTTCGAGGACCGCGAGAAGCTGGGGCTGAGCGGCAATGCCATCCTGGCCGACCTGCAGGCCCGGCTATCGGGCGAGCCGGATGCGCGCGTGCTGGTCATTCCACCACCGCCGGTGCCGGGCATCGGCACTGGCGGCGGCTTCAAGCTGATGATCCAGGACCGCGCCGGGCGCGGCCCGCAAGCACTGGAGGCGGCAACTCAGCAGGTGGTGGCGGCAGCGAACCGGGCGCCCGGCATCGCCTTCGCCTTCAGCCTGTTCAACACCGCGACGCCGCAAATCCATGCCGAGATCGACCGGACGCGGGCGGAAATGCTGGGCGTGCCGATCTCCCGCGTGCATGAGGCGATGGGCACCTACATGGGCTCAGCCTTCGTCAACGACTTCAACCTACTGGGCCGCACCTGGCGGGTGACGGCGCAGGCCGACATGGCCCACCGCATGACGGTCGAGGACATCGCCCGGCTGCGTACCCGGACAGATGCCGGGGCGATGGTGCCGCTCGGCAGCGTCGCCACCTTTCGCGAAACCTCGGGCCCCTACCGCGTGCCACGCTACAACCTCTACCCCGCGGCCGAGGTGCAGGGCGCGGCTCTGCCGGGTATCTCCACGGGCCAGGCGATTGCGGCCATGGAGGTGGTGGTGCGCGACGCCCTGCCGGAAGGCTTCGGCTACGAATGGACCGAGCTGGCCCTGCAGGAGAGCATCGCCGGCAACACCGCGCCGGTCGCCTTTGGCTTGGCTGTGGTCTTCGTCTTCCTGGTGCTGGCGGCAATGTACGAGAGCTGGCTGCTACCGCTGGCGGTGGTGATGATCGCGCCGATGTCGGTGCTGGCGGCGCTGCTCGGCGTCTGGCATACCGGGCTCGACAACAACGTGTTGGTGCAGGTCGGGCTGGTGGTGCTGGTCGGACTCGCCGCGAAGAACGCCATTCTGATCGTCGAATTTGCCCGCGCCGCCGAGACGGCAGGCGCCACGCGTTGGGAAGCCGCAGCCGCTGCGGCGCGCACCCGGCTGCGTCCGATCCTGATGACCAGCCTGGCCTTCATCCTCGGTGTGTTGCCGCTGACTGTCGCGACCGGCGCCGGCGCGGAGATGCGGCAGAGCCTCGGCGTCGCGGTCTTCTACGGCATGTTGGGCGTGACGCTGTTCGGCCTGCTGTTCACGCCGGTCTTCTACGTGGTGGCGCGCGCCATGGCGCGCCGCAGCACACAGCGCAGCTTGGCGCCGGCAGCGCGGCCGGTGGTCGACCGGCGTGAACCATCGAGTGCGCCTTGATGCCAGGCGCAGATGGCATGCGAGACGCCGGTGGGCCACGTCGGAGGATCGGGATTCCGGGCGCGTCCCGGAATCCATAGGGATGCGCCACGACTTTCCTTCAAGCCACGGCGCCAGAGATGCCGGTGGCGGTGCTTCGACGCTTCGATGCGCCAGCCGCGTTCGCCATGACGCCGGCGCTCGAAAGGCCCCGCAAAGATGCCGTCCGTCCAGACCCGCGTCAGAGGCGGCAACTTGTCGGGGTTAGCGCGAGTGATGAGGGCTTGGGCACCCAAGTCCATCATCCAGATCGACGGCGTGCACATGAACAAGCAGAACGAGCCTGGCCGCGTCCACGAGGACGTGCCGCTTCCGACCTGCAGCGGTGGTGGATGCGCAAGCGAGGCGATCCCGTGGATCGTTCGGAGTCGAAGTGCGGCAATGCTCCGAGGCTCAGGGAGCAGACCGAGATGCCTCCCCCTCTTGGCCCCAGCCTGCGGCAGTCACGTGCCAGCCGTTGAAGAATGCCAGTGGCCTGCGGGAACAGCATGAGGCGAGAGCAACGGCCTGAACCTCATGGCCTCTCACCCAAGAAATGTACCTATGGCGGCATGCCGAACCAGCGCCGACTGATCGCATCGGCGGTCCCGTCCTCCTGCATTGCCAGAAGCGCCGAGTTGATCAATTTGCGCAGCGGGCTGCCGGTCGGCAGGGCGATGGCATAGCGCTCGGGACGGAACACCGGCCCGACCAGCGTGGCCATGCTCGGTCCACGGTTGGCCAGCCAATGCCGCAGTTGCGGCGCGTCATAGACGACCGCCCGAATCTCGCCGCGGACCAGCATGGCATAGGCCTGCTCGGTGTCCGAGACCGGCACGAAGGGCAGGTCCCGGGCCTGCAGCCAGTCCGCGGCGATGCTGCCGGGTGCGGTTGCGATGGTCTGGCCCGGCAGGTCGTCCGGCCCGCGGATGTCCGAGCGGAGCCGGTCGACCGTCAGCGCCGCGGTGACCGTCGCAGTGAACTGGGCAATGAGCACCACGCCGAGCAGCCACAGCATAGCGACCGTCAGGCGCTTGAGCACGCGCGGCGTGTGGCGGTCGCCATGCTCGCCGGTGGCGACGATCAGCACCACGCCCCACAGCGCCTCCGCGATCACCCACGGATAGGGTCGCCGGAAGGCGGGATCGTGCCGTCGCTCCACCAGCCAGAGGAGATGCGCCAGCGCGAGCATGATGGCCCCGCCAATGCCGAGCAGGTCCCGCATCGCCGGCGACATCAGGGCCGATAGCATGGCGGCGAGCGGATGGGCATGTTCCGCGGCCACCAGCACCTGCAGCCCGGAATCGGCGTAGGGCAGGCTCAAGTCGACCCGCGCCTCGCGTGCGGCGGTGATGGTGAGCGCGGAGATGGCGAGGTCTGCCCGGCGCTCCACGACCGCATCAATCTGGGCTTCGTCGCTGAGGTCCGGCAGCACGGTCCAGGCGGTGTCGACGCCGAGTCGCCGCGCGACCTCCTGCCAGACCTCGATGCTGAAGCCGGAGACAGGCGTGCCGGGCAGCTGGACGAAGGGCGCGGCGTGACCGGTAATGGCCCGTAGCAGCGGACGCGTGCTGGTGGCCGCGGCATCGGGCTGGCCACGCGCCTGGCCAGCCGCACCGAGACCGAGCAGCAGCAGGACGCAGCCCACGGCCCGTCGCACTGCCGGGGTTGCGGTTGTAAGGTGCGGCACGGCTCAGCGCCCCGCCTCGTCGCGGTTCTCATCGGCCGTGAACAGCGCGGCGATGCGCCAGCCCGCCGGCGTGTCGGCGCAGAGCGCGGTGATGAGGATGTGGTAGCGCTCCGGCCTTGCCGCCGGCCCGACGGTCAGCGTCAACGGCACATGGAGGAAGGCCGCATCGGCGGTGACCTCGACGGCACGGGCGCGATCCTGGTCGTGATCGATGCGCCAGACCTCGTTGGCATGAAATCGCGTGAGCCGTGCGACGGCGGCGTCCGGCCCCCAGACCGACAGGCCATTGGTGACCCAGAGAAAGCGCGGGCTGTCCAACAGCAGGCTGCGCACCCCTGTCAGGTCGTTCGCGTTCTGCGCCGCGATGAAGCCGGCATAGAGGCGCCGCGCCTCCTCGGCAGGCCCTGCCGCCGCCGGGCTCGCAAGCCCGGCCAGCAGGGCGACGGCCATGATCACGACGCGCATCGAACCGCTCCCCCGTCCCATCTCAGGCCGCCGCCGGTATGGTGTCGTGCCGTATTTCGTGCAGCACGAAGCCTTCAAGCGGATCGGATGTCTGCTCCCACGGCCTGACCGCCAGGGCCCGGCGCGTGTCGGCCAAGCCTGCCGCCCAGCGTGCGCGGATGCCAGCGCTGCTGAAGTCGATGTCCTTCGCGTGGTCTTCCTGGTCGAGGCCGGGTGCCAGCAACCGCACCACATGCATCACCGTGCGACAACCATAGGCGGTCAGGTCCCGAACCGCGGGATCGTCCAGCGCCTCGGGCGGAAGTTGCCCCGCCAGCGCCTCGATCACATGCCGCAGTCGGTGCATCTGCTGCTGGCGCTTAATGTAGCTGGCGGCCCGGCTGGCATATTGCAGGTCCTTCTGCCGATGCAGCACCTGCGCGATGGTCTCGGGCTCCGGACCCGCCGGGTTCCAGATGTGCACGGCGAAGACCAAGGAATTCCGCCGCGGGGTGTCGTCGAAGACGCATTCAACCGGCGTGTTGGACAGGATGCCGCCGTCCCACCACAACTCGCCGTCGATCCGCACCGCGGGGAAGGCCGGCGGCAGTGCCCCGGAGGCCATGACATGCCGCAGGCCCAGCGGCATGTCGCGGCTGTCGAAGTAGCGCATCTCGCCGGTTCGGAAATTGGCGGCTCCGACCGTCAGCCGCGGTGAGCCGGCCCGCAGCCGCGCCGGATCGATCAGGCCCGCCAGCGTGTCGGCCAGCGGCGCGGTTGTGTAGTAGCCCGCACGCTCGGGCGTCAGCGGCACCTCCCAGCCCAGGAAGGCGAGCGGGTTGGGCCGGAAAAAGCCGGCGACGCCGCCCATCAGCGTCGCCAAGCGCGGCAGCAGGGCGGGCAGTCCGGTCATGCCGGCCCAATTCTCCAGCCCCGGGTCATGCGCGACGCGGTCCCAGAAGGCGCGCAGCCGCGGCAGCCGGTCCGCCGGCGCATTGCCGGCGATCAGCGCGGCATTGATGGCGCCGATCGAGGTGCCGATCACCCAGTCCGGCTCGATGCCTGCCTCGTGCAGTGCCTCGAAGACGCCGGCCTGGTACGCGCCGAGCGCGCCGCCCCCCTGCAGCACCAGCACCACCTGCTGCGAGCGCGGCCCAACACCGCCGGTCGATCCGTCCATTGTCCCCGCTCCCGTCAATGCGTCGTCCAGCCGCCATCGACCGGTAGCGCGATGCCGGTGATGGAGGCCGCGGCGCGTGAGCAGAGGAAGGCGACGGTGCCGGCGACCTCATCGACGGTGGCGAAGCGGCGGGTCGGCTGCTCGGCCAGGAAAACCCTGCGCACTACCTCCTCCTCGGACAGGCCATGCGCCGTCGCCTGCTGGGCGACCTGGTCTGCCACCAGCGGCGTCCAGACATAGCCGGGACAGACCGCGTTGCAGGTCACCCCGTTCTCGGCCGCCTCCAGCGCCGCAACCTTGGTCAGCCCGACCAAGCCATGCTTGGCCGCGACGTAGGCCGACTTGAAGGGCGAAGCGACCAGGCCATGTGCCGAGGCGACGTTCACGATCCGCCCGAAGCGGCGTGCCTTCATGCGCGGCAGCGCCGCCCGCATTGTATGAAACGCGGCGGAGAGGTTGATCGCAAGGATTGCCTCCCACTTGTCGGGCGGGAAGTCCTCGATCTGCGCCACGTGCTGGATGCCGGCATTGTTGACGAGGATGTCACAGGGGCCGAACGCACGGGCAGTGCGCTCCATGAGGGCAGTAATCTCGGCCGGCTGCGCCATGTCCGCCCTGTCATGCCGTACCGGGACGTCATGAATCTCGGCCAAGCGCCGGCAGGTGGCGGCGATCTCATCGGTTGGACCGAAGCCATTCAGCACAACCGATGCGCCGCGGATGGCAAGCGCCTCGGCGATACCGAGCCCAATCCCCGAGGTCGAGCCGGTCACGATCGCCACGCGCCCTTCCAGCGACCGCGACGGCCCCGGCACCTCGGCCAGCCCTGCAGGGGTCATAATGGTGTTCATGGCGTATGCCTCCTCCTGGCTTGTCCGGGCAGACGCTAGGGCCGGGAGGGCGCGCCAAGCCAATGCCGCATGGGCAGCAGGTCGATCAGCACATGTCATGGCGGCGCCGGGGGCGCGCGTGATAGGCTTCCCGGCATACAAATGGAGTATTCGGGCAGGCCTCGGAGGCGCCATGGAGATCCACGAGATCCGCTACTTCCTCGCGGTCTGCCGCACGCTGAACTTCACCCGGGCGGCGGAGCAGTGCAACGTGACGCAGCCCGCGCTGACCCGTGCGATCCAGAAGCTCGAAGACGAGCTTGGCGGGCTGCTGTTTTCCCGCGAGCGCGGCAACACCCATCTGACCGAGTTGGGCCGGCTGATGCAGCCGCACCTCGAGGAGGTGGTGGCGCGCACGACGGCGGCGAAGGCGCAGGCGACGCGCTTCCTGCGGCTGGAAAGCGCACATCTCCGCCTTGGCGTGATGTGCACGATCGGCCCGCTGCGTTTCGTCGGCTTCCTCAATCGTTTCCGTGCCGACCACCCCGGCATTGAGCTGACGCTGAGCGAAAGCGTGCCCGTCAGGCTCTCGGATGCATTGCTGCAGGGCGATATCGACATTGCGGTCATGGCCAAGGCGGACGGTTTCGAGGAGAAGCTGCGCGCCGAACCGCTCTATGCCGAGCGTTTCGTGGTTGCCTGCTCGGCCGGGCATCGCTTTGCCCGGCGCAATTCGGTGGCGATGCAGGACATGGACGGCGAGACCTACCTGCAGCGGATCAACTGCGAGTTCCGTGACGTTTTGCGCGACCAGTGCGAGGCCTGCGGCGCCAACCTCGTCCGGTCTTACCGAAGCGAGCGCGAGGACTGGATCCAGACCATGGTTGCGGCCGGGATGGGAGTCTGCTTCCTGCCGGAATACTCCGCCACCCATCCCGGCCTGGTCATTCGCCCGGTGCACCACCCCGAGGTCAGCCGCGAGGTGTGCCTGGTGACCGTCGCCGGCCGGCGCTGGTCTTCGCCGGTTGCGAGCTTCGTGCAGGCGATCCGGCAGTACCGCTGGCCGGAGAGCGCGGCCGCATGGCTGGCGCCCGAGGGCTGACCTGCCTGCCATGACTCTCGGGCATCACCCCGATGCCGCAGCGGCCTTGGCAGGCGGCGCGACGCCAGGCCGATCCTGCCGCCCATGACATGGGCAAGGGGACCGCGACATGGCTGGTACGACGATGCGCGCAGCGACCGGAGACGGCCGCTGGGAGGAGTGGATGCTCGCCGCGCAGGCCGGCGACGCCCGTGCCTATGACCGCCTGCTGCGCGCGGCGCTGCCCCTGCTGCGCGGCATCGCAGGCCGCCGCATCGCCGATGCCGCCGAGGCGGAGGATGCCGTGCAGGACACGCTGCTGACCCTGCACCGGATCCGCCACAGCTGGGACCCGACGCGGCCGGTCCGGCCCTGGCTGGCCACCCTCTGCGAGCGCCGCTGCATCGACCGGCTGCGCCGGGCCCAGGCGCTGCGGCGGGCCGTCCCGCTCCGCGACCTGTCCGAGCACGCGACCGCGGAACCGGCGCGGGCCACCGGCGAGCTGGCGGCGGCGGAGCTGCGCCGGGCCATCGCCACCTTGCCCCGCGCGCAGCGCGACGCGCTGACCCTGGCGAAGCTGGCGGAGCTGCCGGTCGCCGAAGCCGCGGCGCGAAGCGGTCTGACGCCGGGAAGCGTCAAGGTCGCCACCCACCGGGCCATCCGGTCGCTGCGCCGCATCCTGCTGCCGCGCGCGGCATGACGCGGGGGCATCGACTGCATCGCCGGATGGCATTTCCGCAGGCGGGGGTCGATCCGGATCATGGTGACGCGGCGAGCATGCCGCGCATTTCAGGAGGAGCGACATGACCGAGACGACGAACGGCGCCGCGACGCGGCGCATGATGGTGGCGGCGGCAATGGGCCTGGGCGGCACGCTGATCGCGTCCTCCACCGGGGCAGCGGAGTGCCCGCCCGGGAAGGCGGCGACGGCGGCCGGCATCGAAGGCCCGAAGCAGGGCAGGGACGTGGCGGACGCCGTGCTCACCTCGCTCGACCTCGGCGAGGAGAAGGTCGGGCTGCGCGGCTACCGACTCCGCCTGCGCCGGCTGGTCGTGCAGCCCGGCGGCGAAGTGCCGGTACATAGCCACGAGAACCGCCCGGCCTTGATCTACATCGAGAGCGGCGAGATGACCGAGTTCAAGAACCTCTGCGCCGTGCCGATCGTGCATAAGGCCGGACAGGCAACGCCAGAGGATCATCGGGTCGTCCATTGGTGGCGCAATACCGGGAAGGTTCCGGCGGTAATCCTGTCGGCGGATGTCTTCGGCATGGCTGAAGACCCGCACGTGATGTGACGGCGCAGGCGCGCCCGATTCGACCGGTGCCCCAGGCGAGGAGCCTTGCCATGCCGCAGCCCCAAGTGATGGAGCCGCCCGCGATGGCAGGGCAGCTCGCGCTGCATCGTACCCTGCTGATCGGGTCGATAGCCTTCCTGACATTGGTCGACCTTTTCGCCGCCCAGGCCATCCTGCCGAGCCTTGCGGGGCACTACGGCGTCAGCCCCGCGGAGATGGGCACTGCGGTGAACGCGACGACGCTCGGAATGGCCGTCGCGGCACTCGGCGTGGCGCTGATCGGCAGGCGCGTGCCGCGGCGGCGCGCCATCCTGGCCAGCCTGCTGCTGCTAGCTGCGCCGACCGCCCTGCTGTCGGCCGCGCCGGACCTGCCGAGCTTCGCCGTCCTGCGCGTCGTGCAGGGGCTGTGCATGGCGACAGCCTTCACCCTGACCCTCGCGCATCTGGGGGAGCGCTGCGCCATGGGGCAATCCGCCAGCGCCTTCGCCGCCTACGTCACCGGCAACGTGGCGAGCAACCTGGTCGGGCGGCTCGGCGCGGCGGCACTCGTCGATCATGTCGGCCTGCCAGGCTGCTTCCTCGGCTTCGCGCTGCTCAACCTGGTCGGGGCAGCGCTGGTCCATGCGACCATCGACCGGGCGGCGCCGACCGCGGGCGGGACCAGCGCCGGCTGGGCTGCGCATCTGAGCAACCCTGTCCTGCTGACCTGCTTCGCAATCGGCTTCTGCATCCTGTTCGCCTTCGTCGGCACCTTCACCTACGTGAATTTCGTGCTGACCGGACCGGCCTTCGGGCTTACGTCGATGCAGGTTGGCCTGACCTGCCTGGTGTTCCTGCCGTCGGTTGCGACGACGCCGCTCGCCGGGAGGATCGGTGCCAGATTTGGGGCCGGGCCGGTCCTGGTGGGCGGGTTGGTGCTGGCGGTAGCCGGGCTGCCGCTGCTGCTCCTGCCGAGGCTGATTGCGGTCGCCAGCGGCATGGTGCTGGTCGCCGCCGGAACCTTCCTCGCCCAGGCGATTGCCACGGGCCTGGTAGGCCGCATCGTCACGCATGACCGCGCGGCAGCCAGCGGCATGTACCTTGCGGCCTATTTCGCAGGTGGGCTCGTCGGCAGCGCCATGCTCGGCCAAGCCTTTCAGCATTTCGGCTGGCTCGGGTGCGTGGCAGGCATCGGCGCTGCGCTAGGGGGCGCGGTTATCTTGGGGCTGCGTATGCGTCTCTGAACCTATCCGGTCCTGCCGGAACGCAGGGGAACTTGAGTCTGGCGGCAAGCGCAACCCGCTGCCGGCTGGCATGTTGACGCGCTATCTCGCCGCCGCGAACGAAGCGTCGTTGCGCATGGCGGGGCTGAAGCGCCAGGTGTTGGCCTTCGCACGCCGTCATGGCCGAACTGGTTCGCCGCGCGATGGACCTCGCGATCAAGGTGAATATTCGGTTTGAGGACGATGCGGGCGTGGTGCGCTGCGACCCGAACAAGCCGGGGAGCGCGATCCTGAGCCTCCATGTCAATGTGCCCGACACCATTCCGCAAGGTGGCCGACTCGTTATCTCGACCGCAGACCTGCCGCTGGGCCGCGCGGACCTGGCGAACAACGACGGTGCCTTGCCCGGCGACTACTTCGAAATTCGGGCCTAGGACTTCGGCGTCGGCATGACGCCGGAGGTGCGGGTGACGGAGCCACTCTTCAGGACCAGGCCGCGGTGCGAGCGAACCGGTTCGGCCTCTCCCGAGTCGATGGCTTCGCACGGCACTCGGGCGGTGTTCTGAGGATCGAGCGTCTGACGGACCGCGGCATGATCTTGCCGAACCTCCTGTCGCGCTGGGCTGAATAATGTGCCCGACTCGGGCGCGTCCGTCCCGGCACGGGGGCCGCGCCCGGGCGGCAAGGTGCTGCTGGGCCGCATGGGACAGGGCAGCCGAGGGCTGAAGACCGCCTGGGCCGGGATGCCGGCGGCGCCTGCACGCCGGCTCGGGCAGGCCGGGGTGCGACCGCAGGTCCTGGCTTGCGGTGCTCACCCGCGCGTAGCCGGTCGCCAGCATCCGGCACCTGATCCACTTTCCGTCCGGCATGCGGTGTGTCCGCCTACCTGCCTTCAAGCCGGGTCTGACGGACGTCGCTAGCCGCTCTTATTCATCACGGGCCTACGGTGCGGCTGGCGGGCGTGGCGTAAACTGCTGATTGCGTTTACGGATTTGGGTGTCGAGACCAACCCGCAGCACCTCAGGCC
>NZ_SMSJ01000056.1 GCF_004355005.1 Dankookia rubra
TTTCGCCTTGAAGTCTGCCGAATACCGCGTCCGCTTGCCCGTCATCCGGGTTCGTCCTTCTCACAGGCGAACCGAGCTTACCCACCTGTCCGAAATCTAGGGACCATCTCACAGTTTCGCCGGATCGCCACGCGCTACGAGAAACGCGCCGCCAACTACCTCGCCATGATCCACATCGGCATGCTGCTACTATGGCTGTAGCGTTTGCAGAGACGGCCTAGCCGCATCCAGGGCCGTGACGTCGGGAGCACCGTGGCCGATGTCGAGCGCGAGATCCAGGCGCCCGGCGTGATTCAGCCGAGGGTCCGCTACCGGCTCGGCGGCCTCTACGAGCAGCAGCGCATCGCCTTCACCGGACTCGCCTGGGTCTTCGCCGCCGCGGTCGCGGCGGAGTTCGCGCTGATGCTGTTCCTTTACGAGAGTCTGTGAACCGCGGCTGCAGTCGTGGGGCTCTCCGCCTTCTCCACCCTCGCCGTGTTTGCCGGGCTCTGGCTGACCGGGGTCGAGTTGAACATCACGGCCATCATGGGCATGACCATGGTGGTGGGCATAGGCGCCGAGATGACGATCTTCTACGTCTCGGAGTTCATCCTGCTGGGGCGGGAGATGCCACGGCGGGACGCCCTGCTGGAGGCGAGCCGCAACCGTCTGCGGCCGATCGCGATGACCACGCTGGCCGCGATCCTCACGCTCATGCCTCTCACCCTCGCGCTTGGCCAGGGGGTGGACATGCAGCAGCCGCTCGCGATCGCCATCATCTCGGGCCTGCTGTTGCAGTTCCCGCTCGTCCTGCTCGTCCTGCCCATGCTGATCGGCTTGGCGCCCGGCCGGGAGCGCTCGGCGGAGTGAGCGTGTGGTCTGCCGCAGAAAATGCGGGGCGGGCGGTGGCCGGCTTCGCGCGGTTGCGGGGCTCCTCCGGTTTCCGCCTCGCGCAGACGCGGTGGATGCCGATTTCACGGCGCTGCTCCGGACCGGGGGCGGCATCCGGCCAGAAGCCGGAAGTCAGATCCAAAGCGAACGTCGGAGCCTTCCTAACGGCGTAACGTGCCGCCCTGCCTGCAGCGAGCAGCAGCAGGAGCACCGGCAGCAGCCGCTCGGCATCTCGGCTGGCAATGGCACGGCAGCACGGCATCAGAGATATTTGGTAATCGCCTTGAACTCTTCGATCGGGCCGCGCTCCGACCGCGGGACGGTGCCCACGACGTGGTCCAGGCAGTGCTCGAGATGGTCGTGGATCAGCATCTTCTTGGCGTTGGCGATGGCTGCTTCGACCGCATGTAACTGCTGAGCGAGTTCGATACAGGAGCGTCCCGCCTCAATCATCTCGATGACACCTTGGAGGTGCCCGGCGGCGCGCTTAAGGCGTTTCACCACTTCGGGGTGGCTAAGGTGAAGGTAAGGATCAGCCATGGCTTGACCCTATCCACCAGGGGGGGATATTACAAGACATGCGCGCGCATGATGGGTTGGCGAACCGCGTTCCGATTACCTGTCCCACGCGTCTACCTGCCCTAGGAGTGATATGGAGCTGACCGCCCGCGCGCTGGCCCGCCGTCTCGCCGCAGCAATGATGCTGGTGGCGGTGCTGGCGCTCGGCTTGCACGAGGCGGCGAATCCGCAGACGGCGGTCTCTGCTGGCGGTGCTCCACCGCCAGCGCTCGCGGTCCTGCAGCTAGCGGCCACGCTCGATCACGACGAGGCCGATCGTGGCCCGACCAAGCACTCGGTGGCCGCCCAGGATGCTATTCGGGTCTGCGTGGTTGCTACACCCCTGCCATGGGTAGTCGCGGTCGTGTCGCCTGCCGCCTCCATCCTGGGCATTCCTACGAGCGCCGCCGTGCTGCCAGGACTCCATCCAGGCGGACCTCAACGACCACCTCGCAGCACCGCCACCGCCTGACTGCCGCGGCCGCCTTGTCGGGTCACCGCGGCGCCCTGTGCCGTCTGCCGCGATGACCGAGGCTGAGTTCCCAATGTCCTTCCGAGACCACCCCGCCACGCTACGGCGCCTAAGGCGCTGTCGCGCGGCCGCGTTGGTGCCATTGTTCGCAACCCTCCTCCTAACAACCCTAGTGGTCCTCCCGAACTCCGCCAGCGCGGGCGAAAGCACGAACCGCGTGGCGGCTGCCAGTGGGACCATCCGCGTCGCCTCCCCCGAGCAGGCCGTCGCCGCGGCGCTGCGGCGCTCGCCCGCCCTCGGTGCAGCCGAGGCCGGGGTGGCGGCCAGCCGCGGCAACCTGACCCAGGCGGGCCTGCGGCCGAACCCGGCTTTCGGCGTGACCGCCGAGAACATCGGCGGCAGCGGCCGCTACCGCAGCACCGCGGCGGCCGAGACGACTTACCAGCTTGCCCAACGCCTGGAGATCGGCGGCCAACGCGGCGCTCGCGTCGGCGTAGCCCGCACCGAGGAGGCGCTGGCCGGGCGCGACCTTGCCGCGACCCGGCTCGACATCGTGCGGGCCGCGCGGCAGGCCTACACCGAGGCGGTTGCCGCCCGCCGGGTCTTGCGCATCGCTACCGACAGCGTGCGTCTGGCCGAGGAGGTGCTGCGGGTCGCCCGGGAGCGGGTTAGCGCCGGGCGCGAGCCGCTACTGCAGCAGCGCCGCGCCGAGGTGGCCCTCTCGACAGCCCAAATCGCCCGCAGCCGGGCCGAACGGGAAGCCGAGGTCGCCCGCCGCGCTCTGGCCGTAGTGCTGGCGGCCTCCGACGTCGATCTTGGCCCGTCCGACCGCTGGTTCGACGACATCGGGCCCGTCCCGGCGGGCCGGTTGCCGTCCGATCCGGCCGCCAATCCGGATTTCGCCCGTTGGCGCGAGGAGATCGCTCGCGCCAACGCCATCCTCGGCCTGGAGCGCCGCCGCGCCATCCCCGACGTGACGGTAGGCGCGGGCTTGCGCCGCTTCGGCGAGAGCAACGACACCGCGATGGTGCTGAACCTCTCGGTGCCGCTGCCGGTCATCGATCGCAACCAGGGCAACATTGCCCGCGCCGGTGCCGACCTGACGCGCACCGAGCGCGTGGCCGAACTGAACCAGCGCGCCTTGGCCGCCTCGCTGACCGACGCCGGGCAACGGCTGGACACCGCTTGGCGCGAGGCGGATGGCCTGCGCCGGGTGGTGGTGCCCGGGGCCGAGCAGGCCTTCGGCTTCGCCCGCGAGGGCTACGCCGCGGGCCGGTTCTCCTTCCTCGAGGTGCTGGACGCCCAACGCACGCTGCTTGAGGCCCGCACCCAGCTGAATGCCGCCCTGCGCGACGTCCACCTGCGCCGCGCCGAGGCCGATCGGCTCTCCGGAGGTCCGCCCATTCCCGAGGCCCTGAACCCGATGGGAGGCCGTCCGTGACGACCCGGTCCACCTTTCTCGTCGGCACGGTAGCCGGCCTCATCGGCATCGCGATTGCAGCGATGCCGCCTGTCGCTGGGGTCCTGCACCGGTTCGTCGGGTCATCCGTCCCCGGCCGGGTTGCAACGCCGCCGCAGACCGCCGCCGACGAGGACCGGGCGCCGGAGGGCGTCATCCGAATGGACGAGCAGCAGGTGCAGGAGCTCGGCATTCGCGTCCAGCCAGTGGCCGGCGGCACCATCGTCCGCAACGTTCATGTGCCCGGCACTGTCGTCGCCAGCGGCGACCGGCTAGTGCGCGTCCCAGCGCGGGTCTCCGGCATCGTCGCCGAGCTGCACCGGCGCCCCGGTGACCAGGTCGCGGTCGGCGACCTACTGGCGGTGATCGAGAGCCGTGAGATCGCCGACGCGAAAGCAGATCTCCTGGCAGCACAGCACATAGAGCAATTGGCCCGCACCACCTTCGAGCGGGAGAGGCGTCTCTGGGATCGGCGGGTTTCGGCCGAGCAGGACTTCCTCAAGGCCCGTGCTAACGCGGAGGATGCGCGCCTCCGGCTCGACCTCGCGCGACAGAAGTTGGCGGCGCTCGGTCTTGGCGAGGCTGAGGTCGCCGCGCTGGCCCGCCAGCCGGTAACGGCGCTCCCTCGCAAGGAGATCCGCGCCCCGATCGCCGGGCAGGTAACCGAGCGGAGCGTCGATCTCGGCGGCGCCGTCTCCCCGGAGACGCAGGCCTTCGTCGTGGTCGACCTTTCCACGGTCTGGGTGGAGACGGCGGTCCCGGCGGCGGACCTCGCCTTCGTGCGCGAGGGGCAGGTGGTCACGGTGAGCGGCCCGATCCCCGGGCTCCGTGGCGAGGCGCGCCTCATTTTCATCAGCCCAACACTGGACAGCCAGACTCGAGCGGCGCGCGCCGTGGCCGAGATGGCCAACCCAGACGGCGCCTGGCGGCCCGGCATCTTCGTCGCTGCATCCGTCCAGACCGCGGAGCAGCCGGTACAGATCCTGCTGCCGCGGGACGCCATCCAGACCATTGACAACCGCCCCGCGGTCTTCATCCGCACAGAGCGGGGCTTTGAGAGACGGGAGGTGACGCTGGGGCGGACCGACGACCGCGCGGCCGAGGTGGTCTCCGGCCTCGCGGGGGGCGAGCCGGTCGCCGTCGCCAGGACCTTTCTGCTCAAAGCCGAACTCAAGTCCGGCAGCGAAGACTAGGAGCCGTGCCGCGATGATCGCCCGCATCCTCGATTTCTCCGTCCAACAGCGCTGGCTCGTTGTCCTGCTCACGCTCGCCTTCGCGGCCTTCGGCATCCGCTCGCTGCAACTGCTGCCGATCGACGCTGTACCCGACGTCACCAACCGGCAGGTGCAGGTCAACTCCGTCGCACCTGCCCTCTCGCCCTACGAGATCGAGCGGCTGGTCACCTATCCCGTCGAGACGGCGCTTGCGGGCATCCCGGGGCTCGACTCCACGCGCTCGCTCTCCCGCAACGGCTTCTCCCAGGTCACGGCCATCTTCCACGACGACGTCGGCATCTACTTTGCCCGGCAGCAGGTGATGGAGCGCTTGGCCCAGGCGCGAGAGACCCTGCCGGATGGGGTCGAACCGCAGATGACACCGGTCTCGACCGGCCTCGGCGAGATCTACATGTGGGCGCTCGACTTTCTGCCCCCGGGCCAAGGCGCCCCGGTGCGCGATGGCAGGCCGGGCTGGCAGTCCGACGGCAGCTACCTGACCCCAGAGGGCGAGCGGCTGACCTCGGACTTGGCGCGGGGCGCCTACCTGCGCACCCTGCAAGACTGGATCATTCGGCCGCAAATGCGCACGGTGCCTGGCGTCGCCGGGGTCGACTCCCTGGGCGGCCACATCAAGCAGTACCAAGTTCAGCCGGATCCGAACCGGCTCGTCGCTCTTGGGCTCGGCTTCGAGGATATTGCCACCGCATTGGAGCGCAACAACGTCAGCCGCGGAGCGCGCTACCTGGAGCGCAACGGCGAGGGTTACGTGGTCCGCTCCGCCGGACGCCTCGAATCCATGGCCGAGATCGGCGAAGTAGTCGTCGCCACGCGCGAGGGCGGCGTGCCCGTCCGGGTGAGGGACGTCGCCGAGGTCTCCATTGGCCGCGAGCTCCGTACCGGTGCGGCGAGCCTTAACGGCCACGAGGTCGTCGTCGGGACGGCGCTGATGCTGGTCGGCGGCAACAGCCGGACCGTGGCGCAGGCGGTCGGCGCCAAGCTCAAGGAGGTTGGCCGGTCCCTACCGCCGGGTGTGCAGGCGCGCACTATGCTCGACCGCTCAGGTCTGGTGAACGCAACCATTTATACGGTGGCAAAGAACCTGGCCGAGGGTGCGGCACTCGTCGTCGCGGTGCTATTTCTGATGCTCGGCAACTTCCGGGCGGCGTTCATCACTGCCATGGTCATTCCCGTAACCATGCTGCTGACCGTGACCGGCATGGTTGAGGCCGGGATCAGCGCCAACTTGATGAGCCTCGGCGCGCTCGACTTCGGCCTGATTGTCGACGGCGCAGTCATCATCGCTGAGAACAGCCTCCGGCACTTGGTGGAGCGCCAGCGCGCGGAAGGGCGGCCGCTGTCCCTGGAGGAGCGCCTCCAGACAGTCGTTGTGTCAGCGCGGGAGATGATCCGGCCCTCCGTTTTTGGCCAGGCCATCATCATCCTGGTCTACGTCCCGTTCCTCACCCTGACCGGGGTCGAGGGCCGGATGTTCGCTCCCATGGCACTGACCGTCGTCATTGCGCTCGCGGCGGCCTTCGTCCTGTCGCTGACCTTCGTCCCGGCTATGGTCGCCATCGCGGTGACGGGGAGGATCACCGAGGAGGACAACCTTGTTCTTCGCGCCGCTAAGCGGAGCTACGCCCCGGCGCTGCGGGGCGCGGTCCAGCGGCCGCTGCTGGTCATTGGCGCCGCGGCGGCTCTCTTCGTGGGGGCAGTGCTTCTGGCCGGGCGGCTCGGGCAGGACTTCATGCCGCAGCTCGACGAGGGCGACATCGTGGTCGCGGCGGTGCGCATCCCGAGCACTTCGCTGACGCAGTCACAGGAGATGCAGCTTGGCCTCGAGCGGGCCATCGGCCGCCTGCCCGAAGTCTCACATGTCTTCTCCAAGGCCGGGACGGCCGACCTGGGCGCCGACCCGATGCCACCAAACGCCGCCGACGCCTACGTCATGCTGAAGCCGCGCGACCAGTGGCCCGACCCGTCCCTGCCAAAGGACGAGCTGATCCGTCGCGTCGAGGAGGCCATCAAACGGCTTCCCGGCAACGGCCCGGAATTCAGCCAGCCCATCCAAATGCGCTTCAATGAGCTGCTAGCGGGCGTGCGCGGCGACGTTGCGGTGAAGGTATTCGGTGACGAGTTCGGGCTGATGCTGCGCACCGCCAACCAGATCGCCACTGTGCTCGGCAGCATCCCGGGTGCCGAGGACGTCAAGGTGGAGCAGGCGGCGGGTCTGCCGTTCCTCGAGATCACCGTGGACAAGGCAGAAATCGCTCGGCGTGGCCTGACCGTCGCCGTGGTGCAGGACGTGATCGGTGCAGCTATCGGCGGCCGCGAGGCAGGCTTCATCCTGGAGGGCGACCGCCGCTTCTCCATTGTGGTCCGCCTGCCGGACTCAGTGCGCGACGACCTGGAGGCGCTGCGGAACTTGCCCGTTCCCCTGCCGAGGGCCGAACGCTCCGGTGCTGAACGGGGCGCGACGATGCCGCAATCCGTGCCGCTGCGGACTTTAACGAGCTTCCGCTTCACCGACGGGCCGAACCAGGTCAGCAGGGAGAACGGCAAGCGGCGTGTGGTCGTGACGGCAAACGTGCGTGGGCGCGACATCGCCTCGCTGGCTGCCGAGGCGCAGGCCCGGGTGGAGCGGGAGGTCCGGGTGCCCCCGGGCTACTGGCTCACCTGGGGCGGACAGTTTGAGAACCTTGCCACCGCCCGGGCGCGGCTCATGGTCGTGGTGCCCGGCTGCTTCTTCCTGATCTTCCTGCTGCTCTACACCGCCCTCGGCTCTCCGCGCGACGCGCTGTTGGTTTTCAGCGCCGTGCCGCTGGCGCTGACGGGGGGCATCGTGGCGCTGTGGCTACGCGGCATGCCGCTGTCGGTCACCGCCGTGGTCGGCTTCGTCGCGCTGTCCGGCGTCGCCGTGCTGAACGGCTTGGTCATGCTGACTCACGTCAAGCAGCTGGTGGCGGAGGGATTGTCGCAGCGCGAGGCGATCCTGCGCGGGGCAATCGACCGGCTGCGGCCGGTCATCATGACGGCGCTGGTCGCCTCGCTCGGCTTCATGCCGATGGCAGTGGCGACGGGCGCCGGGGCGGAGGTGCAGAAACCGCTGGCGACGGTCGTCATAGGCGGCCTGATCACCGCCACGCTGCTGACGCTGCTGGTGCTGCCCGCGCTCTATGCCCGCTTCGGCAGCCGCGCTGTGACGCCTGCCGCCATTCCCGCCCCGTCGCCCTTGGCAACACATCGTGCCGCCGAATGACGGCGGCATACCCGTTTCCATCAAGTTCGAGGTCCGGCTATGCTCAGCCCCCTTACCCACCCCGTCTATCGCCACCTGTTCCTGGCGCAGGTACTCTCGCTGCTGGGCACCGGCCTCGCCACCATCGCGCTCGGCCTGCTGGCCTATCAGATCGCAGGCGCCGACGCTGGCGCGGTGCTCGGCACGGCGCTGGCCATTAAAATGATCGCCTATGTTGGCGTAGCGCCGGTGGCCGGCGCCTTCGTCCACCTTGTGCCCAGGCGGACGCTGCTGGTCGCACTCGACCTGGTGCGGGCGGCGATCGCCATGCTGCTGCCCTTCGTCACCGAGATCTGGCAGGTCTATGTCCTGATTCTCGTCCTGCAATCCTGCTCGGCCGCGTTCACCCCAACCTTCCAGGCCACCATCCCCGACGTGCTGCCTGAGGAGGCGGAGTACACCAAGGCGCTCTCCCTCTCGCGCCTTGCCTACGACCTTGAGGCTCTCGCAAGTCCGGCGCTCGCGGCGGCGCTGCTCACCATCATCAGCTTCAACTGGTTGTTCGCCGGGACGGCACTCGGCTTCCTTGCCTCCGCCGTGCTGGTGGTCTCCGTTGTCCTGCCCTCACCGAAGCCGCCTGAGCGCGCCGAGAGTGCCAGGGGCCGCACTACGCGGGGTGTGCGCATTTACCTGGCGACCCCACGCCTGCGCGGGCTGCTGGCGCTAAACCTTGCCGTCGCGGCGGCCGGCGCGATGGTCATCGTCAACACCGTCGTACTGGTGAAAGCCAACCTTGGCCTCAGCGACCGCGAAGTGGCCTGGGCGCTCGCCGCTTACGGCTCAGGCTCCATGTTGGCGGCGCTGGTCCTGCCGCGCATGCTCGGCGAATGGCCGGACCGCCTGGTTATGCTGTCCGGCACCGGGCTGCTGTTGATTGGTATGGCGCTCGGCTCCTTTGCGGGCGGCGCCTTGCCGACCCTGCTGGCGCTTTGGTTCCTGCTCGGTCTAGGAAACGGCATGGCCTTGACGCCCTCGGGGCGGCTTCTGCGCCGCTCGGCCCATGCGGGCGACCGCCCGGCGCTGTTTGCCGCGCAGTTCGCCCTCTCTCACGCCTGCTGGTTGCTGACCTATCCATTGGCCGGGTGGCTCGGAGCGGCCCAAGGGACAGGCGCCACTTTTGCTGTCCTGGCCGTGGTGACTGCGCTCGGTCTCGTCCTGGCCGCGATGGTGTGGCCAAAGGAGGATCCGGCGGAAATCGAGCACGCCCACGAGGACCTGTTGCCCAATCACCTGCACATTGCCAATACAGGCGGAGGGCAGCGCCACCAGCATGCCTACGTCATTGATGACCTGCACCACAGCTGGCCGGGGCGCTGACGTGCACTTCAGCGTCGTATTCCACCTATCCATAGATCGGAAACAGAATCACCGGTGGGAACGACGACCTGTTGCGCTTGGGAACATCCGGCAAGGTCTGGTTTCTGCCCAACTTGGCGGTAGGCTCGACCGAGGAGGCCACCGCGTAGTTCAACCCTGACCGGCCCTCGATCTTCGAAGTGCTATCATGCGCCTGATGCTATCACCGAAGGCCCGCCAGACCTTTGGATACTGGCCACCTGACACACGAGATTCAAGGAATTGCGCATTGCCGCCGAGCCAGCTTTGCGGCGGGTAGCGAGGTGGAACGGCACAGTCTGGCCTCTGGCTCTCCGCAAGCCCTAACTCGCAGTAGGTCACAGTGTCCATCTGGACGGCTGACTAACGCCAGGACAGGCACGAGCTCGAATCTTGCCCAACCAGGCGCTTTCGGTCCTTGGACGCTGGCGACCGCCACGGCCACAGGGTCTTCGCCTCACGAGCCATCTCCGAGGCTGGCTCGCAGGGGGCAAGCGTTATCCGAGCCGGGAGAAAACCGTGGTAACGCTCTTCGTCTGGCTCTGATCGGCAGCCTGGTCCTGCTGGGCTTCGGCTCTTGGGCCGCGCTGCATACAGCGCCCAGGTTGCATGACCCATGCGGGCGGGGTGCCGCCGGGATAACAATCGGGCGTGCATCAGGTCCCTTGAAAAGCCTTCCACCTGGGCACGTTGCCCCGGTTCGGGAACGAGGCCAGTCTCCATAGGCTTGTGCGCGTTTGGCTGCGCGGCACTGGTGGCGGTTAGCATCCCAGGTACGGCGGCCGGGCGGGAGGCGCCGTCCCCCCCCCCCCCCGGAAGGCCGACCAGAGTATCTACACGACACCGCAGATCCCGATGCGCCCGTTGCCCCTCGACCGCCTCTCGCCAAGCTAACGATCCGGCTCGGCCTACCGGCCACAGATCTGAAGGGCACGATGTTTGCTTACCCGACCAGCGCCTCGAACATCGGCTATATGCTAGTCGCCCGTGAACTACGGGGTTTTCAGGCGGCTGAGGGGCTGGGCAGGTGTCCCTCTCCGACCTGATGAGCGGAGGTTAACAGGCTGAGGAGGCACGCCAAGAGCCAGGCCAGCCAGGCACGGAGTAGACGGAGGTTGTGGCCCGCGGCGGCGAGGACGAGGTTGATCGCATCGCCTTCCGTGCCGCGCAGGAAGTTGCGGCCGAGGTGGCCGTCGCTTTTCAAGTGACCGATGACGGGCTCGATGGCGCTGCGGCGCCGCCGTTCGCGGCGAATGGTGGGCGTGATGCCGCGCTTCTGGCCTGAGATGAACACGCGGGACTTGTCGGCGTCGTGGCCGCGGTAGCCGCGATCAACATAGGCGCGCTCGATCTCGATGCCGGTGACGCGCTCGGCCTGGACGATCTGGGCGGCCAAGGTGTGGCCGTCATAGGGGTTGCCCGGCAGGGCACGGGCACCGAGGACGAACTGGCCGCCGGGCGCTGCGGCATTGGTGGTGGCGAGCGAGACCTTCACGCCGAACTCGTAGCGGGCCTGCGCCTTGCCCTTGCCGATGCACTCCACCTCCGGCGCGTGCAGAGAATACAGCTTGTCGCGGCCGCGGTCCTCGCGCCGCTGCCGCAATAGCCGCGCGACAAGGCCGAGCGGCCCAGCGAGGGCGGCCTGCATGGCGGCGCTGCCGGCGATCTTGCGGCCGATGTCGCGGGCCAGGCGCCCGAGCCAAGTTCGCAGCTGCCGGACGTGGCGTTCGGCCTGACGCGGACGGCCCGAATGGATCAGCTTCGCGGCCTCGCGCCGGGCACGCCTGGCCACCCGCAGATAGGACTGGCGCAGCCGGATCCCGTGCCGTCGGGCAAGGCGCGCCAGGATCTCGATGCCGCGGTGGAGCAGCTTGCTGTCGGTCGGGTGCGTCACCGCCTTGGGCTGGACCGTGGTGTCGATGGTGACGCGCTGCAGGTGCTTGTCCTCGACGGCGCCGCCGCGCCGTGCCGCGCCCAAGCTCTCGGCCAGCAGCACCTCCAACTGCTCGGCGCCGATGCGCTGGCGCCAGCGCGTCAGCGAGGAGCGGTCCAGCGGCAGGGCATGCTGGAAGAAGGCCTCGCCGCAGAACAGCTGCGCGTAGAAGCTGTCGAGATAGCGCGTGCAGACCGCCTCGTCGGAGAGCCCGTCCATGTGCTTCAGCAGGTGCAGGCCGACCATCAGCCGCGTCGGCAACCCCGGGCGGCCGCCGTCGGTGTAGAGCGCGCCGAACGCCGCCTCGAACCGGCGCCAGTCGATCAGCCCAGCCAAGCGCACCAGCGCGTGCCGCGGGTCGACCAGGTTCTCCAGCCGGGCGCGGAAGAGATCCTCCTGCGGCTCGGCCTTGGGCAGCTTGGGGCGCATCGGCGGGCTCCCACTCACGGTGCTGCCGACCGAATCACGCCCCAACCGGCCCCGCAACGCACAGCTCTGTTTGCAAGGTTCTGCCTGTCGTTCGAGACCAAACCGGCAAAACCAGATACTTCCCAATCGCCGGAAAACTGCAGAACGCCGCCACCTTCAGCCTATTTCACGGCTGACTATGCTATAGTGCCTCCCGGGCAGTGAACCGCAGGCCAAGGTAACAGGCGAATTGTTCGCTCCTCACTCATCTCAGTCAGAGCGGAACGACATGATGGCTGCTTATGGGAGTGGTAGGCAGCAACGGCGCCTGTCCAGCGTGGGGGCAAAGCTGCCGTGACCATCTTTGGCCGTACCCGGCGCTATTTAGGTTCGAGATATGTGGCGGCAAGCCGCCCCCACTGTCACACCGAGAAGCGCACCCGCCACAAGATCGCCGAGGAAATGCGCTTCCATGATCATGAGAGCACAGCCAACCGCTGCACATAGCAGCAGCCACAAACCCCTGAATGGCAAGGCATACGCCCAGATGAATGGGATCAGGACTGCTAGTACAGTCATATGCCCAGACGGGAACGAGCCGGCATAAAACAGGTGAAAATTGCGCAATGGCCCACTCTGATGCCAGAACCAGGCTTCAGGCGGTACTCGACCAAACACCAGCTTCAACTCTGACTTTATAGCCAGCGCGACGCATATACCAAGACATGCCAGGAACGCCTCGCGGCGCACGCCTGGAAGTTGTCCGGTCAGCGTGCGCCACACGCCCAGTGCCGCTGCGCCGGCAATGGCGATTCCAGCAATTGCCTCTGGCAGGCGTACTAGCAGGATCGCAGCGGCGGCCGGATCGGTGCGGTCACGAATGAGTAAAGCGAGAGGGTGGTCGACTGTAACAACGCACGCGTAGATGACCGCCGATACTACGATCCACAGCAGGCACCATACCAGCAAATGACGCAGATCAAGCCGTCCGCCAAACACGTCGATCTCGTCGATTGAGGCCTCGCTGCGACCTAAAAACTTCATACACAAGTGGTCCTGGAAGAAGGGTGTCTTGCTTCGTTGCATTCTTCCGGTGATGCAAAACACAGCCCAGTGGGGCACCGTCATGTTGAGAACGGTGCAGCCAGCCTTGAACGGTAGGGCTGACCTCGCCTCTACACTATACGATCTGCCTTCGTAGTGAGCTCTCCGTCGCGTTACCGAAAACATCCGAGCGTACGCTTACAAAGTAGGCTCGTAGGAAAAGGCGGACGACATTGCGGGTTGGGCTATTGCTGCTGACGCTCGTGGTCCTGACCGCGGCGCTGTCACCCCTGCTCGGTGTTCCAGTCTTTGGTACCTTCCTCGGCCGCGATGCCGACTTCGCGCTGATGGCGCTGCAAATGCTTTCTGCCGCCTGGGCCGAGGGCGTCTTTTGGCCACGTTGGCTGATGGACACCAACTACGGGCTCGGCGGTACGACCTACTATTCCTACCCGCCGCTGGCACATTGGGCCGCCGCCGCGCTTGCCTGGATCACCGGCCTCTCCCCGGCTCCAGCGCTCGGCTTGGCCATGGGATTGTGGCGGCTGCTGACGGTGGGTACGGCCTTTCTTTGGCTGCGGCGGCACGTGCCGGCAGGCGCGGCCCTCGCCGGCGCCGCCTTTGGCGCACTGCTACCCTATACCGCGCTGGTCGATCCTTGGATGCGCTTTGCCTATGGCAAGACCGCGGCCATCAGCCTGCTGCCACTGCTGCTGTTGGCGCTGGACCGAATGGTTGAGGGTCGTCGGGCGCAGGGCATCGCCGGCGCGGCGCTGGCTTATGCGGCGCTGGCGCTGACCAACCTGCCGGTCTGCTGCCTCGCTGCGCATCTCAGGCCGCTTTATGCCTGGGGCCTTGGCGGGCGACGGGGAGCGCTGCGCTGCCTATTGGCAGGCGGGCTCGGCGCCGCCCTGGCTGGGGCTTTCCTGCTGCCGGCCGTCGGGCTGCTGCGACACGCCAACTCCGCCAGTCTGTTCAATCCATCCTGGGCCGAAAACCTGCTCTTCTACAGCCCGCCAAATAGCCGGCTCCTGATCATCTGGGGCAGTACCCTGCTGGCAGCTGGGCTGGGCCTTGCCTTGCTGCGGGATGCCGCAACCTGGCCCCGGCTGCGCGCGCCGGGCCTGCTGCGGGCCCTGGCGGTCCTGCTGCTCGGCAGCCTGGTGCTGACCTGTGTCGTCTCGCTGCCCTTGTGGCTCGCCCTGCCGCAGCTGACCGCGGTGGAGCATCCCTTCCGCAGCAATGCCTTGCTCAGCACTGCCGTTGCCGGCATCGCCGCGCTCGCTTGCGCCGTCCGGCCGCGTCCGCGGGCCTTGCTGTTTACCGGGTTCGGCCTGGCGTTGCTTCCGCCGGCTTTTCTCGCCGGGGTGGTCGGGCTTGGCCATCCGGCTTGGCCCAAGTTCCTCCTCGCCGAGCAACGTCTGAACTTCGCCCGCGACTTTTCTGGCGCGTATTCCTGGGAGCACGTCCCGGCCGAGGCTGCTGCGTCCGGCTGGGTCGCCATCACGACCAGATATCCTGACCCGTGGGCGCGGCCGGCCCTGCCTCCTGGGACCGAGCGCCTCCCGAATGGCTTTCGTGTGCCGCGGGCCGAAGCGCCGGTCGTCTTCCCGCAGTTCTACTTTCCGGCCTGGCAGGCTTGGGACGCGCTCGGTCCCCTGCCGTTGCGGTCGACACAGGAGGGCTTTCTGGAACTCGCCCCCGATCGCTCGGCGACCAGTGTGGAAGTGCGGATCCTCCCAACCCTGTGGGAACAGATTGGCTGGATCGTCAGCTTGTTGACCGTGGCTGGCCTACTGCTTCTGCGACTGCCGGTGCTCCGTCTGCGCACCGCAGCACCGCTGCAGGAGCGTCTGCGCCGGGTGAGCGACGGCGTGGTGGGAGGGCCGCAGGATCAACGCCGGTAGATGGGCTTTGTGCATCGTGAAGAGTTAGGCTCAGGCTTGACGTAAGGCGCTCGCTGTCGGGCACGCGCCGGCGCCCCCGGCCTATGTTGAGCAGAGGATGACGAGAAGCCCGAGGGTTGGGATCACCAGCATCGTGATCAGGCCTTCGAAGGGGTCGTCCTCTTCAATAGCCAGCCATTCTCGTGCAGCTTGTCGACCTTCGGCACTGCTCAACCGCCATCCGATTGTCACGATACCGGTGATCATTTGCAGAGAAAAGCCAAGCAACAGTGCGCATTGAAAGACCACGTCGAGATTGGTCACTGTTCCAGCGAACAAGTCCTGTGTCATCGTCCGCGCCCTTTTAGCGATTCTTCAGAGAAGTGGAATGCAAGTTGGACCGGTTTGTTGCGCTTCCATCGGAACTGCTCTCCCACTTTCAATCGATACGATGTATCCTAAAAACAATCTACCGCGCATTTGATCCTATCCCTTCCAGGGGATAGGACATGGTGATTACCGGACAGCCCAGCACGAAAATCCAACACTGGCGGCAAACAGCCCATAGGCTATGGGTAGGATCAAGCCAGGCTTGGTACGCTTAAGGGCAAGGGCCACAAAATAGACTCCGAGCCCGGCGTACATCGCGGCTGCAGTAAGGGAGATCAGCCGTTCGGACATTGCGGGGGTTCCGGTCTGAGTCTCCGCCTGTTGCAAGATCCTGTTCGGCTGGGGCCTTGTCGCGCCAACTGGCATTCGGGCGGCAATCCAACTGATGAGGCACAGGGCGAAGGTCGGATAAATTGGAGCGGCGCCTGCGGTGTAAGTCGGCACCGAAGCCAAGGCTGAGATATCCGACGAGCCCGTGTGGGAGCGCGTGAAGGGCATCCGGGCGAGTTCAAGGCGGTGGTGATGCTGCCGGAAGTAACTTGAGCACCCACCGAATTATCCAAAGGCCGACGCCGGTGAACAACATGCCCGTTGCTATCAGCCAAGGGGTTCGGGCCATGGCGCTGAGTAGGGCTAGAGCCAGTCCACCCCACAGCAAGATGCGCGCGGTGTGGATATAGTCGGCCAACCCGGCTGCCCGCACCTCGTGCACGAAACCGTTTTTCCGCATAACTTTCTCCAACGGCAGTAGAAAACATCTCGTGGTAATTTTGTTGCAGCTTTGTCTGTCGAGCTGCATGCGGCATAGGAAGAAAGATCTCAGCGTGAGTGAGGCCGTTCCCGACGTCATTGAAATGGCAAAGCGCGGCTGCACTGCTACCTGCCGCCGGCCAAGTCGCTTCAGCTGTTTGCTGGCTGTGATAGCCGGAACGAATGCGTCCACAACTAAGAAGGCAACTCTTCGCAGCTTTTCCAAACTGTAGGTGATGGCTGCTCGCACGAGCTAGCTCTGTCCTGCGCCTACGTCAGGGGTTACGGTTTCTGCGAAGCCATAAGGCGACGGCCCAGCAGACCGCTGCCCAGCCCGCGCCGAGCGCCCAGCCCGCGACGACATCGGTCGGCCAGTGGACGCCCAGGTAGACACGGCTAGTACCGACCAGGAGTACGAGGCTGGCCGCAAGCGAGGCAATGAGGGTTTTTTGTCGCCAGTCATGCTGTGTCCGGGCCAGGAGAACGCCGACAGTTAGCAGTACCGCGGCGGCCATGGTGGCGTGGCCGCTCGGGAAGCTCGAGGTAAAGACCCGTGCGGCGGGGGGGACGAGTTCGGGACGCGGACGGCTGTACCAATGCTTGAGGAGAGACTCGATTAGAACCGCGCCGAAGGCGCTGGCCGCGAGTGTGGCTGCTTCTGCGCGTCGGCGTCCAAGAACAAGCACGAGGATGGTCGCCAAGACGAAGAACGCCAGCACGCCGTTTGAGCCAAGCGCGGTGAAGTCCCGTGCCGTCTCTTCCAGCCAGGGAGGGCCGAGCGGGTTCGATGGATCCGCAGGATCCCGTAACGCCAAGAGAAAACGCTCATCGAACGCCCGCGTGTCTCCCTCCGCGATCTCGCCGGCCAGGCCGAGAAAAGCCCAGGTCGTGCCGGCGGCACCTCCCAAAAGAACGATCGGCAGCAGTTCCCGTCTAGCTGCCGGCGCAGGCGATGTTCGCTCCGCATTGATCATCCTTCCCGCCCCCACACTCGGCTTATGTTCGAATCTCGGTAAATCGCGTAGCCTGGGGCAGCCAACGGCCTCAGCCTGAACCTGCTGCCCATTTCGGCCATCACCGCTGGACACCTTCGTTCAATCGGAAGTGCAAGGCGACGCGTAGGCCGCGCTCACTTGCGCCGTCCGATAGGCTAAGTTCCGCCTCATGCAGCGTCGCCACCGCCGCGACGAGAGCGAGGCCGAGGCCATTGCCGCCATCCGATCTGCTCGGGTCGAGACGGTGAAAGCGTCGGAGAACTTGCGCGCGCGCCACTGGTGGGATGCCAGGCCCATCGTCTTCGACTGCAAGCGTCGGCCATTCGCCCATCCCGGTTCGCGCGACCTGGACGACAATCCGGGTGCCTTGCGGGGTGTGGCGCAGAACATTCTCCAGCAGATTAGCTAGTGCCTGCATCAGAAGTTCCCGATCTCCGCGTACCACGACATCAGGGTCGATGCGGGTCGTCAGCGTGCGGCCGGAGTCTTCGGCCGAAGGCCCGTATGCATCGGACAACTCGGAGGCAAGTTCTGATAGATTTACAAAGGCGAAGGCCGACCTGCGTGCTCCTGCCTCAACCTGTGCGATACGCAGTAGTGCTGCAAAACTGCGCAAGATTGCGTCCGTCTCGCTGATCGCGGCGTCGACCGCCGTCTCGTACTCCGCCGAGGTTGTTGCTCGAGCCCGGGCTGCGTCGAGTCCTTGGCGCAGCCTTGCTAATGGCGTCCGTAGATCATGTGCGATAGCTGAATTAGCGTGGCGCAGTTCTTCCATCAGGTCGCGGATGCGATCGAGCATGGCGTTGATTGCCGCGCCGAGCCTGTCCATTTCATCTGTCGGTGTAGCACCCCAGATCGGTACTCGATGATCCAGCTCACCGTGTGCGATTGCCTCCGCCGTAGCGGCAATGGCATCAACGCGTCGGAGAAAGCCGTGTGCGACAAGAAGGCCGCCACCGAGGCCGAGCACCAACATGACGCCGCCGGCCCAAAGGAAGGCGTTCTCGACGAGGTCGGCGGTCTCGTCGAGTCTTGCCGCATCCCGCGCCACAACCAGTGCGCCGCCGGGCAGTGTCACGACCCCACCGAGCAGTGCTTCCTCTCCGTCCTCCTCCTCGCCTCCGATTTCGAAGGAGCCACTGACTGCAGTGGACGGCAACCGTTCCATATTGCCCGCAAGCCGTCGTCCCGCTGCGTCCACGACGGCATAGCGAAGGCCCGGATGCAGGGCTTCGGCGCCTCGTCCTTCAGTCAATGTCTGGGCGAGGTGGTTGGCGGTGAGCTCGCCGTCTTGCCGCCCGACCCGAAGCATCGCCGTGACGTCAGCGTCTACCGCATCGCTGATCTGCTGGCGCAGTGCACCTACGGTGGCCCAGTGAACCACGCCGAACAGCATTGTCGAGGACAAGATGAAGACCGTGGTGTAGAGCAGCGCGAGGCGAAAGCCGGAGGAGGCCCGCAATCGCGCCAGGCGACCTATCGCCCGCCCGCTTTCCCTTAAATCGAACCATGTGTTCACGTCACATGTGCCGGTCAGGTTCGGGGTTCATCCGGGGCGCGAAGGCAATATCCGGCGCCGCGCACGGTGTGGATCAGCTCCGCGCCAAAGCCACGGTCCACCTTGCCTCGCAACCGACTGAGGTGGGTCTCGACGATATTGGTTTGCGGATCGAAGTGGAAATCCCAGACCTTCTCCAGCAGCATGCTGCGGGTCACCACCTGGCCGGCATGGCGTAGCAGGCATTCGAGCAGACGAAACTCACGGGGCTGCAGGTCGATACGCCGCCCCGCGCGGGTGACGGCCCGCGCAAGCAGATCCATTTCCAAATCAGCGACCCGCAGGCGGGTCGGCTCAGTGCCCAGTGGCGGGCGGCGGGCAAGCGCATTCAGGCGAGCGAATAGCTCGGCCAGAGCGAAGGGTTTGACCAGGTAGTCGTCAGCCCCAGCATTCAGGCCTTCGACCCGGTCGTCGATGCCTCCCATGGTTGTCAGCAGCAGGATTGGTGTACGAACCCCGGCGGCGCGGACGGTGCGGACGATGCCGGCACCATCCAAGCCCGGCAGCATGCGGTCGACCACCATCATGTCGTAGGGCTCGCCGGCGGCGAGGAAGAGCCCATCCCGACCATTCGAGGCCGTGTCCACGACGTGCCCCGTCTCGGTCAGGCCCTTGGCGAGATACTCGCGGGTCGCTTTATCGTCCTCCACAACCAAAATCTTCATCGGCCATTCCCCCCTGACTTCTGCACACGCCGCCATGGCAGGAACAGGAACATGTGCCCGAGCCTCCCGTCGCCCGCCACCTCGTGTAGCAGCGCAAACCCTGTATGGCCGCAGAGGTAGATCCAGAGCAGGGTCACGAGTGCCGCATGGATGGCCAGCAATGGCTGCAGCCCCGCGTACCAGCCAAGTGCGCCGGTCGCCACCACCGAGGTCACGGCGAGGAGGCCGAGGCCGTGCAGCGCCGGAGCGAGGGCCCGGGTGGTATCGACGCTGCGTGGCAGACGACGGGCGCGAAGCCGTCGGACCAGGCAGACGAGGTCGTGCGCGACCGCTGCGCGGCGCTGGGCCGAGAACCATGGGCAGAGCGCATTGGGAAGTTTCTCCTCGCCATGCGATATGGCAAGTACGGTTATCCAGAGCAGTGTGACCGCACCGGCAGCCGCCACGCCGAGCAGCGTGTGAGTGGCGAACCAGATGTCACCAGTCCCGCGGTCTACCAGCGGTGGTACCATGACGGAGCCGCTTGCAAGCTGCATCATAACTGTCACCGCCACGGCGAAGTGGGCGGCGCGGGTGGTACGAGCAATGTGCTCCCGTGCCGAGGCAATCGTGGGGCTGGCCTCGTCGTTTGATTGCCGAGTAGCATGGTGTTCAATCTGCGTCCTCCGTGCCGGTTCCGGCGTGGCCGCGGACAAGGCGGAACGCCAGCAGGATCCCGAGGGTGAAGGGAATGCCGAGCGCGACCGGCAGCACGCGAATGGACTCGACCACCAACTTCGGAGCCACCGTGAACGCCTCGCTCGCCGCGACCGTCGGCACTGGCACATCCGGGGTGGCGACACCAACCAGAACACGGTAAGTGCCCGATGAGATCAGCCGCAACGTCCAAGTCCGGCGAATGATGTTGTTGGACGCCAAGTTGTCCACCAGCACCGCCTTGTCCGTGCTCCAGTCTTCAAGATCGACCGCTTGCTCATGTCCGGTGTCCACGCGCAGGAGCGTGAGCCAGACGATCATGCCTGTCGCTGCACTGGCTCCATGATTGACGACCATCCAACGAAACGCCAAGCGATCGCCCATGCGTGGAGCGGTGGGTCCGCGCGGATCCGGAGTCACAGTGACCGCGAGCTGCGCAGCCGTGGGGTCGCAGGCTCGCGGCGCGGCGGAAGCCAATGGCACCGCGGCCGAAGCCGCCAGGACAATGCCGTGCAGGACGATGCGAATCATGTCGCCAGGTCCCTCCCGGCGCGCGGCTGCAGGGACCCCAAAGCGGCGGCGTAGGCGACCATCAGCCAAGCAACCGCGAAGGTGAGTTTCCAGCCCTGTGACAGAAGGCTCTCGCCGTCGACTATCATGGCGTCAAGCGCGTTTATTGCCCCGGAGAACGGATTGACCGCGTCGAAGCCCCGCCCGAGAGCCGACTGCCGCAGGCTGGGGCCGAGCAGCAGTGGGCTCGCCGCCAATAGCAGTGTAATCAGCGACGCAACCAGGGCGGCGCGCGCTGAATGCAGCAGCGCCCCTAGCGCCATCGCTCCGGCACCCGCAGCCAGCACCACGGGCGTGCCGAACAGCACGAGGCCGAGTAGCGCCATCCCGAGGTTCTGACCGGTGCTACCAACTGCCCAAAGGTAGGGCGCGGCGAGGGCGACCATCGCCGCCCACGCCAACGCCTGACCTCCGAGCTTGCCAAGCAGAATGCTACGCCGCGGCGCAGCGGTGGCGAGCAGCGGCAAGAGCGCGCCACGCTCCCGCTCTCCCGCCATCGCGTCCACCCCCATAACAGCCGCTATCACAGCGCCGAGGGCGACGGCGAGGCCGGCCATGCCGCAGACCACCTGCGCGTTGTCGAGCAGGCCAAGTTCGGTGCTGCCGATCAGCAGCAGCGCGAAGCTGGATAGTACCGCCGCGGCGGCAAGCAGCCAAGCAAGGCCGCGCGGGCTGGCGAGTATCTCACCGCCTTCGTAGCGGGCGATCGCGGCGCTGGGGCTCATGCCAGGTCTCCATCCGGCGTCACGTCGGCCACCGCAGGCTGAGGCTCAGCGCGAGCCCCAGTAAGGGACAGATACAAGGCTTCCAGTCCGCCAGCCTCGCGGCGCACCTCCTGGATCGGCCAACCCGCGAAGAGCAGGGCGCGCCATGCAGTCTCTGGCGCTACATTGGCCCCAAGCTCGACCAGTGCCTCACCCTGCGTCTGATGCAGGAGACGGACTGGCGCGCTATCGACGCACAAGGCCATTTTTGGCACGGAGCCGCCAAGACGGAGCCGGTAGCGATTTCCTCCCCGGCCGAGCAGGTCTTGAAGTGGGCCTTCAGCGACGGTGCGCCCGGCAGCGAGCACCGCAATGCGGTCGCAGACCCGTTCCACATCTCCCAACAGATGGGTGCAGAGCAGCACGCCGACACCGCGTTGCCGCGCCAGGCGGTGCAGCAGTCCAAGGAGCCGCCGACGGCCGCGCGGGTCAAGCCCGTTGGTCGGCTCATCGAGGATCAGTAGTTCAGGGCCGGCGACCAGGGCTCGGGCTACCGCAAGGCGACGTCGCATACCCTGAGAGCATCGCGCCGTGAGCAGGTCGGGCGACGCGTCTAACCCCACCTCGCTCAACAGGGCTGTCACCCCTTCTGGTCCGATCGGACGGCCTTGCAGCACCGCCCAGTATTGCAGGTAGTCGGCCGCCGTCATCCAATCCGTCAGGCCATCACGCTCCGGCACGAGACCGACGCGAGCCCGCATCCCGTCTGACGCATCGAGCGGATCTTCACCGAACAGCCTCACATGGCCCGTCTCGGGCACGAGCAGGCCGAGCGCAGCGGCGATGGTTGTCGTCTTGCCCGCACCATTCGGCCCGAGCAGACCGCACACCTCACCGGCTGCAACGCGTAGGCGTACGTCATGCAGCACGGTTCGGAAACCGCGTCGCACCCGCAACCCCTCGATGAGCAGGGGTAACGCCATCGCTACCTCCTTTCTGCTGCGGTGCTAATCGAACGGTCAGCGCTCGCCACCGCGCTTCGGGGAAGCCCAGTGCGCTTGGCCGCTCGCCGCATCTACGAACGTCCGCACTATGCCGCCGCCAGCCTGGACGACCTCGACCGCGTAGCCGCGCATGCGGCGCTCGCCCTCCCAGGTGGCGTCGACGGCGCGGCCTCCACCCGCCAAGTGCTCAGCCGCGGTAATGGCTTGGCTGAGCGTCGTGGGCGCCGCCAGCACCGCCTTGACTTCATCATCGTCTTCGGCATCGAACAGGCGGGCGAGCAGACCCTCCCGCTCCGTCTCGAGCACGGCGCCGGTTGCCGGATCGATCTTCACTGACAGCACGCGGTCGCCGGCTACGACCTTGATTTCGTAAACCGGCGTGCCGTGCTCGGCTTCCATCGAGAGCTTCGCGGCGCGGCCGTTGGCCGCCCGCTCGGCCGCTGCGGCCGCATCGGCTGGCGCCACCCGTGCACCAAGCGCCCAGGCGCTCTCGGCCGCGTCCTCGTGGTTTGCGCGACGGCCGCTCTGCTGTAGCCGCTGGTGACCGTCCTCCGCCGCCACCGCGACGGTACCGATCGTCAAAGCAGCGGCCAGTGCTGCGAACAGGACGTTATTACGCCTCATCACTAGATTTCCCCGGTTACGGTCAGCCCCGCGCCGCAGGGTCGATGGGGCGAATGTTGCGACTTTGGCGATCGTCGGCCCTTGGACCCGGCTATACGTTTTCCCAATGTCACGCGTCTGTGCCAGGCTTGTCCCGCTGTTCGCTCGTCTCAGGTCAAGCTCGAGGTGGGACAGTACCGGCCGCCAAGGCCTGCGCTGGGCGCTTTACAGGTTGAGGATTGCCTTCCAGCGCCGCACTACGGCAGCGCGGTTCCATTCCACCGCGGCACGCCAAGCTCCCGCATCTCGTAACCGATCGCGCAGTGCCGTATCGCCGAGCAAGCGGCGCACGCCGGCGGCCAGGGCTTCGCTATCCTCGACCGGGACCAGCAGTCCGTCCTCCCCGTCCCGGATCAAGTACGCTGGCCCGATCGCACGCGAGGCGATCACTGGCACGCCGTAGACCCAGGCCTGGATGACCACGTTGCCGAACGGCTCCTTGCGAGACGGGAAGACGACAAGATCCGCGGCACGGTAGAGTGCCCCGGCATCGTCCCGCCAACCAAGGAAGCGCACACGCTCGGCAACGCCCAGGCTACGCGCCAGTTGCTTCAGCGCGCCTTCCTCCGGTCCAACGCCAGCAAGCCAAAGCCAGGTATTCGGCAGGCGTGCCAGCGCGCGCAACGTCACGTCGTGGCCCTTTTCTCGGTGCAGCCGCCCCATGCTGAGCAGCAGTGGCACGCCTCCAGGTGTGTTGCAGGCATCGCGGGATAGCGCGCGGTGCTGATCGGCCTCGGCGAAGTTGGCAATATGCACGACCCGGTCCGGTGCCCAACCGTGGTGCAGGATGTAGTCGTGGACGTCGGCGGTATTCGCGACGAGCAAATCGCAGCGGCGGAAGAAGCGGAGGTTGTAGTAACCGCCCAACCGTCCCACGCGCTTCCATGGCCCGCCCGGCACCCGGCTGGCGGCACGGCTCATCCAAGCAAGGAGGGTCTCGGCGCCTATGCGGCGCGCGTAGGCCGCGATGCGTAGCCGAGTGGTCGGGTCGAAGCGGCCGAAGGGCAGGACCTTAGCCGGGATGCCCATTTCTGCAAGCGCGCTCTCGCGCCTTGGATGTGGCCGCAGCACGACGGCCTGCGGGACTCCCTCACGGTGCAGCGCATCGACGAGGCTGAGGAAGTAGGTTTCGGCTCCTCCGTCGCCGGAGGAGCCCATGAGGTGCAGCAGCATGGTCCGGCACCGCTAATAAAAATTGGCCGCTTTGCCGAGGACATCGCCAATGTCGCCCTCGGCGGGTACACCCATAATATGGTGGCTGTGCCATAACGCATAGAAGAGCAGCGACCAAGCCGCCTGGTCGCGCTTCGCCGCCGCCTCAAAGATCCGCGCCACTTCGTCCGGCGTAAACAGTTCTGCTGCCCCTGGCTGCAAAGCGACTAAGGGTGCGAGGTCCCTGCGGCGGTCGTGCATCCAACGTCCGACAGGAACGCCAAAGCCGCGCTTGCGCGCATAGGGGCGCGCCTGCGGAGCGAGATGAGATAGCCATTCGCGCAACAGGACCTTTCCGTACCGTAGGTTCACCTTGAGGTGGTCTGGTAGGCTGGAGGCGAAGCCAACAACCTCCCGGTCGAGAAACGGCGTGCGCCCCTCGACGCCGTGCGCCATCAGGCAACGGTCCAGCTTTATCAACAGGCTGTTGGGCAGGCGCTCGGCGATGTCAATCGCTTGCAGAAGCTGAGTCCGGCTTCTGTGCGACGCCCGCTCGCGCTGTTCGGCAGCGGCGATCCCCGCGTACCAGTTCCCGAATCTATCCAAAGAGATGTCGCTGCGGCTGTAAACGCCGCGACGCGGGCGCCACCGCGGGAAAGGGCGCGGTAGGAGCGCTCTGCGATAACGGCTATAGCCGCCGAACACCTCGTCAGCCCCCTCGCCCGTCAGCGCCACCTTGTCACCCTGCACCGCGACCGCTTGAGCAAGCATCCAAGTAGGTAGGACCGCAGGGTCGGCAGTCGGGTCGTCGATGGCGGCGGCAATCCTTGGTGCGAGTTCCCAGAAATGGTCGGGGCGCATCTCGATACGGGTGCAGTCCACACCTAGTGACGTAGCGAATCGAATGGCCTCCTCGCTCTCATCCATTCGTTCCTTGCCGCTGTAGCCGAGGGTCAGGGCCCGCACTGGGCGGTTGGAAACCTGTCGCGCAACGGCAAGCAGGATGGAAGAATCGATGCCGCTGGACAGGAAAAGGCGCCAGTTCGCGTCCATGCGCAGGTGCGCTTCAACGGACTCGAAAACGACGCGTTCGAGGCAGCGTGACAAGACCGACCTGCCGATCGTTGCTGAATGAAATCCTCCACTGCGATGGACGGGCTTTTTGACTTTGCCGATCGCCTGCTTCCACCGTCGCGCCACCACCGTGCCGTGTTCCGCTGTAATCGTCTCGCCTGGCGCGACGCGCAGCACGCCAGCAATCAGCGTCCGGGTTCCTGTGGTGAATTTCAGCTGCAGGAGTTCTGGCCGGAGGTCAGGGATGATCTCCGGCGCGACGAGACCCGCCTGTATCAGAGCCTGAACTTCGGATGCAAAGGCGAAGCAGGTATCGGTTTCCGCGTAGTAGAGCGGCTTGATGCCGAACGGGTCCCGCGCCAGGGTCAATCGGCCAGACAAGGGCTGGTAAACCGCGAGGGCGTACATGCCGCGGAGCGGCTCGGCGAAGCCCTCGCCGAGCCGCTCGAACAGGGGCAGCACGGGCTCGCAGTCGGAGAGTGAGCGGAAGGGGTATTCACTGAGTTGCGAACGCAGTTCCGGCGCGTTGTAGATTTCGCCGTTAGCAACCAGGACTGGCCCGTTCCCTAAGGCGCGGAGCGGCTGGTGACCTCCGTCGATATCAACGATGGACAGACGCGTGCTCACCAGGCCAACCCGGTGGTCCTGAAAACGGCCGCTCGAATTTGGTCCCCGGTGCAGCAAGGCTTGTTGTAAGCGGTCCAGAACGCCTTCCGGCAGGGTGTGCCCCAGCTTCATCATGACGCCCGCGATGCCGCACATGGCTTCTCCTCAGGCGTAGCCAACAGGGAAGGCAGATCGAGACTCGGTCAGCTCGTCAGCTGCGTCGTCAGATTTCCGGCAAGTCACGCCCTCGGTGACGTCCAGGCAAACCTTCTGATGCCGATGATTGCTGGGCCTTTTGCGAGAGGAAGAGTGGCATCGCCGAGATCGCCGCCCCTTGGACCCGGCTATACGTTTTCCCAATCTTGAGCATGGGACGTGTCCAAGGGACTGAACTGGACTGCCCGAGGTTGGGATTTCCCAATCTCGCGGTCAAAGCGGCCCAACGCCCTTTCGGTAGAACAGCCCTTCTGCGAGGGCACCTCAGATAAGCCCACTCGTCGCGTCCGTCAGCGTCATCGTCCGACGACGTGCCGGAGCGGCGGGGAGACGACGATCAGTCCCCGCCGGCACGGTTCGGAAGGCATCGGCACGAACTGCCCAGGAGCAGAAAGGAGAAGGTTATGGCGGCGCCAGCGGCACGGCACAGGGCGGACATGCTGAACAAGGTTCCCGAGGTCACGCTTGCCTTCTGGATCATCAAGGTCATGGCGACGACCGTTGGCGAGACGGGTGCGGACTACCTGGCAGTGCACGTGGGCCTCGGCACGGTCGTTACCGGCGGGATCATGGCCACTCTGCTGATGGCGACGCTGGCCGCACAGTTGTGGTCGCGGCGGTATGTGCCGTGGACCTATTGGCTGACCGTCGTGCTCGTGAGCGTGGTCGGGACCCAGATCACCGACGCCCTCACCGACAAGCTGGAGGTCAGCCTCTATGCGAGCACGGCGGCATTCACTGTCGCGTTGGCCATGACCTTCGGCGCTTGGTACGCGAGCGAGCGCACGCTCTCGATCCACACGATCGTCACTGTGCGACGCGAACTCTTCTACTGGGCGGCTATTTTGTTCACCTTTGCCCTGGGTACGGCCGCCGGCGACCTAGCGACTGAAGCGCTGGGCCTTGGCTTCCAGGTCGGCGTACTGGTGTTCGGCGGGATGATTGTGCTCGTCGTCGGTGCCTACTACTTGGGAGTCAATGCAGTCCTCGCCTTTTGGCTCGCTTACATCCTGACGCGACCGCTCGGTGCCTCGCTCGGCGATCTCCTATCCCAATCGCAAGCATACGGCGGGCTGGGCTTAGGTACGGTCAAGACGAGTTTCGTCTTTCTCGCCATCATCATCGCTCTAGTAAGTTTCCTCAGCATAAGTTTGAATAAACAGAGAGATCTCGCGAAAATCGCAGAAGAGGTTTGACACGACCTGGCCAGCAAAACATCGGTCAATACGTGTCTCAACGAAAAAGGATTATTCCTATGCACAGGCACAAACTCACCCGGATTTTGCTCTTGCTCGCCACAGCAGGCGTTGCGCCGTTGGCCAGTGGCTTTCCCCCTTTGGTCCACCTCGTCATTCCAGTTGCCGCAGCAGCCCCTTCCAAGCTAGGGGATCTCTCGCGCTTCCGAGCCATCGCCGCCGACGTTGCATCCATGGTGGACCGGGGCGACCTTGCCGGCGCTAAGATACGTATCAAAGACCTCGAAACATCCTGGGACGAGGTGGAGCCTTCGCTCAAGCCGCGCTCAGCGGCGGAGTGGCACACCATAGACAAGGCCATCGATCGCGCCTTAGCCGCCTTACGCGCCAATTCTCCGGAACTTCCTTCCTGCAAGCAGTCCCTGGCCGACCTGCTCGCGGCCATGGACGCCGCCGGCGGCAAGGTGTGAGCGATACGTGCCCCAGCAATGTTGCTGCGGCTGCTCGTCTTGCTCATTGCGGGCGACACGACCCTCACCATCGAGGTTGCTGAAGTGGAGAACGATCGCAACTCGATGCAGGAAGCAGGCGGTACTCGGAAGACATTCACGACTGAGAGCTGCCGGTTTGCCGTGTCCACGCTCATGCAGGCCGGCGGTGTCGCAAACGGCGTGGGAGGTATCCCATCTGGCTACTACGCCGTTCCGTCGTAGCACGACGAGGACAAAGACGGCTTCCTGCGCCGCAGCGTGTTCTGCATCCTCGCACAGGTGGTCGACTTCTGGCGTGATGTGCTGGTTCGGTTTTATCCACACTGATTTAAGGACGTCGGCGTCGACGTCGCCGTCTTGCCCACCGACACGCGCCTGTCGAAGGAGCTTCACATGAGCAGAGTTGCCGAGATCACCGAGAGCAAGGTGCCTGAAGTCACCCTGGGCTTCTGGATCATCAAGATTTTCGCTACCACGTTGGGCGAGACTGGTGGCGACGCGGTGACGATGACGTTGGGTCTCGGCTACCTGATCGGCACCGCGATCTTTGCCGCCATTCTTGTCGCCGCCGTCTTCACCCAGATCACGGCCAAGCGGTTCCACCCATTTCTGTACTGGGCCGTGATCGTCGCTACCACGACGGCCGGCACGACGTTAGCAGACTTCTTCGACCGCTCACTCGGCATCGGCTACGCCGGTGGGGCGTCGATCCTCGCTCTCCTACTCGCGGCGACGCTCTGGCTCTGGTACCGTTCGCTCGGCTCCGTATCCGTGGACACGGTCGTCACGCCCAAGGCCGAGGCGTTCTACTGGGCGACCATAATGTTCTCGCAGACGCTAGGCACGGCACTCGGCGACTGGATGGCCGACGACACCGGGCTGGGCTACGAGGGAGGCGCATTGGTCTTTGGCGCCGCTCTCGCCGTTGTCGCTGGGCTGTACTTCTACACTGGCGTGTCGCGCGTGGCGCTGTTCTGGGCGGCGTTCATCCTCACTCGGCCGCTCGGGGCCACGGTGGGCGACTTCCTGGACAAGCCGGTTGCCGACGGTGGGCTCGCCCTGGGCCGCTTCTCCGCCTCCGCCGTCCTTCTGGTGCTCATCGTCGCCTGCATCCTTCTTTTGCCCCAAAGGGCGGGCAGGCATCCTGGCGGGCATAGGTAGTCAGTCGTAAAGTGCGAGGCTCTTTTCGGGTTCCGGGGTGTTGGGAGACAGGGACGAGGCTGGTGAGGCTGACGGACCTCTAATGGAGTGAGGGCAGTGGGATGATCAGCCATTGCTATCGTCTCAAAGTGCTCCTTTGGTCATGGCTGCATCCGATGCTGCCCCCCGGCTTGGTCAACCTTTCCGGCTTGATGGACGACGCCAAGTGCTTCGCGCTGGAGAAGGACAAGGCGCCAATTCTCGGCTTAATCTAACGCGGTGAGAAGGTTGTCATGTGCATGCTGGCCAACGTGCAGCAGAAGACGATCCAGCCGATTATCGAGGCCGCCGTCGCCAAGGGAGCGCGCATCCACACCGACGAATACGGAATCTATGCCCGCCTGTCGGCCTGGGGCTATCGGCACAAAACAGTCTGTCATGCACATGGTGAGTACGCGCGCGACAAGGACGGTGATGGCTTTTGCGAGATCCACGTTCACACGATGGAAGGGACGTGGTCTCTACTGCCCTCCTGGCTCCGTCTGCACCGGGGTACCTCATAAGTGTCTGTCCGGGAACAGATCGCCTGACTTGAATCGGTTGTGACTGGCCTGGGCTGGTGCGAGCCGGGAGAAGGGTGGCCATGTGGACGCCCGAGAACCGGCCGAAATACGACCGCAGCAAGCTGCGCTATCCGAGCGATTTGACGGACGAAGAGTGGGCAATCATCGCCCCCCTGATCCCGCGCGCGAAGCGCGGCGGCAACAAACGCACTGTCGATGTGCGAGCGGTGGTGAATGGGGTGATGTACATCCTCTCCACCGGCTGCCAGTGGGCGGCGCTGCCGAAGGACCTGCCGCCGCGGAGCACGGTGAACGACTACCTACGGCGCTGGGACGAGGACCGCACGCTCGACCGCATCCACCATGCGCTTTACGTGCTGTGCCGCGAGCAGGCGGGACGCGAGGCCAGCCCGACGGCAGCGATCATCGACAGCCAGAGCGTCAAAGGAGCCGAAAAGGGGGGCGCTGCATTGACCCGTCCGGCTACGACGCGGGCAAGAAGCTCAAGGGCAAGAAGCGCCACGTCCTGGTCGACACCCAAGGACTGTTGATGCAGGCCATCATCCACGCGGCCGATATCCAGGACCGCGATGGCGGCGTGCTGCTGATGGGCTCGCTGTTTGGGCTCTACCCGTTCCTGCTGAAGCTCTACGCCGACAGCGGGTACCAAGGCCCCAAGTTTCAGGCCGGGCTGCGCACTGTCTGCGGCCAAGTGAACCTGGAGATCGTCAAGCGGTCCGACCTCCACAAGTTCGTCGTGCTGCCGAAGCGGTGGATTGTCGAGCGGACCATCGGTTGGCTCAACCGGTGCCGACGGCTGGCCAAGGATTGGGAATGCCTGAACCGCTCCGCGCTCGCCTTCCTGCGTTGGGCTTCGGTCCGCATCATGCTTCGAAGACTATGCCAGAACGCCAAATGATCTCGGATGGACTCTAAGAGAAGCTGCCGCTGTATTTCGGCCTTTTCGAATTCGTGCACAACGCCTGGCGCCGCAGCAAAACCCTCCTCGGCGCTTTTGTTGCAGCTCTGGTCGTGTGATGGGCCCCATCACCCCGGATCCCGACAAGAGCCTCCTCGATATGCACAGCGAAGCGGGGGTACGTCACCGAATGCGGCGTTTGCGCTGGGCGATAGCGACAAAGATCAGTATTGGCAGAAAACTGCCTAGCAGTAACATGATCCCTAAAAATACCTCATTGAGGTTATTCAGGGCCCAGGCCAAGCGTTCAATGCTCATCGTGTTTCCCCGATCGAGCTGCCAAAAGATGGAAGGCGAGGCTGGAACACTAAACTATCAACCGTGAGCATGCAATTAATATAAGGAATTCACCTTAAACGGCAAGTCGCGGCCACCTTCCGGGCATGGCCGCGCCGGGCAGGAACGATAACATCCACATGCCGGGCAAGGATACGGTCCAGGGTATTAGTGACGAAAACGATTGGCAGGCCCGGGCAATGCGCTTCGGCAAAGACGGTAATGACCTCGCGGTATGAGCCCCCGTAGGCCAGTACCAGCAGCGCATCGCCATGCCCGAGGTCGAGCAGCTCGTCGACCAGCGCGATGCCGGTGGCGCCTAACGCCCGCGCAGCCCAGCCAGTGCGGCCGAATAGCACCGCGACGTAGCGTGTAAGCGATACCAAAGGGCCGTCCCGAAGACTAGAATGCGCTGTGCGGGGTGCAGGGCAGCGCCGGCGGCACAGAGGGTGGCCCGCCCGTCAGGGCCGGCAAGGGCCTCCAGCACCTCGCGCTCGGTTTTGAGGACTAGGCCTACGGCGTGCCCGGGCTCGGCGTCCGCATCGACCAGGGTGCTCCGCATGGCATCGGCCGAGGTATCATCCGGTGCACCAAGGGAGGCGGCCAGGATCCGGTGCAGTTCCGACAGGCCGTCAAAGCCGAGCGCCTGCACGGCGCGCAGCACGGTTGCATCGGACATTCTGGTTCGGGGCGCCAGCTCCATCGCCGAGCTAGCCAGGGCGAAGGCGCGGTGCTCGAGGATAAAGGCAGGGCTGTCAGGAGTGCGACAGCAAGTGCCAAGCCCCTCACGACGTCGGCTCCGGCTAGTATGCGTTAGGGACAAAGAGGTGCTTGCCGCTAATCCGGTAGGAGGCGGTCGCCTACTGCGCAGCGGGTGAGACGATCCATTCCACGAAACGCACACCTTCGGCAGCTTTCACATGCGGGCGGTATGCGAGATTCACGAGCATAACTCCATAATGGTTGAATTATGCTTCAAGATATTCCAACCATTACGCAAAATCCCTGGCAGTTGCGGAATAAGAGCCAAGTACCACGATCGGTCAGCATGAGTTTCGCCTGGCAACCACCCAGCAATACAGAACGTTGCCGCCGCAAGCGTCGAGGTTGCGACCATGCGAACCCCTATCACCCTCCGACTGGACGCGGAAATCCTTGCGGCGGCGCGGGTCGAAGCCAGGAGAGACAGCCGGACACTGACCAACCTGATTGAGGTCATTCTCAAGAGGTACTTGGGCCAATCCGAGACCGCAGGACCGGCCTCCTTTTCGGGCCAGGACACGGCAGTGGAGGGCTCTGAGGAGGCTGGCACTCCACTCAGCACGGCTCCCGGGAAGTCGCCGTGACCGCGGCCAATGCCCCGGATAAGTCGGTGCCGGCCGTAAGCGGGAGATCGACGCCCTGGCCGCCCGGCGATGGTGAGATGGTCAGGCGCGTCCGCGCTCACGACTGGGCCGCAACGCCGCTTGGGCCGGTCGAGGGCTGGTCAGGACGCCTTAAGCTGGTGATCGAAACCGTGCTGGCCAGCCCTGGAGTCTCCAGCCTTGTCTTCGGGATTGGGCGGCTCCTGATCTACAACGACACCGCGGCACGGCTCTACGGCGACCGCCATCCGCTCGCATTCGGTCGACCCTTGCCGGACGTCTTTCCCGAGGGCTGGGCTACGGTCGCTCCGCTCTACGCGCGCGCCTTCGCGGGCGAGGTCGTACAGGTCGCCGCTCAGCCGCTGGACACTCGCGGTGAGGGGAAGGCGACCGACGTTTTCGACGTCACGCTCATGCCGGTGCGCGACGACGCCGGCGAGGTCACTGCCGTGCACATGACCGGACAAGAGGTGAGTGCGCGGCTCCGTGTCGAGACGGCACTACGCGAAAGCGAGGAGCGTCACCGTCTAGCGATGCAGGCCGTGCAAGGCATGGTGTTCGACTGGGACGTGGCTTCTGGTCGCGTGGAGCGGTCGGAAGGATTGCGCGGCCTGCTCGGCTTTGGCCCCGAGGAGGTCGAGGCTACGGACGCTTGGTGGGGCACGCGCATGCACCCGGACGACCGCGCCGCAAGGGCCTCATTGGGGGATCGTGTGCGGACATGTGCCGGGGACCGGTTCATCGCCGAGGCGCGGATGCGCCACCGCGACGGGCACTGGGTGGACGTGCTGGACAGCAGCCTCGTAATCCGTGGCCCAGACGGCCGCCCTACGCGGGTAGTGGGATCGAGCGTGGACGTCACCGCGCGCAAGCGCGCCGAGACCGCATTGCGCGAGAGCGAAGAAAGGCTCCGACGCGTGCTTGAGACGGATGCCGTCGCCGTGCTTTTCTTCAGCCAAGACGGCGTGCTGATCGACGCGAACGACATCTTTCTTCGGATGTCGGGTTGGTCGCGCGAGGAGGTCGAAGCCGGACGCCTTCACTGGCGGACGATGACACCGCCCGAGTGGGTCGCTGACAGCGATGCACAGATGGAAGCGGTCGTTCGGACAGGCCGGCTCGGTCCCTACGAAAAGGAATACTTGCGCAAAGACGGCAGCAAAGCCTGGATGCTGTTCTCCGGACGTGACCTTGGCGACGGTACCATCGTTGAAGTAGCAATTGATATCACTGGCCGTAAGTGCACTGAGGCGGCCTTGCGCGAGAGCGAGGAGCGCCTCCGCCAGTTCGGCAACGCCTCCTCGGATGTCCTCTGGATCCGCGACGTTGACACCTTGCAGTGGGAGTACCTGA
The DNA here is from genome assembly GCF_004355005.1 of Dankookia rubra. GTDB lineage: Bacteria > Pseudomonadota > Alphaproteobacteria > Acetobacterales > Acetobacteraceae > Paracraurococcus > Paracraurococcus ruber_A. Next base: position 32,886 of record NZ_SMSJ01000056.1, read on the forward strand.
CGCCAGCGTTTGAGGCGATCTACGGCCTAGGCCGGGAGGAAGCTCTGCGCGGCGACAACCTGGCCGGTTGGGCGGAGTTGATCTTGCCAGAGGACCGCGAACACGCCCTGAGCAGCATCAAGCAAGTCGGTCAGGGTCGCCGTATGATCTTCGAGTACCGAATCCGGCGTCCCTCCGACGGCCGGGTCCGCTGGCTTCGCGACACAGACTTCCCGATACGCGACGCGACGGGACGGGTGCGCCGGATCGGCGGTGTCGGCCAGGACGTGACCGCGCTGAAGGAGGCGGAGGCGGCGCTGGCCGGCAGCGAGGCCCGCTTGCGCACTTTAGTGGAGGGCATGCCGCAGCTGGTCTGGCGATCGGCTCCGCGTGGCGAGTGGACCTGGGCCAGCTCGCAGTGGACGGCGTTCACCGGCCTGTCTGAGGAAGCCAGCCGCGGTCGCGGCTGGCTTCAGGCGCTCCACCCCGACGACCAAGCGGGCGCCTTGATGGCCTGGGACCGCGTCGGCGAAGCCGGCGTCTTTCAGGTGGATTATCGCCTGCGTCACGCCGAAAGCGGAGCATGGCGGTGGTTCTGGACGCGCGGGCTGCCAGTGCGCGACACTCTGGGTAACGGCGCCGTCGAATGGCTCGGTACTTCGACCGACGTGGACGACCGGGTCCGCGCCCGAGACACGCTGGCGCGCGCGGCGGAGGTGCTGGAGGCGCGCGTCGCCGAGCGCACGGCGGAGCTGATGGCTTCGGAGGAGAGCCTGCGGCAAAGTCATAAGATGGAGGCCGTTGGCCAGCTCACCGGCGGCATCGCGCACGACTTCAACAACATGCTCCAAGGTGTTGCCGGCGGTGTCGAGATGGCGCGCCGGCGTGTCGGAGCGGGGCGCGCCGAGGAGGCTGAACGCTACCTCCAGGCGGCACGCGATGCAGTGGACCGGGCGGCGGGACTGACGCGGCGGCTGTTAGCCTTTGCACGGCGCCAGCGCCTTGAGCCAAGGTCGGTGGACGTGGATGCACTGGTCGCGGGCATGGCCGACCTCATCCGTCGCGCGGTGGGACCGGGGATCTCGCTGAAACTGCGGCTGCGGGACGGCGCAGGCAGCGTGCAGTGCGACCCCAACGAGTTGGAGAACGTACTGCTGAACCTTTGCATCAACGCCCGCGACGCCATGCCAGAAGGCGGGCAACTCGTCGTCGGTACGGAGGACTGCTTCCTTTCGGCGCTGGACGTGGTTGGACAAGAGGGCTTGGCACCAGGCGGCCATGTGGCCTTGTCCGTGTCCGATACGGGACAGGGCATACCGCCCGAAGTGCTGAAGAGGGTGTTCGAACCGTTTTTTACCACCAAGCCACAGGGTCAAGGCACGGGGCTTGGGCTGAGTCAGGTTTGGGGATTCGCTCGGCAATCTGGCGGGCTGGTGCGGATCGAGAGTGCGCTCGGGCGGGGCACGACGGTGCGCCTGCTCCTGCCGCACAACGGACAGACGGCAAGTGCCGAGGCACCCGCTTCGCCACCGCCACCGCCGGCGCCAGTCGCCCCAGGCGCGACGGTTCTGCTGGTGGATGACGAAGTCACCGTGCGTGGTCCCGCGGCCGAGCGACTGCGCGAGTTGGGCTTTCAGGTGATAGAGGCGCGGGACGGGCCGGATGCGCTACGAGTGTTAGTCTCCTCCACGCAGCCAGACCTGCTAATCACTGACGTCGGACTACCGAACGGTATGAACGGACGGCAGGTGGCCGAGGCGGCGCGCGAGCGCACCCCGAATCTGCCAGTGCTGTTCATCACCGGCTACGCCGGCACGGCGTTGCCGCCTGGTGTCGAGGTAATCAATAAGCCGTTCGAACTCGACACCTTAGCCCGTCGCGCGCAATCCATTCTACAAGCAAGACAGCAGGATCTGGATGACAGTCCTAGCGCATAACCTGCGTAGTACGAATGGCCATACCACGCAGCTGTAGCGGCTGAGTGAATCCTATTGATCCGGCCTGGGCGGTCTTGAAGGCAAGTAGGATCCGTCCAGGTTGGGGGCATGAAGCATGTGGACATGCGCAAGCTGCCGGCGGCGGCGCAAGAGGAACGTCGGC
>NZ_SMSJ01000057.1 GCF_004355005.1 Dankookia rubra
CCACCGCATCACTGCCACGCATCCCCACCCCGCTCGCTGCCAGGGGCAGGGAACCATGCAGGCGGCATCGTCACAACGAATTTCAGCAGCCTGCTAGAAGAGGACATGCGCCGGAGCGGGCATCCCGCCGCCTTCGCCGGAGTAGCGCGGCGCCGGGTTCGCGTCCTTCGTGGCATCCCTGACCTGCGGGGGCTGATCCGATCCGGCCCCCTGCCGCGCCGGGCCGGCCTGGCCGCGGCGGCCGGCCGCTGCGGCGCAGGCGGCGGCGTTGCCAGCCCGGCAGTCGCGGTCCAACGCGGCTTGCCCGGCCGGCGTCCCGGAAGGCGAGGTCCGGAGCGGGGTCTGGGCCAAGCCCAGGGCGGGGGCGGTCAGCACCGCCGCCGCGACGACAATCCCGAAACGCATGGCGCGTCCTCCCTCGAGAAGCGACCTGCCTGCCGGCGTCCCGCGGGACACGGCGGGCGGCCGGTCGCAGGGGCATCAACCGGGCTGGCAGCCGCCCGTTCCGCGCCGTTGCGCCCTCGCCGCGGACCGCGGGGGACGCGGCAGCGGACCAGGCGGATCACATCGGGCTGGCAACGAAACACAGAAACATGGTCGAATATCATTGCCGCCCCGGTTGGGAGTCCGCCTCGCCGGCGCACCGCATGCAAGGGGATGACGCCATGGGACCGGATAGCTACCTCGCCGCTGTCGGACTGTTCGCGGCACCTTCGCGCCGAAGACCTGGGCCGATTGTCGACGGCACCCTGCTGCAGATCAGCCGGAATGCGGCGCTGTTCTCGCTGACCGGCACCACCTATGGCGGCGACGGGCGGCAGACCTTCGCCCTGCCCGACCTCCGCGCCGGGGATGCGGAGGGCCAGCCGGTGCCCTTCACCGGCGGCTGCCGGAGCAGCATCTGCGTGAGCGGGATCTATCCCGAAAGGCCCTGAGGGGGTCGGAAAGCAAGGCCAGGGAAGACATGTCCTCCCTGTACCTTCGTCGATTTCCTTGAGGCGGCAGCCGACCCACGGGAAGGAAGGGTGGGATCTGGGCAGAACATGCGTCTCCCTCCCCGGCCTTGCCGTCAGGTCCCGCAGAAGGTCTGCAGCACCCGCTCCTCCGGCTGCGGCGGCAGGGTGTAGCGCTCGAGCCCCGGGCGGTCCTCGTAAGGCCGTGCCGTGGCATCGAGCAGCGCCTCGAAGACCGAAAGGTCGCCGCGCTCCACCGCGGCGACGATCGCCGCTTCCATCTGGTGGTTGCGCGGGATGATGGCGGGGTTCACCGCCTGCATCGCCTGCGCGCGCTCCGCCGGGGCCACCGCCTCCTCCGCCAGCCGGGCGCGCCAGCCGGCCGCCCAGCCGTCATAGGCCGCGGGGTCGGCAAACAGCGCCCGTGCCGCGGCATCGCCCGCCGGCCCCGTCGCCGCGCCGCAGAGCGCGCGGAAGGTCAGGGTGAAGTCGGCGCCGTTCGCCTGCATCCGCGCCAGCAGGTCCTCGGCCAGGGCAAGGTCCGCCTCGCGCGCCTGGGTCAAGCCCAGCTTGCGGCGGAGGCCGGCATGCCAGGCCGCCTCGAAGGCCGGGGCGAAGCGGGCGAGCTGTTCCTTCGCGCGCTCGATCGCCGGCTCGGTCTCGGCATCCAGCAGCGGCAGCAGCGCCTCGGCCAGCCGGGTCAGGTTCCAGTGCACGATTCCGGGCTGGTTGGCATAGGCGTAGCGGCCGTAATGATCGATCGAGCTGAACACCGTCTTCGGGTCATAGGCATCCATGAAGGCGCAGGGGCCGTAGTCGATCGTTTCCCCGGATATGGTGCAGTTGTCGGTGTTCATCACGCCGTGGATGAAGCCGATCAGCATCCATTGCTCGATCAGCCGCGCCTGCGCCTCGACCACCGCGCCGAGGAAGGCGCGGTGGGGGTGCGAGGCCCCGGCCAAGTCGGGGTAGTGCCGGGCGATGGCATAGTCGGCCAGGATCCGCAGCGCGTCCTCGTCCTGCCGCGCCGCGAAGAACTGGAAGGTGCCGACCCGCAGGTGGCTGGCGGCGACGCGGGTCAGCACGGCGCCGGGCAGCGGCGTTTCCCGCTGCACCGGCTCCCCAGTGGTCACCGCCGCCAGGCTGCGGGTGGTCGGCACGCCGAGGGCGAACATCGCCTCCGAGATCACGTATTCCCGCAGCACCGGGCCGAGCGCGGCGCGGCCGTCGCCGCCGCGGGAGAAGGGCGTGCGGCCGGAACCCTTGAGCTGGATGTCGCGGCGGAAGCCGTCGCGTCCCACCACCTCGCCCAGCAGGATGGCGCGGCCGTCGCCGAGCTGCGGGGAGAAGCCGCCGAACTGGTGGCCGGCATAGGCCTGGGCGAGCGGCTCCGCCCCTTCCGGCACGCTGTTGCCGGCCAGCACCGCGACGCCCTCGGGCGAGGCCAGCGCCGCGGCATCGACGCCGAGCACCGCCGCCAGCGCCCTGTTGACCCGGACCAGGGCGGGGGCGGCGACCGGGGCCGGGGGCATGCGGACGTGGAAGCGGTCGGGCAGGCGGGCATAGGTGTTGTCGAATGCGAAAAGGGCCATGCGGCGGAATCTCCGGGGGCTTTCGTCCCAGGTCGGGTCTCCGCGGTGCGGAGGCAAGGCCGCGGCGGGGGGCGCGGCGCGACGCCACGCTTGCGGCCCGTACCGGGCAGGCGTATAGGAATATAGTCAAAGCCAAGGATCCGCCCTGGGCACCTCCGGGCTTTGTCCGAAAGGCGGGAGGGCACCCGCGCTTGAGCGCCTCAAACCCTGAAATCCTCAATTGCCGCCGCGGCAAGTCCCTGGCCAAGCTGGAAAAAGCCGCTCCGGCCCGGCTGCCGCCTCAATCCAGTTGAGGCGATTTGAAGCCCAAGGCGGCGCGGCCCCGGTCAGAACCCCTCCAGCACCGCCTTGCCGCGCATGGTCCCGGCCTCGACCAGTGCATGCGCCTGGCGCAGGTTGGCCGCGTCGATCCGCCCGAGGTGCCGCGTCACGGTGTGGCGGATGCGGCCGGCATCGACCAGCCCGGCGACCTCGGCCAGCAGCCGGTGCTGCTCCGCCATGTCGGGGGTCTGGAACAGCGCGCGGGCGAACATGCCCTCGAAGACCAGGCCGGCGGATTTCGGCCGCAGCGCCTGCACGTCGATGCCGCCGGTGGCGTCGATCACGCAGACCAGGCCGAAGGGGGCGAGCAGCTTGCAGATCGCGCCCCAATGCGCGTCGGTCCGGTTGATCCCGAACACGTAGGGCACCCGCAGTCCCAGCGCCTTCACCTGCGCCGGCAGGTCGCCGGCATGGTCGAGCACCTGGTGCGCGCCGAGCGAGAGGCACCAGTCCCGCGTTTCCGGCCGCGAGGCGGTGGCGAGCACCGTCAGCCCGGTGAGCTGCCGCGCCAGCTGGATGGCGATCGAGGCGACGCCGCCGCCGCCGCCGAGGATCAGCACGGCATCGCCGCCCCGCGCGACGGCCGCGGCGCCGTCGGGCGCGGAGGCCTGGACCGGCCGGGCAAGGCGCGGGACGCGCAGCCGCTCGAACAGCGCCTCGTAGGCGGTGATGGTGGTCAGCGGCAGCGCCGCCGCCTCGGCGAAGGAGAGGCTCGCGGGCTTCGGGCCGGTGATGCGCTCGTCCACCAGCTGCAGCTCGGCATTGCTGCCGGGTCGGTTGACGACGCCGGCATAGGCCACGGCGTCCCCGGGGCGGAACAGGGTGCAGTCCGGCCCGACGGCGCGGACCACGCCGGCGGCATCGAAGCCCAGCACCCGCGGCTTCCCGCCCGGGTCGGCCGCGGCGCGCTGCTTGGCATCGACGGGGTTGACCGAGACGGCGCGGACCTCGACCAGCAGCTCCCGCCCCTGCGGCGCGGCGGGATCGGGCAGGTCGAGGTCGAGCAGCGCCTCGGGGTGGTCGATGGGGTGACTGTGGGCATAGCCGATGGCCTTCATGGGGGTCCCTCCGTTCGGGCGGGACGCTAGCGCGGCTGGCCTCCGGACGTGAAGGCGCCGCCGCCGCGGCTGGCCCGGCCGTCAGCGCACCAGCCGCAGCGTCCCGGTCGAGGGGATCTCGCCCGCCGATTTCTGCAAGTTCAGCAGCTGCGCCGTCAGCGCCAGCACGGAGAGCGTCAGGTCCTCCCGCGCATCCTGCTCGGCCACCCACCACTGGGCGCCGCGATAGGCCACCGCCAGGCGCGGCCGCGGCGGCGGCGCCGGCCAGAGCCGGAACAGCCGCGGCGTCGCCTCGCCGATGCGGATGCGGACGGGCTGCCCCGTCTCCTCCCGCCGCTGCAGGGCGCCGAGGTAGCGCAGCACCTCCTCGACCGAGCGGAGGTACCAGCCGAGCCCGGCCACCGCGGCGTGGCCGGGCGGCAGGGGGTGGTCGACCACCTCCTCGGCGGTGCAGGGATCGCCCTCCTGGTTCATCGGCGAGACCTGCGGCGCCTCGTTGTCCATGGCCAGGGCGCGGTAGCGGCCGCCGCCCTCGGCGACGCAGAGCGCGAGCTGGCCGACCGGGCGATAGAGCCGCCAGCCCGGCCCGTCCGGCCGCAGCGAGACGCCGGGCTGGCGCAGGTCGGACAGGATCTCGGGCGCCGCGGCCTGGGCGGCGGTCAACCGCGGCCCGAGCGGGATCAGCCGGGTGTAGCCGTTGAACTGCAGCCGGCCGTGCCGGGTCAGCGCCTCGACCGCCGCGGCGAAGTCCGGGCTGCCCGGAACGTTCGGGATCGTGCGGCCGCCCGGCCCCTCGTCGAAGCGGGAGACGAGGAGGTGCAGCAGCAGCGGGTCCGGCAGGCCGTGGTCGGACAGCAGCCGGAACAGCGCCGGGTCGATCGGCCGCAGCAGGCCGCGGGCGAATTCCTGCCGGTCCAGCGGGCCGATGTCGAAGCTCGGGTTGGAGGCGACGAGCCCGGCCGGCTGCACGCCGTTGTTCACCGCGGTCAGGTCGTAGCCGATTCCGGCCGAGACGGTGAAGGCGCCGTGGATGGCGCCGATGGTGGTGAAGTGCAGCGGCGCCCCGTCCCGGGCGCGGAGGATGTTGACCACCAGCAGCGTGTCGGCGGCCTGTTCCACCGAATGGTTGTAGTCGACGCTATGCGTGCCGATGACGCCCGAGAGCGAGCAGCCCGGCAGCAGCAGGGCGAGGAGGAGGAGGGCGCGGGTCATGCCGGAGCCACAACGCCAGCGGCGGACTGCCGCTAGCCCTGCAGCAGCGCCGCCGTCCGCCGCCGCAGCTCCGCCTCCAGCCGCGGCGCGCCGCCCTCCCGCAGCAGGGCGGTGAACTCGGCGCGGCGGCTGGCGAGCTCGCTCACCGTGCCGCTGAGGTAGACGTCGACCACCCGCCAGGCGCCGCCGAAGTCGCGCAGGAGGTAGTTCAGCACGACCGGCTCCTCCTGCGGCCGCACCAGCTGGGTGCGGACCAGCCGGTCGCCGCTCTGCAGGGTGTTCTCGCCGGTCGTCCGGAAGCTCTCGCCCGAATAGCCGTCGAAGCGGTGGGCGAAGGTGGCGATGGACCAGTCGGAGAAGGCGCGGATGAGGGCCTGCTGGTCGGCGGGCGGGATCTGCGTCCAGGCCGGGCCGATGGAGATGCGGGTCATCGCCTCGAGGTTGAAGGCCTTCGCCATGACCGGCCGCAGCCGCTGCTCCCGGCCGCGGATGCCGAGCGCCCGGGCGTTCTTCATGATGTCCAGCAGCGTGGCGTTGAAGCCCTCGATCACCGCCGCCGGAGCGGCCTGGGCGCGGGCGGCGGCCGGCGCGAGGGCCGCGAGGGCGGCGGCGAAGAGGAGCAGGGGGCGGCGGGGCAGGGAGGTCATGCGGCGCGGCTTACCACGCGCCGCGGGGGGCGGGCGACCGGGGCGCGGATCAAGCCGGCTGGAAAAGCGGCGGCGGCCGGGCCACAACCCGGCCTGGGAAGCGGGGCGGGGGTGCATGGCGGATCGCGTGATGCTGACGGGGGGAACCGGGTTCCTCGGCTCCGCCATCGCCCGCGCCCTGGTGGCGGGGGGATACGAGGTCCGCGCCCTGGCCCGGCCCGGCACGCCGCGGGACGTGCTGGACGGCGTGCCGGTGGACTACTGCCCCGGCGACCTGACCGACGCGGCCTCGCTCGCCGCCGCCGTGCGGGGCTGCGCCGCCGTGCTCCACTGCGCCGCCGACTACCGCATCTGGGTGCCCGACCCCGCGCGGATGGATGCCGTGAACGTGGCGGGGACCGGGGCGGTGATGCGGGCGGCGCTGGCCGAGGGCTGCGGCCGCGTCGTCCATGTCTCCTCCGTCGCCACGCTGAAGCCGCGCGCGGACGGTGCCCCGGCGACCGAGGCGGATGCCGCAACGCCGGCGGAGGCGATCGGCCCCTACAAGCGCAGCAAGACCGAGGCCGAGCGACTGGTCGAGCGGCTGGTGGCCGAGGAGGCGTTGCCCGCGGTCATCGTCAACCCCTCGACGCCGATCGGCCCGCGCGACCGCCGCCCGACGCCCACCGGGCGGATCATCCAGGAGGCGGCGCGGGGGAAGATGCCGGCCTATCTCGATACCGGGCTGAACCTGGTGCATGTCGAGGACGTCGCCGCCGGCTGCGTCGCCGCGCTGACCCGCGGCGCGGTGGGGGAGCGGCATATCCTGGGCGGGGAGGACGTGCCGCTCGGCGACCTGCTGGCGCGGATCGCGGCGATCTTCGGCCACCGGCGCCCGGTGCGGCTGCCGCGCTGGCCGCTCTGGCCGCTGGCGCTGGGGGCGGAGGCGGCGGCGCGGGTGACGGGGCGGGAGCCGATGCTGACCCTCGACGGGCTGCGGATGGCCGGGCACCGCATGTACTTCTCCTCGGCCAAGGCCGAAGCGGTGCTCGGCTACCGCGCCCGGCCCTGGCAGGAGGGGGTGGCGGATGCCGTCACCTGGTTCCGCGAGCGGGGGATGCTGCGATGACGGGCCGGGATGCCACCCAGCGCGGGCGCCGCCGCGCTCCGGCATCGGCTGCGCGGCCCGCGCCGCGGGGGCGGCGCGCATGACCGCGCTGCTGGTCGGCCTCGCCGCATGCCTGGCCTGGGCGGTGCTGCTGCTCGGGCGGGGAATGTTCTGGCTGGCGCGGGACGACGATGGCGGCGCGGCGCGGCTGCCCGACCCCGCGGCCTGGCCGGGCGTCATCGCCATCGTCCCGGCGCGGGACGAGGCGGCGACGATCGGCGCCACCGTCGCCTCGCTGCTGGCGCAGGACTATCCCGGCACCTTCCGGCTGGTCGTGGTCGACGACCGCTCGACCGATGGCACCGGTGACCTGGCCCGCGCCGCCGCCGCCGGCGACCCGCGGCTGGTGGTGGTGCAGGGCGGGGCGCGGGCGCCGGGCTGGACCGGCAAGCTTTGGGCGCTGGAGCAGGGGTTGCGGGCGGCGCCGGGGGCGCCGGACTATTGGCTCTTCACCGATGCCGATATCCGCCACGCGCCCGACAGCCTGCGGATGCTGGTGCGGCGCGCCTGTGCCGTCCGGTCGCCCGAAGGCGCAGCCGGAAGGTGTGGATCGGCCGGCGAAACGCCTGCCGAAGGCCGGGTGCTCGTCTCGCTCATGGCCCGGCTGCGCTGCGAGAGCCCGGCCGAGCGCTGGCTGATCCCGGCCTTCATCTTCTTCTTCCAGATGCTCTACCCCTTCCGCTGGTCGAACGACCCGCGTGCCCGCACCGCGGCGGCGGCGGGCGGCTGCGTGCTGGTCGACCGTGCCGCCTTCGAGCGCGCCGGCGGCCTGGCGCCGATCCGCGGCGCGCTGATCGACGACTGCGCCCTGGCGCGGCGGATGAAGGCGGTGGGGCCGATCTGGACCGGGCTGACCGAGCGGGTGGACAGCCTGCGGCCCTATCAGGATGTCGGGCCGATCCGGCGGATGGTGGCGCGGACCGCCTATGCCCAGCTCGGCTACCGCGTCGCGGCGCTGGCCGGGATGATCGCCGCCCTGGCGCTGGTCTTCCTGGCGCCGCCGCTGCTGGCGGTGCTCGCCACCGGCGCCGCGGCGGCGCTTGGCGCCCTGGCCTGGGCGGCCATGGCTGTGGCTTTCGCGCCAATGCTCCGGCGATTCGGGCTGTCGCGGCTTCGTGGCCTTGCCCTGCCCGGCATCGCCGCGGCCTACATGGCGTTCACGCTGGACTCGGCGCTGGCGGAGTGGCGCGGCCGCGGCGGCATGTGGAAGGGCGAGGCAGGCCCCCGCAGGGACGCCGAGGACGCGCCAATACCGGACAGTTCTTCCATGAATCGAGCCACACTGCCGCATTAAAGCCGCAACACCTGCGCCGGTGGGACTTCGCAGGCGCAAAAAACCGACGTATTCGATCTGGAATGGAGCCATCCCGCGCCGCACCCCTGGGTACGGTAAGGCTGGCGAGGAGAGAGTGTTCGCCTTGTCGACGATGCAGGACCTAGCCGCGGTGGCGGCGCGGCCGGACCTTTCGCTGGCCGAAACGCTCACCGAAGCCCACCGGTCGCCGCTCGACGCTGCCATCGGCCGCGCCACCGGCAACCTGCTGCGGCGCCAGCAGGCCGACGGCCACTGGGTCTTCGAGCTGGAGGCCGACGCCACCATCCCGGCCGAGTACGTCATGCTTCGCCGCTTCTTCGGCCGGCAGGACCCGGCGCGGGAGGCGCGGATCGGCCGCTACCTCCGCCGCGTCCAGGCGCAGGAGGCGGCGCGTTGCGGCGGCGGCTGGCCCCTGTTCCATCGCGGGCCGCTCGACGTCTCCTGCTCGGTGAAAGCCTATTTCGCGCTGCGCCTGATCGGCGATGCCGAGGACGCGCCGCACATGCTGCGCGCCCGCGCCGCGATCCTGGCGGCCGGCGGGGCGGAGCGCTGCAACGTCTTCACCCGGGCGACCCTGGCGCTGTTCGGCCAGGTGCCCTGGCATGCCGTGCCGGTGATGCCGCCGGAACTCACGCTGCTGCCGCGCTGGTTCCCCTTCCATCTCTCGAAGGTCAGCTACTGGGCCCGCACCGTTCTGGTGCCGCTGACCGTGGTGATGGCCCGCCGGCCGCCGCCGGTGGCGCCGATCAGGGTTTCGCTGCGCGGGCTGTTCCGCACCCCGCCCGAGCAGGTGAAGCGCTGGCCCGGCGGTGCCCATGCGGCGCAGCCCTGGAAGGGCATCTTCGCCCGGCTGGACCGGGAGCTGCAGCGCACCCAGCACCTGTTTCCCGCCAGCATCCGCAGCCGGGCGGAAGCAAAGGCCGAGGCCTTCGTCACCGAGCGGCTGAACGGCGAGGACGGGCTCGGCGCCATCTACCCGGCCATGGCCAATGCCATCTGGATGTACCATTGCCTCGGCGTCGCCGAGGACGACCCGCGGCTGGTGACCGCCTGGGCGGCGGTCGAGAAGCTGGTGATGGACCGGCCGGACCTCGACGAGACATACGTCCAGCCCTGTCTCTCGCCGATCTGGGACACCGCGCTGGTCAGCCACGCCCTGCTCGAGACCGGCGAGCCGGCGGCGGAGGCAGCCGTCACCCGCGGCCTGTCCTGGCTGCTGGAGCGGCAGATCACCGACGTCGCCGGCGACTGGGCCGAGGCGCGGCCGGGGGTGGCGCCCGGCGGCTGGGCCTTCCAGTACGCCAACCCGCACTACCCCGACGTGGACGACACCGCGGTGGTCGTCCTGGCGCTGGACCGGGCGGAGAAGCAGCTCGGCGGCTCCGGCTCCGCGGTGGCGCGGTCGATCTCGCTCGCCACCGACTGGGTGCTGGGGATGCAGTCGAAGGGCGGCGGCTGGGGCGCCTTCGATGCCGACAATACCCACCACCACCTGAACTCCATCCCCTTCGCCGACCATGGCGCGCTGCTCGACCCGCCGACCTCGGACGTCTCCGGCCGCTGCCTGGCGATGCTGGCGCAGCTCGGCCACGGGGCGGACAACCCCGCGGTGCGGCAGGCGATCGACTACATGCTGGCGGAACAGGAGCCGGACGGGTCCTGGTACGGCCGCTGGGGCGTCAACTACGTCTACGGCACCTGGTCGGCGGTCACCGCGCTGAACGCCGCCGGCCTGCCGCCGGAGCACCCGGCGATGCGGAAGGCCGTCACTTGGCTGAAGCGCTGCCAGAACCCCGATGGCGGCTGGGGCGAGGACGGCTTCACCTATCCCCGCCGCGGCGGCACCCGCGCCGATGCCGACATGGCGATGGGCCCGAGCACCGCGAGCCAGACCGCCTGGGCGCTGCTGGCGCTGATGGCGGCCGGCGCGGTCGAGGACCCGGCGGTCGGGCGCGGCGCCGCCTGGCTGCTGGCCCGCCAGGCCGGGGACGGGTCCTGGCCGGAGGAGGACTATACCGGCACCGGCTTCCCGCGCGTCTTCTACCTTCGCTACCACGGCTATGCGCAGCTTTTCCCGCTTTGGGCCCTGGCGCGGCTGCGCAGGCTGCGGCTGGGCAATTCGCGGCATGTGCCGCACGGCCTGTGATCGCGGCCAGGTGAGCGGGAGCGGCCGCGAATTATGGCTGAATCATGAATCAGTGGCTGCGCGGGATCCCGCTTAGCTGCTTATAATGCGCCGCAGCATCACGCCCCGCAGCCCTGGAGGACACCCCCTGTCCATGCCCCTCTCCTCGATCCTTGCCGTGGTCGGCATGCGGTCCGAGGCGGCGTTGCTCCCCCCCGAGATGCCGGTCATCGTCAGCGGCGGCGACCCGGTGCGGTTGCGGGCGCTGCTGCTGCAGGCGCCCGGAGGGCTGACGGGCGTGCTCAGCTTCGGCATCGCCGGCGGGCTGGACCCGTCGCTGATCTGCGGCGACCTGGTGGTGGCAACGCGGGTGCGCGGGCCGGGCGGCGCCTATGCCGCCGATCTCGGCTGGTCGGCGGCGCTGGCGCGGCGCTGCGGCGCGCGGCTCGGCATGGTGGCGGGCGCGCCGGGCGTGGTGGGGGAGCCGGCGCGCAAGCGTGCGCTGCGGGCCGCCACCGGCGCCCTGGTGGTGGACCTCGAGACCGAGGCGGCGGCGCATTTCGCCGCGGCCCGGCAACTGCCCTTCGCGGCGCTGCGGGCGGTGGCCGATACCGCCGAGGAGGTGCTGCCGCGCTCGGCGGCGATCGGGCTGACCCCGGATGGCCGGCCGGCGGCGGGGCGCGTGGCGCTGGCGCTGCTGCGGCAGCCGCGGGAGTTGGGCGCGCTGCTGACGGTGGCGAAGCGCAGCCGGGTGGCGCTGCAGGCGCTGGGCGGGACGCGGGACGCGCTGCGGCAGGCCTGCGCGGCGTAGAAGGTCAGGGAGGGAAAGGCATTCCCTCTCCGAACGTGTATGTTCCCCCTGGCCTTCCTTTCTGGGATTCGGCACTCGTCGCGCAACGAGTGCAGGACTCGGAAAAATAGATGAGGAGGTCCGGGGGAGAATGCGTTCTTCCCCGGCCTTACGGGGCCGTCTCCGCCAGCAGCCAGGCCCGGAAGGCCGCGATCCTCGGCACCCCGCGCTGCGCCGCCCGGGTGCAGAGGTGGTGCAGCACCCGCGGCAGGCCGCGGAACCGCCCGCCGCCGAGGACCACCAGCTCGCCCCGCGCCAGCTCCCCGGCCGCCAGCCTCGTGCTCTCGAGCGCGACGCCCACCCCTTGCGCCGCCGCGGCGATCGCCATGGCCGCCCGGTCGAAGGAGGGGCGCGGCGCCGCGGATGGCGGGCCGAGCCGGTTCAGCGCCAGCCATTCCTCCCAGCGCACCGGGCTGACCGCGGATTCGATCAGCCTCAGCCCCGCCGGCAGGGCGGGGCCGGCAAGGTCGAGCCGGGCCGCGAGTTCCGGGGCCGCCAGGGCGGTGACCAGTTCCTGGCCGAGCGGCTCGGCCACCACCCCGGGCTGGGCGGGCGCCGCGCCATAGGCAATGGCGAGGTCGATCCCCGGCTGGCGCGCCAGGTCCACCGGATCGGCGCTGGCGGTCAGCCGCAGGGTGATGCCGGGATGCCGCGCCAGGAAGCCGGGCAGCCGGGGCCCCAGCCACTGCGCGGCGAAGGAGGGCACGCAATGCAGCGCCAGCGGGGACGCGTCGGCGGCCGGCTCCGGCCGCAGCGCGGCGCAGGCGGCCTCCAGCTCGTCGAGGATCGGCGTCAGCCGGGCCAGCAGCTGCCGCCCCGCCGCGGTCGGCTCCACCCCCTGGCCGCTGCGGCGGGAGAACAGGCTGCGGCCGAGCTGCGCCTCCAGCGACCGCATCTGGTGGCTGACGGCGGAGGCGCTGAGGTGCAGCTCCGCCGCCGCCAGGGCGAAGCTTTCCAGGCGGGCCGCGGCCTCGAAGGCGCGCAAGGCGGAGAAGCTGGGAAGCTGGCGCATGCGGGACCCGTGAATCGGATTCATGACGGGTTGAAGAACCCGCGTTTGTCAACCGCGCCGCCGCGCCCGAGATTGCGGCATCGCCGCATGGCCGAGGAGGAAACCCCGATGCTCGACAACGTCCCTGGCAGGAACCGCGTCTCGATCTACCAGCCGGAGCAGGAAGGGCTGGTCTTCCCCGAGATCCCGAGCTTCGCCACCCATGCCGAAGAGCGTGACTACCGCAAGAAGCACCTGGTGGCGGCGACGCGCGCCTTCGGCATGCACGGCTTCGACTACGGCTTCGCCGGCCACCTGACGGTGCGCGACCCGGAGCACCCGGAGCTCTACTGGACCAACCCGATGTGCGTGCACTTCTCCCAGGTGAAGATGTCGAACCTGATCCTGGCCGACCACGAGGGACGGGTGGTGGAGGGCCGCTACGCCATCAACCGCGCCGGCTTCGTGCTGCATGCCGCGGTGCACGAGGAATACCCGGAGGTCATGGCGATGTGCCACGCGCACACCACCTACGGCACCGCCTGGTGCGCCACCGGCCGCAAGCTCGACATGATCAGCCAGGACGCGGCCGCCTTCTACAACGACCACGCGGTGATCGGCGCCTCCGCCGGGGCGGTCGCGGTGGAGCGCGAGAGCGGCTGGTCGGTGGCCAAGGAGATGGGCCGCAACCGCGGCATCCTGCACCAGAGCCACGGCCTGCTGACCAGCAGCCGGCACAGCATCGACGACGCCGCCTTCTGGTTCATCGCGCTGGAGCGCGCCTGCCAGCAGCAGCTGATGGTCGAGGCGACGGGGATCAAGCCGCAGCTGCTCTCCGACAAGACCGCCGCCTATAGCCGCGAGCATGTCGGCAGCGACTTCATCGGCTGGCTGCATTTCCAGACGCTGTACGACCACATCGCGGCGACCCAGCCCGACATGTTCGACTGAGGGCGGCGGCACGAAGGCTTGCCTTCGTGCTGCCCTGACGCCGGGCGCCGTCCGGCGCCCCGGACCTGCGGGCCGGGCCGTTGCGCCCCGGGCATGGGCAGCGCCGCCGGGCGTCGGTTCGGTCGACCGCCCCTCCCGCCCGGGCGCCATCCCGCCTAGAACACCGGCATGCCCCCAGCCCTGGACGTGCCCACCCCCGCGCCGCCGCAGGTCGCCGCCCCCGAGCGCCCCACGGGACCCGCGCCCGACCCGGCCATGCCGCGGATGCCCTGGGCGCTGCTGGTGGCCTGCTGCCTCGGCATGTTCGCCGCCTCCTCCTCCGGCACCACGCGGGCGCCTTTCCTCATCGACATGGCGCGCGACCTCGACACCTCGCTCGCGCTGGTCGCCAACCTGATGGCGCTGACCTCGATCGCCTGGGGCGCCGCCTCGCTCTTCGCCGGCGCCGGGTCGGACCGCTGGGGGCGGCGGCCCTTCCTGATCGGCGGGCCGGTCGGCCTGGCGCTCTGCATGGTGCTGGTCTCGCGGTCCGGCAGCTATGCCGAGGCGGCGCTGTGGTCGACCTTCGCCGGCGGCTGCGCCGGGGCCTTCACCGGCGTGCTGATGGCCGAGGCCTCGGCCCGCACCGTCGACCGCCAGCGCGGCCGGGCGCTCGGCTGGGTCATGGCCGGGCAGTCGCTGACCCTGCTGGTGGGGGTGCCGGCGGCCGCGGCGATCGGCACGCTGATCGGCTGGCGCGGGGTCAATCTCTGCGTCGCGGCGCTGGCGCTGGTCGCCGCAGCGTCCTTGTTCCTCACCACGCTGCGGCCGGTGGACGGGCCGCGGAAGGCGGGCGCCGCCGCGCCGAGCCTGCGCGCCGCGCTGTCGCCCCGGGTGCTGAACCTGCTGGCGATGGGGGTGGCGGAGCGGATCTGCTACGGGCTGACCGCGGTCTACTTCGCCACCTTCCTGCAATCGACCTACCAGCTCTCGCTCGGCCAGGTGGCGCTGCCGCTGGCGCTCTTCGCGCTCGGCAATATCGGCGGCACCATCATCGGCGGGCAGCTGGCGGACCGGCTGCGCAACCGCATGCTGACCTTCGCCGCGGCCATGGCGGCCTCCGGCCTGGTGGCGCTGGCGCTGTTCGGCTGGCAGGCCGGCCTAGTGCCGACGGTCGCCCTCGGCTTCGCCTATGTCTTCGTCAATGCCCTGGCGCGGCCGAGCCTGATGGCGGCGATGGCGAACGTGCCGGACGAGGTGCGCGGCACCGTGCTCGGGCTGAACGTCACCTCGGCCAGCTTCGGCTGGCTCGGCGCCGCATCGCTCGGCGGCTGGATGATGGCGGGCTACGGCTTCGGCGGCTTCGGCCCGCTGACCGCGGCGGTCGCGCTGCTCGGCGCCGGGCTGGCGGTCTTCGGCCGGCGCTGAGGCAGCGGCCGGGCAGCCTGCCCGGCCCGCCCTGCCGCGCCGCCCCTATTCCCAACCGGGCCGAAGCGGGCCTTCGGCTTCCCGCAACCGGCGCAGGACGCCGGAGCGGAGGGTTTGTCCATGCGTCCCCCGCCCGCCCGATGGGCCCTGCCCCTGCTTGCCATGCTGGCCTGGTCCGGCACCGCCCTCGCCCAGGGCCTCAGCGGCACGGTCCGCTCGGCCGAGGAAGGGCCGATGGGCGGCGTGCTGGTCAATGCCCGCGCCGCTGGCAGCACCATCACCGTCACCGTCGTGACCGATGCCGAGGGGCGCTTCGCCTTCCCCGCCGGCAGGCTGCCGGCGGGCCCGACCGAGCTCTCGGTCCGCGCCGCCGGCTGGGACCTGGCCGGGCCGGAGAAGGTCGAGCTGACGGCCGCGCCGGTGACCGCCGCGCTGATCCTGAATCCGGCCACGGAGCCGGCGATGCAGCTCTCGAACGCCGAATGGATCGCGAGCCTGCCGGGCGGCGATGCCGACAACCACTTCCTGCAGAACTGCACCAACTGCCACACGCTGAAGCAGCCGCTCTTCTCGGACCACGATGCGAAGGAGTTCGTCGAGGTCCAGCTGCGGATGGCGAGCTATGCCCAGGCCTCCTCGCTGCTGCGGCCGCAGGTGCTGCTGCAGGACCGCGTCGCCAACCAGTCCGCCGCGGCCCAGGCCGCGCGGCGGAAGGTTTTCGAGCGGCAGGCCGCCTACCTCGCGCAGCACAACCTGTGGCAGAAGGAGGGCTTCGACTTCAGGCTGACCCCCTTCCCCCGCCCGAGCGGCCGCGCCACCCGCATGGTGGTGACCGAATACGACCTGCCGGAGACGACGCGGCAGCCGCACGACGTCATCGTCACCGCCGACGGCATGGTCTGGTACAACAGCTTCACCGAGCAGGTGCTGGGGCGGCTCGACCCGAAGACCGGCGAGACCAGGGAATGGATGGTCCCGACGCTGAAGCCGGACAGCCCGAAGGGGTCCCTCGCGCTGCGCGCCGACCGCGACGGCAACCTGTGGATGGGCCTGTCCTACCAGGGCGGCGTCGCCCGCTTCGATCCGCGGACCGAGACCTTCCGGATGTACCCGCTGCCGGCCCGGCTGAACCGCGACAGCACCCAGACCACCGAGGTCTAGTCGCGCCACAGCCATGTGGACGGCAAGGTCTGGATCGAGGACAGCGGCACCTACTCGATCTACCGTATGGACGTGGCGAGCGGCGAGTTCGTCGAATACCTGCGGCCGCGGCCGACAAACATCCGGCGGGTCTTCGTCACCGGGGGCAAGCCGGCGACCTTCTGGGCCGGCAGCAACCACGGGGCGTCGATCGTGCGGTTGGAGCCGCTGGACTGAGGGGAAGGCAAGGCCAGGGAGGAGGTATCCTCCCCTGGACCCTTCTTTGTTTCTCCGGGTCGGGTCCCGAACCACAAGAAGGAAGGGCGGGGCTTGGGGAGGGAATACGCTTCCCTCCCCAATCTTCCTCAGTCCAACGTCAGCCCCAGCGCCTTGATGAGCGGCCAGGTGATGGCGCGCTCGGCGTCGATCCGCGCGCGGTATTCCGCGGCGGCGCCGGTCAGCGGCTCCAGCCCGATCTCCTGCATCCGCGCACGTACCGGCGCCTCGGCCAAGGTCTCCGCCAGCGACGCCGAAAGCCGCGCGGCGGCGGCATCCGGGATGCGGGCGGGCGCGGTCAGGCCCTGCCAGGCATAGGCCTCGAAACCCGGCAGCCCCGCGGCCTCGGCCACCACCGGCACGCCGGGCAGCGCCGCCTGCGGTGCCGCGGAACAGAGCGCGAGCGGGCGGACGCGGCCGGAGCGCAAGGCCTCCCCGCCCGCCGCCAGGTCCACCACCGCGGCCTCCACCGTGCCCGCCATCAGGTCGTTCAGCACCGGCGCCATGCCCCGATAGGGCACGTGGTTCAGCTTCACGCCGGCATCGCGGGCGAGGCGTTCCATCGCCAGGTGGTGCGGGCTGCCGATGCCGGGGCTGCCGTAGTCGACCGTGCCCGGCGCCGCCTTCGCGCGGTCCAGCAGCGCCCGCAGCGTGGTGGCGGCGGAGCTGGTGCGGACCGCCACCACCAGGTGGAAGCGCGCCATCAGTCCCAGCAGCCGAAGGTCCCGATCCACGTCGAAGGGCAGCGAACGGTAGAGTGCGGGATTGAAGACCAGCGTCTCGTTCCCCGCGGTGAAGACGGTATGCCCGTCCGGCTCGGCCCGCGCGGCGGCCTCGGCGCCGATATTGGTGGCCGCGCCGGGCCGGTTCTCCACCACCACGGGCTGGCCGAGCTTCGGGCCCATGGCGCTGCCGAGCAGCCGCGCCAGCACGTCGGTGCCGCCGCCGGCGGGATAGCCGACGATCCAGCGCAGCGGATGGCTCGGCGCCCATTGGGCGCGCGCGGCGAAGGGCAGCAGGGTCGTCGCCATCGCGGCGCGGCGGGTGAGCGTCATGCGGGCATCCTCGGAGGCAGCAAGGCCGGAAGGAGGTATCCTCCCTGGACCCTTCGCTAAGTCTCTGAGTCGGCGCTCGCTTCGCGGCGGCTGCCAACCCACAAAAAGGAAGGGTGGGGTTCGGGGAGGGAATACCTGTCCCTCCCCGACCTTCCCTCAGCCAAGCCTGACGGGCAGCCGGAGGAACCCCCGGAACCGCGCCCGCCCGCCCCGCACCGGCGGGGCCGAGACCGCGTAGCCCGGAAAGCGCGCGAGGAAGCGCGATATGGCGATCCGCCCCTCCAGCCGCGCCAGGGCGAGCCCCGCGCATTGATGCGCGCCGGCGGCGAAGGCCAGGTGCCGGTTCGGCATGCGGCCGATGTCGAAGCGCTCGGGGTCGGGGAACTGCGCCGGGTCACGGTTGGCGGCGCCGATGCAGAGGGTGACGAGGGTGCCGGGCGCGAGCGCTACGCCGCCGATCTCGCAGGGCGACGCCACGCCGCGGTTGCCGAGCTGGTTGGAGCTTTCGTAGCGCAGCACCTCCTCGACCGCGGCGTTGATCAGCCCGGGCTCGGCCAGCAGCCGGGCCTTCTCGGCGGGGTGGCGCAGCAACGCTTCCAGCCCGTTGCCGATCAGGTTGGTGGTGGTCTCGTGCCCCGCGTTCAGCAGGAAGATGCAGTTGTGCAGCAGCTCCGCCTCGGTCAGCCGGTCGCCGCTCTCCTCGCCCTGGATCAACCGGGTCAGCACGCAGGTGGCGGGGTCGAGCGGCGCGGCGCGGCGGCGGGCGACGAGGCCACGGAGGTATGCCAGGAATCCGGTGACGGCGGCATTGCCGCGCGCCGCGGCCTCGGGCGTCACCACGGGTTCCAGCGCGCCGAGGATCGCCAGCGACCAGCCGCGCAGCGGCCCGCGTTCCTCCGCCGGCACGCCGAGCAGGTTGCCGATCACCTCGATCGGGATGGCGGCGGCGAAGTCCTCGATCAGGTCCACCTCGCCTTTGGCCGCCATCGCGTCCAGCAGCCCCTCGACCAGCCCGACCAGCGCCGGTTCCATCCCGCCGATCGCGCGCGGCGTCAGCGCGCCCATGATCAGCCGGCGGACGCGGGTGTGCAGCGGCGGGTCGTTGAAGACGAGGCTGGTGGTGTGGTGCTCGTAGAGCGGCGTCGCGCCGTATTTCGGCGCGAACTCGACATGCTTGTCGGAGGAGAAGGTCCGCGTGTCCCGGTAGACCCGGTCGAGGTCGGCCCAGCGCGTCAGCAGGACCGAGCCGTCCGGCATGCGCTTCACCGGTGCCTGTTCGCGCAAGGCCCGGTAGGTTGGGTAGGGATCGTCGTAGAAGGATGGCGGCAGGGCGCGCAGGTCGAAGCCCCCGGCCAGCGCCGTCGCCTCGTCCAATGCTGGCATGCCGCATCCTCCCGTTCCGGCGGATGAAAGCGCCGCCGGCGCCCCGGCGTCAATTCGCCGGCGGTCCCTCGCCCGGCGGCCAACAATCCTGGTCGACCGGCATCAGCACCGGGACCTGCAGGCAGAGGCTCTGCGCCGGCAGCACGTCCCGCCAGTCGGCGATCAGCTTGCGGTAGGCGGTGCCGACGCGGCGGATCCTGCGGTCGAGGTCGTAGAGGCCGAGCGGATTGGCCCGGCCGCGCTTCTCCCGCAGCGCCACGTCCCAGTCCACCTGGTCGGTCAGCGAGTACCAGGTGAAGCCGACCACCGGCACGCCGTCGTTCCTGACGCGCAGCACGTTGGCCCATTGCTTCCACAGCCAGAGCACCGCCTCCTCGCCGGTCGGGCCTTCCTGCAGGTTGGTCTCGGTATGCATCACTGGCAGCAGGTAGCGGTCGTGGTACTGCCGGGTGATGGTGGCGTAGCCGAAGATCTCGCCCGAGGCCCGGGTGCGGCCATCCGCCGAGACCAGGTGCTCGTTGGTGACGTAGTAGTCGTTGCCCATGATGCACCAGCGCTTGAGGCGGTGGCGGAGGAAGAAATCGTACTCGTCCCGAGTCATGCCGTTGTCGAGCAGGTACTGGTACATCCCGCTGTCGACCCGCCGGCCGTAGTTGAGGTCGAGCGAGAGGAAGCGCTCGGCGTTGCGGATCTCGGCCGGGCCGATCGCCGCGGGGCTGTCGGCGTGGAAGTATTCCGAGCTTTCCGACTGGATGAAGAGCGCGTCGGGGCGGACCTCGAGGATCGCCTCCATCGCCAGGATGTTCGCGCGCACCAGGTGCTTCAGCGCGGTGACGAAGCCGCGGTCGGTGGCCAGCTGCTCGTTCCACCAGCCGTAGCGGGCGGAGAAGACCGCGGTGATGAACATCTCGTTCACCGGGGTATAGAGCTGTACCCAGGGGAAGCGCTCGGCGAAGGCGCGGGTATAGGCGGCGAACAGCGCCGGGAAGTCCGGGTTCTGGAAGTCGCCGATCCAGTCCGGCACGCCGAAATGGCAGAGATCGACGATGGGGACGATGCGCAGGCGCCGCAACTCGGCGAAGGCCTGGTCGGCATAGGCCCAGTCGTGCCGGCCAGGGCCGAGCAGGGTACTGTGCAGCGCCGGGCCGATCCGGAGGAAGTTGCAGCCGATGTCCTGCACCAGGGCGAAATCCTCGCGCCAACGGTTGTAGTGGCCGCATTCCGCCATCTGGTCGCGGCGGATGCGGCCGCCATCGATGGTTGGGTCGCTGTTCTCGATGCCCGTGGCAAACAGGAAATAAGTCATGCGGCGGGTCCAACGCCCCGCTGCGGCTGGGGTTCAGCCCTGCAACAATTCGCGCGGGACGGAGACGGTCAGCGACAGCAACCGGAAGGACTGCGTTTTGCCATGGCCGTCGAGATTGAGGCTGCCGTTCACCCCGCCTTCCAGCACGTCGTCGACGACGAAGTTGAAGGCCGCTAGCCGCGGCAGGTCATAGCGGGTGCAGCGCGTGGCGCCGCGGTGCGCGAACAGCGCCAGCACGCGTTCCTCCGTCACCTGCTCCGCCAGGATGGGATAAAGCGCGGGATCGTAGGGAATCAGCGACAGGTTGCTGCGGTTGCCCTTGTCGCCGGCCCTGCTGTGGGCAACCGCATGCAGCGGGACGTCTATCCTGTCCATCTCGGCCTCCAGGGATTGTGGAACCCCAAACATGAACCCATGTTAATGTCCGTGTCAGACAGGAGCAATGAATGGCATCCCGCCGCGGCCCTGCCCGACCATGGAGAACCAGGCAAGCGATGTTTCCGAAATTTCTGTCCGCCCCGGCCTTCGCCCTCGCCGCCGCGCTCGGCGTGCTGGCCCTGCCGGCGTCGGCAGAGGCTTATCCGCGGCTCAGCGGCGGCGACGACGACCAGACGGTGACCTACGGCCCGAGCCTCGGCGAGACCATCGTCGGCGGCGCCACGGCGCGCATCCAGGGCGGCGGCCGCGACCAGACCGGCTATGCGGCGTGGCCCGGCGGCCGGGCGCGCGAGGGGCGGGTCGGCGTGCTGCAGGGCGGCGGCCGCGACGCGGCGGTGCAGTACCTCGACGGTAACCCGCATCGCTGGGCCGGTACCCCGGCCGATACCGACGAACGCGGCCACGGCGGCTGAGCTACCCCGCCGGGGAGATGGCCCCCGCCATCTCCCCGGCGGCCTTCAGCATCTCCCGTGCGCTCCGCACGACCACGCTGGTCGGCACCCTCTCCCGCAGCACCAGGTAGCTCCGCGTCAGGATGCGCGGCGTCAGCCGCCAGCGGGCGCCGCCGGTGCCCGCAGTGCCGCAGCAGAGCAGCGCGAGCACCTCCCGCGCCGCCTGGTCGACCGCATCGCGGTCGGGCCCTTCGGCGGCGAGGCGGATGCGGAGCTCGGGCGGCTCCGGCCCGTCATAGCTGCGCCAGAGCGTGCCAGCATCGCTGTCCAGCACCGAGCCGATGCCGATGAGGTCCACCCGTGCCCGCACCGGCAGGCCGCGCAGCCTGAGGCGCTGCTGCAGCACGTCCGCGGTGGCCCTGGCCCGCGCCAGCGCGTTCGGCCCGGCGACGGAGACCTCGCCCTCGCCGAGCCAGGTACCCTCGAAGCAGGCGGTGACCTTCAGCGTATCGGGCCGCGCATGGCCGCGCAGGCCGCGCACCGCGACGCGGTCGTGGCCGACCTGCTCGACGCTGCAGCCGGAGATGTCCAGCACCACGTCCGGCGTGATGTAGCGCGCGGGGTCGTGCAGCTCATACAGAAGCTGCTCCTTGACCGTGCGCAGGTCGACGATGCCGCCGGTATCCGCCGGCTTGGTGATCACCAGCCCGCCGTCCCGCGTCACCTCGGCGATGGGGAAGCCGATATTGGCGGGGTCGGGAATGTCCTTGAAGCCGGGGTCCCAGAAGACGCCGCCGGTGACCTGGCTGCCGCATTCCAGCAGGTGGCCGCAGGCCGCGCCCACCGCCAGCTTCTCCCAGTCGTCGAGACTCCAGCCGAAATGGTGGACCAGCGGCGCGATCGCCAGCGCGGGGTCCGAGGTGCGGCCGGCGACCACCACGTCGGCGCCCTGCCGCAGTGCCTCGACCAGCGGCTCGGCGCCGATATAGGCATTGGCCGCGACCAGCCGCGCCGACTTCGTGTCGATGCTGTCGTCGGCCTCGTGCACCGGCAGCTGGTCGAGCGCGATGGAGGAACTCACGTCGTCGCCGCCGACCACGGCGATGCGGCACTCCGGCAGGCCGAGCCGGAGCGCCAGCCGCGCCACCAGCCGCGCCGCGGCGGCGGGATTGGCAGCGCCGAAATTGCCGAGGATGGGGATGCGGTGCGTCACGCAGTCGCGCAGCACCGGCTCCAGCAGCCGCTCCAGCATCGGCTCGTAGCCGAGCTCCGGGTCGCGCCGGCGCTCGAGCTGCGCGAGGGCCACGGTGCGCTCGCCGAGCGTCTCGAAGAACAGCGCCGCCGGCAGGCCGCGGGCGACCAGGCTGCGGACCACGGGGATGGGCGCGTCGACCCGGTCGCCGGAGAAGCCGGCGCCGTTGCCGACCAGGAAAATGTCGCTCATGGGCGCTCCCTTTGCCGCATCATCGCGCCGGGGGGCAGGCGCCGCAACCGGCCCGCGGCCTCGTGCCTCGACACGCGGCCGGCGTTGCGCTTGCTTGGCACCCCCTCCGGAGGCCCCCATGCCCATCGTCAACCGCATCGCCGATTTCGCCGCCGAGATGACCGAGTGGCGGCAGGATTTCCACGCCCATCCCGAGCTCGGCTTCGAGGAGCGGCGGACCAGCGACATCGTCGCGGCGAAGCTGGCGGAATGGGGCATCGAGGTCACCCGCGGCATCGCCACCACCGGCCTGGTCGGGACGCTCCGCAATGGCGACAGCGGCCGGTCCATCGGCCTGCGGGCCGACATGGACTGCCTGCCGATGACCGAGCAGACCGGCCTGCCGCATGCCTCGACGGTGCCGGGGAAGATGCATGCCTGCGGCCATGATGGCCACACCGCCACCCTGCTGGGCGCGGCGAAGTACCTGGCGGAAACGAAGAACTTCGACGGCACCGTCCACTTCATCTTCCAGCCGGCGGAGGAAGGCGGCGGCGGCGGCAACGTCATGGTGCAGGAGGGGCTGTTCGAGCGCTTCCCCTGCGACACGGTCTACGGCATCCACAACGACCCGACCCTGCCGCTGGGCGAGGCCCGCGTCGTGCCGGGCGTGATCCTCGCGGCCTCCGACCGCGTCTCCATCACCATCCGCGGCATCGGCGGCCATGCGGCGCGGCCGCATGTCACGGTGGACCCGGTGCTGGTCGGGGCGCATGTGCTGGTGGCGCTGCAGGCGCTGGTGGCGCGGCGGACCGACCCGCTGGACAGCGCGGTGCTCAGCATCACGATGTTCCATGCCGGCAGCGCGATGAACGTCATCCCCGACGTCGCCGAGCTGAAGGGCACCGTCCGCACCCTGCGGCCGGAGACGCGCGACATGATGGAGAAGCTGATCGCCCAGGTGGCCGAAAGCACCGCCGCGGCGCACGAGGCGACGGCCGAGGTGGTCTATTCGCGCCTTTATCCGCCGACGGTGAACCACGAGGCGGAGACCGGCCGCGCCGCGCTGGCGGCGGCCAAGGTGCTGGGCGAGGCGCGCGTCATCCAGGACAGCCCGCCGATCATGGGCGGCGAGGACTTCTCCTTCATGCTGCTGAAGCGCCCGGGCTGCTTCGTGATGATGGGCCAGCAGGGGCCGGACAAGGGCGGCGTGCCGGTGCACCACCCCAAGTACGACTTCAACGACGCGATGCTGCCGGTGGGGGCGAGCTACTTCGCCACGCTGGTGGAGCAGGAGTTGTCGCGGGGCTGAGGCAAGGTCGGGGAGGGAAACAGGTGTTCCCTCCCCGAACCCCACCCTTCCCTTGTGTGAGTCGGCTGTCGCCGCGTAGCGGGTGCAAGACTCGGAGAAATAGATGAGGGGCCCGGGGAGAATACCTTCTCCCCGGCCTTCCTTTTTTCACCCCTCCCGCTTCAGCAACTCCAACGCCGCCAGCAGCATCCTCTCATACTTCGCCCGCGCCTCCTTCGTGCTCTCGGGCGTCCAGTGCCAGAACCCCTCGCCGGTCTTGGCGCCGAGTTTGCCGGCCTCCACCAGCGCCATGATGGTGGGGCCCGGCGCGGTGCGGTTGGTCAGCGACGGGTAGATCGTCGCCGCCGCCGCCACCTGCGTCTCGAGCCCCGCCAGCTCCTTCTGCAGGATCGGCCCGGCGCCCATGATCCGCATGCCGAAGGTGAAGCGCACCGCCTTGTCCACGTCCTCCGCGCTCGCCAGGCCCTCGTCGATGCAGTTGAAGGCCTCCCGCACCATGGCGTGCTGGATGCGGTTGGCGAGGAAGCCCGGCACGTCGCGCGCCACGCGGATCGGCACCCGGCCGAGGCCCGCCATGATCTCCGCCAGCCGCGCGCAGGTGGCGTCCCCGGTCTGCTCGCCCTTCACCACCTCGACCCCGGGGACGAGATGGGCGGGGAGGAAGAAGTGCAGGTTCGCCATGCGGGACTGCGTCGCGCAGCCCTCGGCGATGTCGGTGATGCGGAAGCCGGAGGCATTGCTGGCGATGGGGATGCCCGCCGGCACCAGCCGGTCGAGCGCGGCGAAGACCGCGCGCTTCATCTCGAGCTTCTCGGGCACCGCCTCGATCACCACGTCGGCGTCGGCGAAGCCGACATCGTCCATGGAGGCGACGAGGTCGAGCGCATCCACCCGCCGCGCCGCGCCGCCGAGCTGGGACAGCGACAGCGTCACCCGGTCGAGCCGCGCCGGCCAGGATGCGCGGTCCGGCTCCACCGCCGTGACACGCCAGCCGCCGGCCAGGAAGATGGCGGCGATGTCGCAGCCCATCAGGCCGAAGCCGATGATGGCGGCGTGGCCGGGGGCGGGGGTGGTGGTCATCGCGGGGCATTCCTCGGCGGCTGCTTTCGCGGCAGGCTACCGCGCTTTGCAGCCGGCCGTGAACACGGCACCGCGCCGGCCTGGCGCCGCCTCAGGCACCCGGGGGCGATTCGCCCGGGCCCTGGCCGGCGGCCCCGGCGGGCGGCTGCGGCGTGACCGAGGCCTGGTTCGCTTCCCGGATCCGCGCCGCGGCGTCGTCGTAGAGAAAGGGCAGCACGGCATAGCGCGTGCCCTTGGTCACCGGCGTCGCCTCGTGCAGCAGGGAACAGGAGAAGACCACGGCGCCGCCGGCCGGCGGCCGGTAGCGGCGCGGCCCGAATTCGGGGAACCAGAGCTCGCCGCCCTCGAAGTCGTCGTTCAGGTTGATGGTGACCGCGAAACGCCGGTGCGCGGTGCCCGGCGTGGTGTTGTCGCGGTGCGCGGCGAAATGCCCGCCGGTCGCCGCGTCGTAGCAGGCGATGACGTAGCGCTCGATCCGCGTGACCTCGAACTGGAAGGCCTTGCGGATCTCCGGCACCAGCCGGCGCGAGACGCGGGCGCGGATGGTCGCCTGCAGGTCCGCATCCCCGACGACGCAGTCGAAGCGGCGCTTGTGGCCGTAGTCGTAGACGCCGACCGTCTTGCCCTCCCGCTCGATCATGTACCCGCTGTCCTGGCCGCCGGCCTTGGCATAATGGCCGATGAGGTGCCGGCAGAGCTCCGGCTCGAAGACCCGCGGCAGCAGCAGGACCGGCGCCGGCGTCTCCTGCCCGGCATGCAGGTGCGGCGGCGGCAGGCGGCGCAGCAGCGCCACCAGCTCGCCGACCCGCTCCAGCGGGCAGGCGGCGATTACCCGCAACAGCGGGTCGAGCAGGAAGGCGCCCAGGCCGATCGCCGCGGCCTTGCCCTCGGGGTCGGGCCGCAGCAGGCCATAGGCGCGGTAGGTGTCGCCGCCGGCATCGGCCAGGACCCGCAGGCCGGGGAGCAGGTCCTTCGGCCCCTGCGGCGCGGGTGGCCCGAGCGTCAGCAGGAAGGCGCAGCGGTTGGCATCGTCGAGCAGGCCCTCGGCGCAGAGCGGCTGCATGGCCTCCGCCGCGGCCGCCGCCGGCCGCTCGCCGGCCGGGCCGACGAAGGCCAGCAGCACGTAACGGCCGGCGACGCTCGAGAAGGCGAAGCGCGGGTTCGCCGCGGAGGCGGCGTGGAACCAGGGGGCCGGCTCTCCCGGAAAGGGGGGCCTGATCTCGGTCGTGCTGACGGACATGAAGGGGCGGTTCCTGGGCGAGACCGCCGTTTAAGTCGTCGCTGCAAGTAATAAAATGAAGATTTAGTTCATGTTCAGGTCAGGAAGGCGCGGGCGATGACCAGACCCCCGGTCGCACCGCCGCCGCGGTGATCAGCCCATAGGCGGAGATGCCGAGCGCCACGGCGACGAACTGGCCTTCCAGGCCGAAGCCGAGCCAGTCCCCCAGCACCCAGCCGCCACCGACCGCGAGCAGGATGCGGCAGCAGGCGGCGAGGACCGGCCCCTGCATCCGCCCGGCGCCCATGGCGGCGAAGTACAGCGCCATGCCGACGCCGAAGCCCGGCAGCGCCCAGCCAATGATCGACAACGCGCTGGTGGCGATGGCGACCACCGCCGGGTCGCCGCTGAAGGCCCGGGCCGTCGGCCCCGGGAAGACCGCCACTGCCAGCCCGACGCTGGCCGTCACCGCCAGCGCCATCAGCGCCCCGGCCCAGGCGGTGCGCCGCGCCGTCACCCAGTCCCCGGCCCCGACCGCGCGGCCGACCAGCGCGGTCAGCGCCGACCCCACGCCGAAGGCCAGCGGCACCATCAGGAATTCCAGCCGGGCGGAGACGCCATAGGCGGCGACCGCCGCGGCGCCGTAGGACGCGATGCGGGCGGTGACCAGGATGGTGGTGAGGTTGGCGACCGTCGCCATGACGCAGGCGATCAGCCCGACCGAGAGGATCCGGCCGAACAGCGCCCGCTGCAGCTTCACCCGGAGCGTCGGGTGGAAGCCGGCGCCGCCGCGCAGCACCACCGCCGCCATGCCGGCCGTCGCCGCCGTCATCACCACGGCGAAGGCCATCCCGGCACCGGGCATTCCGAGCCCCGCGGGCTCCATCAGCAGCCAGGCCAGCGGCGGGTAGCAGAGCCAGGCGACCAGCAGCACGCGCGAGGCCAGCGCATGCCGCCCCCCGCCGCGCAGCACGGAAGCCAGGGTATTCGCCAGCCAGGCCGGGATCGCCCCGGCGCCGAACAGCCAGGCGCAATAGCCCGAGGCCGCCGTGGCCGCCTCCGGCCCGCCGATCAGCGTGAGGATCTGGCGCGGGAAGCCGGCCAGCAGCACGGCGTAGACCAGGCCGAAGCCGAGCGCGATGACCACGGCATGGATGACCAGCGCCGCCGCCTCCTCCTGCCGCTTGGCGCCGAGCGCGCGGGCGATGGCGGAGACCACGCCGCCGCCCATCGCGCCGGTCGACATCTGCTGCAGCAGCAGGGCGAAAGGCAGCACCACCGCCCATCCCGCCAGCGCCGCGGTGCCCTGCCGCGCCGCCAGCCAGGGCTCCACCAGCTGGCACATCGCCTGCACGGCGGCGACCAGGGTGGTCGGGGCGGCGAGCGTCAGGACCCGGCGCATCACCACCGGGAGCGGCGGGGCGGCGGCGATGGGAGCGATGGGGGCGGCAACCGAGGCAACGCCGGATCCGTCAGCCACGGGACGCCTCCCCCCCGAAGCGGGCGCGCAACGCCTCCCCGGCGCCGGGGCCGGGACGGATGCGCACGTCCTCCGGCCGCAGCGGCCTGCCGGCGGCCGAGAGCGCCGGCGGCGCCTCGACCGGGCGGCCGGTGACGGCGTCCTCCAGCAGCACCGGCGGCCCGTCCGGTCCGGCCATCCAGCGGTCGGCCCAGGCCTTCAGCGCGAGATAGGCGGGGAAGAAGTCGCGGCCGCGCTCGGTCAGCCGGTATTCGTGCCGCGACCCAGCGGTGCGGGGCCCGGGCAGCGACACCTTCTCCAGCAGCCCGTGCTCGGCAAGGTCCTTCAGCCGAGCCGAGAGGATATTGGGGGCGATGCCCAGGTGCCGCTCGAACTCGTCGAACCGGGTGGTGCCGTAGAAGGCCTCCCGCAGCACCAGCATGGCCCAGCGTTCCCCGAGTACCGCCATGGAGCGGGCCACGGGGCAGCGCATCCGGGTGAAATCGGTGCGGGCCATGCCTGGAACTCCTCGCCAACTTGCGTCATGCAAGCATCCTGGCTTGCGCGATGCAAGCTATGTTTGGCGGGCGAGGGCCGAGAGCCCCAGCATGGCCGCGTCCGGCCGCAGGATCAGCGAGGTCGGGATCGGCGCCAGCCAGGCCTTGAAGCGGCCCTTGGCCTCGAACCGGGCGCGGAAGCGGGAGGCCGCGAGGAAGTCGGGGAAGCGCGGGCAGATCCCCCCGGCGATGTGGACGCCGCCCTTGGCGCCGTAGATCAGCGCCAGGTCGCCGGCGACGCCGCCGAGCAGGGCGCAGAACATCTCGAGCGCCTCCCGGCAGGTGCGGCATTCGCCGGAGAGCGCGCGGGCGGTGACATGGGCGGCCACCAGCGGCTCGGTCCCGGCATCGTCGAGCGCGACCAGCGCGGCGTGGATGTTCTCGATCCCCTGGCCCGAAAGCAGCCGCTCGGCCGAGACATGGCCGTGCCGGGCGCGCAGCCATTCGACCACCGCGGCCTCCCGCGCGTCGTGCGCGGCCAGGCTGGCATGGCCGCCCTCGGTCACCAGGATGCGGTCGGGCGGCAGGAAGGCGCCGACGCCGAGGCCGGTGCCCGGCCCGACCACGGCGATCGGCGCGCCGGGCTCCGCCGTGCCGCCGCCGAGCGGGCGGAGGTCGGGGCCGGCGAGATGCGGCAGCGACCAGGAGAGCGCGGCGAAGTCGTTCACCACCTGGACCCGAGCGATGCCGAGGGCGGCGGCGATCTCGGCGCCGTCGACCACCCAGCCGCGGTTGGTCAGCGTCACGCGGTTGTGGTCCACCGGCCCGGCCACGGCGAGGATCGCGGCGCCGGGCGCCGGGCGGTCGCCGAGAAAGCTGGCGATGGCGGCAGCGATGCCGGTGAAGCCATCCAGAGCCAGGTTGACCGGCGGGGTATGGGTGGCGCCGTCGAACAGCGCGAAGCGGGCATTGGTGCCGCCGATATCGGCTAGGAGCGTGGTCATGGCGCCATTGTGTGGCGCCGCGGGCCCGGCGATCCAGCCCGGCGCAGCCGGAATCGCCCGCGGAACCCTTATGTGACGGCGGACAGGCGGGCGCTTCGGCGCCGCATTGCGACGGATCGATCGCCGAATGGCCGGCCGCCGCGGTACCATGCCCGCGCCGGCCGTCGTCCCGGCCGGCGCGCTGGCGAGGCTGCTGTAGCCGCCGGGCCGCGCGCTCCCTAGGGTTGTGCCACCGGGTAGAAGGCACTGGCATGAAGATCGATCTCGTTTCGCTTACCCTTTTTGCCTGGGAGGGCATCCCGCCGACCCGCTACCACGCCGCGGCGAAGCTGGAGACCGGCTCCTCCGCCCTCGGCCTGCTGACCATCGGCACCGATAGCGGGCTGACCGGCCATGCCTTCCTCGGCTCCGCGACCCATACCGCGGCGAATGACGGGCCCGGGCTGATCCGCTTCCTGAAACCCCTGCTCATGGGCCGCGACCCGCTGGACCGGGAGGCGCTGAACGCCAAGCTCTGGCCGATGTCGCGGCTGGTCTCGGTGCGCGCGATCGGCGCGGTCGACGTCGCGCTCTGGGACATCGCCGGCAAGGCGGCGGGGATGCCGATTCACCGGCTGCTCGGCACCACCCGGCACAGCATCCCGGCCTATGCCAGCTCGCAGGTGCTGGACGGCGCGGACGCCTATGCCGCGGAGGCCGTCCGCTACCGCGATACCGGCTGGGCCGCCTACAAGATCCACCCGCCGCAGCACCCCGCCACCGACATCAAGGTTTGCGAGGCGGTGCGCCGCGCCGTCGGCGACGACTACAACCTGATGCTGGATTCGACCTGGTCCTACGACTTCCCGGCCGCGCTGAAGGTCGGCCGGGCCATCGAGCGGCTCGGCTTCCTCTGGTACGAGGACCCGCTGCACGACCAGGACATCACCGGCTACGTCAAGCTGCGGCAGAAGCTCGACATCCCGATCATGGCGACGGAATACCCGGCGACGGGGCTCGAATCCTATGCCCCCTGGATCATGCTGCAGGCGACCGACTACCTGCGCGGCGACGTCGCGGTAAAGGGCGGCATCACCACGCTGGTGAAGACCGCGCACCTGGCCGAGGCCTTCCGCATGACCTACGAGATCCACCACGGCGGCAATTCGCTGAACAACGTGGCGAACCTCCACGTCGCCTGCGCCATCCGCAACACCTCCTTCTTCGAAGTGCTGCTGCCGGACGGCGCGCACAAGTACGGGCTGGCGGAGGAGATCGAGGTCGACAGCGAGGGGCTGGTCCATGCCCCGACCCGCCCCGGCCTCGGCGCCGAGATCGACTTCGAGCTGGTCGACCGGAAAACGATCGCCGTGCTGGAATAGCCCGGCGCCGATGGCCCGATGCTCAGGCGGCGGTCGGCTCCGCCGCCACCGCCGTGCTGCGGACGGTGCCGCCCCATTCCTGCACCAGGTCGCCGCCCGGCACGGCATAGGGGCCGCGGCCGGGGTCCTGCACCAGCACGTCCGGACGCAGCAGCCGGATCAGCTCGAGCGGCGTCTCCCCGCCGAAGCGGGCAATCAGGTCGACGCCCGGCAGTTCCGCAAGCCCCGCCGCCGCCAGGTCGGCATCGCCGAGCCCGACCACCAGCCGGTCGCACCAGCTGCGCGCCTGGGCGACGATCTCGGGCGCGCTGCCGCTGTCGCTGCCGACCAGGAAGCCGACGCGGTTGCCCGCCCGGCGCCAGCGCTCGACCCGCTCGGCCGCCTCGGACCGGGTCGCCATCTTGCGGGAAGCCAGCCGGCCGGGGGTCAGCGCCTCGAGGAACTCGTCCTCCCGCACCACCGCGATGCCGGTCTTGCCGAGCACGATGCCGGCGGCCAGGGCGCCGAGCCGGGCGATCGCGGGGAGCGACAGGCCGGCGGCCAAGCCGGCCGCGGCCACCGCCACCACCACGTCGCCGGCGCCGGAAGGGTCCACCACCTCGGCCACGTCGCTCGGCATGTGCTGGACGATCTCGCCATCGGCGTCGCCGGTCACCAGGGTGATCCCAGGCTCGCCGCGGACCACCATGACGGCGCCGAAGCCATGCGCCCGGCGGAGCGCGGCGGCCGCGGCGGCGATCTCGGCATCGGTGCCGACCGGCAGGCCGGTCGCCTCGGCCAGTTCCTCGACATCCGGCATGATCAGGTCGGCGCCGGCATAGCGGGCATGGTTGCCGCCCTTCGGATCGACCAGCACGCGGCGGCCGGCGGTCCGCGCCGCGGCGATCAGCTTGGTCGGCGTGTCGCCGGCCAGCACGCCCTTGCGATAGTCGGACAGCACCATGACGGCGGTCGCCGCCACGGCATCGCCGGCGATCCGCACCAGCCTGTCGGCCAGGCGCGAATGGATCGGCGCGGCCAGCTCATGATCCGCGCGCAGCAATTGCTGGCCGGTGGCGACGAAGCGGGTCTTGGTTGTGGTGGCGCGGCCGCCCTGCACCAGCAGCCAGGGCTCGACCCCCGGTTGGCCACCGATCAGCCCGGTCAGGTCGCTGCCCGCCTGATCGTCGCCGACGACCGAGACGAAGGCGACCGCGGCGCCGAGCGCCGTCAGGTTGCGGACCACGTTGCCGGCACCGCCGGGCAGCGCCACCTCGCGCTCTACCGTCAGGACCGGGACCGGCGCCTCGGGGCTCACCCGCTCGACCCGGCCATAGACGTAGCGGTCCAGCATGGCGTCGCCGACGACGAGCACGGTGCCGCGCTTCAACTGGCGGACGGCATCGAACAAGGCGGCTGAGAGCGGACCGGGGGGGCCAGGACGGGGTGCGGGCGCGGGTCCGTGCATCCGTCTGCGGTAGCGCAGTCGCGGGTTCAGGCGCAAGGCACGGCCTCTCGATTCGAAGGGGATGGGTTCGGGCCGGGAAAGTATTACCCAGGATTAACCCGAATTTCCCGCCTCAAGCTTCGAGGAAGCGCAGCCGCTGGCCTTCCAGCACCAGGCAGGTGAGCACCCCGCCGAAGCAGGCGCCGGTGTCGATCCCGATCCGGTGCGGCCGCACCGAAGGCTCCGCCGCCGGGGTATGGCCATGCACGATGATCTGCGGCAGATCGCCCTCGAAAGACAGGAAGGGTTCGCGGATCCAGAGCAGGTCGAAGGGGTCCTGCCGGTCCAGCGGCACGCCCGGCCGCACCCCTGCATGGACGAACATGTAGTCGCCGGCCGCCCAACGCAGCGCGCAGCCACGCAGCAACGCCAGGTGCTCGCGCGGGATCGACTCCCAGGGCGCCAGGTCGTCCGGCCGCACGCGATAGCTGGCGAGCGTTTCCGCCCCGCCATTCTCCAGCCAGAAAGGCAGCGCCCCAGGCGGCGAGCGCGGGTCGCAGGCATCCAGCATCATGACCTCGTGGTTGCCGAGGAGGTTCACCACCTCTCCCCCCGGCACCGGGCAGGGGCCGAGCAGGCGTTCCAGCACGCCGGCGCTGTCGTCGCCGCGGTCGACGTAGTCGCCGAGATGCACCAGCACGACCTCCTCGGTCGGGCGGGCGCGCGCATCGGCGGCGATCATGGCATGCAGCTCGCCCAGCCGGTCGGCGCAGCCATGCACATCGCCGATGGCATAGATCCGGAGGCCCGGCGGCAGGGCGCCAGGGGCCAGGAGGTCGGTCGCTAAAGCTTCGTTCACCATCCGGCGCGACCTTAGCGGACTTCCCGCCTCGCTGCACCGCGCAAGGATCGCGCATGACCGTGACCGTCGCAGCCGTGAACGCCAGCGCTGCATTACCACCCACCTTGCGCCCACTTCCGATCCGCAGCGTGGCGCCCGCCGCCCTGCTCGGCGCGGCGCTGGCGGCGCTGCCGGCGGCGCGCGGCCGGGCGGCGCTGCTGCTGCCGCCGCGCGACCGC
>NZ_SMSJ01000058.1 GCF_004355005.1 Dankookia rubra
AGCCGCCGGCCGGCCGCGGCGCCGGCCGCACGCCGCCGCCGCCCGGCTCGCCGGCGACCACGCCGCTCGGCCCGATCGACACCATCGCCCGCCAGGCGCTGATCATCGACTACGACACCGAGGCGGTGCTGCTCGAGAAGAACGCCGACGAGCGGATGCCGCCGTCCTCGATGTCGAAGCTGATGACGATGTACGTCGTCTTCGACATGCTGCAGAAGGGCCGGCTGAAGCTCGACCAGGAGCTGCCGGTCAGCGAGCGCGCCTGGCGCATGGGCGGCAGCAAGATGTTCGTCCAGATCGGCAACCAGGTGCCGGTCGAGGCGCTGATGCGCGGCGTCATCGTGCAGTCCGGCAACGATGCCTGCGTGGTCTTCGCCGAGGCGATCAGCGGGTCCGAGCAGCAGTTCGCCGAACTGCTGAACCAGAAGGCCAAGGAGATCGGCCTGACCGACAGCAGCTTCCGCAATGCGACGGGCTGGCCCGACCCTGAGCACCGGATGACCTGCCGCGACCTGGCCCGGCTGGCGAAGCGACTGATCGCCGACTTCCCCGAATACTACAGGGTCTACAACGAGCGCAGCTTCACCTGGAACGGCATCAGCCAGGACAACCGCAACCCTTCCCTGGCCCGTGTCCCCGGTGCCGACGGCCTGAAGACCGGCCATACCGAGGAGGCCGGCTACGGCTTGACTGCCAGCGCCAAGCGCGGCGACCGTCGCCTCATCCTCGTCTTCAACGGCCTGCCCAGCATGAAGGCGCGGGGCGAGGAGAGCGAGCGGCTGCTGGAATGGGGCTTCCGTGAATTCGAGAACGTGGTGCTGTTCAAGGCGGCAGACGTGGTCGAGGAGGTGCCGGTGCATCTCGGCAACCGCCGCACCGTGCCGCTGGTCGGCGGCCGCGACATGGTGGTGACCCTGCCGCGCAGCTGGCGCAACAAGCTGCAGGCCAAGCTGCAGTACGACACCCCGGTCCAGGCGCCGGTGCTGAAGGGCCAGGAGCTCGGCAAGCTGCTGGTCTCCGGCCAGGGCGTGCCCAACCTGCAGCTGCCGCTGCTCGCCGGGGCGGATGTCGAGCGGCTCGGCCTGCTGCCGCGGATCCCGGCGGTCATCGGCTCCTGGTTCGCGGGCAGCTGAGGATGCGCGGCCGCTTCATCACGCTGGAAGGTGGTGAGGGGGCGGGCAAGTCCACCCAGGCGCGGCTGCTGGAAAGCGCGCTGGTGGCCGCCGGGCACCGCGTGGTCCGCACGCGGGAGCCGGGCGGTGCCGCGGGTGCCGAGGCGATCCGCGGCGTGCTGCTGGGGCAGGGGCCCTGGGACGCGGTGGCGGAGTGCATGCTGCATTTCGCCGCGCGCCGCGAGCATGTGGTGCGGACCATCCGACCGGCACTGGAAGCCGGTGCCTGGGTCATCTCCGACCGCTTCGCCGACAGCACCATGGCCTACCAGGTCTTCGGCCAGGGCGTGTCGCGCGGGGTCTTCGATGGGCTGGCGGCGGTGGCGCTGGAAGGGCTCACGCCGGACCTGACCCTGGTGCTTGACATCGGCCCGGGGGAGGGGCTGGCCCGCGCCGCCGCCCGCGGCGAGACCAACCGCTACGAGGCGCTGGACGCGGATTTCCACGAGCGCGTCCGCGCCGGCTTCCGCGCCATTGCGGCCGCCGAGCCGGCCCGTTGCGCCGTCGTGGACGCGACCGCGGCGCCGGAGGGCGTGGCGGCGGAGATCCTGCGGTTGGTGCGGGCCCGGCTCGGAGCATGACCCCGGGCCAGGCGGCGCTTGGCGAGGTCGGGCCGCAGGCCGGCGTGATTCGACTGCCGGCAGCCTGCCGCCCGAAAGGGTTGATCCCCAGGCAGCTGCCGTTCCCGCCGGCTGGTACATGGCCTAACCTGCCGGGGTGAGTCCCCCTCCCGAACCCCGCGCCAATCCCGACCTGATCGGCCATGACGATGCCGCCCGCACGCTCGAGGAAGCGGCGCGTTCCGGCAAGCTGCACCATGCCTGGCTGATCGCCGGGCCACCCGGTGTCGGCAAGGCGACGCTCGCCTATCGTTTCGCCCGCTTCCTGCTGGCCGGGATGCCGCCCGCCGTGCCCGGCCGGCCGCCGCTCGAGGTCGCCGAGGACGAGCCCGCCTTCCGCCGTGTCGCGTCCGGCGCGCATGCCGATCTTTTCACCCTGGCCCCCAGCCTGGGCAGCAAGGGGGGAACAAAGGAGGTGCTGCGGGCCGACGAGGCGCGCGGCGCCCTGCGCTTCATGGCGATGACCGCGGCGGAGGGCGGCTGGCGCGCCCTGGTGGTCGAGGAGCTCGAACGGGTCGACCGCGCCGTGGTCCCCAATATCCTGCTGAAGACGTTGGAAGAGCCGCCGCCCCGCACCGTGCAGCTGCTGGTCACCAGTGCGCCGGACCGGCTGCTGCCCACCATCCGCAGCCGCTGCCGGCGGCTCGACCTCTTCCCGCTGGCGGAGCAGGCAATGCACGGGCTGCTGACCCGGTGGCTGCCGGAGATGTCGGGGCCGGACCGGCTTGGCCTCGCCCGGATCGCCGATGGCTGCCCGGGACAGGCGCTGGCGCTTGCGGAAGGCGAGGGGCTGGTCCTGCAAGGCCTCGTGGAAGCGGTGCTGGCTGAGATGCCGCAGCCCGACCCGCGCCGCCTCCATGCCATGGCCGATACCATCGCCGGGAAGCGCGAAGCCGCCGCGCTGACGCTGTTCCTGACCCTGCTGCGCCGGGCGATCGCCGCCGGCGTGCGCGACGCCGGGCGCGGCGGCCATGCGCCGCCCTGGATCGCCGGGCGTTCGCTTGCCGACTGGTCGACCCTGTGGGACAAGCTCGGCCGCCTGGCCGACGAGACCGAGCGACTGAACCTCGACCGCAAGCAGGCGGTGCTGACCGGCCTCGGCTGGCTGCCGATCCGCTGAGAGACCCAGCGATGTCACGCTTCTACTACACCACGCCGATCTATTACGTGAACGACAGGCCGCATATCGGCCACGCCTATACCTCGCTGGCGACCGACGTGCTGGCCCGCTGGAAGCGGTTGGAAGGGCACGAGGTCTTCTTCCTGACCGGCACCGACGAGCACGGCCAGAAGGTGGAGAAGGCGGCGCAGGATGCCGGGATGGACCCGCAGTCCTTCACCGACCAGGTGAGCCAGAGCTTCCGCCTACTGGCCGAGCGCATGGGCTATTCGCACGACGACTTCATCCGCACGACGGAGCCGCGCCACAAGGCCGCCTGCCAGGCGCTGTGGGAGGAGTTGGTCCGCCGCGACGAGATCTATCTCGGCCACTACGAGGGCTGGTACGCGGTCCGCGACGAGGCCTTCTACGGGCCGGACGAACTCACCGAGCGGGACGGGGTGAAATACGCGCCCTCCGGCGCCCCGGTCGCCTGGGTGAAGGAGCCGTCCTACTTCTTCCGGCTGTCGAAGTGGCAGGACTGGCTGCTGCGCTACTACGAGGAGAACCCGGGCTTCATCGCCCCGGCCTCGCGCCGGAACGAGGTGATCAGCTTCGTCAAGTCGGGGTTGCAGGACCTCTCGATCAGTCGCACCAGCTTCACCTGGGGCATCGCGGTGCCGGGCGACCCGGCGCACGTGATGTATGTCTGGCTCGATGCGCTGGCCAACTACATCACCGCGGCGGGATACCCGGACGCCGGCGCCGCACGCTGGCGGTTCTGGCCGGCCGACGTGCATTTCGTCGGCAAGGACATCGTCCGCTTCCACGCCATCTACTGGCCGGCCTTCCTTGCCGCGGCCGGGATCGCCCCGCCGAAGCGCGTCTTCGCGCATGGCTGGTGGACGATCGAGGGGCAGAAGATGTCGAAGTCGCTCGGCAACGCCATCGACCCGCTGGTGCTGATCGAGCAGTACGGGCTCGACCCGCTGCGCTACTTCCTGCTGCGCGAGGTGCCCTTCGGCAACGACGGCGACTTCGCCCGCGCCGCGCTGATCGGCCGCAACAACGGCGAGCTGGCGGATACGCTTGGAAACCTGGCGAACCGGACCCTGTCGCTGATCCAGCGGAACTGCGAGGGCAAGCTGCCCGCCGAGGCCGCGGGCAGCGAGGCCGATGCCGAGCTGCTCGCCGGGCTGGCGGCGCTGCCGAAGACGGTCGCGGCGCATCTCGAGGCGCAGGAATTCCACCTGGCCCTGGAGGCCATCATGGCCCAGGCCCGGGCGGCGAATGGCTACATCACCGTGCAGGCGCCCTGGGCACTGAAGAAGACCGACCTCGCGCGCATGGGCGTGGTGCTGCGGCACCTGCATACCGCGCTGCGGGTCTTCGCCACGGTGCTGCAGCCCTTCATGCCGGGCAGCACCGCGGCGATGCTGGACCAGCTCGGCGTGCCGGAGCAGGCGAGGGGCCTCGCCGACCTCTCGACCCCGCTGCCCGGGGGCACGGCGCTGCCGCCGCCGGCGCCGCTGTTCCGCAAGATCGAGGACGCCGTCTAGCCCATGCTGGTCGATAGCCATTGCCATCTCGACTACTTCACCGAGGCCGAGATCGAGGACATCGTCGCCCGCGCGCGGGAGGCCGGGGTCGGTCGCATGGTCAGCATCGGCACGCGGGTCGGCCAGGCGGTGCAGGTCAAGGCGCTGGCCGAGCGCTTCCCCGATGTCTGGGGCACCGTCGGCGTCCACCCGCACAATGCCGGCGAGCCGGAGGGCATGCCGACCACGGCGGAGATCGTGGCGTTGGCCGACCACCCGCGGGTCATCGGCATCGGCGAATGCGGGCTCGACTACTTCTACGACAAGTCCCCGCGGGAGGCGCAGCAGGAAGGCTTCCGCCGCCACATTCGGGCGGCGCGGCAGACCGGCCTGCCGGTCTGCATCCATGCCCGTCAGGCCGACGAGGACATCCTTTCCATCCTGCGGGAGGAGACGGCGGCGGGCGGCGCCTTTCCCTTCCTGCTGCACTGCTTCTCCTCCGGCGCCGAGCTCGCCCGTGGCGCGCTGGCGATGGGCGGCTACCTTTCCTTCTCCGGCATCCTGACCTTCCCGAAGTCGCCCGAGATCCGGGCGATCGCCGCCGAGGCGCCGGCCGACCGGATCCTGATCGAGACCGACAGCCCCTACCTCGCGCCCGTGCCGCTGCGCGGCAAGCGCTGCGAGCCTGGCTACGTCGCGCATACCGCCAAGGTCCTGGCCGAAACCCGGGGTCTTGGCATTGCC
The DNA here is from genome assembly GCF_004355005.1 of Dankookia rubra. Lineage (GTDB taxonomy): Bacteria > Pseudomonadota > Alphaproteobacteria > Acetobacterales > Acetobacteraceae > Paracraurococcus > Paracraurococcus ruber_A. The sequence continues at coordinate 5,174 of NZ_SMSJ01000058.1, forward strand.
GAGGCGGAAGCCCTGACCACGACGAATTTCCTCCGGCTCTTCCCGAAAGCGGCCTGAGCCTTGCTGCGCGTCACCATCCTCGGCTGCGGCGGCTCCGGCGGCGTGCCGCTGCTGGGCGGTCGGGACGGGGGCGGGGAATGGGGGGATTGCGACCCCGCCGAGCCACGCAACCGCCGTACCCGCACCGCAGCGATGATCGAGGGCCCCGGTCCCGACGGGACGTCGGGCGGCCGGCTGCTGGTCGATGCCGGTCCCGACCTGCGGCAGCAACTGCTCGCCTGCCGGATCGCCACCTTCGACTCGGTGGTCTTCACCCATGCCCATGCGGACCACATCCTGGGCATCGACGACATTCGCCAGGTCAACCGGACCCTTGGCCGGGCGATCGACGCCTGGGGGACCCGGACCACGCTGCAGAAGTTGGACGACCGGTTCGACTATGCCTTCATCGGCCCGACCGAGTTCTTCTTTCGTCCCGCGCTGGAACCGCGACGGATCGCGTTCGGCGAACGTTTCGAGACCGCAGGTCTGTCGGTCGAGGTCTTCCGCCAGGACCATGGCGTGATGGACACGCTGGGGCTGCGGGTCGGCAGGTTTGCCTACTCGACGGATGTGGTGAACCTGCCGGAGGAAAGCCTCGCGGCGCTGCAGGGCCTCGATACCTGGGTGGTCGGCTGCTTCCAGCACCGGCCGCATCATGTCCATGCCAACCTGGACCGGGTTCTGGACTGGGTGACCCAACTGCGACCGCGGCGGACGGTGCTGACGCATATGGGCCCGGCGATGGATTACCGCAGCCTGCTGCGCGACCTGCCGCCGGGAGTCGAGCCCGGCTTCGACGGCATGGTGCTGGAAATACCGGACATCCGAGGCCTGTAACACCGTGCAGCAAGACCTGAGTTCCGCTGCGCCGCTGCCTGCGCCAGGGTGGCGACGGGCCGGGGGGCCCGAAGGGGACCGCATCCATCGATGAGGCCGGCGGTGACGCCGGGAGGAGCCCGCGCCATCCACAGGCGCGAACAGGCTTTCCCCTGACTTCTCCACAGACTCTTATTTTCCATAATATATCTTATGCGGCACGCAGGTATTGTGGATGACGCGTACAAGGATAGGTCTCTCGCCCGCCCCGGCGACTCCTGCTGCCCTCCTGCTCCGGACGGCTACGGACCCGCCCCTTGCCAGCCTGACGTAGCTCTGCTGTTGCGCCGCACCGCCGGAGAACCACCCGATGCCCGATACCCCACCACCTGATCCCGAAGCCGCGCTGGCCCGCCTGCTGGATACCATGGCCCGCCTGCGCGACCCGGTCGGCGGCTGCCCCTGGGACCAGGTGCAAAGCTTCGAGACAATCGCTCCCTACACCATCGAGGAAGCTTACGAGGTCGCCGACGCCATCCGCCGTGGCGACCGCGCCGCGCTGCTGGACGAACTCGGCGACCTGTTGTTTCAGGTCGTCTACCACGCGCGGATCGCCGAGGAGGAAGGAAGTTTTTCCTTCAACGATGTTGCGGAAAATATTCACAGGAAAATGGTCTCTCGACATCCACATGTCTTTGGAAGCGCAACGGCGCGCGATGCCGCTGCACAGACCGCGGCCTGGGAGGTGCAGAAGGCGGCCGAGCGCGCCGCCCGCGCTGAGACCGGGACGCTGGCCGGCATCCCGGACGGCCTCCCGGCCCTGACACGGGCCAACAAGCTGACCCGCCGCGCCGCAAGGGTCGGTTTCGACTGGCCGGAGCCCGCCGCGGTGCTCGACAAGCTGGAGGAAGAAGCGGCCGAGCTGCGCGCCGAGCTGCCCGAGGCCGATCCGGTTCGGCTGGCAGACGAAGTCGGCGACCTGCTCTTCGTCCTGGCCAACCTGGCCCGCAAGCTCGATCTCGACCCGGAAGAATGCCTGCGCGGCGCGAATGCCAAGTTTGAGCGGCGCTTTACCGCAGTGGAAGCGCAGCTGGCGGCGCGGGGTCTGGCGCCGAACGATGCCGGACTGGAGGCCATGGAGGCGGAGTGGCAGGCGGTGAAGCGGGCGGAAAGAGGCGCTTCGCCCGAGTGAGCGGTGCAGAGTAAAACGATTTACATCCACTTCGAGCGCGCGAAGCCCGCCGACTTCTACCGCTCCGCAGAAGAAAACTATTCACACAGCAAAGGAAAATGTTTTACAATTTGTCGGCAGGCTCTGATTTTATGGCGGAGTGCGAGAACAAACGCGATCAAAAAAGGAACTTGAGTGCCGTTGCACGGAGCAATCGGGGCGGTCCGCTTGCCGCCCCCTGCCCGCCCCTCAGTTCTGGCTCGGGGTGCCCGCCCGTATCCGCACCGTCTCGGGCAAGGGGATGTACTCCTTGTCGTCGGTCGGGACCCGGGCGAAGCGCTGGGCCCGCCAGTCCGCCTTGGCCTGTTCGATCCGCTCGCGCGAGGAACTCACGAAGTTCCAGAAAACGTAGCGCGGCCCGTCCATCGCCGCCCCGCCCAGCAGCAGCAGCCGGGCACCCTCGGGGCCCGCGGTCAGCGCCAGCCCGTCGCCGGCGCGGAAGACCAGCATGCGGCCGGGCTCGAAGCTGTCGCCGCCGATCGACACGCTGCCCCGCAGCACATAGGCGGCGCGTTCCTCGTGCCGGTCCGGCAGCGGCACCCGGGCGCCCGGGGCCAGCACCGCATCGGCGTAGAAGAGCGGCGAAGCGGTGGCGACCGGCGCCCGCATTCCCCAGCCCTCCCCGGCGATCAGCCGGAGCGTGAGCCCGCCTTCCTCGGCCAGCGGCAGCGTCGCGGCCGGATGGTGATGGAAGGCCGGCGCCGTTTCCTCGGCGGATTTCGGCAGTGCCACCCAGGATTGGATGCCGGACATGGTCCGGGTGGTCAGCCGGTCCTCGGCGCTGCTGCGCTCGGAATGGGTGATGCCGCGACCCGCGGTCATCCAGTTCACGTCGCCCGGCAGGATCGGCTGGTCGGAGCCGAGGCTGTCGCGGTGCTGGATCGAGCCCTGGAACAGGTAGGTGACGGTCGAGAGGCCGATATGCGGGTGCGGCCGGACATCCAGCCCCTGCCCCGCCAGGAACTCCCCCGGCCCCATCTGGTCGAAGAAGATGAAGGGCCCGACCAGCATGCGCTCCTGCGCCGGCAGGGCGCGGCGGACCTCGAAGCCGCCCACGTCATGCGCCCGGGGGATGATGACGAGTTCGACGTCCTTCGGGGGTTCTGCGGCGGGTTGCCAGCTCATCGGCGTGGTTCCTGTCCTGGAACCACGGCATATGGGTGGGGACCCAGCCTGCGGCGAGGCGGTATCCTGCCCGCCTGGAAAGGCCGGGGGAGAAGGTATTCTCCCCCGGTCCTCCTCATCTATTTTTCCAAGTCTGGCACTCGCTGCGTTTCGGCTGCCGACTCCCAAAAAGGAAGGGTCGGGTTTGCGGAGGGAATACGTTTCCCTCCCCAACCCTGCCTTCCCATCGCCCCCGGGCGCTCAGCTCGCGGTCAGCGACTTCCAATCGACGCCGCTCTCGAAGGCCGCCGCGGCACGGTAGATCCTGCCCTCGTCGTACATCTTCCCGGTCAGCATCAGCCCCACCGGCAGCCCGTCCGCCAGGCCGCAGGGGATGCTCATCGAGGGGTGGTGGGTGCAGTCGAAGGGCGCCGTATTGGGCAGCACCTCGAAGGCCTTCTGGATGATCTCGGTGGTCGAGGCGCCTGGCGCGGGCAGCTTGGTCGCTGCCATGGGCAGGGTCGGCATCGCCAGCAGGTCGTACTGCGCCAGCACGTCGTCATAGGCCTTCCGCAACCGGCGGACCAGGTTCTGCGCCTTGGCGTAGTAGTGCCCGCGATGCCGGGTGACCATGTAGTGGCCGAGCAGCATGGTGTTCTTCAGCGTCTCGGACAGCTCGTCCGCCCGGCCGCGCCAGGCACTATGGGCATCGAGCAGGGAGTTCACGTAGAGCCCCTGCCAGTTGAAGCCGAAGCCGTTGCCATGCATCATCTGCACCGTGGCGCCCTCGGCCGCGACGGGCAGCCAGATGGCCGCACCCAGCGCATGCAGCGGGATCGAGACCTCCTCGACCACGGCACCGAGCCCGCGCAGCCGGTCGGCGGCCTCGCGCACCAGGACATCGTTCGCCTCCTGCGATTGCGGGTGGCCGAAGCCCTCCTTCACCAGGGCGATCCGCATCCCCTTGATGCCCCCGCCCATCTGGTCGCGATAGGCCGGCACCGGCGCGGTGCTGTACTGCCGCGGGTCGAGCCCGTCGGGGCCGGCCAGCACCTCCAGCAGCAGCGCGTTATCCTCGACCGTCGCGGTCATCGGCCCGGTATGGTCAAGGGTCAGCTCGATCGGCATGATGCCGGAATAGGGCACCAGACCATGCGTCGGCTTCATGCCGTAGATGCCGCAGAAGGAGGACGGCATGCGGATCGACCCGCCCTGGTCGCCGCCGAGGGCCATCGGCACCTCGCCCGCCGCCACCACCGCGCCGCTGCCGGAGGACGACCCGCCGGCGGAATAGCCCATGCGATGCGGATTGTGGACCGGCGCCGGCGCGCTGGTATGGCTGCCGCCGGAGAAGCAGAAATACTCGCAGACCGTCTTGCCGACGATGGTGCCGCCAGCATCGAGGATGCGGGTCACGACCGTCGCATCCAGGTCGGGCACATAGCCCTCCAGCGTCGAGGCGCCGTTCATCATCGGCACGCCGGCGACGCAGATATTGTCCTTCACCGCGACCTTCTTGCCCCTGAGCTTGCCGGTCGGGGCGCCCTCGATCGTGCTCTTCACGTACCAGGCGTTGTAGGGGTTGTCGGCGCCCGCGGGGCGGCGGCCGGGGGTGCGCGGCCACTTCACCTCCGGCAGCTCGTCGGTCATCTGGTCGACGATGTTGTAGGCGGCGATGCCGCCCTCCAGGCAGGCGCGGTGCTGCGCCAGCTCGTCGTCCGACATGGTCATGCCAAGCTCGCCGGCGACCTTGCGCAGCTCATCCGTGGTCGGCAGCCTCAGGGTTCCCAGGGGCATGGTCGTCCTCTCCGATGGTCAGGCGTGCGTGCCGACGAACTCCTGCACCAGGGCAGGGTCGGCCAGCGCGGCCGGGGGCATTTCCCGCGTGATCCGGCCGCGCTGGATCAGCAGGATGCGGTCCGAGAGCGCCTGGATGAAATCCAGGTTCTGCTCGACCAACAAAACCGACAGGCCCCGGCGGCGGAGGCCATGGATGCGCTCCACCATGGCTTCGACGATCGAGGGCTGGATGCCCTCGGTCGGCTCGTCCAGCAGCAGCAGCCGCGGCCTGCCGCAAAGCGCGCGGGCGAGCGAGAGCAGCTGCTGCTCGCCGCCCGAGAGCGCGCCGCCCGGCCGTTCCAGCAGCCGCTTGAGCTCGGGGAACCCGTCGAGGATCTCCTCGAGGATAGCCGCCTCGGCAGTGCCCTTGGCCAGAATGGCGAAGCGCAGGTTGTCCAGCACCGAGAGCGCCGGGAAGATCAGCCGCCCCTGCGGGACATAGCCGAGGCCGAGCCTGGCCCGCGCGTGGGTCGGCAGGCGCTGGATCTCGGTGCCGTCCAGGGTGATGCGGCCCGCCCTGGCCGGCAGCAGCCCCATGATGGTGCGGAGCAGCGTGGTCTTGCCCATGCCGTTGTGGCCGAGGATGCCGACGCAGCTCCCCTCGCCCACCGTGAGGTCGGCGCCGTGCAGCACGCCGATGCGGCCATAGCCGGAGACCAGGCCCCCTACGTCCAGCATGGATCCTCCCTCATGCCGGCACCGCCTGCCGCGCCTCGGGCGGGCGGCCAAGATAGACGTCGTGCACCCGCGGATCGGAGAGCACCACCGGGGCGGTGTCCTCGACCAGCACCCGGCCCTGGTGGAGGACGGTGACGGTCTCGGCGATGGCCCGGATGAACTGCATGTCGTGCTCAACGACGACGATGGCGTGGTCGCGGCTCATCTCCCGGATCAACGCCGCGGTGCCGGCGGTCTCCTCGGCGCTCATGCCGGCAGTGGGCTCGTCGAGGATGATGAGGTCGGGCTCCGGCGCCACCACGGTGGCGAGCTCGACCAGCTGGCGCTGGCCATGCGCCAGCAGCCCGACGGTCGCCCCGGCGAGGTCGGCGATGCCGAGCCGGTCGAGCGCGGCGAGCGCCCGGCGCCGGGCCTCCCGCTCGCCATGCAGCCGGCGGACGCCGAGTGCCACGCCTTCCAGCGCCGTCAGCCCGTCGAAGAGCGAGGGCACCTGGGTCTTGATGCCGATGCCAAGCCGGGCGATCGCGTGCGGCTCCAGGCCCACGATGTCCCGGCCCCGCCACAGCACGCGCCCGGAGGTCGGCCGGTACTGGCCGGTGAGGCAGCGGAAGAAGGTGGACTTGCCCGCGCCGTTCGGGCCGATCAGGCAGCGCAGCTCGCGCTCGCCGATGCTCAATGTCACGCCGTCAACGGCGACGACGCCGCCGAAGCGCATGGTCAGGTTCTCGGTCGCCAGCAGCGCGGTCATGGCGCCTCCCGCCGCCGCAGGAGCCCAGCGAGCGTCGGCTGCAACCCGCGCGGGATGGCGAGCACGGCGACGACCAGGACCAGGCCGAGGATGAGGTTGGGGTTTATGTCGGGCAGCGTGCCGGCCCAGGCGGTCAGCGCCTGCAGCAGCATGGCGCCGACCACCGGCCCGAACAGCGTGCCGACGCCCCCGATCATGACCCAGATGATGATCTGGCCGGAATAGGCCAGGCTGAACATGGTCGGCGAAACGAAAACGCAATTGGCGAACAGCATCCCCGCCAGCCCGGCCATCGCGCCCCCGATGGTGAAGATGCCGAGCTTGTAGAGCCGCACATCGTAGCCGAGGAGGGAGGCGCGCAGCTCGTTCTCCCGGATCGCCACCACCACCCGGCCGAAATGGCTCCGCAGGATCAGCTTGCAGAGCACGTAGCAGCCGGCGAGGCAGGCCAGTGCCACGACGAAGATCTGCTCCGGCGTCAGCGGCGTGCCGGGGTCGCCGGGGACGTTCAGCGGCGGCGTCGCCGGGATGCCGTTGAAGCCGCCGAGCGGCGCGGCACCGATGCGCCATTCCTCGCCCGCGGTGGAGTTGATGAAGTTGAACAGGATCAGCGTCACCGTCAGGGTGATGACGCCCATGTAGACATCGCTGATCCGGCCGTAGAACATGACATAGCCGAGCGCCGCGGCCGCCAGCGTCGGCACCAGCAGCGCGATGGGGATGGCCCAGGTCGTGTCGCCGACGTTCAGCGCGCCGACCGCATAGGCATAGCCGCCGAGGCCGAAGAAGGCGGCCTGGCCGAAGCAGAGAATCCCCCCGAAGCCCCAAACCAGGGCTAGGCTGAGCGCCAGCACCGCCATCGCCGTATAGACGGTGGCGTTGATGATCGAGAAGAGCTCCAGCACCTGAGGCAGCCACCAGGCGGCGACCGCGGCGGCGAAGACGGCAAGGCCCGACTGGAAGGCGGCGCGGCGCCGTTCCATCACAGCGCCCGCCGGAAAAAGCGGCCGGTGATGCCCTGCGGCAGCAGCCGCAGCAGCACGATGGCGACGCCGAGCATCAGCACCTCCCCCAGCACTGGCGTGAAGGCGAAGGTGCCGATGGTATTGACGCTGCCGAGCAGGCCGGCAGCGGTGGCGGTGCCGGCCAGCATCGCCGCCCCCCCGGTGATGACGGTGATGAAGCACTTGGCGATATAGGCGGTGCCCATCGTCGGCACGACGCCGGAGAAGGGCGCCATCAGCGCCCCGGCAAGGCCGGAGACGGCGGCGCCGGCGGCGAAGCTCAGCGCATAGACCCGCTCGGTCGGCACGCCGAGCGCCGCGGCCATGCCGGCATTCTGCATGGTGCCTCGCGCGATCAGCCCGACCGGGGTGAAGCGCAGCACCATCCAGACCGCCAGCAGCAGCACGACGGTCGCGCCGATCAGGAACAGCCCATAGCCCGAGGTGGAATAGGCACCGATCTGCACACTGCCCAGAGGTGCCGAGAAGCCGGCGACGCTATTGCCGAAGGCCATGGTCACCGCACCGATCAGCGCCAGGGAAAGCCCCCAGGTGGCCAGCATGGTGTCCACCATGCGGCCATAGAGGCGGCGGATCACCAGGCGTTCCACCACCGCCCCCAGCAGCCCGACGCAGACAGGCGCCACCACCAGCATCGCCACCCAGAGATTGACCCCGGCCTCGACGGCCAGGATCGCGCTATAGGCGCCGAGCATCAGGAACTCGCCATGCGCGAGGTTGATCACCCGCATCATGCCGAAGACGATGGCGAGGCCGAGGCTGACCAGCAGCAGTGAGGCGATGCCGGTCAGCGCCTGGATGCCGGTGGCGAGGATCGCATCCATCGGGCGTCAGGTCTTGATGTCGACCACGACCTGCTTACTGGCATTGGGCTCCTTCTGCAGGTCGCAGACCGACTGGGTGTCCGACGGCGGCGATTGCGGGAATGTTTCCAGCACCTGGAAGCCCTTGTTCTTCACCTCGGCGATGAAGACGTCGACCGTGGTGTGATGGGTTTTGGGGTCGAGCGTGGTCAGGCCCGGGGGACCGGCGAAGCTGACGCCCGACTCGAGCGCCTCGATCACCTTCATCCGGTCGATGGACTTGGCGCGCCTGACGCCCTCTGCCCACAGGTTCACGCCGACATAGCTGCGCATCGCCAACTCGCCGCCCAGATAGGGCGTGCTGGCGCCGAGCTTCGCCTTGAACTTGGCAAGGAAAGCCTTGTTGGCGGGGGTATCGACTTCCTGGAAGTAGCTGAAGGCGCAGATGATGCCGTCGCCTTCCTCGGGCGAGAGCACCAGGCTCTCGTTGCCGCCCCCAAGCGTGGTGGAGACCATCGGAATGCGCGATTTCATGCCCGCTGCCGCCCATTGCCGGTAGAAGGAAATGTGCGCGCCGCCGACCAGCACCGACATGACGATGTCCGGCTTGGCGGCTTGGATTTTCTGGATGGCCGGGCCGAAGTTGGTGACGTCGAGCGGGAAGAAGTCGAGCCCGACGACCTCGCCGCCATTCTCCCGGGTGAACTTCGTCACCCATTTGCTGGTGATCTGGCCGTAGTTGTAGTCGGCCGCCAGGATATAAACTTTCTTGCCCCACTTCTTCATCACGTGCGGCACCAGGCGGCTGACATTCTGCGCCGGGGTCGAGCCCGTGCAGAAAGCGTTGCGGTCGCAGACGCCGCCCTCGTACTGCGTGTTGTAGAAGTACAGGGTGTTGTAGCGCTTCAGCACGGGCCGGATCGCCTCCCGGCTGGCCGAGGTGATCCCGGCATGCACCACCGCCGCCTTGTCCTTGGTCGCGGCCTGGGTGGCGAACTGGGTGTAGAGCTGGATGTTGGATTGCGGGTCGTAGTTGGTGACCGCGAGCGGCCGGCCGATCAGCCCACCGGCGGCGTTGATCTCCTCCACCGCGAAGTCGAGACAGGCGATCATCGGCTTGCCATAGATGTCGAGCCCGCCCGAAGCATCATGGATGCCGACGACCTTGATCGGGTCGGCGCCCAGCGCGGCATGCTGCATGACCAGCGGCGCGGCGAGGCCACCGGCGGCGAGGAGTGTCCTGCGATGCATCGTGCTTCTCCCTAGAGCTGTACGCCGCGCGTCAGGGCGCCGTCGACCACGAGGTTGGTGCCGGTGATGAAGCTGGCCGCGGGGCTGGCGAGGAAGGCGACGGCATTCGCCACCTCCTCCGGCCGCCCCATCCGCCCCGTCGGGTTCAGCTTCATCGCTTCCGCGAACAGGGCGGGCATGTCGCGCTCGATGCGCGGCCAGATGCCACCTTCAAAATAAGTGTTGCCGGGGGAGACCGCATTGGCCCGGATGCCCTTCGGCGCAAGCTGAAAGGCCAGCCCCTGCGCATAGTGCACCAGCGCCGCCTTGAAGGCGCCATAGGGCCCGGCGGCGAAGTCGATCTCGCGGCCGGAGACGCTCGAGATCAGCACGATCGACCCCGCAGGGGACTTCTCCAGAAGGGGCATCGCCGCGTCGACCAGCACGACGCTGCCCATGACGTCGGTGGCGAAGCCGGCCTTCCAGGACGCCTCCTCGCCGCCGACCGACAGCGCGCTGACATTGCCGACGACGATGTCGATGCCGCCCAGCGCCGCGGCGCTGTCGGCGACCCATTGCCGCAACGCCGGGCTGTCGGCGACGTCGAGCGCCGCGCCGGTCGCGGTCACGCCCTTGGCGCGAAGCGCGGCGACCGTCGCCTCGACCTCCGCCGCGTTGCGGGCGCAGAGGCCGATGCCGCAGCCCTCCGCCGCCAGCAGCTCGACGATAGCGCGGCCGATGCCCTTGGTCCCGCCGGTCACCAGCGCGCGCTTGCCGCTCAGCCCGAGATCCATCGTCCCTGCCCCCAAGCCCGCGTCAAAGGTATGTCTTGGCGAGCATCATGTGCACGCCCTTGTTGCCGTCGACCGTCTGGGTCACGCGAAGATCGCCGATGAGGGAGCACAGCATGTAGGCCTGGTTGCGCGACAGGTTGGTGCGCACGCAGATCTCCCGCACCATCTCCCGCACCGCCTGCTTCGCCGCGTCGTCCAGGTCCTCGTCGAGTCCGATCGAGATAAGGTGCGTCGCCGTTTCGGCGAAGGGCATCTTCAGGTGCAGGTCCTTCCGCACCGTCAGCCGAAAGCGACCAGTCAGGCCGGTTTCCAAGGCGGTGATGCAGACCTCGCCGTCGCCCTGCACGCCATGGCCATCGCCGGCGTAGAACAGCGCTCCCTCGTTAAACACCGGGAGGTAGAGAGTGGTGCCCGGCTTCAGTTCCTTGTTGTCCATGTTGCCGCCGAAGGCACGCGGGACATTGGTGCTGCAGACCCCCCATTCCGGCGGCGGTGCCGTGCCGATGACGCCGAAGAAGGGATCAAGTGGCAGCTCCGTCCCCCAGGGCAGCAGACAGGTCCGGCGGGCGCGGTCGATGCTCGGGTGGATGGTCTCATATTCGGTGAACTCGTCGGGCAGCGTGCCGAGCAGCGGCATGATCGAGACGAAGCCCCAATCCATGTTCGGCTCGGCCGCCAGGATCTCCACCTGCAGCGTGTCGCCACGCTCGGCGCCGCGCACGAAGACGGGCCGGTTGACGAAATGCGCGCCAGGCCCTTGCGGCACACGCTCCACCGCCGCTCGATATACCTCGGGCACCGCAGCCGCGTCCGGCGGGAAGGCCGGCGCGCCGCCGGCGGGCACCGCCTCGATGCTGACGGTGTCGCCGGACTCGATCGTCAGGGCCGGCGGTGTCTTCGCAGAAAGCCCGCCCCAGACCAGCATGTCGGGCGTCGCGGCGATGGTATGTTCGGTGGGCAAGGGCGTCTCCTCCGCTCCGGATACTGCATTCGATCCGCGGCGTGACGCCGCGCGACATGCTCAGCCCGGTGGAGGAATGCGTGCGGACACGCCGCAAGCCTGCCCCCTGAAGGCCGTGCTCGCCGGTACCGCGTATCTCCCGCGCGGATGATGGGTGCATCGCAACGGCAGCGCAAGGGGACCGCGGCGGGCAATGCTTGACCCGGATGCGGCACGGGGCCTTCAATCGCCGCCGAGGGGTTCGTCCAGCAAGAAGGCAGAACGCGATGCACGACACGGTCATCCGCGGCGGCACCATCATCGACGGCACCGGCAGTGCCGGCGTCACCGGCGACATCGCCCTCGACGGCGACCGCATTGCCCAGGTCGGCGGCAAGGCCGGGCCAGGCCGGCGCGAGATCCGCGCCGATGGGCTGCTGGTCACCCCGGGCTGGGTCGATGCCCATACCCACTACGACGGCCAGGCCACCTGGGATCCGATGCTGGCGCCTTCATCCTGGCACGGTGTCACCACCATCCTCTTCGGCAATTGCGGAGTCGGCTTCGCACCCGTGCGCCGCAAGGACCATACGGAGCTCATCGGCCTGATGGAGGCGGTGGAGGAGATTCCCGGCATCGCCCTGGCCGAGGGGCTGAAATGGAACTGGGAGAGCTTTCCCGAATACCTCGACGCGCTCGACGGCATGGCGCGCACCATCGATGTTGCCACGCAGATCCCGCACCACCCGCTGCGGGTCTATGTCATGGGCCAGCGCGCGATCGACCTCGAAGCGGCGACGGCCGAGGACATCGCCACCATGCGGCGGCTGACGGCGGAGGGGCTGCGTGCCGGCGCCTTCGGCTTCACCACATCCCGCACCAACTCCCACAAGACGCTGACCGGCGGCATGGTGCCGAGCCGCTATTCCGAGATCGACGAGCTGCTCGGGATCGGCCGCGCGCTCGGCGATGTCGGCTACGGCGCCTTCGGCATGAACAGCGACTTCGACATCGAGGAGTCGGAGCTCGGCTGGATGACGCAGCTCGGCAAGGAGACCGGCCGCCCCGTCTGGTTCCTGCTGACCGACCGGCCGACCGACGACGAGCGCTGGCGCCGGCTGATCGACGGCGTCAAGGCGGCGCGTGCCCAGGGCGCGCTGGTGACGGCGCAGGTCGCCGGCCGCCCGGTCGGCGTGCTGCTCGGCGTCGATACCGCGCTGAACCCCTTCACGATCCGCCCCAGCTACCAGGCGCTGCTGAAGCTTCCGGTGGCGGAGCGCCTCGCGCGGCTGCGCGACCCCGCGGTGCGCGCCGGGATCCTGGCCGACAAGCCGGACGAGGCGCTGCTGTCGCGCCTCAGCCAGTTCCGCCAGCACATCGTCCGCCGGTGGCATCGCATGTTCAAGCTGGGCGACCCGCCGGACTACGAGCCGCCGGCGAGCGAGAGCATCGCCGCCATCGCCGAGCGGGAAGGCCGTACCCCGGACGAGGTCGCCTACGACTACATGGCGGCCGATCCCGCCAACCTGATCTTCTTCCCCGTCACCGGCTACAACATCGACAACCACGACGTCATCCACACCATGCTGACGGACGAGGCGACGGTGCTCGGCCTCGGCGATGGCGGGGCGCACTGTTCCTCGATCCTCGATGCGGGCGTGCCGACCTGGATGCTGACGCACTGGGCGCGCGACCGGCACCGCGGCGCGCGGCTACCGCTGGAATTCGTGGTGAAGCGTCAGACCTCGGAGACGGCGGATTTCTTCAGCTTTCACGACCGCGGCAGGCTGGCGGTCGGCAAGAAGGCCGATCTCAACATCATCGACTACGAAGGCCTGCGCCTGCACAAGCCGGAGGTCTGGTACGACCTGCCGGCCGGCGGGCGGCGGCTGATGCAACGGGTGGACGGCTATAAGGCCACCTTCGTCTCCGGCGTTCCGGTCTTCGAGGATGGCGTGCATACCGGTGCGCTGCCGGGCAAGCTGGTGCGCGCCGGGCGCTGAAGGTCAGGGAGGGAAAAGCATTCCCTCCCCGAGCCCCGCCCCAGCCTTTCGGGCGTTGGGCGGCGGCTGCCAGCTCCGAGCATCAAATGCGGGGCCTGGGGGAGAGTGCTGTCTCCCCGGCCCTATTCCGCGATCAGCGCCGCGTGCAGCGCATCCCAGCTTGCCCTGTCCGGCGCCACCAGCAGCCCGCCCGTTGTCGCCAGCGGGCCGTACGGGCTGCCGTCGAACCGCGCCGAATAGCCGCCGGCCTCGCGGTGCAGCAGCCAGCCCGGCGCGTGGTCCCAAGGGTAGAGCCGGTTGTAGACCAGCGCGTGCGCATAACCGCCCGCCACCATGCGGTATTCATGCGCGGCACAGCGGAAGCCGACCGTCGCGCGCAGCCGTGACAGCCGCGCCGTCACCCGGCCGCGCAGCGGCTCCGGCATGTAGCCCCAGCTCACCGCCGCAACCATCTCGGCGACCGGCACCGGCGCCGCGACGCGCAGATCGTGCCGGTGCCCGTCCGGAGATTCGATCCAGGCCCCCTCCCCGCGCAACGCCACCGCGGTGTCATCGCCGAGCGGGTCATGGATCCAGGACGCGACGATCTCGCCCCGCACAACCGCCGCCACCATGCAGCCGAACAGCGGCAGGCCAGCGGCGAAGTTGGCGGTGCCATCCACGGGATCGACCACGAAGGCGAGTTCGGCGCCATCGAGTGCCCGCAGCAGCGCAGGGTCGGCCGCTGCCGCTTCCTCCCCAACCACGACGCATTCGGGGAAGCGTGCCCGCAGCCCGGCGGTGATCACCCGCTCGGCGGCCTCGTCGGCATCGGTCACCAGGTCCAGCGGCCCGGACTTGGCCCGCACCGCGCCCGCGCCCAGCCGGCGGAACCGCGGCAGGATCTCCGCCCGCGTCGCCGCGCGCAGCAGCGCCGCGACGTCGGCCGCGGCACGCGCGCCGATCATGCCGGCGATTGCTCGAAGCGGGCGCGATCGGCCGGGCTCAGCCGCACGGTCACCCGCACGTCGCCCTCAGCATCGTCGCGCGCCACCACCTCGCCATGCCGGTACAGCCAGGCCAGTCGGGCGCCGTCGGCCGCCGGGATGGCATAGTCCACCACCTCCAGCCCGGCCGCGAGCCGCGCATCCAGCACCGCCCGCAAATCGTCCAGCCCCTCCCCGGTCAGGGCCGAGACGGCGACGACGCGGCCGTCGGCGCCATTCGCCCCGGGCACCGCGCCGGTGCCGCCGAGCAGGTCCGCCTTGTTCAGCACCTCGACGACGCGGCTCTCCCAGCCCTCGTCGAGCGCGGGGTGCGGCCCGCTGGCGAGTTCCCGCAGCACGCCGAGCACGTCGTTGCGCTGCGCGCCGGTATCCGGATGCGATACGTCGCGGACATGCAGGATGACGTCGGCCGCGGCCACCTCCTCGAGCGTCGCCCGGAAGGCCTCGACCAGCTGCGTCGGCAGGTCGGAGATGAAGCCGACGGTGTCGGACAGGATGGCGCGCCGCCCGGAGGGCAGCCGGATGCCGCGCATGGTGGGGTCGAGCGTGGCGAAGAGCTGGTCCTGCGCATAGACGCCGGCGCCGGTCAGCGCATTGAACAGCGTGGACTTGCCGGCATTGGTGTAGCCGACCAGCGCGATCACCGGGTAGGGCACGCGTTCGCGGTCGCGCCGGTGCAGGCCGCGGGTGCGGCGGACCTGGTCCAGTTCCTTCTTCAGCTTGACCATGCGGTCGGTGATCAGCCGCCGGTCCAGCTCGATCTGCGATTCGCCAGGGCCGCCGAGAAAGCCGAAGCCGCCGCGCTGCCGTTCAAGGTGGGTCCAGGACCGAACCAGCCTGGTCCGCTGGTAGTCCAGGTGGGCGAGCTCGACCTGCAGCGCACCTTCCTTGGTGCGCGCGCGCTCCCCGAAGATCTCGAGGATCAGGCCGGTGCGGTCGATGACCTTGCACTTCCATTCGCGTTCGAGGTTGCGCTGCTGCACCGGCGACAGCGCGGCATCGACGACCACCAGCCCGACCCGCTGCTCGATGATCTGCTGCCTCACCGAGTCGAGCTGGCCGGACCCGAGCAGCGTGCTGGGCCGGCGCTCGCGCAGCGGCAGCACCGCCTGGTGCACGATGGTCACGCCGATGCTGGCGGCGAGGCCGACGGCCTCCGCCAGGCGTGCCTCCGCGGCGCGCTGCATGCCTTCCGCCGGAGATCCGGCGGCCGGCACGGCGCGCAGCGTCCGTTCATAGGGCAGGATCACCGCGGCCCTGGTCGGGCCCTCGTCCGTCCCGTCGCCGCGGTCGTTCGCCGGCGCGGGCAAGTTGCCCTCATTCGCCCCCGGCAGGTTGGACCTCACGGCTCATCGTCAGGGTATTGCCCTCGCGCGTCACCGCCGCGCCCTCGCGCGCCGCGGCGGCATCGAAGAGCTGGATCGGGGCACCCGGCATGACGGTGCTGATCGCGTGCTTGTAGACAAGCTGGGTATGCCCGTCCCGGCGAAGCAGCACGGAAAAGTTGTCGAACCAGGTGATGATGCCTTGAAGCTTCACGCCGTTGACGAGGAAGATCGTCACGGGAGTCTTGCTCTTGCGAACGTGGTTCAGGAACACGTCCTGTACGTTCTGGGACTTCTCGGCGGCCACGGCGCGGTCCTTCTTGTTCTTGGCAGCCACCTTCGGTGACGGCCCGGCGCGGATTGCACCCATACAGCAGGTGGCATGAACATCCGCTACCGGGACGCCGGTTGCAAGGGATGCTTGCCCTCTGGACGCAGATTTTTGCTGCGTTGCAGCAATTCCAGGAATGCAGGGGGCCGGCACTTGCTACCGATCGGCGAACCAGGCCGCCAATGCGGCGCCATCGGCAAACTCCCGCTCGGGTGCGGCATTGGCGACGCCGCCGTCATGCGCCGCGTCGCCCAGGAGCACCGCGGTGCAGCCCGCCACCCGCGCCGCCTGCATGTCGAGCGCGGTATCCCCCACATACCAGACCTCTGGCCCCGCCGTCAGGCCGAGTGCCGCGAGCGCCATCCGGAAGGGCGCGGGGTCGGGCTTGTCGGCCTCCGCGTCGCCGGCCCCGACCAGGCACCCGAAGTGCCGCGCCCAGCCGAGATGCGCCGCTTCCGCCCGCAGCAGCGGCCCCTGCTTGTTGCTGATGACACCTTGCGGCAGGCCCGCGGCGGCCACCGCCGCGAGCGCCGCCGCAGCCCCGGGCATCGGGGTCAGCACGGCCAGGTGCCGCGCGCGCACCTCGGCGTAGAAGGTGTCGCGGGCCGCTTCCCAGGCAGAACCGAACATCTCCGGGAAGGTCTCCCGCAGCGAGCGACGGACCCGGCCGCGCACCTCGTCGAGCGTCCATTCCGCCAAGCCATGGGCGCGGAAGGCGGCGTTCAGCCCGGCAGCAATGGCCGCCCAGCCATCGACCAGCGTGTTGTCCCAGTCCCAGAGAACGGCGCGCGGTGCGACGACCGGAGCGCTGCCATGCCCAAAGGCCTGGACCGGCCCGCCCTCGCGTTCACGCTGCATTATGTAGGTCGCCTTTCACGTGCCGGGTGAAGATCTCGAACAGCCGCCGCACCACCGGCCCGACCCGCCCATCGCCGACCGGCGTGCCGTCGATCCGGGTGACCGGCTTCACGAAGGAGGTCGCCGAGGTGAGGAACGCCTCCCGTGCCCGCCGCATATCCTCGAGCGAGAAGTCCCGCTCCTCCCAGCCGATGCCGGCCCCGGCGAGTTCCGCCAGCAGCGCCGCGCGGGTGCAGCCGGGCAGGATCTTCTGGTCCAGGTGGCGGGTGCGAATGACGCCATGCTCGTCGACGATCCAGAAGCTCGTAGCCGCGCCCTCGGTGACCAGGCCCGTCGCCTCGTCGTAGAGGATGGCCTCGATCGCCCCCTGCTCGCGCGCCGCCTGGCGGGCCAGGCAGTTCGGCAGCAGGTTGGTCGACTTGATGTCGCGCCGCGCCCAGCGCAGGTCCGGCAGGGTGATGCAGTCAGCCGCCCAGCGGTCCACGTCGGTCGGGTAGGCGGCGATCCGCTTCACCGTCACCACCAGCGCGGGCGGGACGGGTTGCGCGGGGAAGGCATGGTCGCGCCGCGCCACCCCGCGCGTCACCTGCATGTAGAGCAGCCCCTCCGTCACCCGGTTGCGCCGGCCGACCTCGGCGAGGACGTGGCGCAGGGCGGCGCGGCTCATCGGCATGGGCAGCCGGATCTCCGCCAGGGACCGCTCCAGCCGGTCGAGGTGGCGGACCTCGTCCACGAAGCGGCCGGCATGCAGGTGGACGACCTCGTAGATCCCGTCGCCGAACTGGTAGCCGCGGTCCTCGATATTCACCGCCGCCTCGCGCTGGTCGAGGTAGCGGCCGTTGACATAGGCGATGCGCGACATGGGGGCCCCGGCTGCGGATTGCCGGCGACCTAACCCAACTTAGCCGCCGAAGGGAAGCGCCCTGCCCCCCCCGGCGGCTAGATCGAAGGCGCGTTGGCCGCCGCCGGCTGCGGCGCCGCGCGGTCCTCGGCATGCACGCCGAGGAATTTCAGCTTGCGGTGCAGCGCGCTGCGTTCCATGCCGACGAAGTTCGCGGTCCGGCTGATATTGCCGCCGAAGCGCAGCAGCTGCGCCTCCAGGTACTGCTTCTCGAAGAGCTCGCGCGCCTCGCGCAGCGGCAGCGTCATGATCTCCGAGGACCGGTCGAGCTTCAGCATCGCCGGCGCCGCCGAGCCCACCTCGGGCGGCAGCATCTCCGCCCGGATCGGATCGCGCGCCTCGCCGGGCGCCATGATCAGCAGCCAGTCGATCAGGTTCCGCAGCTGCCGCACGTTGCCCGGCCAGTCATAGGCCTGCAGCGCCGCCAGCGTGTCCTCGGCCAGCTCCCGCGCCGCCATGCCGGAGAGCTCGCCCGAGCGTCCCATGAAGTGCCGCGCCAGCGCCGGGACGTCCTCCCGCCGCTCCCGCAGCGAGGGGATCTTCAGCGGCACCACCGCCAGCCGGTAGTAGAGGTCCTCACGGAACCGCCCGGCGGCGATCTCCGCCTGCAGGTCGCGGTTGGTGGTGGCGATGACGCGAACATCGACCTTCACGCGCACCGCGCCGCCGACCCGCTCGAAGCCTTGCTCCTGCAGCGCGCGCACGATCTTGCCCTGGGTTTCGAGCGGCATGTCGGCCACCTCGTCCAGCAGCAGCGTGCCGCCATGGGCGCGCTCCAGCACGCCGGCCCGGCGCGGCTGTGCCGCCGGGTCGTTGCCCGCTTCCAGGCCGAACAGCTCCTCCTCGAACCGCGCCGGATTCAGCGTGGCGCAGTTCAGCGCGACGAAGGGCCCGTCGTTGCGGCGGGACCGCGCATGGATCATCCGCGCCGCCACCTCTTTGCCCGAGCCCGCCGGCCCGGTGATCAGCACGCGCGACCCGGTCGGCGCCACCCGCTCGATCGCCGTCCGCAGCTGGCCGATCCCCTGGGAGACCCCGACCAGCTCGGCCTCGGGCCCGGCCCGCAGCCGCAGCTCGGAATTTTCCCGCCGCAGCCGCGCCGCCTCCAGCGCCCGAGCGACCACCAGCAGCAGCCGGTCCGAGTTGAACGGCTTCTCGATGAAATCGTAGGCGCCTTGCTGGATCGCCCGCACCGCGGTCTCGATCGTCCCGTGGCCGGAGATCATGACCACGGGAAGCTGCGGTTCCTCGCGGTGCAGCGCGGCCAGGATGCCCAGGCCGTCGAGCCGGGAATTCTGCAGCCAGATGTCCAGGACCACCATGGACGGGCGCCGCTGCTTGAAGGCCGCGAGCGCCGTGTCGCTGTTGTGGGCCTGGCGCGTCTCGTAGCCCTCATCCGTCAGGATGCCCTCGATGAGGGCACGGATGTCCGGCTCGTCGTCGACGATCAGGATCTCATGCGCCATGCGCGCGCCTCATGCTCCCATCCGGACGGTCGTTGTCGCCTGCTAGCGGCCGATCCTGCGCCGGCCGCCAGGGCAGGGTCAGCACGGCCCGGGCACCGGCGCCATCGCCGCCCGCCCCCGGATCGCGGGGCCTGTCCTCCAGCCCCAGCCTGCCGCCATGGTCCTCCATGATCTTCTTCACGATGGCAAGGCCAAGCCCGGTCCCCTTGGCCTTGTGGGTGACGTATGGTTCGGCCAGCCGCTCGCGCTCATCGCCCTGCGGCAGGCCGATCCCGTCATCCTCCACCGCTATCGCCACTATGTCCTCGCCGGGCTCGATGCGCACGGTGATGTGTCCGGCCACGTCGCCCGGTGCGCGTGGGGCGGTGTCCTGGGACTCCGCCAGGTTCTCCCCCTGGGTTTCCCCTTGGGCGCGCATCGTCACCGCATCGGCGGCATTCTGCAGCAGGTTGGTCAGTGCCTGGCCCAGCAAGCGGCGGTCGCAGGCCACCACCGGCGCCGCCTCGGGCAGCTCGATCCGGTACTCGATCTCCGGATGGGCGTCGCGCTGCAGCACCAGCGCCTCCCGCAGCACCTGGGACAGGTCCTCGGGCTTGATCACCGGCTGCGGCATGCGCGCGAAGGCGGAGAATTCGTCGACCATCCGGCCGATGTCGCCGACTTGGCGCACGATGGTGTCGGTGCAGGCGATGAAGGTCTCCGGATCGTTCGAGATCTGCTTCAGGTACCGCCGCTTCAGCCGTTCCGCCGAGAGCTGGATCGGCGTCAGCGGGTTCTTGATCTCATGCGCGATCCGCCGCGCCACGTCGGCCCAGGCCGCCTTGCGCTGGGCGCTCAGCAGCTCGGTGATGTCGTCGAAGGTCAGCACGTAGCCGGCGATGCGCGGGGCGCGGTCGCCCTCGGCCGAGGCCTGCAGCTCGGCGCCCACCTGCGCCAGCAGGGTGCGGCGGTTGGACGGCGGGCCGATGCGGATCTCGGCGGTGATGGCGCGGTCCGGCGCCTGCGCATCCTCCTCCCCCACCCGCTCCAGCAGGGGGCCGAATTCCGGCACCACGGCGCCGAGCGGCAGGCCGATCCCGGCATCGAGGTCGAGGCCGAGCAGCTCGCTCGCGCGACGGTTGGGCAGGTTGATGCGGCCATCGGGCTCGAGCCCCACCACGCCGGCCGAGACGCCGGCGAGGACGGCTTCGGTGAAGCGCCGCCGGTCGTCGATCTGCCGATAGGCCTGCATCAGCTCCGAGCGCTGCGCCGCCAGCTGGTTGGTCATCCGGTTGAAGGCCCGGGTCAGGCTGGACAGCTCCTCGTCGGCCGCCGATTCCTCGACCCGGGTGGAAAGGTCGCCCGCCCGCACCCGCTCGGCGGCGACGATCAGCCGGCCGATCGGCCGGGCCAGCTGGTTCGCCAGCACCAGCCCGATCAGCACCGCCGCCAGCAGCACCAGCAGCGTGGCGATGGCGAAGATCATGATGAAGGTGAGCTGCAAGCCGTAGCGGTTGCGGTCGAGCTGCTCGTACTGCGCCACCTCGCGCTCGGCCCGCTGCTGGTTGTTCACCACCTCCGGGTCCACGGGACGGCCGATCACCAGCATCAGCATGGGACGGCTGTCGAGCGCGACGACGGCGCGGACGCGCCCGGCCTGCTCGTCCGGCAGCACCGCGACCTCGCCCTGCCTGGCGATGTCGATCGCCCAGTCCGGCGGCGGGTCCAGCTCGAAATTCGCGGTCGGCCCGTATTGCGCCATGGGGCGGCGGAGCGTCGGGTCGAAGACCACCGCCTCGGTCAGGCCGCGCAGCAGCGTATGGGTCGCCAGCACCTGGGCGAAGCTGCGCCCCTGGTCGGCCAGCAGCAGCCCGCCGGCGCGGTTGAGGTCGTTGGCCATGGCCAGCGCATCGCCGCGGATGTTGTTGCGGTGCTCCTCGAGGTAGGCCTGCGCCACCTGGCGGCTGGCCTCGAGCGCCGTCCGCACCCGGTCGCCGAACCAGGCCTGGATGCCGAGGTTGAAGAAGGCCGCGGCGAACCCGGCGACGAGGATCGAGGGCACCACCGCGACCACGCCGAACAGCAGCACCAGCCGGACGTGCAGGCGGGAGCCCGCCGAGCCGCGCCGCCGTTCCGCCCAGACCCGCACCAGCCGCCCGGCAAGCGAGGCGCCTAGCAGGCAGAGCACGAGCACGCTGACCAGCATCAGGCCGAGCTCGACCCCCGGCCGGGTCGGGCCGAAGGGGCTGCCGTTCGACAGCACGGTGAAGGTGGCGATGCCGAGCAGCAACGCGCCGACCGCGAGGCCGAGCGTCATGCCCCGCCCGAGCAGCAGGTCGGCGACCCGCCGCAGCAGGCTGCGCGGCCGGCCGGCGGCGTCGGTCTCCTCCTCCGGCAGCCGCCCGGCCGGCGCCGCCGCTCGTCCCCCGCCCGGGCGCGGGATGCGCATCAGCCGAGCCCGCGCACCACGGGCAGGTCGAGCTCGCGGATCTTCTTGCGCAGCGTGTTGCGGTTGAGCCCGAGCATCGCCGCCGCCTTGATCTGGTTGCCGCGCGTCGCGCCGAGCACCAGCCGCAGCAGCGGCCGCTCGACCTCCGCCAGGACGCGGTCGTAGAGGTCGCGCACCGGCAGCCCGTCCTTGTGCGCGCCGACGAAGGCCTTCAGGTGGCGCTCGACCGCCTGCTCCAGCGTCTCCGGCCCGCGCGCGGCACCGGAATCGGCCGGCGGCTCGGCTTCCGACAGCTCGGCGCCGACCGCATCGGCGTCGATCGTCTCCTGCGGATAAAGCGCGGCGAGGCGCCGCATCAGGTTCTCGAGCTCGCGCGCATTGCCCGGCCAGGAATGCTGCTTGAGCCGCTCCACCGCCTCGAGGCTGAGCTGCTTGCCCGGCAGGCCGGCGCCCTTCGCCCGGTCGAGGAAATGCCGCGCCAGCAGCGGGATGTCCTCCAGCCGCTCGCGCAGCGGCGGCAGGCGGATCGGCACCACGTTCAGGCGGTAGAAGAGATCCTCGCGGAACATGCCCTGGCGGATCGACTGGCGCAGGTCGCGGTGGGTGGCGGCGACGATGCGGACATTGGCCTTGATCGGGTTGCGGCCGCCGACCGTGGTGAACTCGCCTTCCTGCAGCACGCGCAGCAGGCGGGTCTGCGCCTCGGGCGGCATGTCGCCGATCTCGTCGAGGAACAACGTGCCGCCGGCGGCCTGCTCGAAGCGGCCGATGCCGCGATTGAGCGCGCCGGTGAAGGCGCCGCGCTCGTGCCCGAAGAGCTCGCTCTCGATCAGCTCGCGCGGGATCGCCGCCATGTTGATGGCGACGAAGGGCCCGCCCCGGCGGCGGCCGTAGTCGTGCAGCGCGCGGGCCACCAGCTCCTTGCCGGTGCCCGACTCGCCGGTGATCATCACCGTCAGGTCGGTCGTCGTGAGCCGGGCGACGGTGCGGTAGATCTCCTGCATCGCCGGGCTGCGGCCGACCAGCGGCAGCCGCTCGGCGGGGTCGGCCTCCTCCCCCGCCTCGTCCGGCGCCGGGACCTGGGGCGCGGCCAGCGCCCGCTCGACGACGGAGAGCAGCTCCTTCAGGTCGAAGGGCTTCGGCAGGTACTCGAAGGCGCCGCGCTGGGCCGCCTTCAGCGCGGTCATGAAGGTGGACTGCGCCGACATGACGACGACGCGCAGCTCCGGCCGCACCCGCTTGATGCGCGGCACCAGGTCGAGCCCGTTCTCGTCCGGCATCACCACGTCGGTGATGACCAGGTCGCCCTCGCCATCCTCGACCCAGCGCCAGAGCGTCGAGGCGGAGGAGGTGGCGCGCACCTGGTAGCCGGAGCGCCCGAGCGCCTGGCTGAGCACGGTGCGGATGGCCCGATCGTCGTCGGCGATCAGGATGGTGCGGCTATCGGACATCATCGCCCCTTGGCACGGACGGCCATGCCCTTCTCGGCAGCACGCGCCACCGCCTCGGCCCGCCGCGCGCCGCTCGGCGGCATGGCGAGCGAGAGGCGGAAGATGGTGCGGCCGGGGCGGCTGTCGCATTCGATCAGGCCGCCCTGGTCGGCGACCAGCTTGGCCACGAGGGCGAGGCCGAGCCCCTGGCCGCCCCGCTTGGTGGTGACGAAGGGCTCGAACAAGGTGGCCCTCACCGGCTCCGGGATGCCCGGCCCGTTGTCGCGCACGCTGACCTGCAGCGGCAGGTGGACGCGTTCCCTGCTGCCGGGCACGGCGATGCGGACGCCGTGGTGATAGGCGGTCGAGAGCAGGATCTCGCCGCCCATCGGGTTGACCGCCTCGGCGGCGTTCTTCACCAGGTTCAGCAGGATCTGCACGAGCTGGTCGCGGTTGCCCCAGACCTGCGGCAGGGAGGGGTCGTAGTCCTCGACGATGCGGATATGCGCGGCGAAGCCGGTCTGCGAGACGCGCTTCACGTGGTCCAGCACCTGGTGGATGTTCACCGGGCCGAGCTCGACCGGCCGGTCCGAGAACATGTCCATCCGGTCGACCAGGTGGCGGATGCGGTCGGCCTCGTCCTGGATCAGCTGGCAGAGCTCGCGGTCGCCGTCGTCGGTGCTCGACTGCTCCAGCAGCTGGGCCGCGCCGCGGATGCCGGACAGCGGGTTCTTCACCTCGTGCGCCAGCATCTCGGCCATGGCCGAGGCGCCGCGCGCGGCGCCGAGGAAGTTCAGCTGGCGGTTCATCATCTGCGCGGTGGAACCGTCGTGCAGCGTCAGCACCACGCCGCCCCGCATCTCCGGCAGCGGCCCGCCATGCGCGGCGACGCCGCGCCGGTGCAGGCGGGGGCTCTCCAACAGCATGTCGTGGTCGGAGACCGGCGCCTCGTGCTGGCGGACCTGGGCGAGCAGGGCGAAGAGCCGGCTGTCCTCCGGCAGCAGGTCCGAAAGCCGCATGGTGGCCAGCGTCGGGAAGGAGAGCTGGAAGAAGAGCTCGGCGGCCGGGTTGGCGTAGCGGAAGCGGTTCTCCGCATCCAGCACCACCGCCGGCATCGGCAGCGCCGAAAGCATCGCCGCCGCGTCCGGCAGCGGCACGCTGCGCGGCTGGTCGGGACGCGGCGGCATGACGCGCGGGAGGGCCGCCAGGGCGCCGCTCATGCCGCCATGCGCCCGGCGGCATCGGCCTGTTGGCCGCGCGCGTGGAAGGCGGCGCGCGCCGCTTCCAGCCCCTGGTCCAGCAGCGGGCCGTAGAAGGCGTGGATCCGCGCCTCCACCGCCTCGGGGGTGTCGACCTGGTTGATGCCGGAGCGGAACTCGGCCGAGCCGGGCAGGCCCTTCGAATACCAGGCGATGTGCTTGCGGGCGAGCCGGACGCCGGTGACGGTGCCGTGGTGCGAGAGCATGTCGCGGTAGTGCGCCAGCAGGATCGCCAACTGCTCGGCCAGCGCCGGCTCGGCCGGGGGCAGCCCGGTGGCGAGGTAGTCGGCGACCTGGCGCGGGAACCAGGGGCGGCCGTAGCAGCCGCGGCCGATCATCACGCCGTCGGCGCCGGATTGCCGCAAGGCCTCGGCGGCGTGCTCGGGGGTCAGGATGTCGCCGTTGACCAGCACCGGGATGGCGACGGCCTCCTTCACCTGGCGCACGAAGGCCCAGTCGGCGGTGCCGGTGTAGAGCATCTGCCGGGTGCGGCCATGGATGGTGACCAGGCGGATGCCGCAGGCCTCGGCGATGCGGGCGAGCTTCGGCGCGTTCAGCGACTGGTGGTCCCAGCCCATCCGCATCTTCAGCGTGACCGGGACGTCCACCGCCTTCACCACGGCCTCGAGGATCGCCGCGGCGCGGACCTCGTCGCGCATCAGCGCGCTGCCGGCGGACTGGCCGACCGCCACCTTCTTCACCGGGCAGCCGAAATTGATGTCGACGATCGCCGCTCCGCGGTCGGCCGCGAGCTTCGCGGCCTCCGCCATCACGCCGGGCTCGCAGCCCGCGAGCTGCACGGCCGAGGGCGCGCCGAAGCCGTCGACCTCCGCCATCTTCAGGGTCTGCCGGTTCTCCCGCACCATGGCCTGGGAGGCGATCATCTCGCTCACCACCATCCCGGTGCCCTGGGCGCGGGCGAGCCGGCGGAAGGGCAGGTCCGTCACGCCCGACATCGGCGCGAGATAGACCGGCACGTCGACCCGCACCGCACCCACCGCAAGCGACCGCAAACCGGGCACAGCACTGGGCCGGACATCATCGGAAGGCATGTTGATGCTCATGATTTGGGCAGGGTATGCCATGTGATGCCGCCCGGCAACGCCGCGCGGCACCAAAGCGACAGTTTTTGCGAAGCCGGACCAGCGGATCGGCCCCGGCGCCGGGGCTCCGGCGCCTGAGACGAACCCCGCCTGCGTTCCCGTCGGCGCCCCGATCCGCTAGGCTCCGCCGCGATGACCATCGCCGCCCTCCTCATGGCCGCCGGACGCGGCACCCGCTTCGGCGCCGACCAGCCCAAGCAGTACCTCCCCCTCCTCGGCCGCCCGGTGCTGCGCCACGCGGCGGAGGCGCTGCTGCGCGAGGGCGGGGTCGGCCTGCTGCAGCCGGTCTGCGCGCCCGGGGAGGAAGCCCGGGTCGCCGCCATCCTCGAGGGCCTGCCCGCCCTCCCCCCCGTCCCGGGCGGCGTGACACGCCAGGCCAGCGTCCGCGCCGGGCTCGAGGCGCTGGCGCCGCGCACCCCGGCGGTGGTGCTGGTGCATGACGCCGCCCGGCCGGTGGTCCCGCCCGGCACCATCCCGGCGCTGCTCGCGGCGCTGGAGGCGGCGCCCGGCGCCATCCCGGCCCAGCCGGTGGCGGATACGCTGAAGCGGGCCGCGGGCGGCGCGATCCTCGAGACCGTGCCGCGCGCCGGGCTGTTCCGCGCCCAGACGCCGCAGGCCTTCCGCTTCCCGGACCTGCTCGCCGCCCACCGCGCCGCGCGGACGGAGGCGACCGACGACGCCCAGCTGCTGGAGCTGGCCGGCGCCCGCGTGGCGCTGGTCCCCGGCGCCGAGACGAACATCAAGATCACCTTCCCCGAAGACCTCGCCCGCGTGGAGGCCCAGGCCATGACCACCCTCCTGCCCCGCATCGGCACCGGCTTCGACGTCCACCGCACCGAGGCCGGCCGTCCCATGGTGATCTGCGGCGTCACCATTCCCTGCGAATTCGGCCTCGAGGGACATTCCGACGCCGATGTCGGCATCCACGCGCTCTGCGACGCCATCTACGGCGCGCTCGCCGAGGGCGACATCGGCCGCTGGTTCCCGCCCTCCGAGATGCGGTGGAAGGGCGCCGACAGCGCGCAATTCCTGACCCATGCCGCCGGCCGCATCGCCGCGCGCGGCGGGGTGCTGGCCAATGCGGACGTCACCATCCTCTGCGAGCGGCCGAAGATCGGCCCGCACCGGGAAGCGATGCAGGCGCGCCTGGCCGAACTGCTCGGAGTCGCGCCGGGCCGGGTCGGGGTGAAGGCCACCACCACGGAACGGCTCGGCTTCACCGGCCGCGGCGAGGGCATCGCGGCGCAGGCCGCGGCGCTGGTGCTGCTGCCGGCCTGAGGCCGGCGCCCCGCTCACGGCGGCTCCATCCAGCCGGCGATGCGGGCGCGCCCGCCCATGGCGCGGTGCATGGAGGCGATCAGGCGGAGGTTGGCGGCCCCCAATCGCCGGCCCCAG
>NZ_SMSJ01000059.1 GCF_004355005.1 Dankookia rubra
GGCCGCCGCGGCGCCGCCACCGGCACCGGCGGCAGCGCGCCCGGCAGCCCGGCGCAGGGCGCGGCGGCGCAGCAGGACAGGCCCGGGGCCGGATCCTGGGGGGCGGGGTCCGCCGGCGCCGGGGCCGCAGGCGCGGCGTGGTCCGGACAGGGCGCGGCCATCGCCTTGCCGTGGGCCGGCGCGGCCATCGCGGCATGCCGCAGCGGCGCCCAGGGCAGGGCCAGCAGCGCCAGCGCCAGTACGGCCAGCACGGCCCGCCTCACCCCGCCCGAATGCCACCCGCCGGCCATGCGGCTCCGATCCTCCTGCCCGCGGCGCGATCCTGCGCCCGGGGTGAAGATGGGGTTTCCCATCATGGGAAGGTCAAGGGCATTCGGATGGCACCGTCCGGGTGCTTCCGGCGTTGCACCGGCTTCGCCTGCAGGAACCACCGCCCGTGCTCTATCATCTCTACCAGGCCCAGGAGGAGTGGGCGGCGCGGCTGCGGCCGCTGGCCCGGCATACCGCGGCGCTGCTCGCCGCCACCGAGCCCGGCCGCACCGCCAGCCTGCCGCTGCACCTGCTGGAGGATCTCGGCACCACGCACGCCAAGCCCGCCTTCGGCCTGGCGGAGACCCGCAGTGGCGACCGGCCGGTGGCGGTGCGGGAGGAGACGGTGGCCGAGGCCCCCTTCGGCCGGCTGCTGCGCTTCGCCAAGGATACCCCCCGCCCGGGGCCGCCGCTGCTGGTGGTGGCGCCGCTGTCCGGTCATTTCGCCACGCGGCTGCGCGGCACCGTGGCCGCCCTGCTGCCCGACCACGACGTGCACCTGACCGACTGGGCGGATGCGCGCGAGGTCCCGGCCGCCGCCGGCCCCTTCGGCCTCGACGACCAGGTGGCGCAGCTCGTCGCCTGGCTGGAAACCATGGGCGCGGGCGCGCATCTGCTGGCCGTGTCGCAGCCCGCCGTCGCGGCGCTGGCCGCCGCCGCGCTGATGGCGGAGGATGCCAACCCCGCCCGGCCGCGCAGCCTGACCCTGATCGCCGGCCCGGTCGACCCGCGGGTCGCCCCGACGCGGGAGGGGAAGCTGGCCCGCGCCCTGCCGCCCGGCTGGTTCGCCACGGCCGAGACCGCGCTGGTCCCGCCGCCCTTCCCCGGCGCCGGGCGGCGGGTGCGGCCGGGCACCCAGCAGCTGGCGGCCTCGGTGCTGTCCGACCTGCAGGCCCATGCGCTGGCGCAGCTCGCCCAGCTGCGCGCCCTGGCGGCGGGGGATGCGGCGGCCGCGGCGGCGCACCGGGCGCGCTACGACGAGCTGCGCTCGGTCATGGACGTGCCGGGGGAGCTCTACCTCGACACCATCCACCGGATCTTCCGGGCGGCGGAGCTGGCGCAGGGGCGGATGGAATGGCGCGGCCGGCCGGTGCGGCCGGAGGCGATCCGCGACACCGCCCTGCTGGTGGTCGAGGGCACCGAGGATGCGAGCTGCCCGCCGGGCCAGGCGAGCGCCGCGCTCGGGCTCTGCCGCGGCCTGCCGGCGGCGGCGCGGCACCACCACCTGCAGCCCGGCGCCGGGCACGACGCGCTGTTCGAGGGGCCGGCCTGGGAGGCGGAGATCTGCCCGCTGGTCGCCCGGGTGATCCGCGCGGCGGACTGACGGACCGGGGGTGCCGCCCCTGGGCAGATGACGGGGCGGCGTCTAGGGTGCCGCCCCGCCATTGCGCGCCTGTCGAATCGACCCATCTGCGATGCGAACGGCAGCGCCGGCGGTCAATCGACCGACCAGGCCCGCCCCCGCCGAGGCCGGAGGACCCGCATCGTGAACATCCAGACGCCCCCTGCCGAGATCATCCCGACGCATGCCTCGCTCGAGGGCCGGCCGAGCCGTGCCGAAGCCGAAGCCGCGGTGCGGACCCTGCTGCGCTGGACCGGCGACGACCCGGACCGCGAGGGGCTGGTCGATACCCCCGCCCGCGTCGTCCGCGCCTATGAGGAGTTCTTCGCCGGCTACGAGACCGATCCGGTCGACCTGCTGGCGCGGTCCTTCGAGGAGACCGACGGCTACGACGAGATGGTGGTGCTGCGCGACATCCGGCTGGAATCGCATTGCGAGCACCATGTCGTGCCGATCCTCGGCCGCGCCCATATCGCCTACCTGCCGGCCGGCCGCGTGGTCGGCATCAGCAAGCTCGCGCGCGTGCTCGAGGTCTATGCCAAGCGGCTGCAGATCCAGGAGAAGCTGACGGCGCAGGTGGCCAACTGCATCAACGACGTGCTGAAGCCGAAGGGCGTCGCCGTGGTGATCGAGGCGGCGCACCAGTGCATGACCACGCGCGGCATCCACAAGCCGGGCGTGACCATGGTGACCAGCCGGATGCTCGGCGCCTTCCGCGACGACGCCTCCACCCGCCGCGAATTCCTGGCGATGATCGGCGGCCAGCGCGGCGCGATGGAGGGCTGAGGCGCCCGCGTCGCGGCGGGTCGCGTCCAGATGCCGGGCCGCGCTCGGCCGCCGGTCGCGGCGCTCGGGTCAGGCGCGGGCCGCCAGGCCCGGCCGCGGTGCGGGGCACGCCGGAGGGACCTGCCTCGCAGCCGCCACCCGCGTCCGGGCCGGCATGTCCCGCGGCGGCCGGCCCCATAGCGGCTTCCGGTCGCCTTGGCTCAGGGCAACCGCTCTAGTCGCTTGTTTTGCGGGCATATTTGCTCGCCAGGAGAGTCCACCAGAGCGAAATCCGCTTCAGCGGCAGTCCCGCGCGGCATAGCCGGCGCTGCGGTCGGCGCGCCGGGCATCGCGCGGGCTGCCGGTGGCCTGGGCCCGTGCCGCGGCGTCCTGCGCCTCACCCACCGCTTCCTCGCAATAGGATCCCGGCGCCGGGGCGATGACCTGCTGCGACGGCGCGGCGGCATAGCCGCCCCGGGCATAGGTCCCCTGCGGATAGGCGCCGGGGGCATAGGGCGAGGCCTGGGAATAGGCCGGCGGCCCGGCAACCTCCCGTCGCACGGTGCAGCCGCCGAGGACGAGGGCGGGGGCGAGGATCACGAGCAGTGCGGCGGGTCGCATGGCGGCAGGTCCGTTCCGGTGGCAACGCGTCCCAGCGCGCCCCGCCCGCCCCGGTTCCCCCCTGGGCCGCTCACCGGCGCCGGATCATCCCCGGAAGATCGAACGGCGCCGGGTCAATCCGCCGCCTCGGCCTCGACTTCCACCCGGAAGCGCGGGTCGGCCAGGCCGGCGACGAGCAGCAGCGTGCTGGCCGAGCGGGCCTCGCCCTGCCAGGCCCCGCGCTTCGCCCGCCAGGCCGGGATCAGCGCCGGGTCGGTCAGGAAGACGGTCATCTTCACCAGGTTGGCCGGGCCCATGCCATGCGCCGCCAGGATCGCGCCGAGATTGGCCAGGGCCTGGTCGATCTGCGCCTCCCCGTCCTCCGCCGTGCTGCCGTCCGGCGCGGTGCCGACCTGGCCGGAGATGACGAGGCGGCGCTGCGGGTCGGTGACCAGCACGGCATGGGCATAGGCGCCGGGCTTGTGGACGGCGGGCGGGTTGGAGGTCTCGATCGGCATGGCGCTGCTCCCTTGGGCGGGGCGCGATGGCCCGGCCCGGGCAGGCTTGCAATTCCGGGGGGCGATGGCTATAGGAATATAGTCAAATCCCAAGCCCGGCGAGAATGTCCGAAACATCCTCCCGGGGGGCAGGTTGAGGCCCTCAAATCCTCAATTCCTGTGGTCGGCCGGCGGGAGATCGGCGGGATCGGCCGCGCCGCGCGGAAAAGGTCCGGATCGGACTCAAACGGCCTGAGCCGAATTGAGCCGGTTTGAAGGATTCGAGGCCGGGCGGCCGCGGCTCAGGTCTTCGGCAGCGGCTCAACCGTCACGCCGCCGGCCGGCGGGGCCGCGGGCAGGGTGCCGTCCGGCCCCGGCGCCGACTTCACCAGCCAGTCCTTCAGCGTCCGGCGCAGCTGGAATTCGAACTCGACGTTCAGGTCGTCCATGGCGTTCCGCAGCAGCGCCTCGGCCGCGCGCGGCCGGCCGGCATCGGACCCGCTGACCGCCCGGCGCGACTGCGCCTCGACGAAGCCCAGGCGCTGGCCCTCGGCCGAGAGGATCTCGAGCCGGCAGCCGACCAGGCAGGTCAGGCTGTCGCGGCCCTGGATCATGGCGGCCTCGGTGACGACGAAGCGCGCCTCCCCGGTGGTGCCGACCGCCAGCAGCCGGTCCTGCCCCATGGTCCGCACCGCCTCGACCGGGGAGGGCAGCAGCCGGGCGCCGATATCGCCCGCCTGGGCCGGCGGCCCGCCGACCGCGACCTCGATCGCGGCGACGTTCAGGGAAAGCGGCGTCAGGTGGTCGAAGCGCATCGGGCCGGGCGGGACATAGGCGGGCTCAGGGCTGCCGCAGGCGGCGGCGGCAAGCGGCAGCAGCAGGAGGGCACGCCGGCTCGGCATCTTCGGGGGGCTCCTGCCAGGGATGGGAATGTCAGGATAGAACAGGGGAACAAGGTTGCGAACCCGGTCGGGTGCCGCCGCGCAGCGGCCGGCAAACCCGCAGGAACAGGGGCGGCGTCCAAGGCGGATGGCGGCTCCCCGGCCCTGCCTTCCCGTCAGGCCCGCCCGGCGCTGCTCCGCACCTCGGCCCGGTCGAAGCGGAAGTCGAGGTTGCAGAACTCGCAGGTCATGGTGATGGCGCCGTCATCCTGCGCCATGTGGTCCAGGTCGTCCTCGGGGAAGCCCTGCAGCACCCCGGCCAGCCGGGCGCGCGAGCAGCGGCAGCCGTAGGACAGCGCGCGCGGCCGGTCGAGCGCCAGCCCATCGGCATGGAACAGCCGGTGCAGCAGCTCGCGCGCCGGCAGGGCGTCGTCCAGCAGCTCGGCATCGGTGAGCGTCCGGGCGAGGGCCAGCGCGGTGCGCCAGGCCTCCTCCTGCGCCTCGGCGTCGAGCATCGGGTCGATGCCGCCCTCGCCGGCGACCTTCTCCATGATGAAGGCGCTGGCCCGCCAGCCGGACGGCGTCAGCCCGCAGGCCAGCCGCACATGGGTGCGGAGCTGCTCCGAGGTGCGGAAGTAGTGGTCCGTCATCTCCGCCAGGCTGGCGCCCTCGATCGCCACGATGCCCTGGTAGCGTTCCATGTCGCCGCCCTGGTCGCAGGTGAAGGCGAGGTAGCCGGCGCCGAGCAGCTCGGCGTCGGTCGGCGCGGGGGAGGCGTCCAGCGCCGCCGCCAGCCCGTCCTTGTCCGCCATGGCATAGCCGCGCAGCGCCCCGGCCTCGGTGCAGTCGGCGAGCAGCATGCGGACCGGCCCGTCGCCCTTGGCCTGGACCGAGAAGCTGCCGCGGAATTTCAGCGCGCCGGAGAGGCCGGCCGCCAGCGCCATGGCCTGGCCGGCCAGGCTGGTGACGGCGGGGTGGTTCGCGTGCCGGGTCAGCAGCGCATCCGCCAGCTGGCCGAGCCGGACCAGCCGGCCCCGCACCGGACGGTCCTGCAGGTGAAAGGGCTGCAGGCCGCGCGGCACCACGAGATCGGGCACCGGCGGGCGGTCATGCTGCAGGAAATCCGGGGTGGCGGAGGGCTGGGTCGGGTCGGGCAATGCGGGAGCTACCTGTGCTTTGCCCCGATAGATAAGGTCGGCAACGGCCCGCGGCCACCCGTCGGCGCAGATCGCCGCGGGGCGGGTCGGCGCAGATCGCCGCGGGGCGGGACGGCCCGGAGGCGCATATGGCGGGGCGCCCGGCCCGAGGCCCGGCTCCGCTCAGTGCCGCACCAGGGACAGCACCACCTCCAGCGTGATGAGCAGGACCACGGTGATCTCCAGCAGTTCGGCCCGGCTGGAATGCGCCTCGTCGTAGAGCGCCTGGTAGGTTTCCCGCAGGGTGGCCAGCTTCCGGTCGATCGCGGCGCCGACCACCGGCACCCGGAACAGCACCATGGCGGCGGCATAGACCCGGGCGAGGTAGACGTCCTCGGTCACCTGCAGGGCATTCTCGGCGTGCTCGGTCAGCTCGGTGACCTCGGCCACCAGCCCGTGCAGCCGCCGGGCCAGCCGGGCATAGCGCCGGGCCGAGAGCAGGGAGGGGATGCGGCGGGCGGCCTCCACCGTGTCGTAGATGCGCGGCAGCTCGGCATCCAGCAGCTCGTCGTAGAAGCGCATCTCGAGCAGCTGGGCGTTCGCCACCTCCAGCACGTCGCGGACGTCGGTGTCGCCGCGCGGCTCGTAGAGGAAGGCGCGGTCCCAGGTGAGCACCGCGAGGTCGTCGGTGTAGTAGCTGAAGCGCTGCCGCAGCAGCTCGGCCCGCGCCCCGGCCGAGAGCGGCCGGCTCTCCCCGGTCAGCAGCGGGATGAGGTCGACGCGCTCGAGCAGCGCCTCGGCGGCGAGGGGCTCGTCGAGCCGGTTGACGACGGCGAGGAGGTAGTCCTCCTCGATATGGGTGAGGGCGGGGCGTTCGATCGCTTGGCGCAGCGGGCCGCGGACGGCGTCCAGCAGGTCGCGCCAGAGCGCCCCGGCGGCGCCGGCGCCGGGTCCCACCGCCTGCTGCAGCGTATTGGCCCGGGCGGCGAAGCCGGACCAGGGCAGGTCGGCCACGGCCAGGGTGACGGCCAGCGAGACGACGCCGAAATCGTAGATGCGGGCGGTGACCTGCGCCTCGGCGCCGTCGCCGCCGAGCGGCAGCAGGATCGGCGGCAGCGGCAGGATCAGCGGCGGCTCGCCGAAGGACATCGCCTTGGGCGGCGTGCCGGCCAGGCCGCGGCGCTTCCCGGCGCGGGGCGCATGGGCGGCCCAGAGCGCCTCGGCCTTCCGGAGGTCGATCGCATAGGCGATGTCGAAGAGCCGCAGCGCGGTGAGCTGGCCGGCGCGGACCAGCAACTCGGCGGATGGGTCCGCCGCCGGGGCAACAGCCTCGGCGGCGGCATCGCTCACCCCGCCCCCATGGCCCAGAGCAGCACGCCCTTCTGCGCGTGCAGCCGGTTCTCGGCCTCGTCGAAGACCACGCTCTGCGGCCCGTCGATCACCTCGGCGGCGACCTCCTCGCCGCGATGGGCGGGCAGGCAGTGCTCGAAGATCGCGTCGGGCAGCGCCTTGGCCATCAACTCCGGCGTCACCTGGTAGGGCGCCAGCACGTTGTGGCGGTTGGGCTGGGAGCCGTCCTCGTTCTCCTGGTGCATGGAAACCCAGGCATCGGTGACGACGCAGCGGGCGCCGCGCACCGCTTCCTCCGGGTCGTCGGTCAGCAGGATGTCGGCGCCCTCGGCCCGCGCCCAGTCGAGCAGCGGCTGCGGCGGCCGCAGGCTGGGCGGGCAGGCCAGGCGGAGCTTGAAGCCGAGCCGGGTCGCCGCCTGGATGAAGCTCTGCGCCACGTTGTTGCCGTCGCCGATCCAGGCCACCGTCTGGCCGGTGATCGGGCCGCGATGCTCCTCGAAGGTCAGCACGTCGGCCATCAGCTGGCAGGGGTGGCTGATATCGGTCAGGCCGTTGATGACCGGCACCGTGGCGTGCGCCGCCATCTCGCGGATGCGGTTCACGTCATGGGTGCGCATCATGATGCAGTCGACGTAGCGGGACAGCACCTTCGCCATGTCGGAAACCTCCTCCCCGCGGGAGGACTGCATGTCGCGGCTGTTGAGGTAGACCACCTCGCCGCCGAGCTGGCGGATGCCGACCTCGAAGCTGACCCGGGTGCGGGTCGAGGGCTTCTCGAAGATCAGCGCCACGTGCTTGCCGGCCAGCGGCTTGGCGACATAGCCGCCGCGCTTGGTCTGCGCCGCCAGGTCGAGCATGCGGCGGAGCGTCGGCGCCTCGAAATCCATCAGCTCGAGGAAGTGCCGGGGGGGCTCGCCCCCCCCGGTCCCGGTCTTCAATGCGACCACGCTGCTCATTTCGCCGCGTCCTTCGCCTGGGACGGGGTGATGCGGCGCATGGCGCGGTCGAGCAGCCGCAGCGCCTCGTCCGCCTCCGCCTCCGTGATGACGAGCGGCGGCGCCAGGCGCAGCACGTTCATGCCGGCGGCGACCGTCAGCAGCCCCTCGGCCGCCGCGGCGGACTGCGCCTCGCCGTTCGAGACCTCGGGCAGGAGGCGGATGCCGAGCAGCAGCCCGGCGCCCTGGATGCCCTCGATCACCGTCGGATGGCGGCCTGCCAGTTCCAGCAGGCCGCGCCAGAGGTGCCGCGCGACGCGGTCCACATGGTTGAGGAAGCCCTCGCCCAGGATGACGTCGAGCACCGCGTTGCCGGCGGCGCAGGCCAGCGGGTTGCCGCCATAGGTGCTGCCATGAGTGCCGGCCTTGAGGTGCTTCGCCACCTTCTCCTTGGCCAGGATGGCGCCGAGCGGGAAGCCGCCGCCGATGCCCTTGGCCGAGGACATGACGTCGGGCTCGATCCCCGCCCACTGGTGCGCCCAGAGCTTGCCCGACCGCCCCATGCCGGTCTGCACCTCGTCGAGCGCGAGCAGGATGCCGAACTCGTCGCAGGCGGCGCGCAGGTCGCGCAGGTATTGCAGCGAGGCCGGGCGGACGCCGCCCTCGCCCTGGATCGGCTCGACCATGACCGCAGCGGTGGTGCCGTCGATCGCGTCGCGCAGCGCGTTCATGTTGCCGAAGGGGATGTGCTTGAAGCCCGGCATGGGCGGGCCGAAGCCGGCCAGGTACTTCTCGTTGCCGGTCGCCGCCAGGGTGGCGAGCGTCCGGCCGTGGAAGGCGCCCTCGAAGCAGATCGTCACGTTGCGCTCGGGCTGGCCGTTCTCGGCGTGGTACTTGCGCACCGCCTTGATCATGCCCTCGTTCGCCTCGGCGCCGGAATTGCCGAAGAAGACGCTGTCGGCGAAGCTGGTATCGACCAGCCGCTGCGCCAGCCGCTCCGCCTGCGGGATGCGGTAAAGGTTCGAGGTGTGCATCACCCTGGCCGCCTGCTCGGCGATGGCCTGCACCAGGTGCGGGTGGCCATGGCCGATGGAGGCGGTGGCGATGCCGGAGCCGAAATCGAGGAATCGTCGCCCGTCCGTCGTCCACAGCCAGGCGCCATCGCCCCGCTCGAAGGCGAGGTCGGCACGGTTGTAGGTCGGCATGAGGGCGGGGATCACCGGATTGGTCTCCAGACTTCCCCCACGCCGGCGCGGGATGCGGGCGCTTCCCGGGGGAAGCCGGCGATTTGGCCGCAAACCCCGCATCGCGTCAAACCATGCCGGGTGACAATTTCGGGGTGGCGGCCGGGATGCGAGGGCGCCGGGACGCCCCCGCGGCGGGGATCAGCCCCGCTTCTCGCCGGAATTGTCGTAGTTGAAGGTCGGCAGGCTGCCGAGGCTGTCCTTGGTGGCGCCCGAGAGGGTCCAGCGGTTGTTGCTGCCGCCGGCCGCCTGCAGCCGGTCGAAGGGCACCGCGACCAGCTTGGCGCCGATGCCGAGGAAGCCGCCGACCGAGATGACCGCCACCGGGCCGCTGCCGGCGGCGGGGAGCAGGATGTCGTCCACCTCGCCGATGCTCTCGTTGTTCTCGTTGTAGACCGAGGAGCCGATCAGCTTGCTGGCGCGGCGGCCGCTGCGGACCGCGGCGCTGTCGACCGCCAGCGGCCCGGTGGTGGCGCCGGCCGCGGCCGGGCGGGCGGCGTTGCCGCCCGGCGGCACGGTAGCATTGCCGCTGGGCGGGGTGGCGGCCTGGGTCTGCGCGCCCGCCGGGGCGTTGCCCTGGGATTGCACGTTGGACTGCATGTTCGGCGGGGTCTGCCGGTCCGCAGCGGTGCCGCCCTGGGGCGAGCCGGCATTGCTGCCGGGGACGGTCTGCCCGGTCGCCTGGCCGGCATTGGCCCCGGCCCGCGCGGCGGGCGTGCCGCCGACCGATCCCTCCTGCGGCGTGGTCTGGGTGGTCTGCGGCTGCATCGAGCTGCCGGCGGAGCCCTGGGCGAGCGCGAGGCCGGGGCCGAGCAGGCCGGCGAGGGCGGTCATCGCGACCAGTGTCTGGCGGAATGTCATGGGGCGGCGCTGCCTCCTTGTCGGATTGCGGCCCGGGGAGTTTGCTCCCGGGGCCGGTACAAGCCGCAGCAACGCCGCGCAACGAGGCGGGTTTTGCCCCGCCCCGTTGACGGTGGGTTCAGGCCGCGTCGCCGGTATCGGGCGTGAGGCCGGCGGCCTGGATGCCGGCGACGGCGCAGACCTCGTCCTGGGCCGAGACGTCGCCGCTGATGCCGACCGCGCCCAGGATCACCCCGTCAGGCCCGCAGGCCAGCACGCCGCCGGGGACGGGCACCGCGCGGCCGCCGGCGATGTCGGAGAGCGCGTTCATGAAGCCCTGCATGGCGGTGGCGCGCCGCGCCAGCTCCCGCCCGCCGAGCCCGAGCGCCAGCGCGCCATAGGCCTTGCCGAGGGCGATTTCGGGCCGCAGCAGCGACGACCCGTCCTCCCGCTGCGAGGCCTTCACCTGCCCGCCGGCATCGAGCACCACGACGGTCAGCGGCATCAGGCCGAGCTCCCGCCCCTTGGCGCGGGCGGCAGCGATGATGGCATTGGCCTGGTCGAGGGTGAGGCCGTTGGTCGGGTAGGTCGCCATGGGGCGTTCTCCTGCGGGGTTCGGTGGCGGCTTGTGCCCTGCGCCGCGCCGGCGGGCCAGCCCCTGCAGGTCTTCCCCGGCGCTGGGTCGGCGGCCCTGGGCATGCCAGGATGGCGGCATGGACGAGGAGTCGACCCGCCCCCGCAAGGCCCCGCGCAAGCCCGAGAAGCCCCGCCGCGCCCCGCGCCCGGCCGGCCCGGCGCCGACCGAGGCCGCGCTGCGCGAGGCGGCGCTGGCCCATCTCGCCCGCTTCGCCGCGACCGAGGTCGGCCTCAAGCGGGTGCTCCAGCGCCGGGTGGACCGCTGGGCCCGGCGGGCCGAGGGCGAGGGCGCCCCGGCCGAGGCGATCGCCCCGCAGGCCGCCGCCGCCCGCGCCGCCGCCGCCGTGGTGGCGAAGGCGATGGTCGCGGCCGGGGCGGTGGACGACGCCGCCTTCGCCGTCTCCCGCGCCCGCCGGCTGGCCCGCGGCGGGCGGTCGCGCCGAGCGATCGCGGCGCATCTCGGCGCCAAGGGCGTCGCGCAGGAGACCGCGGCGGCGGCGCTGCCCGGGGCGGAGACGGAGCTGGACGCGGCGCTGGCGCAATGCCGCCGCCGGCGGATCGGCCCCTTCGCCCGGGAAGCGCCGCCGGAGGACCCGTTGGCGGCGCGGACGGCGCGCATGAAGGCGCTGGCGGCGCTGGCCCGGGCCGGCTTCGGGCGGGAGGTCGCCGAGGCGGCGCTCGATATGGCGCCGGGGGAGGCGGAGGATCGGCTGATCGCGCTGAAGCAAGGATAAGGCCGGGGAGACGGTATTCTCCCCGGACCCCTCATCCATTTTTGTGGGTCTGGCATCCGTCGAACGGCGAATGCCAGACCCACAAAAGGGAAGGGCGGGGCTTGGGGAGGGAATATCCTTCCCACCCCGATCTTTCTCAGATGAACCGGCCCGGATCGACGATCCATTCCTCCCGCTCCCAGGCCAGCCAGGCGCGCACCATCCGCGCCGCGCACCAGAGCCAGACCACCGCCAGCAGCACCAGCCCGGGCCCGGGCGCGGCGACCGGCGCCAGCATCCCGAGCAGGCCGAACCAGAAGGTCCTGACCGCATAGGCATGGTGGGTCGACCAGGCGGTGCCGCGCGCCGGCCCCCACCAATGCGCCAGCACCCCGGCGGCGAACCAGGGCAGCCCGATCGCCAGCCCGGCGGAGAACAGCAGGTTCATCCACAGCACCCGGCGACGGGCACGCGATTCCGGTGTCACGGGCGCCCGAGCTCGAGCGCCTTGGCATAGACCTGCTTGCGCGGCAGCCCGGTCGCCTCGGCCACCGCGGCGGCCGCGTCGCGCACGCTCATCCCCGCGGCGAGTGCGTCGCGCAGGCGGGTTTCCAGTTCCTCGGCGCTGCCGCGCTCCTCCGGCGCCGGGCCGATGACGATGCAGATCTCGCCGCGCGCCTCGGCCCCGGCATAATGCGCCGCGAGCGCCGAGAGGCTGCCGCGGCGGACCTCCTCGAAGCGCTTGGTGAGCTCGCGCGCGACGGCGGCCGGGCGGTCGGCGCCGAGCTCCTCGGCCAGCGCCGCCAGCGTGTCGGCCAGCCGGTGCGGCGCCTCGTAGAAGATCACCGCGGCCGAGAGGCCGGCCCGCTCGATCGCCCGCAGCCGGGCGACCTCGGCCGCGCGCGGCCCCGCCCGGGGCGGCAGGAAGCCGAGGAACAGGAAGGGATGCGGCGGCAGGCCCGAGAGGGTCAGCGCCATGACCGCGGCATTCGGCCCGGGCACGGCATGCACCGCCAGGCCTTCCGCGATCGCCGCCCGCACCAGCCGGTAGCCGGGGTCGGAGACCAGCGGGGTCCCGGCATCCGAGACAAGGGCGATCCGCGCCCCGCCACGAAGCCGTGCGAGCACCTTCGGGGTCTGGTCATCCTCGTTGTGCTCGTGCAGAGGAACCATCGTCACCGAAACGCCATGCCTCGCCAGCATCGCGCCAGTTACCCTGGTATCCTCGCAGAGCACGGCATCGGCGCCGCGCAGCGTGGCCAGGGCGCGGGCGGAGAGGTCGCCGAGGTTGCCGATGGGCGTCGCCACCAGCGTCAGCCCGGGTGCCGCCGCGGCGGAGATCGGCGGGTCGGCACCAGGGTCGGGAGGATCGCTTGCCAGTTCCGTCATGCTCCGCGCCGCGGCGCCCCCTGCGGCGGCTGGTCGCCGCCGCCCTGCTGCTCTTGCCCGCAGCGGCCTGCGCGCCGCAAGCCCCGGTGCGCCCCATCCTGGTCGCGCCCGCGCCGCAGGCCATGCCCGCCGAGCCGCCGCGCAGCCGGGTCGGGCTGCTGCTGCCGCTCTCGGGCAGCAACCGGCCGCTGG
Organism: Dankookia rubra; assembly: GCF_004355005.1. Taxonomy (GTDB): domain Bacteria; phylum Pseudomonadota; class Alphaproteobacteria; order Acetobacterales; family Acetobacteraceae; genus Paracraurococcus; species Paracraurococcus ruber_A. The sequence goes on from NZ_SMSJ01000059.1 coordinate 12,830, forward strand.
GGGAGGCGATGCTGAACGCCGCCCAGCTCGCGCTCTTCGACCAGGGCGATCCCGGCGTCGAATTCCTGCCGCGCGACACCGGCAGCACGGCATCCGGTGCGGCCGAGGCGGCGCGGGCGGCCCAGGCCCAGGGCGCCCGGGCCTTCGCCGGGCCGCTGACGCTGGGGGAAACCGCCGCCGCGGCCAACGTCGCCCGCGCCTCGGGCGCTCCCGTCCTCGCCTTCACCAGCGACGCCTCGCAGGCCGGCAACGGCGTCTGGGTGCTGGGGGTGACGCCGACCGAGCAGGCCGACCGCATGGCCGCGGCGGCGGCGGCGGCCGGGGCCCAGCGGCTGGCCCTGCTGGCGCCTGACGATGGCTTCGGCCGGCTGCTCGCCGCCGGGCTGCGGGCCCGCGCCACCGCGCTGGCCCTGCCGCCGCCGCTGGTAGTGCTGCATCCGCGGATCTCCGACCCGGCCCAGGTGGCGCGCGACCTCGCCGCCCAGGCGGGGCCGGAGGGGCTGGACGCGGTGCTGCTCGGCGTGGGCGGCGACCGCGCCCGGCAGGCCGCGGCGGCCCTGGCCGCCGCGCTGCCGGCACGGCCGCGCTTCCTCGGCACCGGGCTCTGGGCGCAGGAGACGACGCTCGGGCAGGAGCCTGCCCTCGTCGGCGCCTGGTTCCCCGGGCCGGACCCCCAGGCCCGTGCCAGCTTCGACAGCCGCTACCAGGCCGCCTTCGGCGACAAGCCGCCGCGGCTGGCCGGCGTCGCCTACGATGCCGCGGCACTGGCCGCCCGCGCGGTGCGGGAGCCGGGCGGCAACCCGCCGCTCGGCCAGCCCATGCTGGGCGCCGACGGGCCGATCCGGCTGGACCCCGGTGGGCTGGCGCAGCGCGGCCTGGCGATCTTCGAAGTGGCGCCGGCCGGCGAGGCGCTGCTGGTCGAGCCGGCGCCGGTGCCCGGCGGGCCGGGGACCTGACCCTGCCGCGCCGGCTGCCTCCGGCCCGCCTGCTGGGCGCCGCCGGGCTGATCGGCGCGGTGCCGGCGCTGGTGCTGCTGGCGCTGATGGCCGGCGGGGCGCTGGCGCCGGGCATCGGCCTGCTGGCGCTCGGCGCCTGCCTCGCCGGCGCGCTGCTGGTGGCCGCGCTCTGGATCGGCAACCTCGGCCGCCTGGCCGAGGCACTGCGCCGCGCCGCGGCCGAGGATGGCCGGCTGGTGCCGCCGTCCGGCACGCCGCTGCTGCCGGCGGTGGCGGAGGTCGCCGAGGGCGTCGCCCGACTGGCCCGGACGCTGGCGGAGCAGGGCGCGCTGGTCGGCCGGCTGCGCCGGGCGGACGAGGCGATCGTCGAGAGCCTGCCCGACCCGCTGCTGGTGCTCTCCCCCGCCCGGGTGCCGCTGCGGGCCAATGCCGCGGCGCGGGCGATCTTCGGCGTGACCACGGGGGGCGCCGGCGACGTGGCGGCGCTGCTGCGCCATCCGGCCCTGGCCGAGGCGGTGGACCGGGCGCTCAGCGAGCGGCGCCCCCAGGCCGCCGACCTGGTGCTGCCGGTGCCGGTGGCGCGGGAGATCGCGGCGCAGGTGATCCCGATGGAGCCGGCGCTGGCCGATGGCGGGCGGATCGTCATCGTGCTCTCCGACCGGACGCGGGAGAGGGCGCTGGAACGCATGCGGGCGGATTTCGTCGCCAATGCCAGCCACGAGCTGCGCACCCCGCTGGCCAGCCTGATCGGCTTCATCGAGACGCTGCGCGGCCCGGCCGAGGACGACAAGCCGGCCCGCACCCGCTTCCTCGGCATCATGGCCGAGCAGTCCGAGCGCATGCGCCGGCTGATCGACGACCTGCTCGGCCTGTCGCGGATCGAGCTGGTGGAACACCAGCCGCCGACCGGCACCACCCGGCTGGCAGCGGTGGCGCGGGCCGAGCTCGCGGCGCTCGAGCCCCTGCTGCAGGCCCGGCGGATGGTGGTGGAGGCGCGGCTGGACGAGGCCGCGCTGGCCGCGCCGGCGGATGCGGAACAGCTCGCCCAGGTCGTGCGCAACCTGCTGGAGAATGCGGTGCGGCACGGCCGGGAGGGCGGCCGGGTGGGGCTCTCGGTCGCGACCGGGGAGGATGGCGGCAAGCGGGCCGGGGTGGTGCTGGAGGTGGCCGATGACGGGCCGGGCATCCCCGCCGAGCACATCCCGCGCCTGACCGAGCGCTTCTACCGGGTGGATGCCGGGCGCTCGCGCAGCGCCGGCGGCACCGGGCTCGGCCTCGCCATCGTCAAGCACATCGTCAACCGGCATCGCGGCCGGCTGGTCATCGGGAGCGAGGCGGGGGCCGGGGCGGTGTTCCGGGTCTGGCTGCCGGGCAGGGCGGAGGCCGCATCATCCCGGGCCGCGGCCTGACCGCAGCCTCGGGCGATGGCGTGGACCAGGTTTCCGGACGAAAGCCGGGACGCCACACGTCAGACGGCGGCCAGGGGCTCGGCGATCCCCGCCGTCCAGCGCCCATCCGCCGGGCGGGGACGCGGGGCGAAATGGGCCTGCAGCGGCTCGACCGCCGCGACCCGGCCGAGGTCGAACATCCGCCAGCCTTCCGGCTCCGCCGAGCGGCCGAGCCCGGCGGTCTGCCAGGCCAGCAGCGCCAGCCGGCCGCGGCCGCTGCGGCCGAGCGCATGCGGGTGCACCACCCGCCAGGCACCGTCATACAACAATTGCACGGCCCGGCGGCCATGCACCGCATCGGCCAGCAGCGCCGCCGCGTTGGAATCTGCCATGATGGGAATATGGATATCCAGGTCATGCGATTCGAGTCGCCGGCAGCCGTTCGGGCCTGCCCATCCGGGCAATGGCCGGCGGCCAGGCGCCGCCCCATTTACTCGGGGACAGCGGAGCGTGCCATGACCGAAGCCTCTCCCCCCGACCCCCTCGCCGCCTTCTCCGACCGGCTCGCCGCCCTGACCGCCGCGGCCGCCGCCCGGGTCGTCGCCGTGCATGGCAGGGACGGCCGCGCCCGCTCCGGCCTGCTCTGGGCCGAGGGGCTGGTGGTGACCGCCGAGGAGGCGCTGGAGCGCGACGACGAGCTGTCGCTCACCTTGCCCGATGGCCGCATGGTGCCGGCGACCTTGGCCGGGCGCGACCCGGGCACCGACGTGGCGCTGCTGAAGGCCGCGACCGGCGCCTTCGCCCCCTTGCCCCTGGCCCCGCCTGCGGCGCTGGCCACCGGGCATATGGTCCTGGCGGTCGGCCGCGGCGAATACGGGCCGGGCGCCGCCTTCGGCTTGGCCTCCCTCGTCGGCGGCCCCTGGCGGTCGATGCGCGGCGGCCGGCTCGACCGCCGCATCCAGCTCGGCCTCAAGCTCGACCCGAGCGCCGAGGGCGGCGCGGTGCTCGACCATGCCGGGCGGCTGGTCGGCATGGCCGTCCCCGGGCCGCGCCGCCGGGCGCTGGCCATCCCGGCCGAGACCATCGAGCGCGCGGTCGGGCACCTCTGCACCCATGGCCGCGTCGCCCGCGGCTATCTGGGCCTGGCGATGCAGCCGGTGCAGGTGGGCGAGGTGCGCGGCCTGATCGTGGTCGGCGTCGACCCGCGCAGCCCGGCGGGCCTCGCCGGCGTCCTGCTGGGCGACGTGCTGGCGGCCTGGGACGGAAAGCCGCTCGGGTCGGTGCGGGACATGCTGGCGCGGCTTGACCCCGACAGCGTCGGCACCACGGTATCCCTGGAGCTTATCCGCGCCGGCCTGCCGCACCGCGTGCAGGTCCGGATCGGCGAACGGGCGGCGGCATGACCATGGTGGCCCTGGCAGATCTACCCCTGAAGCCGCGGCAGGCGGCCCCGCCACCCGAACGGGCGCCGGTCGCGGTCGCGCTGCGGCCGGAGGACCCGGACCGCGCCACCCGGCTGGCGGCGCTGGCCGGCGTGCGCGTCGTCGGCGACCCCGCCATGGCCGACGTGCTGGTGGCGGATGCCCTGCCGCCGGACCGCGAGGGCCCGCCGGTGCTGATCCTGGCCGAGGGCAGCGCGGCGGTCGCGGCGCTGAAGGCGGGCGCCCGGGCGGTGCTTTCCCCCGATGCGCCGCCGGCACAGCTGGAGGCGACGCTCACCGCCGTCGCCCGCGGGCTGGCGGTGCTGCCGCCGGCGGCGCTGGCGACGCTGGCGGGGCGGGAGGCGCTGCCGGTCGAGGCCGGGCTGACCCGGCGGGAGCGCGAGGTGCTGGACCTGCTGGCGGCCGGCGCTTCCAACAAGGTGATCGCGCGTCGGTTGAACCTGTCCTTCCACACCGCCAAGGCGCATGTCGCCTCGGTGCTGCAGAAGCTCGGCGCCGGCAGCCGGGCGGATGCGGTGGCGCGCGGCGCGCGGGCCGGGCTGGTGCTGCTGTAGCCCCGCGGCACCGGACCGCACGACCCCGACCCGGTTGCGGTGGGCCTTCGCAGGGACTACCTGACCGGGCGACCGGCGCCCCTTCCCGGGGCCCCCCTGATCAGATCGATGGATATGAGCGACCCAGCCGAGATGCCGCCGGTGCCCCCCGCGGCGGAAGACGCCCCTGCGGCCCAGGACAATGCCGCTCCCGCTGCCGCGACCACGCCGGAGGAGCGCATCGCCGCGCTCGAGGCCGAGGTGGCGCAGGTGCGCGAGCGCTGGCTGCGGGCCGAGGCGGAGATGCAGAACCTCCGCACCCGGACCCAGCGCGAGGTGGCGGATGCGCGCCAATACGCCATCCAGAAATTTGCCGGCGACGTGGTGGAGGCGGCGCAGAACCTGCGCCGCGGCCTCGACGCCTTGCCGCCCCAGGCGGAGGACGAGCCGGCGATCGTGACCAAGCTGCGCGAAGGCTTCGAAGGCGTCGAGCGCAGCTTCCTCGGCGTGCTGGAGCGCAACGGCATTGCCCGCAGGGAGGCCCAGGGGCAGCCCTTCGATCCGGAATTCCACCAGGCGATGGCCGAGCAGCCGGCGCCCGAGGGCGTGGCGCCCGGCACGGTGATCCAGGCCTGGACGCCGGCCTGGACGCTGAACGGGCGGCTGCTGAAGCCGGCGATGGTGGTGGTGGCGGCGGGCGGCGCGGGATGAGGATCGCCGCGGGCGCGCGGGCTGACGGCCCGATGCTGAAGCCCGGCGACTTCCGCCTGATTTTTCGCCACGCGCGCGGGTAGGGCTTGTTCCGGCCCGGCCTCGCCAATACATCCGGGGTGCCGGACGCAGTCACGTGACCGGCATTCCCATCCGAACCCGTCAGGAAACTGTCCACGGGGACACGTCAGGGGACGGACGCGGTGCCTCTCTCGGGGCCGCCTCCGCCCGCCGCAGAGGAGAAGCACGGATGAGCAAGGTTATCGGTATCGATCTCGGCACCACGAATTCCTGCGTCGCCATCATGGAGGGCAAGGAAACCCGGGTGATCGAGAACGCCGAGGGCGCGCGCACCACGCCGTCGATGGTCGCCTTCGCCAAGAACGGCGAGCGGCTGGTCGGCCAGAGCGCCAAGCGCCAGGCGGTGACCAACCCGAACAACACGCTGTACGCGGTGAAGCGCCTGATCGGCCGCCGCTTCGACGACCCGGTGGTGAACAAGGACATCGGCCTCGTTCCCTACAAGATCGCCCGCGGCCCGAACGGCGATGCCTGGGTCGAGGTGGACGGCAAGCAGTACCCGCCGCAGCAGATCAGCGCCGACATCCTGACCAAGATGAAGGAGACGGCCGAGGGCTATCTCGGCGAGAAGGTGACCCAGGCGGTCATCACCGTCCCGGCCTACTTCAACGACGCCCAGCGCCAGGCGACCAAGGAAGCCGGCGCCATCGCGGGCCTCGAGGTGCTGCGCATCATCAACGAGCCGACGGCGGCCGCGCTCGCCTACGGCATGGACCAGAAGAAGGGCGGCATCGTCGCGGTCTACGACCTCGGCGGCGGCACCTTCGACGTCTCGGTGCTCGAAATCGGCGACGGCGTCTTCGAGGTGAAGTCGACCAACGGCGACACCTTCCTCGGCGGCGAGGATTTCGACGCCCGCGTCATCGACTACCTGGCCGACGAGTTCCGGCGCGAGCAGGGCATCGACCTGCGCGGCGACAAGCTCGCCCTGCAGCGGCTGAAGGAAGCTGCCGAGAAGGCGAAGATCGAGCTGTCGTCCTCCAAGCAGACCGAGATCAACCTGCCCTTCATCACCGCCGATGCCTCCGGGCCGAAGCACCTGGTGATGACGCTGAGCCGGGCGAAGCTCGAGAGCCTGGTCGACGACCTGATCTCCCGCACCCTCGAGCCCTGCAAGCAGGCGCTGAAGGATGCCGGGCTGACGGCGGGCGAGATCGACGAGGTGATCCTGGTCGGCGGCATGACCCGCATGCCCAAGGTCATCGACGCGGTGAAGTCCTTCTTCGGCAAGGAGCCCGCGCGCAACGTCAACCCGGACGAGGTCGTCGCCATCGGCGCCGCCATCCAGGGCGGCGTGCTGAAGGGCGAGGTCAAGGACGTCCTGCTGCTCGACGTCACCCCGCTGTCCCTGGGCATCGAGACGCTGGGCGGGGTTTTCACCCGGCTGATCGACCGCAACACCACCATCCCGACCAAGAAGTCCCAGGTGTTCTCGACCGCCGACGACAACCAGACCGCGGTCACCATCAAGGTCTTCCAGGGCGAGCGGGAGATGGCGGCGGACAACAAGCTGCTGGGCAATTTCGACCTGACCGGCATCCCCGGCGCCCCGCGCGGCGTGCCGCAGATCGAGGTGACCTTCGACATCGACGCCAACGGCATCGTTTCCGTCCAGGCGAAGGACAAGGCGACCGGCAAGGAGCAGCAGATCAAGATCCAGGCCCGCTCCGGCCTGTCGGACACCGACATCGAGCGGATGGTGAAGGAGGCCGAGGCGAATGCCGAGGCCGACAAGAAGCGCCGGGAGGGCGTCGAGGCCCGCAACCAGCTTGAAGCCCTGATCCACAGCACCGACAAGACGCTGAAGGACAACGGCGACAAGGTCGGCGCGGCGGAGAAGGCCGAGGTCGAGACGGCGCTGGCCGAGGCCCGCACCACGCTCGAGGCCGGCGAGCCCGAGGCGCTGCGTGCCGCCGGCGAGAAGCTGTCCCAGGCCGCGATGAAGATGGGCGAGGCGCTCTACAAGGCGCAGCAGGCGACCGAGCAGGCCGGCCCGGCCGGCCAGCCGGGCGGCACCGGCGGCCCCGCGGGTGACGACAAGGTGGTGGATGCCGACTTCGAGGAAGTCGACCCCAACAAGAAGAAGCCTGGCTGAGGTTTTCCGGCCAGGCCCGGAGGAGGCGCGCCCGGTGATCGCTCCCAGGCCCTGATGGGCCGGGGGGCGGGACCGGGCGCCGCCCTGTCGGGGCCTCGGCATGCTTGAGGCGTGGGTTTTGCGTCCCCGCGGGGACTGGACCGTCGGCGCCGCTGCGGGCGATTCCCCGGGCGCAAGCTGGCGGGTTCGTGATACAGGGCTCGGTTATGGCGAAGCGGGATTACTACGAGCTGCTCGGCGTCTCGCGCGAGGCGACCGAGGACGACCTGAAGAAGGCGTATCGCAAGCAGGCGATGAAGTACCACCCTGACCGCAATCAGGGGGACAAGGACGCCGAGGCCAGGTTCAAGGAGCTGAACGAGGCCTATGATATCCTGAAGGACGGCGAGAAGCGCGCCGCCTACGACCGCTACGGCCATGCGGCCTTCGATCAGGGCGGCGGAGGCGGCGGGGGTGGCGGCGGCAACCCCTTCGGCGCAGGCTTCGAGGATATCTTTGAGGAGATGTTCGGCCGCTTCGGCGGCGGCCAGCGCGGCGGCGCCCGCCGCCAGGCCAGTGGCCGCGGCGCCGATCTCCGCACCATGGTCGAGATCGGGCTGGAGGAGGCCTTCTCCGGCACGAAGAAGACGGTGCGGGTGCCGTCCTCCGTCAGCTGCGAGGCCTGCAACGGCAGCGGGGCCGAGGCCGGCAGCGCCGCGGCGCAGACCTGCCCGACCTGCCAGGGCGCCGGCAAGGTCCGGGCGCAGCAGGGTTTCTTCCTGATCGAGCGGACCTGCCCGACCTGCAGCGGCACCGGCCGGGTCATCAAGAACCCCTGCAAGGTATGCCAGGGCGCCGGCCGGGTGCAGCGCGACCGCACGCTGAACGTCTCGATTCCCGCGGGGGTCGAGGACGGCACGCGGATCCGCCTGGCCGGCGAGGGCGAGGCCGGGCTGCGCGGCGCGCCGGCCGGCGACCTCTACGTCGACATCTCGGTCAAGGCGCACCCGATCTTCCAGCGCGACGGGGCGAACATCTTCGTCCGCGTGCCGCTGCGGATGACCCAGGCGGCGCTCGGCGCGCAGGTCGAGGTGCCGAGCATCGATGGCGGGCGCTCGCGCGTCACCATCCCGGCCGGCACCCAGGCGGGCGACCAGTTCCGGCTGCGCGGCAAGGGCTTCTCCGTCCTGCGCAGCGCGGTGCGGGGCGACATGTTCGTCCAGGTCTCGGTCGAGACGCCGCAGAACTTGACCGCGAAGCAGCGCGAGCTGCTGGAGCAGTTCGAATCTGAGGCCAGCAAGGGCGGCCGCACCAGCCCGGAGGCAGAGGGCTTCTTCGCCAAGGTCGCGGCCTTCTGGGACGGCCTCGGGCGGTAGCTGGCGGGCGGTGGCAGCCGCCGTCCTGCCCTTCGGCCCCGGTGCGGGCCTGCGCTGCGGCACGCCCTGCCGCCGGCAGCCGGGGTGGCGGAAGCCGGCGAAAGAGTCGGTTGACCGTCCGGGAACCGGCCAGATGATTCCACGTTCAACCCGAGCCGTCGCACCCCCCCCAGCGACGGCACTGGCAGGCGGCGGTGCGGACGCGGTCCCACCCGCATCGCCGCCCGCCCCCCCCCTCCCACAACTCGTGAGGTTCCGCATGCCGGAGATGGAAGGCGCCGTGACCCCCGGTGCTGGCGGCGATGTCGCGCGCGAGGAAACCCCGCAGTTGATCGCCGCGGGCAAGGTGGCCGGCACCCCGGTCTATGACCGGGAGGGGGCGAGGCTCGGCACGATCGAGGACCTCATGCTCGACAAGCAGTCGGGCCGGGTCGCCTATGCGGTCATGAGCTTCGGCGGCTTCCTCGGCATCGGTGAGCGGGTGCATCCGCTGCCCTGGTCGGTGCTGCGCTACGACACGTCCCTCGGCGGCTATGTGGTCGACCTGGACCGCGACCGGCTGGAAGGCGCCCCGGCCTATGGGCCGGGCGATGCGCCGGACTGGACCAGCCGGGATTGGGGCCGCAGCGTCGACGACTATTGGGGCGCCCGGTCGATCTGGGGCGCCCCCGGCAGCAGCTAGCCCCGCAGGCGCTGCGCCTGGACGGGTCATGGGACTCTCCTGCGGGTCCGCTGTGGACGCGCGGCCGTCGCCGCGCCGCACCGCTTTGTTCTCCAGTTGAGAGGCTGAATGACCGCCATCACCGCGGCCGGCTTGCGCGGCGGGCAGGGGGCTTGCCGGTGCCGCCGCGCCCGGCCATGACGGCGCCGGACACCGCCCGGGGGAACACGCGCATGCCCATCCGCATCGGCATCGCCGGCATCGCCGGCCGTATGGGCCGCCTGCTGGCCGAGGAGGCGCTGGCTGCCGGCGCCACGCTCGCCGGCGGCACCCGTCGCCAGGCCGGTGGGGCCGCGGCGCCGGCCCCGGTCCTGCCCGACATCACCGCGCTGTTTGCCGCCAGCGACGTGGTGATCGACTTCACCCATGCCTCGACCGCCGCCGCGCATGCCGAAGCCGCGGCCGCGGCGGGCAAGCCCTTCGTGCTCGGCACCTCCGGCCTATCGGCGGAGCAGGAGGCCGCGGTGGCCGCGGCGGCCGGGCGCACCGCCATCGTCTATGCCGCCAATTTCGCCCCCGGCGTGAACCTGTTCCTGGCGATCGCCGAGCGCATGGCCGCCGCCCTGCCGCCCGAGCAGTACGACGCCGAGATCGTCGAGATGCACCACCGGCAGAAGGTCGATGCGCCCTCCGGCACTGCGGTCGCGCTGGGCCGTGCGGTCGCGCGCGGCCGGGGCACGACGCTGGAGGCGGCCGGCACTGAGAGCGGGCGGGATGGCCATACCGGCGCGCGGCAGACCGGTGCCATCGGCTTCGCCGCCCTGCGCGGCGGCCAGGTGGTCGGGGAGCACACGCTGCTCTTCGCCGCCGGGTCGGAGCATATCGCGCTGACCCATCGCAGCTTCGACCGGCGGGTCTATGCCACCGGCGCGGTGCGCGCCGCGGTTTGGCTGCAGGGGCGGGCGCCCGGCCTTTACGACATGAAGCACGTGCTCGGCATGGTCTGACCGCCCGGGACCGATCCGTCACATAAGCATGTCTTTATGTCTCCGCCCTTGACCCCCCGCCGCCCGGCTGCGAAACACGGGACAACCGGCGGGGCGCTCGCGCTCGCGCGCACCCATGCGCCGGACTGGCCAGGCCGGGGCGCCGCCGATCCCCCCGCGCGACAAGAGGACGAACCACGCCATGCGCGACAAGGGTGAGTATCTTTTCACCTCTGAATCCGTGTCCGAAGGCCACCCCGACAAGGTCGCCGACCGGATTTCCGACACCGTCATCGACGCCTTCCTGGCCGCCGACCCCTATGCCCGCGTCGCCTGCGAGACGCTGGTCACCACCAACCGCATCATCCTCGCCGGTGAGGTGCGCGGCCCCGACGGCGTGATGCAGGGCCTCGAGGAGAAGGTCCGCGCCGCGGTGAAGGACATCGGCTATGACCAGGAAGGCTTCTCCTGGCGCAACGCCGAGTTCCAGAATTACCTGCACGGCCAGTCCGCCGACATCGCGGTGGGCGTGGATGCCGCCGGCAACAAGGACGAGGGCGCCGGCGACCAGGGCATCATGTTCGGCTACGCGACGAACGAAACGCCCGACCTGATGCCCGCGCCGCTGCTCTATGCGCACAAGATCCTGCTAAAGATGGCGCAGTACCGGAAGGCCGGCGACGCGCGCGCCAAGGGCCTTGAGCCCGATGCCAAGTCCCAGGTCACACTGCGCTACGTGGACGGCAAGCCGGTGGGCGTCACCTGCGTGGTCGTCTCGACCCAGCATGCCGAGGGCATGGAGCAGGCCGAGATCAAGGAACTGATCCGCCCGATCGTGAAGGATGTCCTGCCCGCGGGCTGGGTGGTGCCGGAGGCCGAGTTCTACGTGAACCCGACCGGCAAGTTCGTCATCGGCGGGCCGGACGGCGACACCGGCCTGACCGGCCGCAAGATCATCGTCGACACCTATGGCGGCGCGGCGCCGCATGGCGGCGGCGCGTTCAGCGGCAAGGACCCGACCAAGGTCGACCGCTCGGCCGCCTATGCCGCGCGCTACGTGGCGAAGAACGTGGTCGCGGCGGGTCTGGCGGATCGCTGCACCATCCAGGTCTCCTATGCCATCGGCGTCTCCAAGCCGCTGTCCGTGTATTTCGACCTGCACGGCACGGGGAAGGACATCGACGAGGCGAAGCTTGCCGCGGTGGTGCAGGATGTGGTGAACCTTTCCCCGCGCGGCATCCGCGAGATGCTCCGCATGAACAGGCCGATCTATGCGGTGACCAGCGCCTATGGCCATTTCGGCCAGGCGCCGGACCTCAAGGCCGACACCTTCACCTGGGAGCGCACGGACGTCCTGGCGCCGGAGCTGAAGCGCGCCTTCGGCCGCTGAAGCGACCTTCCATCCGGGTTGCTGAAGCGCGCCTTCGGCCGCTGATACATCCGGCCGGATCGGCTATTGGGGCGGCGCCGCATGGCGCCGCCCCTTTTCCGTGTTGGGATCCCGCATGACCGCCGACCGCCCACCCCTCGCCGAGGGCGTTCCCGACCGCCTCTACGGCCGTCGTCGCAGCCACCCGCTGCGGGCGCGCCAGCAGCAGCTGCTGGACGAGACCCTGCCGCGGCTGCGGCTCGACCCCGCCCGGGTCGCCGACCCGCGCGCCGCCTTCGGCATGCCCGTGGAGGCGCTGTGGATGGAGGTCGGCTTCGGCGGCGGCGAGCACGCGCTGGCGCATGTCGAGCGCAATCCCCGGGCCGGCTACATCGCCTCCGAGGTCTTCGAGAACGGGCTCTGCTCGCTGCTCTCGCGCCTGGTCGCGGAGAGGGAGGAGGCGACCGGGGCGCTGCCGCCGAACCTCCGGCTCTGGCCGCAGGATGCGCGGCACCTGCTGGGACTGCTGCCGCCAGCGTCGCTCGACCGGCTTTTCCTGATGTTCCCGGATCCCTGGCCGAAGGCGCGGCATGCCAAGCGGCGCTTCGTCAACCCGACGCTGCTGCCGCTGGTGGCCCGCGCCTTGCGGCCCGGCGGGGAATGGCGGATCGCCAGCGACGACCCGACCTACCAGGCCTGGGTTGCCGAAGTTATGGCGGCGCAGGACCTGTTCGCGGTGCCGCCCCCGGCGGAGGCCCGGCCCGAGGGCTGGCCGCCGACCCGCTACGAGGCCAAGGCGTTGCGCGAGGGCCGCCGCCCGCTCTACTGGTCGCTCATCCGCCGAGCAGGCTGACCAAGGCTTCCAGCGCCGCCTCGATCTCCGGGTCCGGCAGCATGTCGACGCCCGGCACCAGGTCGAGCCCGAGCGTCCGCTTGATGACATAGGCCAGGATCATCAGCGACAGCAGCAGCGTGCCGCCGACCAGGTGGAAGACTGCCGCCTGCAGCAGCGCGATGCCCTTGCGCCTGGCCTCCAGCCAGGGGAAGCGGCGTGGACGGGCGCCGAGGGCAGAGGGGGTTCGGGCAAGATCCATGCGCCCTTTTCGCCGGATACCGATGAACGAAGCGTTCGCAATGCGCGTGACGCGATGGCTGCGGCGGTTCGCGCGCAGACCTGTCCGCGGCCAAGGCGGATTCCGAAATCATGAAAGTTGCACCGCCTCGCGATCCGCCCTTGCCTGGCTTTGCCTGCTGCCCGGCCTGGCCGCGGCCCAGCCGGCGCCGAACCGCGTCTATGGGCTGCAGGGCGGGGCGGCGCACATCGCCATTTCCGCCCGTGGCGGCTGGGAAGTCCGCGACGCGGCCGGCCACGCCGTCGCCGCCGCGACCGGACCGGATGCCGCGCTGCGGGTGCCGCCCGGCGGCTGGTACCGGTTGTACCGCGACGGCACGCCTTTCGGCGGCCGCTTCGCCGCCGGGCATGTCGTGCTCGTCAGCGGCCAGTCGCAGGCCTCCGGGCTGTTCGACGCGACCTGGCCGCGGGTCGGCGCGCATCCGGCCGGGCCGGGCGACGCGCCGGCGCCGCCGGTCTCCGCCATCCTGCAATCCTGCCTCGGCCGCGCCGGCTGCCCCGCGGAGGGCACGCGCTGGGTCGCGCCGGGGGAGCAGCTGCCCGAGCCATTGGGCGCCCGTGCCCTGCTGGCCGAGCTGGCGCTGCTGCGCCCCGGCATCCCCTTCGCCCTGGCCGATGCCACCTGGGGCGGCGCCGGGATCGCCGACCTGCTCGACCCCGCCCGGCCGGCGCGGGGGCAGATGGTGCGGGTGGCCGAGGCCGCTGCCCCGGCCTCCGCCTTGCTGCTTCTGGCGCATGGCACCACGGATGCGATGCGCGGCACCCCGGCCGGGGACTATGTCGCCGGGGTCGGCGCGCTGGTCGCGCTGCTGCGCGCGGCGGGCGGCGATCCGGCGATGCCGGCGCTGCAGGCGCCGCTCTCGCCGCTACGGGATGCGGCCGGGCTGCTCGGCTCCGGCCGGCTGGCGGATCGGGTGGGGCTGGCGGCGGGGGAAGGCTGGCCGTTCCGCCTCGGCCTCGCGCAGCGCCGGCCGCTGGACCCCGCCACCGCCGCCCATGCCGGCGTGATCCGCGCCGCCCAGGCGGAGGCCGCGCGCCGCTTCGGCCTGCTGCCGGGCGGCGACCTGACCGGGGTGGCGACCGGCGCGGATGGCATCCATTGGACGGCGGAGGGGGCGCGCCAGGCGGCGCGGGAGGCGGCGGCGGCGATCGTCCAGGCGCTGGACCCCGGCGATGCGCCGGGACTAGCCTTGCCGCAAACGGGAAGGACACGGCCATGAGCCTCGACCGCCGCGGCGCGCTGGCGCTGCCCCTTGCCATCGCCGCCATCCGGCCGGCTGCGGCCGACCCGCTGGACGCGGTCGAGAGCCGGCTGATCGAGATCGGCGACCTGCGGCTCGGCTCCGGTACCGTCATCCCCCAGGTGCGGCTGGCCTACGAGACCTATGGCAGGCTCAACGCCGCCGGGGACAATGCCGTGCTGATCACGCACGGCTATACCAGCAGCCACCACGCCGCCGGCCGCTACGCCCCGGGCCGCGCGCCGCCCGGGGTGGCGGAGACTGCGCCGGGCAGCTGGGACCTGATGATCGGCCCGGGCAAGCCGATCGACACCGACCGCTTCTATGTCGTGTCGTCCAACATGCTCGGCTCCTCCTATGGCTCGACCGCGCCGGCCAGCCTCGACCCGGTGACCGGCCAGAACTGGGGCCCGGATTTCCCGGCAATCGCCGTCACCGACATCATCGCGGCGCAGAAGGCGATGCTCGGGCTGCTCGGCGTGCGGCACCTGGTGGCGGTGATGGGCACCTCCTACGGCGGCTACCAGGCCTTCCAATGGGCGGTGACCTACCCCGAGGACATGCGCGCGATCATCGCCGTCAACACCGCTCCGAAGGGCAGCGGCGACCAGCGGCAGACCGCGGCACTGGTGGCGCGGCTGGCCGAGGACCCGAACTGGAACGGCGGCCGCTACTACGCCAATGGCGGCATCCAGCGGATCCTGACCGATATCCGCGTGGCGACGCTGAAGAATTACGGGATCGAGGCGCAGCTGAACGACCGCTTCCCCGACCCGGCGGCGCGGGAGGCCGAGATCCGCCGCCTGGCGACCCCCTGGGCCCAGGCCTTCGACGGCAATTCGCTCGTGGTGCTGCGCCGCGCCGCGGTCGATTTCGACGCGCAGCGGGATTTCGCGCGGATCAAGGCGAAGGTGCTCTACGCCCTGACCACCACCGACCGGCTGTTCCCGCCGTCCATCGCCCCGGCGGTGATGCAGCGCCTGGCGGAGGCCAAGGTCGACGCCGATTTTTTCGAGATCAGGAACGAATTCGGCCATATCGGCGCCAATGTCGACAGCCCCGGCTGGGTGCCGCGGCTGGCCGAGTTCATGCGCCGGGCGGCTGCCGCTTGAGCCCAAGGCGGTCGGCAAGCGAGATGATCCTTGCGGCTGCTTTCGCAGGGGCCTATATCTCGGCCTCTCATCACCATCCGCGCTTCACCGGGGGGTGGCCTTAACGGGCCGCCTTTTTTGTTTTGGGCACCGACATCGAACGTCCGCAGCACGAGGGTCTGGAGGCGCGCATCGCCGACGCCATCGCCCCCACCATCGAGAGCATGGGCTATGAGCTCGTGCGCGTGCAGGTTTCCGGCAAGGAAAGGCCGGTCGTCCAGATCATGGCCGACCGGGCGGACGACGCGCCCTTCCGGGTAGAGGATTGCGAGGCGATCAGCCATGCCGCCGGCGCCGTGCTGGATGTCGAGGATCCGATCAAGGGCGAGTGGACGCTGGAGGTCTCCTCCCCCGGCATCGACCGGCCGCTGACCCGCACCAAGGACTGGAACCGCTACGCCGGCCATGTCGCGACGCTCGAGCTGATGATCCCGCAGGAGGGCCGCAAGCGCTTCCGCGGCATCGTGCTGGGCGCCGATGCCGAGGCAGCCCGGCTGAAGCTGGACGAGGGTGGGGAAGCGGCTTTCCCCCGCAGCAACATACGTCGGGCCAAGCTGGTGCTGACCGACGAACTCATCGCGGCGACCGCCGCGCTGGCCGGGGTGCCCGCCCTGGACGAGGCCGGCACCGGGCCCGACGAAGACACCGGCACCGATACCGCCGTGTCCCCGCGCGCCAAGGGCGCGAAGCGCGGACCCGGCGGGAAGAAACCCCACTAAGGAGAACCAGGCCATGGCCGTGGATGTCGCCATCGCTCGCCCGGAACTGCTGCAGGTCGCCGATGCCGTCGCGCGCGAGAAGATGATCGAGCGCGACGAGGTGCTGGAAGCGATGGAGCAGGCCATCCAGAAGGCCGGGCGCGCCAAGTACGGGCACGAGAAGGACATCCGCGCCATCATCGACCGGCGCAACGGCGAGGTCCGCCTGTCCCGTTGGACCGAGGTGGTGGACCAGGAACCGGTCGAGAACGAGGCGACGCAAATACCTTTGCGCATCGCCCAGAAGTTCAAGCCGGGCATCCAGGCCGGCGAGTTCATCGTCGACCCGCTGCCGCCGATCGATTTCGGCCGCATCGCCGCTCAGACCGCCAAGCAGGTGATCGTGCAGCGGGTGCGCGAGGTCGAGCGCAAGAAGCAGTACGACGAGTACAAGGACCGCGTCGGCGAGATCGTCAACGGCATCGTCAAGCGGACCGAGTACGGCAACCTGATGGTGGACCTGGGCCGGGCGGAAGCCCTGCTGCGCCGCGACGAGACCATTCCGCGCGAAGCCTTCCGCAACGGCGACCGTGTCAGGGCCTATATCTACGACGTGCGGGAGGAACCGCGCGGCCCGCAGTTGTTCCTGTCCCGCACCCATCCCGGGTTCCTCGCCAAGCTCTTCGCCCAGGAAGTGCCGGAAATCTACGACGGGATCATCGAGATCAAGGCGGTCGCCCGCGACCCCGGCAGCCGCGCCAAGATGGCGGTGATCAGCCGCGACAGCAGCATCGATCCGGTCGGCGCCTGCGTCGGCATGCGCGGGTCGCGCGTCCAGGCCGTGGTGCAGGAGCTGCAAGGCGAGAAGATCGACATCATCCCCTGGTCGCCCGACAACGCCACTTTCGTGGTCAATGCGCTGGCACCGGCGGAGGTCACGAAAGTCGTGCTCGACGACGACGCACGCCGGGTTGAAGTGGTGGTCCCGGACGACCAATTGTCCCTCGCGATCGGGCGCCGCGGGCAGAATGTCCGCCTCGCTTCCCAGCTGACCCGCTGGGACATCGACATCCTGACCGAGGCCGAGGAATCCGAGCGCCGGCAGGAGGAGTTCCGCAAGCGCACCGGCCTCTTCGTCGAGGCACTGGACGTGGACGACGTGATCGCCGGATTGCTGGTGACCGAAGGCTTCACCTCGATCGAGGACGTGATCGCGGTGGACGACGACGAGCTGGCCAGCATCGAGGGCTTCGACGAGAGCGTCGCGGCCGAGCTGAAGCGCCGCGCCGAGTCTTTCCTCGAGCAGCGCGACGTGGAGCTGGACGAGAAGCGCCGCGCGTTGGGCGTCGAGGATGCGGTCGCCGAGGCCGGCGGCTTCACCCCGGCGCAGCTGGTGGCGCTTGGCGAGAAGGGAGTGAAGCAGCTGGACGACCTGGCCGATCTCGCCTCCGACGAGTTGATCGAGATCCTCGGGCCGGATTCAATGGACGAGGACACGGCGAACGCGATCATCATGGCGGCCCGCCAGCACTGGTTCGAGGGTGAGGACGGCGAGGCCCCAGGGGGCGAACAGCAGGACGAGGCGGAGGCCGCCGGGGAGGCGGTGGATGGCGACGGCGAAAAAGCCTGATCCCAACCGCGGGCGCCGGCGTAAGCCGACGCAGCCGCCATCGGACGCCGCCCCCGCAGCGCAGCCGCTGGCGCGGCCAGCGGCCGATGCAACCGCCGATGCGCCCGAGAAGGGCCCGCTTCGCCGCTGCATCGTGACGCGGGAGAGCGGGCCGAAGGAGGCCATGCTGCGTTTCGTGCTCGGCCCGGACCGCGGCGTGGTTCCGGACCTTGCCGGAAAGTTGCCGGGGCGGGGAATGTGGTTGTCCGCGAGGGCCGATGTGTTAGAACGCGCCGTCAAGCGCGGCGCCTTCGCCAAGGCGGCACGTGGGACCGTGTACCTGCCCCCTGACCTCGCTGCGCGGATCGAGGACGGCCTGAAGGGTCGGATCCGCGATCTCGTCGGCTTCGCCCGGCGGAGTGGGAAGGCGGTCTGCGGGCGGGAATCCGTCCGGGAATGGCTGCAGGCAGGCAAGGCGGGCCTGTTGGTGGAGGCTTCGGACGGCAGCGCGGCGGAACGGTCGCGGCTGGTCGGCAGGCGGGACGTGCCGGTGGTGGCCCCCCTTCCGGCGGATGTGCTCGGCAGCGTCTTCGCAAGGGACCATGCCGTGCACGTGGCGATCGCGCCCGGGCGCCTCGCCGAGGCGATCGCGCTCGAGACGGCACGGCTCGCCGGCATGCTCCGGGTTGGCGCCGCCGGCGCTGCGACACCATCCCCGCGGGGCGATGGTGCTGGACATAGGAGAGACGGCCCCATGGGCCAATGAGCGGCTAGGTTGGGCGCGCCATCTCGCGCCCGGTGGAATCACCCGGACATGCTCCAGGCTCAGGCCGGCGGCAGTCCATTGGCACGAGTGGCATGACGGCAGACGGATCGGGTACGGACCAAAGAATGAGCGACCAGAACGACCAGGACGCGGGCAAGAGCAGGCTGAGCCTTCGGCCGGCCGGCGGTCGCCTCGAGCTGGGCAAGACGGTGGACGCGGGCAGCGTCCGCCAAAGCTTCAGCCACGGGCGCAGCAAGACCGTCCAGGTCGAGGTTGTGAAGAAGCGGACGGTGACCTCGCCGGCGCCGCGCCAGGCGGCCGGCCCGGCCGCGCCGGTTCCGGCCGGCGGCGGGCCGCACCCCGCCAGCCCGGCCCGC
>NZ_SMSJ01000005.1 GCF_004355005.1 Dankookia rubra
CGCCGGCAGCAGGGCCAGCGCGGCAATGGCCGCGGCGGCGGCCAGCGCCCGGCCGGCGCGGCGCCCGCCGCCAGCGCTGCGCTGCCCGATGCCGAGCGCCCAGCCGGCGAAGCCGAGCAGCACCGCGCCGGTCAGCACCAGCAGGAGCCCGTCCGGGCCCGCCTGCTGCGCCAGCACCCAGGCCAGCCAGGCGGAAGCGGCGTACATCGGGAAGGCGAGGCCCTGGCGTAGCCATTCCATCCAGGCGCCCGGCCGCGGCAGGCGCTGCGCCAAGCCGGGGAAGAGCCCCAGCAGCGCATAGGGCGCGGCGAGGCCGAGGCCGAGCGCGGCGAAGACCGCCAGCGTCGCCGGCGCCGGCAGGGCCAGCGCGGTGCCGACCGCCGCCGCCATGAAGGGTGCGGTGCAGGGCGTCGCCACCAGCACCGCCAGCGCCCCGGTAGCGAAGCTGCCGGGATGGCCGCCGCGCCTGGCCAGCGCCCCGCCCGCCCCGACGGGCCCACCGATCGCATAGACGCCCGAGAGATTCAGCCCGACCGCGAACATCAGCCAGGCCAGCGCCGCGACGAAGGCCGGGGCGGTGAACTGGAAGCCCCAGCCAGCGGCGATCCCGGACGCGCGCAACCCGACCAGCACCGCAGCCATAGCCAGAAAGGCGGCAAGCACGCCGAGGGTATAGCTGCCGGCATGCGCCCGGACCTCGGCTTTGGCGGCGCCGGACAGCCGCGCCAGCGCCATTGCCTTCATCGCCAGGATCGGGAAAACGCAGGGCATCAGGTTCAGGATCAGCCCGCCGAGGAAGGCGGAAAGCAGCGCCTGCCAGAGCGTCAGCGCCCCCGCCCCCGTCTCCGGCACGCCGCCGACCGGGGCGGCGACGGCATAGGCCGAGCGCACGCCGGCCGCATCCGTCAGGGCAACCACGCCGGACAGGGTGGCGGGGCTTGCCGCGCCTTCCGGCCGGGTCAATCCCAAGGTCAGCTTGCCGTCATGGACGCGCAGCGGCTGCGGTGCGGCATTGTCCAGCAGCCCGCCCTCGGTGGGGAAGAAAACGGCGTCGCGAATCGCGGCGGCCGACAACCCTTCCCCTTCCAGGGTCAGGCTGCCGCGCGTCCCGGCCAGAGCCGCCCGCACCGCCCAGGGAGAAGGCCGCGGCGCCGCGGCTTCCGCCGCGGTGAACAGCGGGGCGAGCCCGGCATCCGCGCGGCCCGCGGTGGCCACCGGCAGGTCGAGCCGGAAACGCCCCTCCTCGGGGATGCAGATTTCGGCGCAGACCAGCCAGTTCGCCTCGGCCTCGATGCTCAGCCGGTCGCCGGAAGCGGCGCCGGCCGGCACCACCATGCGGAAGGGCAGCAGCACCTCGCCCTCATAACCGAAGCTGACCAGCGGGCCGGTCGGGATGCGGGCGGGGGCCGGCCAGCGGATCGGGCTGCCCTCGGCACCGGCCGGCGCCACGATGGTGACCTCCGGCGGCGCGCCGGCATCGCCGGGGTTCTGCCAATAGGTATGCCAGCCGGGGGCTAGTCGAAGGCGGAGGCCTAGCTCGACCGGCTGCCCCGGCGCTACCTCGGCAGCGGCGGCGGCCAGCGTGGCGGTAGCGCGCGGCGAGGTGATGGCCGCGCTCTCCCCGGCCCGGCCGGCAAGCGGGGCGAGAAGGACCAGCAGGGCGAACAGGATTTGGCGGACCATGGCGCAGCCATAGAACGGAACGCCGCCCGGCCAAAGCAAGCGCCGCCCGCCAGCGACCGGGAGCGAATTCGCCGTCCCAGGCGTTTCCGCCCGGCGGCGATCCGGTTTAGGAGCAGCCCGCCAACCAGGAATCCCACGCCATGCCATTGTTCACCGTCGAGGTCGCAAGCCGGCCTGTGCTCGTCTTCTCCGAGACGAGCCGGGATTCCGCCGAGGAGATTCTGGCCAGCCTGATCGGGCCGGACCTGCAGGAATTCGAATCCGAGGGCGTGCCGGTCTGGGATGGCGAGGCGCCGCTTGCCGTGCGCGACGCCGACCCGGTCGAGACCACCCGCTGGGAGCAGGGCTTGGCCGAGGCGCAGGAGGACAGTGCCGGGGAGGAGGACGGCCCGGGCGATGGCGACGATTTTGCCGTTTTCCTCATCGAGCTCGACGAGGAGGGCGAGGAGGCGGACGGCGAGGAGGCCTGAGGCCCCTTTTTTAGGCGCATGGCGGCTACCTTATAATCCGCAGGATGCTGCCCGACCTTCCGGTGACCCAGGCGCTGCCCGCGCTGACCGCGGCGCTGCGCGCCGGCTCCAACGCCCTGCTCATCGCCCCGCCCGGCGCCGGCAAGACCACGCTGGTGCCGCTGGTCCTGAAGGACGAGCCCTGGGCGGCGGGGCGGAAGATCTTGGTACTGGAACCGCGCCGCGTGGCGGCCCGGGCCGCGGCGCGACGGATGGCCGAGTTGCTTGGCGAGGGCGCGCCCGGCCATACCATCGGCCTCGCCACCCGGCTGGACCGCGCGGTCTCCGCCGCCACCCGGGTCGAGGTGGTGACCGAGGGTCTGCTGGTGCGGCGGCTGCAATCCGACCCCGGGCTCGAGGGCATCGCCGCGGTCCTGTTCGACGAAGCGCATGAGCGCAATCTCGATACCGACCTGGCCCTCGCGCTCTGCCTTGACCTGCAAAGGGCGTTGCGGCCCGAGTTGCGGCTGCTGGCCATGTCGGCCACGCTGGATGGCGGCATCTTTGCGGGGTTGATGGGGAGCGGGGCGGCTGCCGACGCCACGGCAACGGATGCGCCGACAATCGAAAGCCTCGGCCGCGCTTGGCCGGTCACGATCGAGCACCGGCCGCGTGACATCCAGAATCCGCGCGACCTGCCGGAAGCGATGGCCGCAGCGATCCGCACGGCGCTCAAGGCGCATGAGGGCGACATCCTCGCCTTCCTGCCGGGCTGGGGCGAGATCCGCCGTACCGCCGAGCGGCTCGGCGGGATCGAGGCCGACATCCGCTCGCTGCACGGCGAGATGCCGCCGGCCGAGCAGGACCTGGCACTCAACCCCGGCCCGCGGCGGAAGGTGGTACTGGCAACCTCGATCGCCGAGACCTCGCTGACCGTCCCTGGTGTCCGCATAGTGGTCGATGGCGGTTTCCGCCGGGCACCGCGGCTCGATCCCGCCACCGGTCTGTCCCGGCTGGTCACGGTGCGTATTTCGAAGGCTGCGGCCGAGCAGCGCGCCGGCCGCGCCGGCCGCACCGCGCCGGGCGTGGCGATCCGGCTTTGGTCGGAGGCGCTGCATCGCGGCCTGGCGCCGCAGGACCGGCCGGCGATCCTTGAGGAGGAGCTGTCGGGCCTCGCCCTCGACCTCGCCGCCTGGGGGACGGAGCCGGCCGCGCTGTCCTGGCTGGACCCGCCGCCGGCAGGAGCCATGGCCGCGGCACAAGCGCTACTGGCGGAGCTTGATGCGCTGGACGGCGCCGGCCGGGTCACCGCGATCGGGCGGCGGATGGCGCGGCTCGGCACCCATCCGCGGCTGGCGCGCATGCTGGCCGCGGCCGAGACGGAGGGCGAGAAGGCCATGGCCGCCGATCTCGCCGCACTGCTGGAGGAGCGCGATCCGATCCGTCGCGCGAATGCGCGCGGAAGCGACATCCGGGAGGCGCCGGCCGATATCGGCCTGCGGCTTGACTTGCTGCATGGCGGTGACCACCCGAATGCAGACCGCCCGGCGATCCAGCGCATCCGCCGCGCCGCGGCGCTGCACCGCCGGCGGCTGGGCGTGCATGGGTCGGTCTACCCCGAGGGTGATCCGGGCGCCCTGCTGGCGGCTGGCTTCCCCGACCGGATCGCCGCCATGCGCGGCGTCATGGCCGGTGCCTTCCGCCTCGCCTCCGGCCAGGGCGCCCGGCTGGCGACCACCGACTCGCTGGCCAAGTCGCCGCTGCTCGCCGTCGCCGATCTGGAACTGCAGGGCACCGATGCCCGCATCCGCATGGCCGCCCGCATCGACCGCGCGGCGCTGGAGGCGCGCTTCCCCGAGCGCTTCGTGCAGGAGGAGGGCGCCGCCTTCGACGCCCGCGCCGGCGCCGTGCAGGCCCGCCGCCGGCTCCGCTTCGGCCCGCTGGTGCTGGAGGAAGCGACCATCCCGCATGCCGACCCGGCCGCCGTCGCCGCGGCGCTGGCGACGGCCGTGGCCGAGCGGTCCTTGCGCGACCTGCCCTGGGGCGAGGGAGCTAGGCAGCTTCAGGCACGCATCGGCTGGATGCGGCAGGCCGAGGGTGACTCCTGGCCCGACCTGTCGGACTCCAGCTTGATCGCCACGGTGCAGGACTGGCTGGCCCCGCAGCTGCACGGCAAGACCCGGCTGACCGAACTCGCCGGGCTGAACCTGCCGGACATCCTGCTGCAGTCCCTTCCCTGGGACCGCCGCCAGCGGCTGAACGCCTCCCTGCCCGCCCGCCTGCCGCTGCCGATGGGCCGCAGCGCCACCATCGACTATGCGCGGGAAGTGCCCACGCTCGAGGCCCGGGCGCAGCATTTGTACAGCCTGTCCGGCCTGCCGAAGCTGGCGGAAGGCCGCGTGCCGCTGCAGGTAGCGTTGCTGTCGCCGGCGGGACGGCCGATCGCGGTCACAGGCGACCTCGCGGGGTTCTGGAAGGCCGGCTGGCTGGATGCGCGAAAGGACATGCGGGGGCGCTACCCGAAGCATAATTGGCCGGAGGATCCGACGACGGCCCAAGCCGATCCGCCGAAGCCGGGTCGGTAAAGGAAGTAAGATCGAGGGAAGGTATTCTCCCCGAGCTCCTCCTCCAGTTTTGGGAGTCTGGCATCCGACCTGCGGCGGCTACCGCCTGAGCTCCATCTGAATGGGACCCTCGCGCTCGCCATTGGCGAACTGGTCCACCAGTGCATTGCCGGTATGGCCAAGCGCGCCGGCCGGGCCGCTCCAGACGATCCGCCCCTTGTGCAGCATCGCGGCGGTGTCGCCGATACGCCGCGCGCTGGCCATGTCGTGGGTGATGGACACCGCGGTCGCGCCCAGCTTCTTCACGCAATCGACGATCAGTCCATCGATGACCGCACCCATGATAGGGTCGAGCCCGGTGGTCGGCTCGTCGAAGAAAATAATGTCCGGCCGCGCCGCGATGGCGCGGGCCAGTGCCACGCGTTTCTGCATGCCGCCGGAAAGCTCGGCGGGCGAGAGGTCGCCGACAGAGCCGGCGAGACCGACCTGCGCCAGCACCTCGGCCGCGTGGTCGCGCGCCTTGGCTCGGGTAATGCGCTTCTGCGCCAGCAGCTTGAAGCAGACATTCTCCCAGACCGGCAGGCTGTCGAACAGCGCGCCGTTCTGGAACAGCATCCCGATCCGATCGCCGAGCGCCTCGCGCTCCCGCCATCCCATGCGCAGCACGTCGCGGCCGTCGACCTCAATCGTCCCCTCGTCCGGCTCGATCAGTCCGAGGATGCTCTTGATCGTCACCGATTTGCCGCTGCCGGAGCCGCCGAGGATCACCAGCGAATGCCTCGCATCGACGTCGATGTCGACGCCGTCCAGCACCTGCTTCGCGCCGAAGGCCTTCCGCACGCCACGCATGCGGATCTTCGGCACGCCGGCCACGGCCACCGGGGGGGACAGGATCGCCTGGTCGGTCATGTCCCTCATTGCGCGAAAAAGATCTCGGTCAGGACGTAGTCCAGCGCCAGGATGAGGATGGAGGAAGCGACTACCGCTTTGGTCGTCGCCCCACCGACGCCCTGCGCCCCGCCCTTCGAATTGTAGCCGCACCAGGTGCCCATCAGGGCGATGACGAAGCCGAAGACCGCCGCCTTCACCAGGCCGGAGACGACGTCGTCCGCTTCCAGGTAGTCGAAGGTGGATTTCAGGTAGGCGGCGGAGACGAAGCCGAGCTTCTGCGTGCCGATCAGCCAGCCGCCCATCACCCCGATCACGTCGGCCACCAGCACCAGCAGCGGCAGAGCGATGACGGCGGCCAGGATGCGGGGCGCCACCAGGTACTTCATCGGGTTAGTGGACAGCGTGGTCAGCGCGTCGATCTGGTCGGTCACGCGCATGGTACCGATCTCGGCGGCGAAGCTGGCGCCGATGCGCCCCGCCACCATCAGCGCCGCCAGCACCGGGCCCAATTCGCGGACCAGGGAGATGACTACCACGCTTGCAATGGCGCTTTGCGCATTGAAGCGGGCGAAGCCGGTATAGCTCTGCAGCGCGAGGACCATGCCCGTGAAGACCGCGGTCAGCGCCACCACCGGCAGCGAGAACCAGGCGATCTCGACGAAGGCGCGCCAGAACAGCCGGCCGTAAAAGGGCGGCCGCAGCAGGTGGCTCGTCGCCTCGAGCGCGAAGAGCCCCAGGTTGCCGACGGCGTGGCAGGCGGCGATGACCCCGCGGCCGAGCGCCGCCAGCGGATCGAGCAGGATGGCTCCCATCAGGCGGCGCGATATGCGCGGCGGTAGCGGGCGCCGAGCGAGGTCAGGATCTCGTAGCCGATGGTACCGGCCACGGCGGCGACCTCGTCCGGGGTGTTCCCGGGGCCGATCAGCTGCACCATCGTGCCGGGCACGACGTCAGGCAGATCGGTCACGTCGAAGGTGATGAGGTCCATGGATACCCGGCCGACCAGGGGCACGGGCCGGCCGGCGATCCTGCCGACGGCCCGCCCCGAGAGCGAACGAAGGTAGCCATCGGCATAGCCCGCGGCAACGGTGGCGATCCGGGAGGGCCGCGCGGCGGTCCAGGACGCGCCATAGCCGACCGGCGTGCCGGCCGGGATTTCCCGAACCTGCAGCACCGGAGCCTCGAGCGTTGCCACCTGCCGCATCGGGTTCGGCACGGCCGGGGTCGGATTGATGCCGTACAGCGCGCAACCCGGCCGGGCGAGGTCGGAGCCGAAATCGGGGCCGAGGAACATGCCGGATGAATTGGCCAGGCTCGCCGCCGCCGCCGGCAGGCGGGCGCGGATGGCGGCGAAGCGGCTGGCCTGCTGGGCGTTCAGGGGATTCTCCGGGTCGTCGGCACAGGCCAGGTGGGTCATGACATGGCGCAGTTCGAGCCCGGCCAGCCGCGCCGGGTCGGCTGCCAGCACCGCGGCCTCAGCCGGGGTCAGGCCGAGCCGCGCCATGCCCGTGTCGACGTGCAGCAGGGCGGGAAGTTGCCTGCCCTTGGCACGAGCGGCGGCGGCCCAGGCTGCGACGTCGCCGGGGCCGTTCAGCACGGGCAACAGGCCGGCCTCGCCATCCGCTCCCGGTGCGAAGCCGTTCAGCACCGCGACCATCGGGCCGGGGCCGAGCGCGGCGCGCACCGCCACACCCTCCGTCAGATGGGCGACAAAGAAGTGCCGGCAGCCGACTGCGTGCAGTGCGCGGGCTACCGGGGCGGCGCCGAGCCCGTAGCCATCCGCCTTCACCACGCCGGCCACCGCGCCAGGGGCGGCGCGGTCGCGCAACAAGAGCCAGTTGTCGGCCACGGCACCGAGATCGACGGTCAGCACCGCCTGCATCGCCTTCACCCCAGGTACATTGTGCAGCACGGCATGGACCGCGCGGCGGAGGGCGGCAAGCCTCGGATTGTGACGACGACCCTTGCACTGGCCGAGCAGCAAAGTACCGCAACCGGGTCCGGGGCGCGGCGTTGCACTGAGCGCCAGCACAATCGTGACTCGTGTTACCGCAGGGCACAATTTCCCAAAACCAGGGATTGCAGGATGCCATAGAGCTTCCGCCGGCGCGTCAATTCAAAGAAGGAAATTAGGCAATGGCCGACAGCAACAGGCGGCAGGACCAAACCGATGGCGCGGCGGAGACGATGCGCCGCGGCTCTCAGCAGGCTACCAAGGTCGGGGCCGAGGTGATCGGTCGGGCCGGCAAGGCCGCCGCCCAACAGGGCGACGCGGCACTGGAAGCGGCTGTCAGCCGGACCGGAGAAGCGATGGAGCGCGGCATGGAGGCAGCGCGGCGCACCGGTGCCGAGGTCGCGCAGCGCTCCGCTGCCGAGGTTACCCGCCAAGCCGAAGCCATCGAGACCAGCGGCCGGCAATCGGCGCAGGTCGCCAACGGAGCAGTCGCCGGCCAGGCAGAGACGACGATGCGGCCAGCAATGGTCGGGATGGTGGCGCTGCCGCAGGCCTTCGCCGGATTTCTCGGTGACATGGCCCGTACCAATTGGCAAATCGGCCAGGAGATGCTCCGCCTGGCCAATCCGGTTGCGCTGATCGAGCTGCAGCAGAAGATGCTGCACGGCTACCTGGATCTTATCCTGGCTGGGCAGGCGACGCTCGGGCGCACCGCCCAGGCGACCGAAGAAGCCTTGCCCAAGGGCCGGGAAAGCTGATTTCGCAACGGGTTAATTGTGCGCCGCAGCGGAACGCGTTGCGGCGCAGCATGTTCTCTGAGTCAGCGGGCCCTGGACCGACCCGCGCCAGACCACCCCGCCGCTGTCACAATACTGAAGTGGTCGGCTTAGATCGTTGATCGCGTGAATACCATCGCATCTGATTTTGCGACGGATGGGGGATTGCATGGCCGAGCCGGATCCATCAGGACGACTTATCGATGAGAAGGTCGTTCCTGTCATCGAGGAAACGGCGGTGGTCTACAAGGAGCGCGTCGTCACTGACCGGGTGCGCCTGCACAAGCGCGTCCAGACGACGCAAGAGGTGCTGGACATCCCGGTCCAGACCGAATCCCTCGAGGTGGAACGCGTGCCCATAGGCGCCTGGATCGAGGCGCCGGCCGGCATCCGCCACGAAGGCAATACCACCATCTACCCGGTGGTGGAGGAAGTGCTCGTCGTCGAGAAGCGCCTTCGCCTGGTTGAAGAAGTGCGCATCACCCGGCGACGGGACACTCGGCAGGTCCGGGAGAAGGTGTCGCTGCGCCACGAGGAGATCCTCGTCGAGCGTGATGCCCCGCCGGACGGGCCGGACCGCGACCCGGGGCCGTGAGCGCCTGGGCGCAAACGACTACATTGAAAATATAGGGGAATTTCATGATGGAATCCGTGATCGGGTTGCTGGCCGACCGCGAATCGGCGCTGCGTGTCCGCAGCGCGCTGGTTGAGGCCGGCTGCGACCAGTCCGCCGTGGTGATTTTCGACCGCGGCACCGGCCAGGCGCTCGCCGGGGAACTTGCGGAGCGCGGCCTCGAGCCGGCCCGCGCCCGGCTCTACGCCGAGGCGGTGATGCAGGGCGGCATCCTGGTCGCCGCAGAAGCCGAGACGGCGGACAGCGCGCTGGCGGTGATGAACCGCTTCGAGCTGAAGGCGCCGGAGCAGTTGCTCGGCCGGGGCGGCGAGACAACCGAGCGCGCCCAGTCCATCGAGGAGGAGCTGCATGTCGGCAAGCGGGAAGCCACGGGCGGCAAGCGCCTGGTGACCAGCGTCACCGAGCGCGAGGTCGAGAAGCCGGTGACGCTGCATGAAGAGACGGTCGAGGTGGAGCGCCGCCGCGAGGACCATGCCCTCCGTCCCGAGGAGGCCGCGCATGCCTTCCGCGAGGAGACGGTGGAGCTGACCGCGACCAGCGAACGGCCGGTGGTGTCGAAGGAGGCGCGGGTGACCGGCGAGGTGGCGCTGCGCAAGCGGAGCGTGGAGCGGCGCGAGGTCGTGCGCGATACCGTCCGCCGGCAGGACGTGGACGTGGAGACAATCCAGGAAGTGCCGAAGGCCGGCCCCGAGCGGCGCCACTGAGATAGGCTGGGGAGAAGCCATTCTCCCGCTGGACGCATGCGCCCGACCCCGCATCGACTTATGTGAGCCGGCACCTGCTGCGCGGCAGATGCCCGACTGACAGCGGGATGGGTTAGGCTTCGGGGAGGGAAATTCTTTTCCCTCCCCGATCTTTTTTCAGTGGCTCAGTGCCGGTCCGAACCGTCATGTACCACGTCGAGGTCGCCGAAGCGGGTGAACTCGCTTTCGAAAAACAGCTTTACCGTGCCGGTCGGGCCATGCCGCTGCTTCGAGATGATTAGCTCCGCCTTGTTGTGCGCCATCTCCATGTCGGCCTGCCACTTGGTCATGGCTTCCTCGAACTTGCCGCCATTGTCGAAGCCCATCTCCTTGGGGGCGCGCTGCGCCAGGTAGTATTCGTCGCGGTAGACGAACATGACCATGTCGGCGTCCTGCTCGATCGACCCGGATTCGCGCAGGTCCGAGAGCTGCGGCCGCTTGTCCTCCCGCTGCTCTACCGCGCGGGAGAGCTGCGACAGCGCGATCACCGGCACCGAAAGCTCCTTCGCAATTGCTTTCAGCCCTTGGGTAATCATCGAGATTTCAAGCACCCGGCTTTCCGGCCGGGTCCCCGCCGCCGGCCGCATCAGCTGAAGGTAGTCCACCACCACCAGCTCCAGGCCCCGCGTCCGCTTCAGCCGTCGGCAACGGGTCCGCAGCGCCGAGATGGTGATCGCCGGCGTATCGTCGATCACCAGCGGCAGGATGGCGAGTTCGCGGCTCACCTCGACGAAGCGGTCGAAGTCGCGCTGGGAGATGTCGCCGCGGCGGATCTTGTCGCCGGAGATGCGCGCCGCCTCGGACAGCAGACGGGTGGCCAGCTGGTCGGCGCTCATCTCCAGCGAGAAGATCGCCACCGTGCCGCGCGGCTGGACGCCCTCGCCCTTCTCCTGCGCCTCCCGCACCAGGGCCTGGGCGGCGCCGAAGGCGATCTTGGTCGCCAGCGCAGTCTTGCCCATGGCCGGGCGTCCCGCGATGATCATCAGGTCGGACCCGTGCATGCCGCCGGTCTTGGCGTCCAGGTCGCGCAGGCCGGAGGGCAGGCCGGATACGCCGCCGGGGGTTGAGAAAGCCTTGGCAGCGAGTTCCACCGCATCGGTCAGCGCGCGCTCGAAGGTGACGAAACCGCCCTCGGTCCCACCATCCTTGGCCAGGTCGAACAGCCGCTGCTCCGCTGCCTCCAGCTGTTCCTTGGCGGAAAGCTCGGCCTCGGCGCCGAAGGCGCGGTTGACCACCTCCTCCCCCACATCGACCAGCTGGCGGCGCAGCCAGCAGTCGTGGACGAGCCGGCCGTACTCCCCGGCATTGATGATGCCGACCATGGCAGTGAGCAGCTGGGCCAGGTAGGCGGGGCCGCCGACCTCGTCCAGCACGCCCGAATGCTCGAATTCCGGGCGCAGGGTGACGACATCGGCCAGTTGCCCGGCCTCGACCCGGCGCTGGATGGCGCGGTAGATCCGGCCATGCGCGGCTTCGGCGAAATGCTCGGGCGCGAGGAATTCGGATACGCGCTCGTAGGCCTTGTTGTTGGCCAGCAGTGCCCCGAGCAGCGCCTGCTCCGCCTGGTAGTTGTGCGGCGGCGTGCGCTGCGACAGGCCGAGCAGCCCGTCGACGCCCGCGAAGGGCGATGCCTGGTCGATGGTGTTCATGCGGCAATACTAGCGCGGAACGGGCCCTGTGGATTACGGGGATGGCTGTGGATAACGGGGACGGAACGCGGCGGCGGAACGGCGTGGTGGCCGGGCCACGGCTGCCGGAACAGCCGGCCTGCTCCGGGCGTTGGCGGGCGACCTGCCGAAGGATCCAACGGATGCGCCTGGTTTCCACCCGGCTTCATGGGGTCATGGACTACCTCTGGGGCGCTGCCCTGCTGCTGGCACCACGCCTGTTCCACCTGCGCCCTGGCTCGGCGGCGGCCCGGTCGGCCCAGGTGGCAGGCGCCGGCGCCATCGCCTATGCGGCGCTGACCGACTACGAGCTCGGGCTGGCGCCGGTGCTGGACATGCGTCAGCACCTGGCGCTCGACATCGCCGGCGGCGCAGCGCTGGCCGCCGCCCCGGCGCTGCTCGGCTTTCCCGGCCGGCGAACGCCGCATCTGGCCTTCGGCCTGTTTGCCGTCGGTGCCGGGCTGCTGACCCGGACCCGACCGCAGCACGGGCCGCGCCTCCTGGCGCTGGCTCAATCCCGCCGCAGCCGGAAGGCCAGCGGCAGCGCCAGGACGCACAATCCCGCCATTGCCCAGAAGCCCTGACCTCCCCAGGCTGCATAGAGCGGGCCAGAGGCAAAGGTCAGCAGGCCGGAAGCCAGCCCCACCCCGATCGAGGCATGCAGCGTCTGCGCCGTCGCCGCCTGGGTCGGCGGCATACCGCCCAGTACCCGCATCGCCGCCAGATGCTGCGCGCCGAACGTCACCGCATGCAGCAGTTGCACCGCGGCCAGGGCTGGCAGCCAGACCGTTTCCGCCGTCACCCCCCAGCGCACCACCCCGGCACCCGCCGCCAGCGCCGCCAAGCCCGGCGCCCCCAGCCGCTCCACCAGCGGCTTGCCCCAAAGAAAGAGTGCGACCTCGGCCACTACGCCCTCTGCCCAGAGCAGGCCGATGACGCCGGGCGAGAGCCCCGCCGCCTGCCAGTGGAGCGTGCCAAAGCCGTAATAGAGCGCATGGCTGCCCTGGATCAGCGCCGAGAGCGGCAGGATTCGGCGGAAGGCCGGGACGGCGAAGGGCGCGGCAAAGCCGCCCCGGCCACGCGCCGCCGCCCGTTCTGCTGGGAGGCCGCGCGCCGCCAGCGCGGTCAGGCCGAGGCAGGCGGAGGCCAGCCAGACGATGCTGCTCACCCCGAGCCACTGCACCGCCTGCCCGGCCACGATGGCCGCCAAGATGAAGGAGAGCGACCCGGCCGAGCGCACCCGGCCATAGTCGAACCGCTGCTCCCGTGCCGCGCCGAGGCAAAGCGCGTCCGAGAGCGGCACTACCGGCGCGTTCACCATGGCGTGCAGCACGGCCACCACCAGCAGGGCGGCGGAGCCCTGGGCCAGGGCGAAGCCGGTCACCGTGCAGGTGGCCAGGGCTGCGGCCAGCAGCAGGATGGTCCGCGCATCGCCGAAGCCATCCGCCCCGCGTCCTACGGCGGGCGCCGCCAGCAGCCGCACGGCGGAGCCGGCAGCAAGCACCAGAGCGATCTCCTGCGCCGTAAGCCCATGGTCCCGGAGCACCGCGGGGAGGAAGGGCATGAGGATGCCGACCGCGGCGAATTGTGCGGCGAAAAGCAGGGCGAAACGGGCGGGAGCTGACACCGGGACGCGCTCAGCCGACCGGCATCGTCGGGCGGCACGGCATTGCGACGGCGGGTCGGGCTTGGTCTGCACGCATCGGCGCCCCCTAACTTCCGGCCCACGTGGTTGCAAATCCTGCGCATCCGGCCCATGCATGGCGCCGCATGCCCGACCCCCACACCCCCATGTTCGACGCCCGCGTCAAGGCCGTGTTGGGCCCCACCAACACCGGCAAGACGCATCTGGCGATCACCCGCCTGCTGGCCCATTCCAGCGGCATCATCGGCTTCCCGCTGCGCCTGCTGGCGCGCGAGAATTACGACCGCATGGTCGCCGCGAAAGGGGAGCAGCACGTCGCCCTGATCACGGGTGAGGAGAAGATCGTCCCGCCCGGCGCCAAGTGGTTCGCCTGCACGGTCGAGGCCATGCCGCTTGACCGCCGCGTGGAATTCGTCGCGGTGGACGAGATCCAGCTCTGCGCCGACCCCGACCGCGGCCATGTGTTCACCGACCGCCTGCTGAATGCACGCGGCATGGTCGAGACTATGTTCATGGGCGCCGAGACCATCCGCCCGCTGCTGCAGCGCCTAGTGCCGCGAGCCGAGATCGAGACACGGCCGCGGCTGTCGCAGTTGACCCATTCCGGCCCCGCCAAGCTCACCCGCCTGCCGCCGCGCAGCGCCGTCGTCGCCTTCTCGGCGGCCGAGGTCTACGCGATCGCCGAGGCCATCCGCCGGCGCCGCGGCGGCTGCGCCGTGGTGATGGGGCGCCTGTCGCCCCGCACCCGCAACGCCCAGGTGGCGCTTTACCAGAACCGCGAGGTCGACTTCCTGGTGGCGACCGACGCCATCGGGATGGGGCTGAACATGGATGTCGACCATGTCGCCTTCGCCGCCCTGCAGAAATTCGATGGCCATAAGGCCCGCCAGCTGACCGCGCAGGAAGCCGCGCAGATCGCCGGCCGCGCCGGCCGCGGCATGCGCGACGGTACCTTCGGCACGACCGGCGAATGCCCAGCCCTGCCGGACGAGATCGTCTACAAGATCGAGAACCACAATTTCGAATCGCTGCAGACCCTGGCCTGGCGGAACAGCGAGCTCGACTTCACCAGCGTCGACGCGCTGATGGACAGCCTTTCCACCCCGCCTCCTCTGCCCGGCTTGGCACGCGGCAACGATGCCGACGACTTCATCACGCTCTCCATGCTGACGCGGGAGCAGGAGCTGCGCGCCTTGGCCTCGGGCCGCAACCGCGTCCAGCTACTCTGGGAAGCCTGCCAAGTGCCGGATTTCCGCAAGCTGGCGGACGACACCCACACGCGGCTCGTCGGCCGCATCTTCAAGCACTTGGCCGAGGACGGCGTGCTGCCGAGCGACTGGGTGGCCGGGCAGATCGCCCAATGTGGCGCGACCGAAGGCGACCTCGATACGCTGATGGCGCGCCTGGCCAATATCCGGGTCTGGTCCTACATCGCCGCCCGCGCCGACTGGACCCGCGACGCCGCGACCTTCCAGGCGGAGGCCCGGAAGGCCGAGGACGCGGTCTCCGACGCGCTGCACGAGCGGCTGACCGCCCGCTTCGTCGACCGGCGCGCCGCCCACCTTATGCGCCGGCTGGACGACACGGAAGGCGAGGACCTGCTTTCCGCGGTGACGCGCCAGGGCGAGGTGGTGGTCGAGGGGCATACCGTCGGCAAGGTCGCCGGCTTTCTCTTTCACCCCAAGGCCGAAGGCGCGACCGAGGAGGAGCGGAAGCTCGTCCTCCGCGCCGCCCGTCGTGCGCTGCGGGAGGAGATGCCGCGCCGCGTCGCCGCGGTGGAGACCGCCAAGGACGAAGCATTCGCGCTGACGCCGAACCATCGCGTCACCTGGACCAGCCCCGGCGCCGAGCCGGCCGAGATCGCCCGGCTGCGGATCGGCGACCAGCCCGGCAAGCCGCAGGTCGAGGTGCTGGCGAGCGAGTTCCTCGACGGCGCCCAGCGCGAGCGCGTCCGCGCCCGACTGGCCAAGTATGTGGAAGGGCTGGTGGGCAAGGAGCTCGCCATCCTGTCCACGATCGAGGCGAAGGCGGAGGCCGAGGGCGCGCTGCGCGGCCCGGCCTACACCTTGCGCGAGCATCTCGGACTGGTCCCCGGCAACACCAATGCCGGGATCAACCAGGATCTGCGGCAAAAGCTGAAGGCGATAGGCGTCCGAGCCGGCCGTTTCGCACTGTTTGTCCCGGAAGCCCTGAAGCCGCGCGCCATGGCGCTGCGGGCGCAGCTCTGGGCGATGTCACGCAACATCGACACCCCCTCGCTGCCCGCCCCGGGCCTCGTCGCGCTGCAGCTGCGCGAGGCCCATGAGGGCGAGACCAACCCGCCACCCCCGATCGGCTGGCCGCCGGGCTTTGCCCAGACCATGGGCTGGCTGCCGGCCGGGCCGGTGCTGCTGCGGCTGGACGTCGCCGAACGCATCGCCGCCGAGCTCGGCTTCCTGACAAGGCGCGCCCCGGCGCCGCCGCCTCCCGACCTCGCCAGCCGGCTCGGCGTGAAGGCGGATACGCTGGGGGCGGCGCTGACCGCGCTCGGCTTCCGTCTGCTGGAAGCGCCGCCGCTGGCGGAGAACGAGTACGGCCCGCCGACCCCGCTGCGCGTCGCCCAGCCGCGCCCACAACACCATCAGCACCAGCGTGGCCCAAGGCCGCATGGGCGTAACGAAGGACGCAACGAGGGCCGGGCCGGGCTCGGGCCGCGGCCGCAGCAGGGCGAGGCGCGGCAGGATGGGCCTCGGCAGACCCGCCGCGATGCCCGGCCGGAAGGACAGCGGGAAGCCCGGCCCGGCCAGCGCCCGCCGCAGGAGAACCGTCCGCAGCACGACCGGCAAGAGGGCCGCCCGCCGCGCGATCGGCAGGACGGCCGCCCGCCGCGTGACCGCGGCGACCGCCGCCCGGCTCATGCGCAGCGCGACATGCACCGGGAAGACCGACCGGTCCGCGTGCCGGACGCGCCGCTGCCGCCGCCCACCAGTGCGGCGATGATCTTCTTCGGCCCGCCCATCCCGCCCGAACTGCGCAAGTCACCGGGCCGGATGGAGGTCTCTCGTGGCCCCGGCGGTGGCGGCAAGCCCTGGCAGGGCCGTGACCGCGGCCCGGGCGGCGGCCCCGGCGGCCCACCGCGCGGCCCGAGGCCGGATCGGCGCGACGAAGACCGCGGCCCGCGCGGGCCACGGCCGGAAGAGCGCGAGGCGCGCAAGCCGGCAGAGCCGGCCGGGCCGAACCCGGATTCGCCCTTCGCGGTCCTGGCGCGGCTGAAGCTGCAGCAGAGCGGGTAGCGAGAGGCAGGGCGTGGCGGAAGGCGGCGAGGACCGGGACTGGCAGCGGCTCGACAAATGGTTGTGGTGCGCGCGGGTCGCCAAATCTCGCGCCGCCTGCGCCCGCATCGTCGAATCCGGCGCCTTCCGCATCAACCGCCAGCCGACCGATAAGCCGCATGCCAGGCTGCGGCTAGGCGACACCATCACCTTTGCCCTCGGCACGCCGGAACGCGGCGTGGTGCGGGTCTGGCGGGTGCTGGCGCTCGGCGACCGGCGCGGCCCGGCCAGCGAGGCGCGGAGCCTGTTCGAGGACCTGGTGCCGCCCTCGCAGGGCTGACCCGTGCAATCCTGATCCGCGAAGCCGGCAGAGCCCGGATGGGTTGCCTTCGCGCGCGGCCCGGTCCATCTCTGCGGCGCCGATCAGCCGGGCCCGAGGGACTGCCAGCCGTGACCTATGTCGTTCTCGAGAACTGCATCAAGTGCAAGTACATGGACTGCGTCGAGGTCTGTCCGGTGGACTGCTTCTACGTCGGCGAGAACATGCTGGTCATCCATCCGGACGAGTGCATCGATTGCGGCGTCTGCGAGCCGGAATGTCCCGCCGAGGCGATCGTGCCGGACAGCGACGATCGGGCGACCGAATATGCCGAGTTGAACCGGCAATATGCGGCGGAATGGCCGAACATCACTCGAAAGGGTGAGCCGCCCGCAGATGCCGAGGAATGGAAGAACAAGCCCGGCAAGCGCGCCCTGTTCAGCGAGAAGCCCGGCACGCCCTAGCAGCCTGCCGGAACCTTCGGGTCGGCACGCGCTTCGGCGGGTCGTTGGGAAGGTGCGGCCACAACTCCGGGCGTGCCTGCCCCGCAACGCTCTGCTTAGAGCCTCAGACCCGGTCGACCTGCCGGCGTCCACCCCGTGGCCGGGCGCCACATTTCGCCTGGGCCATCACGTCGCGCACCGCGCCGACCAGGTATTCGCCATGCTGCGGTTTCTGCAGTCGCACCGTCGGCCAGCCTAGTCCGCGCAGGTCGGCCTGCGGGGCGTCGCTGTCGTAGCCGGTCACCACCACGATCGGCAGGTCGGGCCGCAGCCGCCGCAGCGATCGGATGATGCCATGGCCGAGCAGTTCGCCGTTCAGCCGCAGGTTCACCACCGCGACCGACAGCGCCGCGGCCGGCACCGCCCGCGCCGCCGCCTCGGAGCAGGCAATCAGGGTGGCGAAGCCGGCTCCCGCCAGCAGGTCCTCCATCTCCAGCGCCAGCAGCGCCTCGTCGTCCACCACGAGCGCGAGCGGTGCGGCCGCTGCGGGGTTATCGTCCTGTCGTTCCATGCTGCCTCGGCTGGGGGCGCCATCTGGACGACGCTCCTGCTCAACAATCATCGCAGGCCATTCGTTACAGAAGCTTCACAGCCTTGCACGTCACCGCAGCGGGAGCAGACGGAACTGCAGCGTGAGCCGGGTCCCCCGCCCGGCGGGCGACCAGTCCAGCCGGGCAGAGAGCTGCCGCGCCAGCCCCTCGACCAGCCGCATGCCGGTACCGCCGGAGCGTTCCTCCGGCAGGCCACGGCCATTGTCGCAGAGGATGACGCGCAATTCGCCGCCTCGCGTCGGCTCCAGCCGCAGGCCTATGGTACCGCGGGTGCCCTCACCGCCGCGTGGGGCCGCGTCGAACGCGTATTTCAGGCTGTTGGTAATGAACTCGTTGACGATGAGGCCGAGCGGCGCCGCCTGTTCCGGCGGCACGATGATGCGCCGCATCTCCAGCACCAGGCGGATGCCGTGCTCGTCCTCGGCATGGAAGCGCAGAAGCGTTCCGGCCAGCTCGCCCAGGTAGGCGCCGAGATCGACCCGGTCGACATCTCCCGCGAGGTAGAGCTTGTCGTGCAGCAGCCGCAGCGCGTCGACCCTCTGGCGCACCACCCGCAGCGCGTCCAACGTCTCGGGCGAGCGGGCACGGCGGGACTGCAGCTGCATCAGGCCGATGATGACTTGCAGATTGTTCTTCACCCGATGCTGCAATTCGCGGAACAGCCGTTCCACATCCGCCGCCCGGGCGCGCAACTCGTCCCCCGCGCGCAGACGGTCCACCGCGGCAGCCAGCATGTTGGCATAGGTTTGTAGGAAGGCGATCTCATCGGCATCGAAGGCGCGCGGCGCGCGGCTGTCGACTTCCAGCAGGCCGTAGGGCGGCCGGCTGTCGGCGCCGATGACGGTGACGTTCACCAGCGACCGCACGCCATGGTCGCGCATGAATTCGGCAATCGGAAAGCGAGCCTCGGTCTCGGTGTCTTCGCTGACCACGGCCTCGGGGCTCGACAGCGCCAGCCCTTCCAGCGTGCCGGGCTCGGCTTTCAGCGTGACATGGCCCACCACGCCGGGCTTCCAGCCGACACCGGCGCGGACCAGCAGCGTGCGGCCATCCGGCTGCAGCTCCAGCACCTTAGCCAGCCCAGTGCCGAGCCCTTCGGCGACCAAGCGGCAGGCATCGTGCAGGATCGCCTGCAGGTCGTCGGAATGCAGCGCCAGCTCCCCGAAGCGGGCAAGCGCGGTCTGCTGCGCCAGCAATCGGTCCGCGCTGCGCTGGGCTGGATCGGACATGGCGGTGCAAAAGCCCGGCAGCCCTTGTGGTTCCGCGACCATGACGGCGGCGCGAGCAGCCGCTAGGCTTGGCCGGTGCCCCCCTTTCTCCGCCAGGCCCTTGCCGGTGCCGCCGCCACCGCCTCGGGCAACGGCCTCGCCCGCTTCGCCTATGTGCCGCTTTTCCCCGCCATGGTGGGCGCCGGCTGGGTGGACGGCGCCGAGGCCGGGACGCTCGGCGCGGCGGCACTGGCCGGCTACCTGATTGGCACGCTGATCGGGCGGCGCGCGGGGCAGCGGCTCGGGGTGCCGGGCACGCTCGACCTCGGGATGGCGCTGGTGGTCGTCTCCCTCGCCACCTGCGCTTGGAATGGCGGCTTCTGGTGGTTCCTGCCCTGGCGCGGCCTTGCCGGGATGGGCGGCGGGCTGTTGATGGCACTGGCCGGGCCGGCCACCCAGGCCTCCGTGGCGCCGGCGCAGCGCGGCCGGGCGGGCGGCGTGGTGATCGCCGGAGTCGGCTCTGGCATCGCCACGGGGGCACTTATGGTGCCTGCGCTGCTGCCGGCCGGGCTGCCGTCGACCTGGCTGGGGCTGGCCGGGCTGGTGCTGCTGCTTTGGGGACTGGCCCGCCCCCGCTGGCCGGACATGGCGCTGGATGGCGCGGCGGGGGAGGCACCGCCGCCCGCGGTGCTGCTGCTGACGACCTACGGGCTCTATGCCGCCGGGATGGTGCCGCCGATGGTCTACCTGGCCGACCTCGCCGCGCGCGGGCGGGGCCTCGGCGTCGGCATCGCCGCGCTGCTGTGGCTGGTCTTCGGCCTGGCCGGGGTCGCCGGCGGGGTGCTGAGCGGGCGGGCGGTGGACCGGCTGGGCGGCATGGCGACGCTCAGGCTCTGGCTGCTGATCCAGGTTGCAGCCCTGGCCTTGTGCCTGCCGCC
The DNA here is from genome assembly GCF_004355005.1 of Dankookia rubra. Classification (GTDB taxonomy): domain Bacteria; phylum Pseudomonadota; class Alphaproteobacteria; order Acetobacterales; family Acetobacteraceae; genus Paracraurococcus; species Paracraurococcus ruber_A. The sequence continues at coordinate 19,777 of NZ_SMSJ01000005.1, forward strand.
CTGGCCGGTGCTGGTGCTGCCGGCCGCGGCGGCGGCGGGCTTCGCCGCGGTCGGCGTCACTGCCGTGGCCCTCAGCGTGACGCGGGAGATCGCCGGGGTGCAGGCGACCGGGCTCTGGCTGCGCTGCAACCTGACCTTCGCGGTGGTGCAGACGGTCGTGGGCTTCGGCCTCGCCGCGGTCTTCGCGGCGACCGGCGAAAGCCACATGGCGGTCTTCGGCGCCGGCCTCGGCTTCTCGCTGGCCGGCTTCGGCACGGCGGCGGTGCTGGCGCGGCAGGCAGGGCGTTCACCGGCGGAACCGGCAGCACCGCACGGCGTCTGACAGCGCTCCCCCAATCCGCAGAGAGCCCGCCCATGCCGTCACGCCGCACCCTGCTGGCCGCCCCGCTGCTCGCCCTGGCGCGCCCTGCCCGGGCGGCCGAGGCGCTCGCCGCGCTTGAGGCGCGGCACGGCGGCCGTCTCGGCGTCGCGGTGCTCGACACCGGCAGCGGCCAGCGGCTGGCGCATCGCGCCGGGGAGCGCTTCCCGCTGACCAGCACCTTCAAGTTCCTCGCGGCCGGGCGTGTGCTGGCGCGGGTGGATCGCGGCGAGGAAGGGCTGGACCGCATGGTCGCCTACACGAAGGCCGACCTCGTCACCTACTCCCCTGTGACCGGGCAGCAGGCCGCGATGAGCATCGGCGCGCTCTGCGACGCGGCAGTGACGTTCAGCGACAATACCGCGGGCAACCTGCTGCTCGACAGCTTCGGCGGCCCGGCGGGGCTGACCGCCTGGCTGCGGGGCTTGGGCGACGCGGTCACGCGGCTCGACCGGCGGGAGACGGCGCTGAACGAAGCGCGGCCGGGCGATCCGCGCGACACCACAACGCCGACGGCCATGCTCGGCCTGATGCAGGTTTTGCTGCTGGGCGAGGCACTGGCAGCAGCGTCGCGGGCGCAGCTCGCCGCCTGGCTGGTCGGCTGCCGCACCGGCGACCGGCGGCTGCGGGCGGGGGTGCCGGCCGGCTGGCGGGTCGGCGACAAGACCGGCTCCGGTGAGATCGGCACGGCGAACGACATCGGCATTCTCTGGCCGCCGGGCCGGAGCCCGATCCTGGTGGCGGCCTATTCCACTGGCTCCGCCGCGCCGGAGGAGGCACGCAGCGCCGTGCTGGCGGAGGTCGGGCGGATCGCTGCGGGGCTGGCGGCGTAGCCGACCCGCTGACATCCCTGCCGGCCGGCGGGCGGCGTGATAGGATGCGTTGCCGACTTGCAAGGAAGCCCATGCGCGCGCCCATCCTGCTGACCGCCCTTGCCCTGCCTGCCGCTGCAGCGGACCTGCCGGTGCGCAGCGTCACTCTCTCCAATGCCGGGCTGATGCAGATCGAGCGCGCCGGGGACCTGGCGCCGGAGGCCAGCATCGGCTTCCGCGCCCCGGTCGAGGACGTGGACGACGTATTGAAGTCGCTGCTTCTGCGCGACCCCGGCGGGCGGGTCGAGGACGTGCGGCTGGCGGCGCAGGACCTGCAGGCGGAAGCCTTCCGCGGCCTGCCGCTGAAGCCGGAGGATTTCGGCAGCCGCGCCACGCTGATGGCGGCGCTGCGCGGCCAGGCGGTGGAAGCGGGCGGCGCGAGCGGCCGGTTGATGGACGCCGAGGACACCGAGGCCGGCCTGCGGGTGACGCTGCTGACCGATGGCGGCCTACGGCTGCTGCTGCTGCGGGAAGGCGAGGAGGTCAGGCTGGCCGATGCCGCACTCGCCGCGCAGATCGCCCGCGCGGCAGAGGCGCTTGCGGCCAGCCGCAGCGCCGATATGCGCGGCATTACCATCCGGCTGTCCGGCGCGACGGCGCCGCGCGAGGTCGGGCTGACCTATGTCGCCGCCGCGCCGCTGTGGAAGCCGTCCTGGCGGCTGGTGCTGCCGGACGGGGCCGGGGAGGCGCGGCTGCAGGGCTGGGCGGTGGTGGAGAACCGCTCGGGCACCGATTGGAATAGGGTGCGGCTGTCGCTGGTGTCCGGCAACCCGTCCGCCTTCGCGCAGCCGCTCTATGCCCCTATCCGCGTTGCACGGCCGTTGCTGCCGGTGCGGGCCGCGGAGCGGGTGGAGGTGGCGGCCGATACCGGGGCGCGACCGGCGCTGCCGGAGATGTCGCCGGATATGCGCGCCTCGGTCTCCCGCCGCCTGCCCGCGGCTGCCATGGCCCGCATGGCGGCGCCGGAGCCACCGCCGGCCGAGGCGGCGCAGGCGGTGGCAGAGGCCTCGCCCGGGCGGGTCGCTTTCACCCTGCAGACCCCGGTTTCGATCCGCGGCGGGGAGACGGCGAACCTGCCCTTCCTGGAGGAGAGATTGCCGGCCGAGCGCATCTGGTGGGTGCAGGACGTGAACGTCCGCCATCCGCTGAACGCGGTGCGGCTGACCAATGCCACTGCCCATGTGCTGCCGGATGGCCTGGCCGCGGTCTATGGCGCGACTGGGGCCGAGGCCGGTGCCTGGCTGGGCGATGCCGAGCTACGCGCGGTGGCGCTGGGCGAACAGCGGATCATCGCCTATGCGCGAGACCGCAACGTGCAGATGACCGCCGCGCAGGACGGCAGCGAACGGCCGGTCGGCGTGGCGATGACGCCTGGGGTGGCGCATTTCACCGTGCGGAAGCGACAGGAGGTGGCGCTGGCCATCGACCCGCGCGGGGCGCGCGGCCGGCTGGTGCTGGACCTGCCGCGACGGGGCGAGGCGAAGCCGATCTTCGCGGTCACCGCCGAAGGCGATTTCGGCCTGCGCACCGAGGCCCTGCTGGACGGCAGCGCCACCACGCTGCGCTTTGCCTGGGAACAGACGGTGCGGCAGGAGGTGCCGCTCTGGGATCGTGGCCTCGGCGACCCGGTGCTGCTGCGCTGGCGCGAGATCGACCTGGACCAGGACTGGCGCCGCATGCCCGGCGGCGGCACCGGCCTCGAGACGCTGGAATTCTTGGCGATGCAACTGCCGGCCGAGGCGCCGGGACGCGCGATGCTGCAGGGGACGATCGCCGCCCTGGCGGAGGCAAGGCGCCTGCTGGAGGCGGCACGCGCCGCCATCCGTACCGATACCCTGGCGGAGGCGCAGCTGACCCGCGCCCGTGCTGCGGTGGAGGACCGGACCGGCGCGGCGAAGGAGGACGCCCGGAAACGGTTGAACGAGGCGAGCCAGACCGCCGAGCGTGCCGGCACCGCGGCGGATGCCGCCTGGGAGGCCTGGCAGCGCGCGGTGCAGGCCGTGCTCGCGCAAACGGGCTGACCGGCTGGTGAGCCTTCCGCGAGGTCAAGCAAGGCCTATGGAAAAAGTGTTCCGGCCCCGAACCCCTTTCCGTGAGGCGGGTATCTGCCGCGCGGCGCGTGCCGACCCTTGGAAAGAGATAGGGATTCGGGAGAAATGCCTTTCCTGTTCTTCCTTTTCAGGCGACGGGCTGCGCCACGTTCCTCAGCGGCTCGCCGGTGCGGTAGCGCCGCAGGTTGTCGCAGAAGATCGCCGCCACCCGCGCCGGCAGCCCGTCGGAGGCCGCGGCGCTGTGCGGCGAGACGATGACGTTGGGCAGATTCCAAAAGGGGCTGTCCTGCGGCAGTGGCTCCATCATGAAGACGTCGAGGAAAGCGCCGGCGAGATGGCCGCTGCGCAGTACCGCCAGCAGCGCCGCTTCGTCCACTACGCCGCCGCGGGAGACGTTGATCAGGTGCCGCCCTGGCGGCAGCAGTGCGAGCGCGCGGGCATCGATCAGCCCGCGCGTCGTCTCGGTCAGCGGGCAGGCGAGGAGAAGCCAGTCGGTGCGCGGCAGCAGGTCCGGCAGCGCGGCGAAGCCGGCCACCGCGTCGAAGCCCGGCGGCGGCCCGGCTGCGGCGTCGCGGCGGATGCCGATCGTGCGCAGGCCGAAGGCGCGGCAGAGCCGAGCGATCTCCTGGCCGATCGGGCCTGTGCCGATGATGAGCGCGGCCTGGCCCTCGACCTCGCGCGGCTCGGGCTCGGCATAGAGTGGTTCCCAGGCATGGCGCGCCTGGGCCGCGGCGATGCGGGGGAATTGCCGGGCCAGCGCCAGCAGGCCGGTGACCGCGGTCTGCGCCACCGCCGGCGCGCTGGCGCCGGTGCTGTTGGTCAGCAGCAGGCCGCGCGCCAGCATCTCCTGATAGACCGCCATGTCAGTGCCGGCGGAGAAAGTCTGCACCCAGCGCAGCGCCGGGGCGGCTTTCAGCAGGTCTATGAAGCGGAGGAAACGCGGATTCAGTCGATGCCGCGTGCCACCGACGAAGAGGTCGCGGGTGACGAAGGCGACCTCGATGCCCGCCGCGTCAGGCAGCGCCCCCTCGGGCGCCACCGGCACAAGCTCGGCCTCCGGCACGGCATCCCGGATGCGGCCGCCATGGCGCGCGGCGCCGATATCCGAGATGAGGATCCGCATGATGGCTAGTCGCGGTAGCTCGGGTCGATGCGGTCCAGCTTGCGCAGCAGCGCCGGCCAGTCGAGCACGCCGAAGGGACGGCGGGTCTGCGGCTGGTAGTTCAGCCAAGTCTTCTCGACGACGTCGTCCGGCACCTTGATCATCGGGCTGTTGCAGGACATCGCGGCGATCTGCGTCTTGCAGGACAGTTCCAACCGGTGCAGCGCGTTGAAGCATTCCGGGATGGTGTTGCCGACCGTCAGCAGGCCGTGGTTGCGCAGGATCATCGCATTGTTGTCGCCGAGGTCGCGCACCAGGCGTTCCTGCTCGGACAGGTCCAGCACGACGCCGCTGAAGTCGTGGTAGCTGATCTTGGCGAAGCGCATGCTGGTCTGGGTATTCGGCAGCAGGCCGCATTCGAGCGTCGAGACCGCCATGCCCGGCCAGGTATGGGTGTGGGCGACGCAGGCAATGTCGTGCTTCGCCTTGTGGATCGCCGAGTGGATGACGAAGCCGGCGCGGTTCACGCCGTAGTCGGTGCCGGGGAAGTCGGGCTTCAGCACGACGTTGCCGTCATAATCGATCTTGATGAGCGAGGAGGCGCTGATCTCCTCGTACAGCATGCCGTACGGGTTGATCAGGAAGGTGTCCTCGCCGGGAACGCGGACCGAGACGTGGTTCGCGATCAGGTCGCTCATGTGGTAGAGGTCGACCAGCCGGTAGCAGGCGGCGAGGTCGATGCGGGCCTGCCATTCCTCCGGGCTCACCCGGTGGCGCATGGACGGGATGCGGTATTCAGCGGCGTCGAGCATGTCTCGGGTCCTCCTTCAGAAATCGTAGAGCCGGGCGGCATTGTCGACGAGCACGGCCTGCAGCGTCGCGGCATCGGGGATCCAGCGCGCCAGCGTCTCGGCCAGCGCCGCATCCTCCGACATCGGTCGGTCGAAATAGGCGATATGCGGCCAGTCGGTGCCCCAAACGCAGCGCCCGGCATTCGCCGCCAGCAGCGCCCTCGCATAAGGATCGGCTGCCAGCCAAGGCGCCTCGCCGCCGGTGATGCGGTCGGCGCCGGAGATCTTAGTCCAGGCCCGGCCGTCGCGCAGCAGGTCGCAGAGCAGGCGGAAGCCGGGGTGTTCCGGCGTGTCATGCTCCGTCGAGATGCGGCCCATATGGTCGACGACCAAGTCCATCCCATGGGGCTCGAGTAACGGCAGCGCCTCGGCCAGGTCGCGCGCATGGATCCAGATCTGCAAATGCCAGCCGCGTTCCCTGATGCGGGGCCCGAGTTCCTTCAGGCTGTCATAGCCGACGCCGTTGCGGTAGGTGCGCTCCCCGGCCGCGCCGCGCAGCAGGTTCAGCCTGAGGCCGCGCACGCCGGCCGCGGTCATCTCGTCCAGCGTCCGGTCGGTGGTCTCCGGCGGCAGCACGGCGACGCCGCGGAAGCGGCTGGGATAGCGCCGCAGCGCGTCCAGCATCGCGCCGTTGTCGGTGCCTTGGGCGCTGGCGGTGACGATGACGCCGCGTTCGAAGCCCAAGGCATCGAGATGCGCGACGAAGGCCTCCACCGGCGCCTCGACCGGGGTGTAGCTGCGGTCCTCGGCCAGCGGGAAGCGGTCATAGGGGCCGAAGACATGCACATGGCTGTCACAGGCGCCGGGCGGCACGGCGAAGCCGGGGCGGCGGCCGGGCGGGAAGTAGGGCAGGCAGGGGTGGGTCATCGTCTCAGCGCCCGATCGTGGAGGCAGGCCGTGCGCAGCACGCGGGCTGGAGCGTGAATCGGTCGCGCATCATCATCGCCCCTTGAAGACAGGCTTGCGCTTCTCGGCAAAGGCCGCGGTCGCCTCCCGGTAATCCTCAGTGCCGGCGACGATGCCGGTGCAGCTCGCGGCATAGGTCAGCGCCTCGGCGAAGGAGCTGTTGGCGCCCTGCCGAACCATGCGCTTCATCAGCCGGATGGCAACCGTCGGACCGCTGGCCAGCCGCTCGGCCATTGCCATGCTGTGCGGCAGCAATTCTTCGTCCGGCAGCACCTTGTTGACCAGGCCGATCCGCTCGGCCTCGGCGGCCAAGACGAAGTCGCCGGTCCAGAGCATCTCGAGCGCCTTCGGCGTGCCGATCAGCCGCGGCAGCATCCAGGCGCCGCCATCGCCGGCGACGAAGCCGACCTTGATGTAGCTTTCGGCGAAGCGGGCGCTTTCCGCGGCGAAGCGCAGGTCGCCCATCAGTGCCATGTCCATCCCGGCGCCGGTCGCCGCGCCGTTGACCGCGACGATGTAGGGCTTGTCGAGTTCCTGCAGGGTCAGCGGGATACGGTGGACATGGTTGACCAGGTACTGGCCGCGGTCCCAGGCGGTCTGCCCGCCGGCAGCCACCCGCGCCATGCGCTTGACGTCGCCACCCGAGCAGAAGATCCGCCCCGCCCCGGTCAGCACCACGGCGCGGATCGCGTCGTCGGCGATGCAGACCCGCAAAACCTTCTCCCAGTCCGCCAGCATCTCCAGCGTGAAGGCATTTCCGCTGTCGGGGCGGTTCAAGGTGATGGTGGCGATGCCGCCGGTTGTCTCGAACAGCAATTCGCTCACGGCGCTTCCCCATTCTTTGGGGTAAGCTTAGGGGCGGTCGCCCGACCTCTCAAGCCATGCGGGCGCGCGCGGGGCCGTTCAGGGCGAAAGCTGGGCCGCGCGCACCGCGCGCCGCAGCTTGGCAATGCCGGTGCGGACATGCCCGGTGCCGCAGAGCCGCTCGCCCTCCGCCGCCAAGGTGCGGGAGGGTTCCTGCTGCGCCGCTGGCAGGCCGGCCAGGCGCACCACCAAGCTGTTGCAGTATTCCGGGGTGTCAGTGGTGACGCGCGGGCTCGGCTCCGCCGCGGCGGAAACCACCAGGGCCAGCAGCATCGCAGGGGGCGTCAGGGCAGCCGTCATCGCGGGGCGGAGAGTGCGACCCCGCTCTTGAAGCCGCCGTGGGCGGAACATGACGCTTCGGTCATCCCTGCGGCAGCCGAATCACCACCCGGAGACCGGGTGGCACGCGCTGCGGCACGGCATCCACCAGCGACACCTCGCCGCCATGCAGGTGCGCCACCGCCCGCACCAGCGACAGGCCGAGGCCGGAGCCCGGCGTGGCGCGCGCCTTGTCGGCACGGAAGAAACGCTCCCCGGCATGGGCGCGATCCTCGAGCGACAGACCAGGCCCGTCATCCGCCACGGTGACCTCGATCCCCACCGAGGTCGCCGCGGCCGAGAGCAGCACGGCACCGCCGGACGGCGTGAACTTGATGGCGTTGTCCAGCAGGTTGGCGACCGCCTGCAGCAGCAGGTCGCGATCGCCAACCATCGGCAGGGAGTCCGGCAGGTCGGTCTCCAGCCGCTGTCCACGCGCCTCGGCCGTCGCCTCGTAGATCTCGGCGGCATCCGCCAGCACATGCACCAGGTCGAGCGGCGCGAAGGCCGCCCGGCGGGCGCCCGCCTCGGCCTCGGCGATGCGCAGAAGGGCCTGGAAGATGCGGCTGATGCCGTCCAGGTCGGCGATCCCCTGCTCCACCGTGGCTCGCAGCGATTCCTCGTCCTCCGAGGTCGCCAGCGCGTCCTCGAGCTTGGCGCGGGCCCGGGCGATCGGCGTGCGGAGGTCATGCGCGATGGCGTCGGAGACGCCGCGCACGCCCTCCATCAAGGTCCCGATCCGGTCGAGCATGATGTTCAGCGTTTGCGCGAGACGGTCGAATTCGTCCCCGCTGCCGGACAGCGCGACGCGAGAGGACAGGTCGCCGCCGGCGATCGCCGCCGTCGTGGTGAAGGCCGGCCGCATGCGGGCCTGCAGGGCGTGGCGGATCAGCCAAGCGCCGGCCAGGGCAAACAGCACCACGGCGCCGGAAGCCCAGACCACGCCTTCGGTCAGCAGCCGGCGCAGCTCGGTCCGCTCGGTCTCGTCTCGGCCGACCAGCAGCCGCAGGCCGGGCAGTTCCAGCCGGTGCAGCCGCGCATCCACCGCCAGGCCATCATGCAGCACCCTCGTGCGGAACCAGGGCCCGGTCTCCGGCTGGCCCTTCGGCCAGCTGTCGAGGTTGCCGGCGATCCGCCGGCCGGTGCCGGCTTCCATCATCAGGTAGATGGCCTCGTTCTCGACATCGACCGCCAGCCGTTCCTCGATCGCCTCGACAAGCCCGGTGTTGCCGGCCTCGCGCCAGCGCTCGGACAGGGCGATGGCGTCGGCACGGATGGCGGCATCGGTCTGCCGGTCGAGCGCGCCGGCGGTCGCCCACCACAGCACCGCGACCAGCGCGACCGCGGCACAGGCGAACATGGCGGCAAAGAGTACGGCGAAGCGCAGCCCGGCGCTGCGCAGCAGCCGCGGCGGGCCGAGCGCCAAGCTGGGCGGGCCGGCAACGGGAGCGGACCGCCGCACCCCGAGCCGCCGCCCGAGCCGGGTGGGCAGCGGCATCCCGGGCGCCGGGCGGGCCTTGCCGCTCATGGCGCAGCGCCGGTCAGGGCTCCGCCCGGATCATGTAGCCGGCATTGCGGACGGTGTGGATCAGCGGCTTGTCGAAGCCCTTGTCCAGCTTCTGCCGCAGGCGCGAGACGTGGACGTCGATGACGTTGGTCTGCGGGTCGAAATGGTAGTCCCAGACCTTCTCCAGGAGCATGGTCCGGGTCACCACCTGGCCGGCATGCCGCATCAGGTGCTCCAGCAGGCGGAATTCGCGTGGCTGGACGTCGATTCGCTTCGCCGCCCGGGTGACGGTGCGCGACAGCAGGTCGAGCTCGAGATCGGCGACCCGCAGCTTGGTCGCCGGGGCATCGACCGAGGGACGCCGGCCGAGCGCCTCGACCCGCGCCAGCAGCTCAGCGAAGGCGAAGGGCTTCGTGAGGTAGTCGTCGCCACCGGCCTTGAGGCCCTTCACCTTTTCATCGACCGCCGACAGGGCGGACAGGAACAGCACCGGCGTACGGTTGCCCTGGCTGCGCAGGGTCTCCACCAGCCGCACGCCGTCGACGCCGCCCGGCAGCATGCGGTCGAGCACCAGCATGTCGAATTGCTCCGAGGCCGCGAGGAAGAGCCCGTCGCGGCCATTGGTCGCATGCTCGACCGTATGACCGGCCTCCTGCAGGCCCTTGCGCACGAAGCGCGCGACCTCGGCATCGTCCTCGACCAGCAGAATCCGCATCGTGTCCTGTCCTCGTCCGGTCCCGGATGGCACGATCCGCGCGACCCGGTGCGCGGGGATCGATCCTGGGCCGATCCTGTCATTCCTGCCCCCGAACCGGTTACCGCCGGCTGCCGGGCGCATTGATTCTACACCATGAGCGCTCCGCGCGGGACCACAACCGCCCGCAGCCCAGCCTTATCCGGCGCTCGGCCGCCGGCCGACCTGCACCGGCAGGTCGCGCTCCCGTCCCTCCCGCACCACCGTCAGGCGCAGGGTCTGGCCGGGCGGGATGGCGGCGACGGTGCGGACCAGCGCGCGGGAGGTCTCCACCCGGTCGCCGTTGATCGCCACCACCAAATCGCCCTGACGCAGTCCGGCGCGGCCTGCCGGGCTGTTGCGCTCGATCCCGGCGATCATCACGCCGCGGCGACCGGCGCGGCCATCCTCCGGCACGATGTCCTGCACCGAGACGCCGAGCCAGCCGCGCTCCACCCGCCCGTCCCGCTTCAGCTGCTCGATCACTGGCCGGGCCAGGTCGGACGGGGTGGCGAAGCCAATTCCGGCCGAGGCGCCGGAGGGGGAGTAGATCGCGGTGTTGATGCCGATCACCTCCCCGGCCGGGTTGAACAGCGGCCCGCCGGAATTGCCGGGATTGATCGCGGCATCGGTCTGGATGAAGTCGTCGAAGGGGCCGGCACCGATCTCCCGCCCGCGGGCGGAGATGATGCCGGCGGTGACCGTGCCGCCGAGGCCGAAGGGATTGCCCGCAGCCAGCACCCAGGACCCGACCCGGGCGGCGGAGGACGACCCCCAGGGCACCGCCACCATTGGCCCGCGCGGCTCGACCTTCAGCAGCGCCAGATCGGTCAGCTCGTCCGTCCCGACCACCCGCGCCGTCAGTTCCGAGCCGTCCTGCAGCGCCACCACCACCTTGCTGGCATTGCCGACAACATGGTTGTTGGTGACGATATAGCCGGCCGGGTCGATGACGAAGCCACTGCCGGCGCCCATCACCTCCTGCCGCCGGTTGCGCTGGCGGTCGCGAAAATAGCGCTCGAACGGGGTGCCGCGCAGTTCGGGCGGGATCTCCGCCCGCTGCTCCGAGGTGACGGCAATGTTGACCACGGCGGGCTGCACCCGCTCCGCTAGGTCGGCAAAGTCGGCGACGAGGGCGCCGCGCTGCGCCGCGGCGGGGGCGCAGGCGGCGAGCGGCAGCAGCGGGGCGGCAAGCAGCAGGGTGGTGGCGGCCAGGCCGAGCCTGCGGCGCGGCAGCGGGGCGGAAGGCAGGATGGCGATCCTCGATGGGGGCGGCGACGAAAACGGTCTCAGTGCAATTCTGGGCGGATGCATGCGGCTGTTCAACCCGCCTGACCAGGGCTTGACGAGATCGACCCGGCGATCGCGCGGCCGGGGTTCGCCGGCGGGCGGATCTGGGGTAACCCGGACGGATGGAGGCTTCCTCGGCAACGATGCTGGAATTGCAGGCGCTGACGCGGCGCTTCGACACGACCACGGCGGTGGACGGGGTCAGCCTCACCGTCCCGGCCGGGCAGATGCTAGGCATCATCGGCCGCTCAGGCGCCGGCAAGTCCACCTTGCTGCGGCTGGTGAACCGGCTCGTCGAGCCCAGCGCCGGGCGCATCCTGGCCGAGGGACGCGACGTCACCGCGCTGCACGGGTGGGCGCTCAGGGCCTGGCGGCGGGACTGCGCCATGGTCTTCCAGCAATTCAACCTGGTGCAGCGGCTGGATGTGCTGACCAATGTCCTGGTCGGTCGGCTGGCGCACCAGCACGGATTGCGCCGTGCCTTGGTCCTGCTGACCGGCACCTTCTCCGCGGCGGAGCGTGCCATGGCGCTGGCCGCGCTCGACCGCTTCGGCCTGGCCGAGGTGGCGCTGCAGCGGGCCGAGACGCTCTCGGGTGGCCAGCAGCAGCGGGTCGCGCTTTGCCGCGCCCTGATGCAGGCACCAAGGCTGATCCTGGCGGATGAGCCGATCGCCTCGCTCGACCCGATGAATGCCAGGGCGGTGATGGAGGCGCTGCGCCAAGTGAACCGGGCGGAGGGGATCACCGTGCTGGTCAACCTGCACCACCTCGACACCGCGCGCGAATACTGCGACCGGATCCTGGCGATGCAGGCCGGGCGGGTGGTCTTCGACGGGCGGCCGGAGGCGCTGGACGCCGCCCGGGTGCGCGACGTCTACGGCATCACCGAGGCCGAGTTCGCCGCCGAGGCCGCGGCTGCCCAGCAACGCGCGGCGGTGGCATGATCCAGGCGCCTTTCCGGACGAGGACCCGCACCATGACCACGCGTCGCGCCCTCGGCGCCCTGCTCACCGCCAGCCTCGGCTCCCCCGTGCTGGCGCAGACAGCGCGGCCGCCACGGCGCAGCCTCGACCCCGATATTGCCTTCCCCGAGGCCGGGCCGCGTGCCTGGGGGGCGCAGATGAAGCAGGTCCGCATCGGCCTTCTGGGCGGGGAGAACGAGTCCGACCGGCTCGGCCGCTTCGGCCCCTACCGCGACCTGATCGAGACGACCTTCAAGGTCCCGGCACGGCTCTACCCCGCCAGCGACTATGCCGGGGTGATCCAGGCCTTCGGGGCGAAGCAGCTTGACATCGCCAACATGTCCCCGGCCGCCTATGCCGCCGCCTGGGTCGACACGAATGGCGGCGTCGAGCCCTTGCTGACCACCGAGGAGGCTGACGGCTCCATCAGCTATGTCGCGGTCATGCTGGTGCGGGCCGACAGCGGCATCCGGACGCTGGAGGACATGCGCGGCAAGGCGATGGCCTGGTCCGACCCCAACTCGGCCAGCGGCTACCTGATCCCGCGCTTCGCGCTGCGTCGTCAGGGGGTGAACCCCGAGCAGTACTTCAGCCGCACCGGCTTCGCCGGCGGACACGAGCAGGCGATCATCGCCGTGGTGCAGAAGCAGTACGATGCCGCGGTCACCTGGGCGTCCGGCCAGGGCGACGTCAATGCCGGCTATACCCGCGGCACCCTGCGGGCAATGGTCGAGAAGGGACTGCTCGACATGCACCAGATGCGGGTGATCTGGACCTCGGCCCCCATCATCAACGGCCCGCAGACCGTCCGCACCGACCTGCCGGATGCCTTCAAGGAGGACATGCGGCTGTTTCACCTGGCCCTGCCCAAGGCGCATCCCGACATCTACCGGCAGATCGAGCGCGGCGGCGGCGCCGGCTACCGGGAAGTCACCCACCAGGACTACGCTTTCATGGTGGAGATGCGGAAGCAGGAGGCGGTGGAGCGCCGGCGGCGCAACTGAGCGCGTCCGATGGCCGGGGGACTAAATCGGCCGCGCCGCCAGCCGACGTGATCGCCCGCGGCGAAGCCGTCTACCAGGGGACGTTGCGGCAGCGCCGCCTCGCCACGCTGGTCGGCCTCGCGCTCCTGCTCGCCTGCCTGCTGGCCGCCGCCTGGGTGAGCGAGGTGCGGCCGACGACCCTGGCCGAGGGCCTGCCCCGCGCCGGCGAGTACTTCGAGAAGCTGCTGCCGACGCTGCGCTGGGCCACGCTCCTCGCGGACAGCGAAACCGAGGGCAGCCTCGCCGCCTGGTTCTACCGGCTCGATTCCTGGGCTTGGCTGCTGTTCGAGACCGCCAACATGGCGGCCCTCGCCACGCTGATGGGCGTCGCCGCCGGGCTGCTGCTGGCCTTTCCCGCCGCCCGCAACCTCGGCGCCGGCACGGTCGCGGTGCAGCTTGCCCGGCGCGGCATGGAGGCGATGCGGACGGTGCCCGAGATCGTCTTCGCGCTGATCCTGGTCTGGGCCTTCGGCGTCGGTCCGCTGGCCGGCATCCTGGCCATCGCGCTGCACACGGCCGGGGCCTGCGGCAAGCTCTTCGCGGAATCCATCGAGAATACCGGGCTCGGCGCCTGGGACGGCGTATGGTCGGCGGGCGGGTCCTGGCCGCAGGCCTGCCGCTTCGCCATCCTGCCGCAGGTGGCGCCCAACCTGCTGAGCTACGCGCTGCTGCGGTTCGAGATCAACCTGCGCTCGGCCAGCGTCATCGGCTTCGTCGGCGGCGGTGGGATTGGGCAGGAACTCTACACCGTCATCGCGCAGAACTACTACGAGGAGATCAGCGCCATCGTGCTGCTGATCCTGCTCGCGGTCGCCAGCATCGACCTGCTGTCGGAGCGGCTGCGGCACGCCGTGATCGGGCGGCTGGCATGAGTAGGGCGGATGTCGCCGCCTGGCGTGCGCGGCTGCCCGCCGCCTTCGGCTCCGCGCCACGCACCCGGCTGCTGCGCGGGCTCGGCGCCGCGCTCTTCCTGCTCTGGCTCAGTTGGGCGCTGGCACAGTTCGGCTTCACGCCGCGGCGGCTGTGGAACGGGCTGGAGGGCCTCGCCACCATCCTGCGGCTGATGGTGCCGCCCTCGCCCGGCGCGCAATGGGCCGAGATCCTGCAGGGGTTGGCGGAAAGTATCGCCATGGCCTTCCTCGGCACCTGCGTCGCGGCGCTGGTCGCCGTGCCGCTCGGCTTCCTCGGCGCCGGCAACGTGGTCACGGCCTGGGCGCTGCGCTTCTCCGTCCGCCGGCTCTTCGACGGCTTCCGCGGCATCGACCAGCTGATCTGGGCGCTGGCCTATGTGCGGGCGGTCGGGCTCGGGCCGCTGGCCGGGGTGCTGGCCATCGCCACCGCCGACATCGCGGTGCTGGCCAAGCTCTATGCCGAGGCGATCGAGAGCATCGAGCCTCGCCAGGTCGAGGGCGTGACGGCGGCCGGCGGTGGCTGGGCGGAGCGACTCCGCTTCGGCGTGCTGCCGCAGGTGCTGCCGGTGATGTTGTCCCAGGCGCTGTACTTCTTCGAAAGCAATACGCGCTCCGCGGCGATACTCGGCGTGGTCGGGGCGGGCGGGATCGGGCTGCAGATTTCGGAGCGCATCCGGGTCAGGGCCTGGGACGAGGTGGCCTTCATCATCCTGCTGATGGTGGTGATCGTCGCCACCATCGACTGGCTTTCCGCCAGACTGCGGAAGCGGCTGATCGGCGGGTGACGCCGTCCTCTCCGGGCCTCCCCTGCCAATGGCCGAGAGGCGCTTGGAACCCTACGGCGGTTTGCGTTCAAAGGTGACCGCGGCACCGCTGTGGGTCTTTGTTTTCATGCCGGATTCAGGCGTCCGGGCGTTCAAGCCCTCCCGCCATCCGCTCTAGAGTTCGGGCCAGCGGTCGGCCCAGGGGCGGGCTGCTTCCCACTCGGCGGCCATGGCGCAGAGCAGGCCATCCGCGCCGGAGGAGCCGACCAGTTGGAAGCCGATCGGCAGGCCCGCCTCGGACGCTTGGCAGGGCAGCGCGATGCCGGGCAGGCCGGCTAGGTTGGCGAAGTTGGTGAACAGCGCATGGCCGCGCGGGCCGACCGGCTGGCCGTCGATCAAGGGCGGCGCCACCTGTTCGGCCGGCCAGGGCAGCGCCGCGGCGGCAGGCGTCAGGATCAGATCCCAGGCGCCGAAGAACCCCGCCATCCGCCGGCGGAAACCGGCGATGCCGTCGACCGCGGCGAAGATCGCCTGCGGCGCCAGAGCCCGGCCCGCCGCCGCCATCTCCCGCAGCATCGGCGCCGCTGGCTCCCCGCCCCGCTCGGCCAGCAGCCAGGCGAGCCCGGCCTGGCTGATCGGGGCGAACAGTGCGTTCAACTCGTCCAGCGTGAAGGGTGCTTCGCCTTCCTCCACGTGATGCCCGAGGCCGCCGAGTTGCGCCGCGGCGATTGTGGTGCTGGTGGCGATCTCCGGATCCACCGGATTGCGGCCGAGGCGGGGCACGAACAGGATCCGCTGGCGCGGCGCGCGCGGCGGCACAGTGAAGGCCGGCATGGCGCGGCATGCGGGATCGCGCGCATCGGGCGGCGACAGCAGCGTCAGCAGCGCCACCAGGTCGGCCGTGGTCCGGGCAATCGGGCCGATCTGCTCGAGGTCGAGCAGGATCGCCGGCAGCCCGTCGCAGCGCGGAACCCGGCCGATCGAGGGCTTCAGCCCGACCAGCCCGGCATGGCTCGCCGGCCGGCGGATCGACCCGCCGCCATCGGTCCCGAGCGCCAGCGGCCCCAGCCCCGCGGCCACCGCCGCCACCGCCCCGCCGGAGGAGCCGCCCGGGGTCAGTGCGGTTTTCCAAGGATTGCGGGTGACGCCGTAGACGGTGTTGTCGGTATAGCCCTGCAGGGTGAATTCCGGGACGTTGGTCTTACCCAGCACGACCATGCCGGCCGCGCGGGCGCGCGCCACCGGCAACTCGTCCAGTTCCGGCACGTAGTCGCGGAAGATCGGGCTGCCCCAGGCGCAGGGCAGGCCGGCGACAGTGATGTTGTCCTTCACCGTAACCGGCACGCCATCCAGCGGCGAGAGCGGCGTGCCGGCCCGCCAGCGTGCCTCGCTTGCCCGCGCCGCGGCCCGGGCGCCGACCTCGTCCAGGGCGACAATGGCATTCAGCCGCGGGTTCAGCCGGCCGATCCGTGCCAGGATGGCCTCCAGCGCCTCCACCGGCGACAGCGAGTGGCGGGCGAAACGGCCGGCCAGGGTGGTGGCCGGCAGCAGGGCGGGATCGCTGGGCATGGAGGAGGCTCCAGTCGGGGCGGTCAGGGGAAGCAGCCGCGCAGGCGGGCCAGGCCCTCGGCCGCCTCGGCCGCCATCCGCGCAACCACCTCGCCGGCGGTCTCGACCCGGTCGAACAGCCCGACGCATTGCCCGGCCCAGACATAGCTGCCCGCGAGGTCGCCATCATCCGTGCCGCGCGCATTCATGGCGCCGGCGATCATCGCCACGATCTCCGCCTGCGGCGCGCCGGCCGCCTCGGCGGCGGTGATCGCCTCGGCATGCCGGCTGCGCAGCACGCGACCGGGCATCCCGAGCGTCCGCTTGATGATCATGGTGTCGCCCGGCGCCGCCGCAGCCAGCGCCTGCTTGTAGGTGTCATGCGCATGGGCCTCGGCAGTGGCCACGAACCGGGTGCCCATCTCGACGCCCTCGGCGCCGAGCGCGAGCGCCGCCAGCAGCCCGACCCCGGTGGCGATGCCGCCCGAGGCGAGGACCGGGATCTTCACCGCGGCCACCACGCGCGGGACCATCACCATCGTGGTCTCGTCGGACCGGCCGATATGGCCGCCACCCTCGTAGCCCACGGTCGCCACCATGTCGGCGCCGACCGCCTCGGCCTTCCGCGCCAGCTCCGGCCCCGCGGTCAGCACCAGCGTCTTTGCCCCGGCCTCCTGGCAGCGGCGGATATAGGGGGCGGGGTTGCCGGCGGTCAGCGCGATGATGCCGACGCCTTCCTCCAGCGCCGTTTCCAGCCCCGGCCAGATGTCCTGCCGTCCGATCGGGAAGTTCACCGCGAAGGGCTGCGAGGTTAGTTCACGGCAGCGCCTGATCTCCGCCCGCAGCGCCTCCGGCCCGTTGAGCCCGGCCGAGGCGATCTGCCCGAGGCCGCCGGCATTGGACACGGCCGCGGCCAGCGGGGCGGTGGCGACCCGGGCCAAGCCACCCTGGACGATGGGGTAGCGGATGCCGAGCAGGCGGGTGACGCGGGTTTTGATCTGCAACGGCATGGCATCCCCGGGCGGCTGTTTGCCACAGCCTAACCCGGGCGGCCGGCGCTGGGCAGCCGCCGGCGCGGCAGGCGAAGATCCTGCCACCGATGCGCCTGCAGCTCCGTCGCAGCCGAGCGGGGTTGCAGCAATCCGCGACCGCGCGATGTCCGGGAGCAGACCCTTGCGACGCACGCTTGCCGCCGGGTCTTCGGCACCCTTCGGTCCGTCCTGGGCGGCTGCGGCAGCGCCGTGCTGGCCGCATCGCCCAGCGAGAGGCGCTGCCGACAGAAGCCCACCAGCAGCCGGCCGGCCCGGGCACCCTCGGCGCGGCGAAGCCGATCACCGGCAGCGACAACTCCTCGGGCCGAGCGGAAGCGCGGGCCGGGGCGAGGCCAGGCCGGGCGGCCGGTTCGATCACCTCGGCCAGGTTCACCGCGCCGATCGCCGCCACGTCCAGCCCCGCCTCCTCCCCGACTGCTCGAAGACCAGGGCCAGCAGGGCGCCGACATCCGCCACCGGCAGCAGAAGACCAAGCGACACTATATCGAATGTCGCTGGACATCATCGGGTTTATGGCAGACCGCGACGCCACGGCATGACGCCGCCATCGGTCTTCCCGCTGCTACTCGATCTCGGCCAAGCGGCGCCGCAGCCCCTGCCGCACCCCGCGCAACCGGCGCAGCAGGGTCGGCGCGGCGATGCCGTGCAACTCCTCCCCCACCGCCCGTAGCAGGATCTGGCTGCCGGCGGTCAGGCCCAGTTGCAGGCGCAGCGCCTTCGGCACGGTGATCCGACCCTTCGCATCCACCCGGGCCCGCAGCATCCGCGGCGCATTCGGCAGCCTTGCCATTCCATCCACATCCGATCCGACCTGGCCGGCTTACGCCGCCTCCCGACCCGGATGCAACAGGATCCGGATACGACAACGGCGCCCTGCAAGGCAGGGCGCCGCTGGAACTCGCTACCGGTCCGGCAGCCTCAGGCGGCCTGGCTCTCCGACCGCTTCGCATGCTTCTTGCGCTCATGCGGATCGAGGTATCGCTTGCGCAGCCGGATGGCGCCCGGCGTCACCTCGACAAGCTCGTCGTCCTCGATATAGGCAATGGCCTGCTCCAGGCTCATCCGCCGCGGCGGAGTCAGCAACAGCGCCTCATCCTTGCCGGCGGCACGGATGTTGGTGAGCTTCTTCTCCTTGATCGGATTCACGTCGAGGTCGTTCTCGCGCGAATGCTCGCCGAGGATCATGCCCTCGTAGACCTTGACCCCCGGGTCGACGAAAAGCGTCCCGCGCTCCTGCAGGTAGAACAGCGCATACTGGATCGCCTCGCCCGGTTCGGAGGAGATCAGGCTACCGTTGCGGCGGCCCGGGATCACCCCGGCCCAAGGGCGATAGCCCAGGAAGAGCCGGTTCATCAGCCCGGTGCCGCGGGTGTCGGTCATGAACTCGCCGTGGTAGCCGATCAGGCCACGGGACGGGATCTCGAAGGTAATGCGGATCTTGCCGCCGCCGGACGGCCGCATGTCCTGCATCACGCCCTTGCGGATCGACAGCTTCTCGACGACCACGCCCGAATAGCCTTCGTCGACGTCGACGAGCACTTCCTCGTAGGGCTCCTCGCGCTCGCCGGTCTCCTCGTTCTGCCGGGTCAGCACGCGCGGGCGGCCGATCGTCAGCTCGAAGCCCTCGCGGCGCATCTGCTCGATCAACACGCCGAGCTGGAGCTCGCCGCGGCCGGCCACCTCAAAGGCATCGACCTCGTCGGACACCTTCACCTTGATGGCGACGTTGCCTTCGGTTTCCTTGAAGAGACGGTCGCGGATCTGCCGCGACGTGACCTTCTTGCCCTCGCGGCCGCCGAGCGGGCCGTCGTTGATGCGGAAGGTCATCGCCAGGGTCGGCGGGTCGACCGGGATGGCGTGCAACGGCTCCGACACTTCCGGCGCGCAGATGGTGTCCGGGATCGTCGCGTCGGACAGGCCGGCGATGGCGATGATGTCGCCCGCCTGCACCTCATCGACCGGCACGCGGTCGAGGCCGGAGAAGGTCATCAGCTTGGTCAGCCGGCCCGTCTCCACCTGGCTGCCGTCCTGGCGCAGCACCTTCACCGGCATGTTGATCCGGCCGATGCCCTGCTCGACACGGCCGGTCAGGATGCGGCCGAGGAAGTTGTCGGCCTCGAGGATCGCAGCATTCATCGCGAAGGGCTTGTCGAGCTCGACCTTCGGCGGCGGCACGTGCGACAGGATCAGGTCGAACATCGGCGAGAGGTCCTTGCGGGCCCCCTCGAGCTCCATGTCGGCCCAGCCCTGGCGGCCGGAGGCGAACATGGTGTGGAAGTCGAGCTGCTCATCCGTCGCGCCGAGCGCGGCGAAGAGATCGAAGACCTCGTTGTGGACCTCGTCGGCGCGGGCGTCCTGGCGGTCCACCTTGTTGATGACGACGATCGGCTTCAGCCCGCGGGCCAGCGCCTTGGTCAGCACGAACTTGGTCTGGGGCAGCGGGCCCTCGGCCGCGTCGCACAGAACGATCGCGCCGTCCACCATCGACAGAATGCGCTCGACCTCGCCACCGAAATCGGCGTGGCCGGGGGTATCGACGATGTTAATCTTGACACCCTTCCACTCGACGGCCGTGGACTTGGCGAGGATGGTGATACCGCGCTCGCGCTCCAGGTCGTTGCGGTCAAGCGCGCGCTCGGCCACGTGCTGGTTTGCGCGGAAGGCGCCGGCCTGCTTCAGGAGGTTGTCGACCAGCGTCGTCTTGCCATGGTCGACATGCGCGATGATCGCGACGTTGCGGATTTCCATACGGGGTGGTTCCCTGGGCGCCGCAACGCAGAACGACGCGGCCCGGTCGCAGGAGGCGACGGGCACGTGCGGCGCAGGCAGGCGGCATGTTGCGGCGCACAGATAGGATGCCGGCGCCGGAAAAGCGAGCCTTGAATGCCGCAGGGCAGCCGGAACCTGCGCGCAGGGCGGGGCCCTCGGGCCCCGCCCCCTTCGATTATCGCCGGTTGGTGCGGTCGCCCGGCATTACCGCCGTGCCGCCGGGAGCTTCCTGCCTGGCGCCGGAACTGGCGCTCGGGTCGGGGGCACCGCGGCCGCCACTCGGCGCCAAGGGCACCGCGGCGCCCTGGGCGGGCTGCTGGCTGCGGCCCTGCATGTTCTGCGGCGTGCTGCCTAGGTTGCCGGCCGCGGGCGAGCCGGGCGTGGCGCTGGTCAGGCCGCCGGTGCCGCCGCTGTCGGCGCCCGAGCCGCCCTGGGCCAGGACAATGAAGCCGGACCGGTCGGACGCCTCGTCCAGGTTGCCGCCACAGGTGGCAAAGGCAGGTGTGGCAAGCAGCACCGCGCCGAGCGCGGTGGCAATGAGTTCGGTTCGACGCATGGGGTCTCTCTCATCCGGGGGCGGGCCCGGCCCGCCATCTCCCAGTGAGCGGCCCTGACCGGATCCGAAGCGCCCGAGGATTTTTCGCGTCCCCGTTGCGTTCCGGCCCGCGTCAACCCAACACGGCAGAGACCGGCCGGTTCCCCGTGCCGGCAACGATCAGGGCCTTCACATCACCCTGCGGGCGGGCACCAAAATGCGAGATCACCTCGGCCGCCGCGGCCGAGCCCCAGCGGCCGCACTCCGGCAACGCCAAGCTTCGGGTATAGGCGGCGAGGAAGCCGGCCGCATAGGCATCACCGGCACCGGTCGTGTCCACCACCTTGGTCGGCACCGCGGCAACCTCGTGCCGTGCCTCGCCAGCGATGATTGTGCTGCCGGCGGCGCTGCGGGTCAGCGCCGCCAGCGCCACCTCGCCCCGGGCCAGCTCGGCCGCCGCCTCGAAATCCTCGGTCTCGTAGAGCGCCAGAATTTCGCTCTCGTTGGCGAAGAGGATATCGACCTCCTCCCGCACCAGCTTGCGGAAGGCCTGACGGTGGCGCTGCACGCAGAAGGCATCCGACAGGCTGAGCGCCACCTGGCGGCCATGCCGGTGGGCGATGCGCGACGCCTCCATAAAGGCCGCCTGCGCCGCCGGCGGGTCGAACAGGTAGCCTTCCATATAGAGGACCTTGGCGCGGGCCACCTCGGCCTCGTCCACGTCGGCAGCCGAGAAATCGACGCAGGCACCAAGGAAGGTGTTCATGGTCCGCTGCGCGTCGGGCGTCACCAGGATCAGGCAGCGGGCGGTGGGCGCCCCCCCTTCCAGCGGGCGGGTGGGGAAATGAACGCCGGCGGCGCGGATGTCGTGCGCGAAGACCCGGCCGAGCTGGTCGTCCGCCACCTTGCCGAGGAAGCCGACCCGGGCGCCCAGCGCCGCCGCCACCGCGCAGGTATTGCCGGCCGAGCCGCCCGAGCTCTCGGTGCCCGGCCCCATCGCGGCATAGAGCGCCTCCGCCTCCTCCGGCCCGACCAGGCGCATGGCACCCTTGGCCAGGTTGCGGTCCTCGAGGAAGCCGTCCTCGGCACGGGCCAGCACGTCGACGATGGCGTTGCCGATGCCGAGGATATCGAGGGTGGGCTCGCTCATGTCGGTCGCGACCTCATGGGGTTGGCTGGCGTTGCGGGCGGGGTGTGGACCGGATAGCCCCCCCGCTGCGGGGGGGCAACCAACGCTGCCGCGCGCCCCAAGCTGGATGGACCGATGCTCGCCGCCTGTATGCTGACTCTGCGCCAGTTGCCGGACCCCGCCTTCCTCGGGCCGCTGTTCAAGGGCTTTCTCGGGGCCGTCGCGGTCTTCGCCGGGCTCTCGGCCTTGGCCGCCTGGGGCACCGGGGCGCTGGCCGGCGGCACCGGCTGGCTGGCGACGCTGGCGGCGACGCTGGGCGGCGTATTGACCCTGGGCCTGGCGTTCTGGCTCTTCGTCCCGGCCATGCTGGGGATCGCCGGGATCTTCCTTGACCCGGTTTCGGCGGCGGTGGAGCAACGCTACTATCCCGGCCTGCCGCCGGCCCGCGGCGCCGGGCTCGGAGCGCAGACCGCCTTCAACCTGACCTTCGGCCTGAAGGTCGCCGCGGTCTCGTTGCTCGCCCTGCCGCTGGCGCTGCTGGCGCCGCCCTTCGGCGCGGTCGCGCTCTGGCTGATCGGCGCCGTCGCGCTCGGCCACGGGCTGTTCGAGGGGGTGGCGCAGCGGCGCATGTCGGTCGGCGAATCGAGGCTGCTGCGGCGGCGGCGCGAAGGCCCGGTCCTGGCCCTCGGCGCGCTGCTCTCGGCGCTTTCTTTTGTTCCGATTGTTAACCTTCTGGTTCCGGTTTTCGGCGCCGCTGCCATGACCCACCTGCTGCATCGAGGCTGAAGCGAAATATCCTGCAAAATCCTCGCAGGAACGCGATGTCGCCGTTGTGCGCGCGCGAGCCCGCATGGTAGCCCGGTGGCATTGCGCGACACGCCGCGCGGGACCTCCCGACGCATTGTCCGCCGCACCGTTCTGAAGGGGGACAGCATGGCCATCTTCGGCCGCAAACGTGACGACGGGCCGGCCACGCCGGCCGCCGACCCGACACCGGCGGCAGTTCCCGCCGCCAAGGATTCCGACTTCGGCGTGCCGCCATTCCGCCCAGCATCCAAGGACGCGCCCAACATGTCTCTGGCTCCGAAGCCGACCGCCACCCCCGCCGCGCCGAATGTCGGCATTCGCCCCGCCCCAGTCGGCGTCCCGGCCCGGCCGACCGCCCGGATCGATCCCGCCGAGCGCCGCACCCTGGTGGTCGGCCGCGGCATCAGCCTGCAGGGCACCGTCGCCGATGCCGAGCGGCTGGTGGTCGAGGGCACCGTTGAAAGCCAGATGATCCAGGCAAGCGAGCTCTTCGTCGCCCAGACCGGCATCTTCAAGGGCGAGGTCCAGGTCGAGGACGCCGAGATCGCCGGCCTGTTCGACGGCACCATCACCGCCCGCAACAGCCTGGTGATCCGCGCCAGCGGCAAGGTGAACGGCATTGCTCGCTGCCGGAAGCTCTCCGTCGAGGAAGGCGGCCAGGTCTCCGGCCGCATGGAGATGCTGACCGAGGCGCAGGCCTCCACCTCGCCGCGCCCGGCGACGCCCGCCCCGGTGATGCCGGCCCCCGCCGACGCCTGAGCCTTAGCCCGCCGCCGGGTGACCGGCGGCGGGCACCCACCCCGGGCCCGCACCCGCGATGCCCGATCCGGAGACAGCGCGGCCATGGCGCCCCGCCTCCGATTGCTGCTGATGCTGCTGCCCGCTGGCTGTGCCGCGGCGGGCGACCGGGAAGCCGTCGCCATGCGGACGGCAATGGAAAGCGGCCAGGCCAGCCTTGTGGCGATGGGCCCGCCCGTTCCGATGGCCGCCGCGGTGGTGCGGGTCGGCACTGCCGCGCAACCCGTGTTCCAGCCGGGCTTCGAACGGCCCGAATTCCGCCATGCCCTGTCCGGGGGTCCAGCCAGCGGCCATCCTGCCAGTGCCTCCGAGTTGCTCGGCGCCGGGCCGGGAGCCTTGCGCCGCTGGCTCGGCGAACCCACCCTGCGCCGGCCGGAAGGCAATTCCGAGGTCTGGCTCTATGCCGGGACGGGCTGCGCGCTTGACCTCGTTCTCTATCCTGCCGCGCATGGGCTTTCGGTGGCGCATGCCGCGGCGCGGGCGCAGGGCGCCGAAAAGCGCACCGAGGCCGGCTGCCTGGGCGAGATCGCCGGCGCGCGACAGGCGCGGCCAATTCCCGCCACGACCGGCCCGGCCGCGCCGCCGGCCGACCCGGGCGTCTGATACCGAGGGGCACTAAGGTCATACCGTCGTGCCCCTCGGACGCCGGCGCCTTGCCCCCGCATGGCTTGGCTTCGCCGCACCGGCGGCGGGCGCTGTTCGGCGCCTCGGCCCTGCGGGCCCCAGGTCGGAACTTCTTGCGTCAGGTATGAGACCCCGTCGAGACACTATGGTTGCCGGAAGCGAATCGCCTTCCTGCCAGGACGCCGCTCCGCCGCGGTTCTTCGCCTTGGAAGGAGGTCAGCACCTCCGGCCGGTTGCGCCCTGCGGCGGTCCGATTCAGCCGGCCATCTCCCGCGCCGTCAGCGCCGCGGCCAGGGCTCGCGCCAGCCCCGCCTCCCCGATCGGCTTGATCAGGTAGGCATCCATGCCCGAGGCCAGCGCGCGGACCCGATCCGCCTCCTCGGCTCCCGCCGTCAGGGCGAGGATCGGCGTGCGCCGGTTCGGGCCGGTGCCGTTGCGGATCAGCCGCACCGCGCCCGGCCCGTCGAGGCTCGGCATGTTGAGGTCGAGCAGGATGACGTCGAACCTCTCCGCCTCGGCCGCGGCCACCGCCTCGTCCCCGCTGGCGCCGGTGACGACGCGGTGGCCGGCCCGGCAGAGATAGGCCTGCATCAGTCCCAGGTTGGCCCGGCTGTCGTCCGCCACCAGCACCGCGAGCGGCGCCGGGCCGGGTATCTCCGCCGGCGGATTGATGGGCGGCTCCGCCAGCGCCTCGGCCGGGCCGAAGGGCAGCCGGACCCGGAAGCGGCTGCCCTTCCCGAGGGTACTCTCGACCGTTATGCCGCCGCCCATCGCCAGGGCCAGCCGGCGGCAGATCGCCAAGCCGAGCCCGGTCCCGCCGTAATGCCGGGCGATGCCGGCATCCGCCTGCTCGAACAGGGTGAAGAGCCGCGGCAAGGCCTCGGGGGCGATACCGATCCCGCTGTCGCGGACTTCGATCGCCAGGACCGTCCCGCCATCCGGCCGCCGTTCCGCCACCCACGCCACCAGGGTCACTGCCCCAGCTTCGGTGAACTTCACCGCATTGGACAGCAGATTGCCGACGATCTGCCGCAGCCGGGTCGGGTCGCCTGCCGCCCAGTCAGGCAGGCCGGGCGCCAGGTCGACCACCAGCGCCAGACCCTTGGTCCGCGCCTCCCCGCGGCGAGGGCGGCGGCATCGGCCAGCACCTTGGCCGGGCGGAAGGGCAGCGCCTCCAGGCTGACCTTGCCAGCATCCAGCTTGGCGAGGTCGAGGATGTCGTTCAGCAGGGCGAAGAGCACCTGGCCGGACTCGAGCACCATCGCCGCCTGGCGTGCCTGCTCCGGCGGCAGCGGCGCCTCGGCCAGCAACCGGCCGAAGCCGAGCAGGCCGGTCAGCGGCGTGCGGATCTCGTGTACCAGCACCGCCATGATGTCGCGGCGCTGCTGCGACATCGCCTCGGCCAGGCTGGCGCGCTCCTGCTGCGAGGCCGACCAGGCGCCGAGTGCCAGAGCAAGGCCGAGCGCAAAGGCCGCCAGCAGGCCTGCCCCGGCGATCACGGCGACCCGGTGGCTGCGCAGGTCGGCCAACTCGGCATCCACGGCGATGACCGCGGCGACGACCACAGGCAGCCCAGGCGGCACGCGCCAGCCGGCCAGCACCGGGTGGTCGTCCCGGGCGCGGTGGTACCCGACGGTGCCTGCGGAGGCCGCGCGCGCCGCCAGGATCAGCGGATGGTCGGGCGCCGGGGTGCGGGCCAGATCGGCCTCCGCGTCGCGGCTGCGGGCCAGGATGGCACCGTCGGGCAGCCCGCGCAGGATGGCGACACGGCCCGGCTGCGGCATCTGCGTTGCGAAGTCGGCGCCGAGCGCGATGGGGTCCAGCAGCACCGAGCCGACCCCCTGGATTCCCCCATCGGCATCGCGCAGCGGCCTGGTCACCAGCACGCTCCAGCGCTGGCTGACCCGGGCCTGCACCGGGCGGCTGACCGCAAGGCCCGGCACCTCGCCGCGCGGTCGTGCCGCGATGGTATCGCGGTCGCTGACATAGGTGCCTTCCATCCCTGGCGTGGTGCCGAAACGGACGACGCCGTCGAGGCCGACGGCGTTGGCCGCGGTCACGCCGAAGCGGTTGGCGGTCACGCTGCGCCGCAGGTGCTCCTCGATCCCCCGCGCGGCAGCGCTCTCCCACTCGGCCAGCATGCGCTCCCGCGTCTCGAGCAGGTCGAGTTGCGCGGTCACCACCTCGAAGACCCGCAGCAGGTTCTGCTCCAGGGCCGCCGCGCCGGCCTGGGCCTCAATGGTCCGGCCCGCCTGGGCGGCGCGCAAAGTGGAATCGAGGTAGGCCCAGGTGCCGAGACCGATCCCGAGCGCGCAGGCGAGCCAGCCCAGCAAGGCCGCCCGCATCGGGCGCAGCCGCGGGGCAGCCGACGCCGGCTTGGCCGGAACGACCGGCAGACCTGCGGAAGTGGCGGCGGCATCGGTCGACATGGCTTGACCCGACGGGCCGACGGGCAGCGCGGCGACGCCCTATCACCCATCACCCGAAGTTGTACGATTTTCGGTATTATGTCGCATGAAGGTTGTGCCGGCCTGAGCGGATGCCACGGCGACTTAGCGCATACATCACCCCATGCCGGCCAGCAGGGTCGATGGGGCGGGTCGCCCGGGGGCTGGACGAAATCCTCGGGAGCCCCCCGTATCGCCCGATCGCCCTCTCCAGCGCGGCCCGGACCTTTGATCCTCTACCTCGACGTCTTCGTGCCGCCCTTCGGCCTGTTGCTGCTCGGCGCCCTGCTGCGCCGATACCTGCTGCCGGACGGCCAGGTCTGGGCGGGGATCGAGCGCCTGGTCTTCTGGGTACTGATGCCGGCGCTGCTCTGTTCGGCCATCGCCGCAGTCGACCTGGCAACCTTGCCGATCGGCGGCATGGCGACCGCGATCTGGCTGGCGCTGCTCGGCGGGGCTGGGCTCAGCTTGGCCCTGGCCTGGGCGGCGGGGGTCGACCACCCGGCGCGGACCTCGGTCTTCCAGGGCGGCATCCGCTTCAACAACCTGATGGGCTTCGCGGTGATGGCCGGGATGTTCGGCGCCGCCGGCACCTCGCTCGGCGCGGTCGCCACCGGGCTGATCGTGCCCTTCGTCCAGCTGATGACCACCCTGGTCTTCGCCCTCGGCGGTGGGCGCGGCTTCTCGCCGGCACGGGCGGCGCGGCAGTTGGCGTTGAACCCGCTGCTGCTGGCCTGCCTGGCCGGCTTCGCCGTGTCGCTCGCCGGCGGGTTGCCGCCGGGGATCGCGCCGCTGGCCCGCTCGCTCGGCCAGGCCTCGGTCGCGCTCGGCCTGCTCTGCGTCGGCGCCGCGCTCTCGCTCGGCGCGATGCGCAACCGGCTGCCGCTGCAACTGGCCACCTGCGTCATCAAGCTAGTCCTGGTGCCGGCCATGGTGCTGCTGCTCGGCCGCGCGCTGGGGCTGGAGCCGCTGGCGCTCTCGGCCGCGTTGGTCTTCATGGCTCTGCCGACCGCGACCACCAGCTATGTCATGGCCCGCGCCATGGGCGGCGACGCGCCGCTGATGGCGGCGCTGACCACGCTGGAGCACCTGGTGGCGATCCTCACCCTGCCGCTCTGGATCCTGCTGCTGGGGTCGTGACGAAGGCCCGATGTTTCCGGTAGATGCCTTGGGCGAGAGCGGAGCGGATGCCATGCTGGGACGGCGCGGGATTGTGGCGGGGATCGGGGCGGCGGCGCTGGCTGGCGCCAGCGGCGCCCAGGCCCAGAGCTGGCCGGACCGGCCGCTGCGCTGGATCGTCGGCTACCCGCCGGGCGGCGCCAGCGATACCTTCGCCCGGCTGATCGGCAGCCACATGGCCGGCGCGCTCGGCCAGAACGTGGTGGTGGAGAACCGCCCGGGCGGCGGCGCCGTGGTCGCCAGCGACGCCGTCGTCCGCAGCGCGCCGGACGGCTACACGCTGCTGCACGTCGACAACGGCATCCTGGTCTACAACCCGGCGCTCTATGCGAAGCTGCCCTTCGACCCGGACCGCGACCTGCAGGGCGTCGGCTTCATAGGCCGCTTCCCGCTCTTCATCGTGGTCCGCCCCGACCACCCGGCGAAGGATTTCGCCGATTTCGTCGCCCAGTCGAAGCTGAAGGCGCCTAATTACGGCTCGCCCGCCGTCGCCTCGCCGCATCACTTGGCGATGGAGATGGTCAAGCGCCGCACCGGGCTGGAAGCCATGCACGTGCCCTATCGCGGCGGCCCGGCGGCGATGCAGGACCTGCTGGCGGGCAACCTGGACGGCGTCGTCATCGACTGCGCCTCCGGCATCCCCTTCATCACCGGCGGCAAGGTGAAGACCCTGTGTGTCTTCTCCGAGGCCCGCAGCCCGCGCGCGCCGGAGGTGCCGACCCTGCGCGAGCTCGGCTTCGCCAATGCCGTCGCCTATGGCTGGCAGGGCATGAGCGTGCCGGGCGCGGTACCGGCGCCGCTGGTGGCGAAACTGGCCGAAGCGCTTCAGGCCGGCGTCGGCGCCCCCGACGTGCAGGACCGTTTCAAGACGCTGGGGATCGAGAGCGCATCCTTGAGCCCGGGGGAATTTCAGGCCTTCGTCGCCCGGGAGAATGCCGAATGGCGACCGCTGATCCGCGAATTGGGGATCCGGCTGGACGGCTGAAGCGGCTACCCCCGGTAGCGCCCGCATTGAGTTGTTGACCCGCATGCGGCACATCCTGCCGCATGCCCTTGCGCTTCCTCCGCTCGCTCGTCCGCCGCCGCGGCAAGATGACGCCGCCACACGAATGGTTGCAGCGGCAGACCCGCGAGATCGAGTTGCTGCGCTGGACGGTGAAGGTGCTGGGCGCCGATCTGGCCCAGCGCCACTACGCGGCCGGCCTTGCCGGCCCGCATGTCCCGCTGCCGGAGGAGCCGGCGCCCTTTGGCCTGACCAGCCGGGCCTGCCGGCAGACCGACATCGAGGGCTACTGGATCCGCCACTGGTGCCGCGCGCTCGGCACGACGCCCTTCTACCACCGCAAGCTTTGGGAGGACGGGTTCATCCTCCAGGTGCTGTGGGAACAGGGCGTCCTGCAGCCGGGTCGCCGCGCGCTCGGCTTCGCGGTGGGGCAGGAACCGCTGCCGGCCATCCTTGCCTCGCGCGGGGTCGCGGTGCTGGCGACCGATCTCGCGGCCGATGATGCCCGGGCGGAGGACTGGATCCGGACCGGCCAGCATGGCCGCAACACCGATCCGCTGTTCCGCGCGCATCTGTCGGACCGTGCCGAATTCGACCGGCTGGTCGAGTTCCGCACCGCTGACATGGCGGCCCTACCGGCGGCGCTGCAGGACGGCAGCCGCGACATCGTATGGTCGGCCTGCGCGATGGAGCACCTGGGCTCGCACGAGCGCGGCATGGCTTTCGTCGAGGCGGCAATGCGCTGCCTGAAGCCGGGCGGCATCGCGGTGCACACCACCGAGCTGAACCTGGACGAGGCGGGAGAGACCCTCTCCCAGGGCACGACGGTGCTTTACCAGCGGAAGCACCTGGACGCGCTGGCGGCCAGACTCGCGGCGCAAGGGCACCGGATGCTGCCGCTCGACCACGCGCATCCGCCGGGAATCATGGACCAGTTCGTCGATGTGCCGCCTTTCGAGGAAGGGCGGGTGCCGCTCGGTCCACTGACGCCGCCGCATCTGCGGCTCTCGATCGCCGGCCATCCCGCGACCTCGGTCGGGATCGTGGTGATTGCGGGGCAAGGGGCGCCGTAACCCGTCCATAATCCCATGGCGTCATAGGTAGGTCCCGAACAGGCCATCCGGAATTGCCGCCGATGCTGCAGCGCCTTCTCGCCCATCTCTCCTGGAATCGTCTCCGCCACTGGGTCCGCTACCGCCCGGAGCGGCGCTACATGCGTGGGCGATAGGTCCCGAGCGGAATATAACATTTTCGAGAGAAAGGGCTTAGGCCGGCCTTAAGGGGCCAGCGCGTCCCGCACCCATTGTTCGCCCGCCACTGGCAGGGCGTTCCAGGCCGCATCGGCGGAGACATGGGTGACCAGCAATTGCGTCCCCACCCGCGCCGGCGCCGGCAAGGTGCGGAGCAGGTGGTCGCGCAGATAAGCGGGCGAGACGCCGGTTTCGGCCAGAGTCGCACCTTTCGAGACCTGCCAGTGCTCCGGCGCGATCTGAAAAATCGATTCGAAGAAGCGTTTTTCGTCATCCGGCGCCAAGGCCGAGAGATCGTGCAGGATGAGGCTGAGCGGCATCGGGTCCCCCGCATTCAGGCCGGGAGAGCGCCGGCCGCATGCAGGTGGACAATGGCAATATCGCCTGGGCTTGCAACCGCCTCGGCCACCAGGCTGCGGTGGCACTGCGCAGGATCGGCCTCGAGGCAGAGCAGGCAGACCCGCCCCTCGCGCGCCTCGACGGCCAGCGCGGCGACCGCCGCCTGCGCCTCGGTGCCGGCCAGCCTGGCGCCGAAGATCCGCTTCATCTCGGCGGTCCGGCCCGCCTTCGCCGCGGCACGGCCTTCCGGTGGGGTGCCGAGCGCGCGGAGATGGCGGTAGCCGATGCCGGCCCGCCCCAGCGCCTCTGACAGCGCGCGCTTGGCGAAGCCGGGGCGGCGGCTGTTCGGCAGTTCCCGCACGTCGACCAGCGTGGTGACGCCGGCCTCGCGCAGGGTCTCGATCAGCCGGTCCGGCGTCGTCCCCTCGTACCCGATGGTGAAGAGGGGGTGCGTCGATCCGGGGGAAGCGGCCGCTTCACGCCCCGGGCCGCAGGACGGCCCAGGACGATCTGGGGCTGTCACCGCGCAATGGCCGCATGCGCCGCGAGGCAGGCCATGTCGAGCAGCTGCGTGACGCTGGCATCGACGGGCACGATCTGCACCGGCTTCGACAGGCCCATCAGCAGCGGCCCGATCGCCGTGCCGCTGGTCAGGCGGGGGACCGACTTGGTCAGGATATGCGCGGCATGCAAGCCGGGCATTACCAGGACGTTGGCCGCGCCGGTCAGCCGGCAGAAGGGATAGAGGTGCGCCCGCAGTGCCGGGTCCAGCGCCACGTCGGCCGACATCTCGCCGTCGTACTCGAAATCCACCTGCCGCTGGTCCAGCAGCTTCACCGCTTCGCGGATCGAGCCGGGGATCGAGCCCTTCGGGTCGCCGAAGGTCGAGAAGGACAGGAAGGCGACGCGCGGCTCGTGCCCCAGCCGGCGCGCCGCGGCGGCGGACTGGATGGCGATCTCCGCCAGCGTCGCGGCGTCGGGGCGTTCGTGGATCGCCGTGTCGGCGACGAAGACGGTGCCGGAGACGCGCGCCAGCAACAGGGTCAGGCCGAACATGATGCCGCCCGGCGCCGGGTCGATGACCGAGGTGATCCCCTCGAGCGCCACCGAGTAGCTGCGGGTCACGCCGGTGACGATGGCATCCGCATCGCCCAGCGCCACCATGCAGGCGGCGAAGACGTTGCGGTCCTGGTTGACCAGCCGCTGGCAGTCGCGGAACAGGAAGCCATGCCGCTGCTGCTTGCCATAGAGGTATTCGGCATAGCGGCGGTTGCTGTCGGAATTGCGGGCATTGCGGATGACGATGCCCTCCGGCAGCGGCACGCCGATGGCCCGCATCGTCGCCTGGATGCGGTCCTCCCGGCCCACCAGCACCGCGGTGCCGTAGCCCGCGTTGTGGAAGGCGATGGCAGCGCGGATCACCTTCTCCTCCTCGCCCTCGGCGAAGACGACGGTGCGCGGGTTGGCCCGCACCCGCTCGGTGATCAGCTCGAGCGCATTCGCCGTCGCATCCAGCCGCCCGGTCAGGCTGCGCGCGTAGCGCGGCAGGTCGGTGATCGGCCGGCGGGCCACGCCGCTGTCGACGGCCGCCTTTGCCACCGCGACCGGCACGCGGCTGATCAGCCGCGGGTCGAAGGCGTTCGGGATGATGTATTCCGGCCCGTAGCGCAGCGACTTGCCGGCGCCGGCGGTGTTCACCTCCTCCGGCACGTCCTCCCGCGCCAGCAGCGCCAGGGCGCGCGCGGCGGCGATCTTCATGGCGTCGTTGATCGTGCTGGCCCGGACGTCGAGCGCGCCGCGGAAGATGAAGGGGAAGCCGAGGACATTGTTGACCTGGTTCGGATAGTCCGACCGGCCGGTGGCGATGATGCAGTCGGGGCGGACCGCCTTGGCTTCCTCCGGCGTGATCTCGGGGTCCGGGTTCGCCATGGCGAAGATGATCGGCTTGTCGGCCATGGCGCGGACCATCTCCTGCGTCACCGCACCCTTCGCGGACAGGCCGAAGAAGACGTCGGCGCCCGCCAGTGCCTCGGTCAGGGTGCGGGCGCGGGTTTCGACCGCATGGGCCGACTTCCACTGGTTCATGCCCTCGGTGCGGCCCCGCCAGAGCACGCCCTTGGTGTCGCACATGATGATGTTCTCGGGCCGCATCCCCATGGCCCGCAGCAGCTCGGCGCAGGCGACCGCCGCGGCGCCGGCGCCGTTGATGACCAGCTTCGTCTCGGCCAGGTCACGCCCGGTCAGGTGCGCCGCGTTGATCAGCCCGGCCGCGGCGACGATGGCGGTGCCGTGCTGGTCATCGTGGAAGACCGGAATGTCCATCAGCTCGCGCAGCCGCTGCTCGATGATGAAGCATTCCGGCGCCTTGATGTCCTCGAGGTTGATTCCGCCGAAGCTGGGCCCGAGGTAGCGCACCGCGTTGACGAAGGCGTCGGCATCCTCGGTGTCGATGCAGAGATCCATGCCGTCAACATCGGCGAAGCGCTTGAAGAGGGCGACCTTGCCCTCCATCACCGGCTTCGACGCCAGCGCGCCGAGATTGCCCAGGCCCAGCACCGCGGTGCCGTTCGAGATGACCGCGACGAAATTGCCCTTGGCCGTGTAGTCATAGGCCAGTTTCGGATCGCGGGCGATGTGCAGGCAGGGCTCGGCGACACCGGGCGAATAGGCCAGGCTCAGGTCCCGCGCGGTGATCAGCGGCTTGGTCAGCCGGATTTCCAGCTTGCCCGGGCGGCCTTCCGCATGCAGCGCCAGCGCCTCCTCCGGCGTGACGCGGGCGGTGCGGCCATCGGCGAGGGAGCCGGCAAGCCCTGCCATCGGTTGGTCATCCATCTGAACTGGTCCCTTCGCGCGCCTGTCGAGGGGGCCTGTTTGCCGGCCTCCCCTCCCTGCCGCCATTTACGCAGTCGCGGGGCCTGCCGTGAAGGCAGTGGCTTCGCGGCTGCGAAGGCAAGTCGCGGAAAAACAATGGTTGGCCGATTGTCCGCGATGCGGACGGGGCTGCCGCCGGCGCTGCGAAAGGGCTACAGACCGGCATGGACCAGGCCACCGATCCCGCCGCCCGCGTGCCGACCGCCGAAGGCGCCTCCCCCGCCATGGCGCAGTGGTTTGCGCTGAAGTCGGCGCATCCGGACGCAATCCTCTTCTTCCGCATGGGCGACTTCTTCGAGATGTTCTTCGCCGACGCCGAAGCGGCGGCGGAGGCGCTCGACATCGCGCTGACCTATCGGGGCGAGCACCAGGGCATGAGGGTGCCGATGTGCGGCGTCCCGGCCCACAGCCACGAAAGCTACCTGGCCCGGCTGATCCGCCGCGGCTTCCGCGTCGCCATCGCCGAGCAGATGGAGACGCCGGAGGAAGCCAAGCGCCGCAAGGCCGCGGCGGTGCGGCGGGAGGTGGTGCGGCTGGTCACGCCGGGCACGGTGACGGAGGAGACGCTGCTCGAGGCCTCGCGGCCGGCCTGGCTGCTGGCCCTTGCCCCGGATGAGGGGCGGCTCGGCGCGGCCTGGCTCGACCTGTCCACCGGCGCCTTCGAGACCGAGGCGCTGGCGCTCGATGACCTGCCCGCCCTGCTGGCCCGGCTGGAGCCAGCCGAGGTGCTGGCCCCCGCCAGCCTGGCGCTGCCCGGCGCGGTCGAGACCGGCGTGCCGCGCGACGGCGCGCGCCGCCTGGCTGAGGCCTATGGCGTCGCCACCCTGGAAGGTTTCGGCAGTTTCTCCGCCGGCGAGGCTGCGGCGGCCGCCATGGCACTCGACTATGTCCGCGCGACGCAGAAGGGCGCGGCCGGCCGCGCCTTGCCGCACCTCACACGCCCGGTCCCGCGCGGCGGCCGCGGCGTGCTGCAGATGGATGCGGCGACAAGACGCAGCCTCGAGATACTGCGGAGCGAACGCGGCAATACCCGCGATTGCCTGCTCGCCGCCGTCGACCGCACGGTGACCGCCGCCGGCGCCCGGCTGCTGGCCGACCGGCTCGGCTGCCCGCTGGCCGAGCCGGCGCCGATCGCCGCCCGGCACGACGCCGTCGCCGCGCTGCTGGCCGACCCGGCGCTGCGGGTGCGGATCCGCGCCGCGCTGAAGGGCGCGCCGGACATGGCCCGCGCGCTCGGCCGCCTCGCGCTCGACCGCTTCGCCCCGCGCGACCTCGCCGCGATCCGGGACGGGCTGGGCCGGGCGGCGAGCATCGCCGCGGCGCTGGAGCGGCCGGAGGGGCTGGCCGCCATCCCGCCGCTGCTCGCCGAGAGCGCCCGGGCGCTGCGCCCGGCCGAGGACCCGGCGCCCGAGCTCGGCCGCGCCCTGGCGGAAACCCTGCCCGCCCGGCTCGACGATCCGGGGATCGTGGCGCCGGGCTACGACGGCCAGCTCGACGGGCTGCGGCGGCTCAGGGACGATGCCCGCGGCGCCATCGCCGCGCTGCAGCTCGACCTCGCCCAGGCCTGGGGCGTCGCCAGCCTGAAGGTCCGCCACCACCAGCAATTCGGCTACCTGGCCGAACTGCCGCCGGCACCCGCCGAGACCCTGCTGCGCAACCCGCCGGTCAAGGCGACCGGCGACTTTGCGCCAATCCACCGCCAGACCATGGCGAACGGCGTCCGCTTCACCTGCGCCGCGCTCGCCGCGCTCGACCGCCGGCTGTCGGAAGCGGCCCAGGAGGCGGCGCGGCGGGAGAAGACCATCGCCCGGCACCTGCGCGGCCTCTGCCTTTCAGCCGCGCCGGGCATCACCGCCGCGGCCGAGGCGCTGGCCGAGATCGACCTCCATGCCGCCGCTGCCGAACTGACCGCTGGCGGCGGCTGGTGCCGGCCGGAGCTGACTGAGCGGGCGGATTTCTGCATCACGGCCGGCCGCCACCCGGTGGTCGCCGCGGCCCTTGCGCGCAACAAGGGCCCGGCCTTCGTGCCGAACGACTGCGACCTCTCGCCGGGGCGGCGCATCTGCCTGCTGACCGGGCCGAACATGGCCGGCAAATCCACCTTCCTGCGGCAGAACGCGCTGCTGGTGGTCCTCGCCCAGGCCGGACTCTTCGTGCCGGCCGAGAGCGCCCGGCTGGGCCTGGTCGATCGCCTGTTTTCCCGCGTCGGCGCCTCGGACGACCTGGCCGGCGGGCGCTCGACCTTCATGGTCGAGATGGCGGAGACCGCGGCCATCCTGAACCTCGCCGGCCCCAGATCGCTGGTGGTGCTGGACGAGGTCGGCCGCGGCACCGCCACCTGGGACGGGCTGGCGATCGCCTGGGCGGCGCTCGAGGCGCTGCACGACCGCACCCGCTGCCGGACCATCTTCGCCACCCATTTCCACGAGCTGACCGCCCTGGCCGGCAAGTTGCCGGAGGTGACCCCGGCGACGATGCGGGTGCGCGAGTG
The DNA here is from genome assembly GCF_004355005.1 of Dankookia rubra. Lineage (GTDB taxonomy): Bacteria > Pseudomonadota > Alphaproteobacteria > Acetobacterales > Acetobacteraceae > Paracraurococcus > Paracraurococcus ruber_A. The sequence continues at coordinate 55,151 of NZ_SMSJ01000005.1, forward strand.
GAAGGGGGAGGTCGTCTTCCTGCATGCCGTCGGCCCCGGCACGGCGGAGCGCAGCTGGGGTCTGCATGTGGCGAAGCTGGCCGGGGTGCCGCGCGCGGTGCTGGCCCGGGCGGCGCAGGTCCTCGCCTCGCTGGAGGAGCGCGCCCGCGGGCTCGACCCGCTCTCGGACGAGTTGCCGCTCTTTGCCCGGCCGGCGACGCACGCCTCCGATGCCCACCCTGCCCTCGATGCCCTGGCGGCGCTCGACCCCGACGCACTGTCACCCCGTGAGGCGCAGGAGGCTTTGTATCGGCTGAAAAGCCTATTGGTTGGTGCTGTCCCCGGCGGCTGACTAGGGTTATTCTGGCGGGAATGACCGCAGCCGCCGCTTTTCCCGCCCGGGCCAATGCCCAGCGCCACCCGGCGCTGGCCGAGATGCCGACCGTCATTCCCGACCTGATCGCCGAGCTCACCGGCGAAGCCGGCGGTGGCCCGATCCGGCGGGAGGATGCGCTGGACCTGCTGCGGCGTCATCTCGGCCGCATCCAGTCCACCGTGCAGGACGGGTTCGAGGCGCACGAGCTTTCCGGACTCGCCGCCGCCCGCTGGCTGGCGGCGCTGAGCGACGGGCTGATGACCGCGATCCACCATTACGCCCTGGCGATGGTCCCCGCCCGCGGCGCCGTGGAGATGAACGAGCCGCCCTTCGCCCTGGTGGCCACCGGCGGCTACGGCCGCGGCGTGTTGGCGCCCTATTCCGATATCGACCTGCTCTTCCTTACCGACCAGTCGGCCGGGCCGCGCGCCCAGCGGGTGGTGGAGTTCGTGCTCTACCTGCTCTGGGATCTTGGCCTGAAGGTCGGCCATGCCACGCGGTCCATCCGCGACTGCATGGACGAGAGCGCCAAGGATGCGACCATCCTGACCGCCCTGGTCGATGCCCGTTTCCTGGCCGGGGAGAAGCCGGTCTTCGAGCGCTTTGCCGAGGTCTTCACCCGCACCCGCCAGCAGCGCGGGCTCGGCCCCTTCCTCGCCGCCAAGCGGACGGAACGCGCCGGGCGACATGCCCGCTACGGCGACAGCCCCTATCTCGTCGAGCCCAACATCAAGGAAGGCCGCGGCGGGTTGCGCGACCTGCAGACCCTCTACTGGCTGGCGCGCTACGCCTTCGGCACCCAGCGCATGCCCGACCTGGTCGGGCCGGACAGTCCCGGCGGCGGGTTGCTGTCCGAGCACGAGGCGCGCGCCATCCGGCGGTCCTGGGACTTCCTCTGGACCGTCCGCTTCCACCTGCACTACGTCGCCGGCCGGGCCGAGGACCGGCTGACCTTCGACTTCCAGCCGGTGGTCGGCGCCCGCATGGGCTATACCCCGCGCGGCCGGCAGGACGGCGTCGAGCGCTTCATGAAGCACCTGTTCCTGACGGTGCGCGACGTGCTGCGACTGACCCGCGTGCTGGAGCCGGCGATCGAGCGCGCCGCGCTCGGCCCGCCGGCGACGCGGCGGCATGGCGATGCGGCGCTGGCCGAGGCGGGCCTCGCCTTCGCCGACGGCAAGCTGGTGGCGGCGCCGCCGAACCGCGACTTCTCCCGCGAGCCGGTCCTGATGCTGCGGATCCTGAAGGCCGCGCGGGACCGCAAGCTCGAGATCCACCCGCTGGCGATCCGGGCGCTGATCCGCAACGCCCACCATGCCGCCGCCATCCGCGGGACGGAGGAGGCGAATACTCTCTTCCTCGACCTGCTGACCGGGCGCGACGCCGCGACCTGGCTGCGGCTGATGAACGAGACGGGATTCCTCTCCCGCTTCATCCCGGACTGGGCCCGCATCGTCGGGCTGATGCAGTTCGACACCTACCATGTCTATACGGTCGACGAGCACACGATCGAGGCGATCGGCGTGCTGCAGCAGGTCGAGCGCGGCGACCTGACCGAGGCGGCGCCGGTGGCGACCGAGCTGGTCGGCCAGTTGCAGTCGCGCCGCGCGCTCTATGTGGCGACGCTGCTGCACGACATCGCCAAGGGCCGCGGCGGCGACCATTCGGAACTCGGCGCCCGCATCGCGACGGAGCTCGGCCCGAAGATCGGCCTGACGCCGGAGGAGACCGAGACCGTCTCCTGGCTGGTGCTGCACCACCTGCTGGTCAGCCAGACCGCCTTCAAGCGCGACATCGAGGACCCGAAGACCATCCTCGACATCGCCGACCTGGTGCAGTCGCCGGAGCGCCTGCGGCTGCTGCTGGTGCTCACGGTCTGTGACATGCGCGCGGTCGGGCCGAAGGTCTGGAACGGCTGGAAGGCGACCCTGCTGCGGGAAGTCTACTGGCGCGTGGCGGAAGTGCTGGCCGGCGGATTGAGCGTGCCGGAGCGCGACGTGCGCGTGGCGCGTGCCCGCGACGCCGCGGCGGCCATGCTGGCCGGCTGGCCGGACACGGATCGCGACAAGTTCCTCTCGCTCGGCTATCCCGGCTACTGGCTGTCCTTCGATGCCGAGACGCATGCTCGTCACGCCGCGCTGATCCGCGAGGCGGAGGCGACCAAGGCGCCGCTGACGGTCCGCACCCGGGTGCTGGAATCCCGCGCGGTGACCGAGATCACCGTCTATGCCGCCGACCATCCCGGCCTGTTCAGCCGCATCGCCGGCGCGCTTGCCGTGGCCGGCGCCAGCATCGTCGACGCGCGCATCCACACGCTGACCAATGGCATGGCGCTGGATACCTTCTGGGTGCAGGACGCTATGGGCGGCGCCTTCGACGCGCCGCACCGCCTGGCCCGGCTTGCCGTGCTGATCGAGCAGTCGCTGTCCGGCCGCCTGCGGCTGCGGGACGAGATCCGCAAGGTGCGGCGCGAGCCGGCCCGGCTGCGCGCCGTCACCGTCCCGCCGCGGGTGGTCTTCGACAACCATGCCTCGAACACCCACACCGTGATCGAGGTGAACGGCCGCGACCGGCCCGGCCTGCTGCACGACGTCACCGCCGCGATCAGCGACCAGGGGCTGCAGATCGCCTCCGCCCACATTACGACCTATGGGGTGCGGGCTGTGGACGTCTTCTACGTGAAGGATGTCTTCGGCCTGAAGGTCGAGAACGACCGCAAGCTGGGTGCACTGCGGGTGGCGATGGAGGCGGCGCTGGCGCCGCCCGGCGAGGGTGGCGGGGCGGTGCTGCCGGCGCCGCGGGCAGCCGCCGAAAGAGCATGATCCCCGGCCGGGCTGGCGCGTTGCAGGGGAGACCGGAGCGGATCGACGAAGGGCAGCATCGCCCGGAGGCGTGAATCTGCTTCGCGAGCCAATCCGGAGCGGATCGGCGCGGGGCAGCACCGCCCGGCAGCCGGAATCCGCGCCGCACGCCAGTTCCGGAGCAACGCCGTGCCCGACGAACCCAATATGCGCCCCGACCAATCGAAAAATCCGGGCGAGGACTATGAGTTGACCACTGCCGGCAACGACGGACCGCTGGGGCCCGAGCCGGTCCCGCGCGACAAGCGGCCGGAGGCGCAATACCCGAAATCGGACCGCGAGCAGGGGGTGAACCGCAAGGATGCGGCCGCCCCGGGTGGCCCGGTGAACATCAAGGTGAAGGACAACAAGCCGGACGACAGCGGGCCACAGGCCGCCGGCCAGGCCGAGGACAAGGCGACCGGCGCCGGCAGCCGCGACGCACCCGGCCTGCCGCGCGCCTGAGCCCCCAACCGCGAAAGGATCATCCGATGCGCATTGCGCTGTCCTGCCTGACCGTCGTCCTGGCGCTCGCCGGGTGCGACCGGCCAATAACCCCGGGCCCGAGTGAGACCCGCGGCTTGCCGGTGCTGCAGCCCGTGCCGCCGAGCGGGGGCGCCGGCGGCGTCGTGCCGCTCGAGCGTCCGGCCGGCAGCCGGGGCGGCGACAAGGGCAGCTGAACCGCTGCTGCCCCGGTGCCCCCAGGGGGATAGTGGGCCCGGCGATCCCCAGCCGGCGATGCGTCCCGCGTCTCAGCCGCCGGCCAGCAGCCCGGCGTCCCGCATCAGCCGTCCAATCACCGCCTTGTCGCGGGCGTGCAGCGCCCGCGCCTCGGCAGGGGTCGCGCTGGCGGGGTCGCTGCCGGTCGCCTCGAGCCGCACCCGGGTTGCGGGATCGGTCGTCGCCGCGCCGAAGGCGGCGGCCAGGCGTTGCTGCACCGCCTCCGGCGTGCCGGCCGGAGCGAAGACAAGGATCCAGGTCGAGAGGTCGTAGCCCGGCAGCACCTCGGCGATCGCCGGCACGCCGGGCAGGTTCGGGCGGCGGGTGGTGCCGGTCACGCCGATCGGCCTTGCCTTGCCGCTTTCCAGCACCGGACGCAGGCTGCTCTCGCTGATGAAGACCGCGTCGATCCGCCCGGCCGCCAAGTCGCGCGCCGCGTCGGCGCCGCCGCGATAGGGGATGTGCTCCAGCTTCACCCCGGCCATGGCCTGCATCAGTTCTCCCATCAGGTGGCCGACATGGGCGACGCCGGGCGTGCCGAAGGTCACGGTGCCGGGCCGCCGCGCCGCCTCGGCCAGGAAGCCGCGCAGGTCCTGCGCCGGGAAATCCGCCCGCATGCCGAGCACGTAGGGCGCGGCGGTCAGCTGGGTAACCGGCACCAGCATCTCGTAGTCGAGCGGCAGGGAGCGATTGACCAGCGGCGAGGTTATGGTCGTGGCGCCTTCCAGGACCAGCGTGTAGCCATCGGGCGCAGATTGCGCTGCGGCAGCGGCGCCGAGCGCGCCCGAGGCGCCGGTCTTGTTCTCGATGATGAGGGACTGGCCCAGCGCGTCTGCCACCTTTGGCTGGACGATGCGGGCGACGGTGTCGGCGATGCCGCCAGCGCTATAGGGAACGATTAGCCGGACCGGACGGTTGGGGAAGGCCTCCTGCCCCCGCGCGACGGTGGGCAGGACGAAGGCGGCCAGCGCGGCCCGGCGCGTGATGCTCATGAATCGTTCTCCCGCCTGCTTCGGCGCCATGGTGGCACCCGCTGCGGGGGCGCGGCTACCCGCCCCGGATCGCCATCAGCACGCGTTCCGGCGTCGCCGGCGCGTCCAGCCGGTCGGTGCCGATCGCATCCTTCAGCGCGTTCCAGACCGCGGTCGCCAGCATCAGCGGCGGCTCGCCCACCGCCTTCGAACGGAAGATGGTCTCCGACCGCGCCGGCGCGTCCGCCAGCAGGCGGGTTTTCAGCACCGGTGGCACGTCGCGGCTGCCGGGGATCTTGTAGGTGGCGGGGCCGAGGGTGCGCAGCCGCCCCTCCGCGTCCCACCACAGTTCCTCGCAGGTCAGCCAGCCCATGCCCTGCACGAAGGCGCCCTCCACCTGGCCGATATCGACCGCGGGGTTCAGGCTGCGGCCGCAATCCTGCACCAGATGCGCCGAAAGGCAGCGATGCTCGCCGGTCAGCGTATCGACCGCGACCTCCGCCACCGCGGCGCCGTAGGAGAAGTAGAAGAAGGGCTTCCCCGTCATGGTCGCCCGGTCCCAGTGGATGTCGGGCGTCTTGTAGAATCCGGTCGCGGAGAGCGAGACGCGCCTCATGGTGGACAGCTTCGCCAGCTCCCCGAACCCCATCGCCCGGTTGCCGCCGCCGGTGACGCGGCCCTCGGCGAATTCCACCTCGCCCGGCGCGATGCCCCATTCCTCCGCCGCCACCTCGGCCATGCGGCCGCGGATCGCGCCCGCCGCGGCATGCGCCGCCCAGCCGTTCAGGTCACTGCCGGTGCTGGCGGCGGTGGGGGAGGTATTGGGGACCTCCGCCGTGCTGGTGGCGGTGATGCCGATCCGCTCGACATCGACGCCGAAGACACTGGCGACCACCTGGGCGATCTTGATGAAGAGGCCCTGGCCCATCTCCGTCCCGCCATGGTTCAGCCGGATCGAGCCGTCGGCATAGACATGCACCAGCGCGCCGGCCTGGTTCATGTGCATCTGGCCGAAGGAGATGCCGAAGGCCAGCGCCATGCTGCCGAGGCCGCGGCGGAGGTAGGGGTGCTGCGCGTTGAAGGCGGTGATCTCGGCGCGCTTGGCGTCCCAGCCGCTGTCCTGCTTCACCTCGGCCCAGACGCGGCGGATCAGGTCGCCTTCGAGTTCCTGGCCATAGGGTGTCGCCGCGCCGTTCTCGCCGCCGGCGAAGTTGCGGGCGCGCACTTCCTCGGGCGGCAGGCCGAGCGACTTCGCCACGCGATGCACCACGTCCTCCATCAGCAGCAGGCCCTGCGGCCCGCCGAAGCCGCGGAAGGCGGTATTGCTGACGGTATTGGTCTTGCAGGCCAGCGCACGGACGGACAGCGCGGGCACGTCGCAGCAGTTCAGCGCATGGGTGATGGCGCGGAAGATCACGCCGCCGGTAATGTCGAGGCTATGGCCCGCATCCGCCGCCATGATCGCATCCAGCGCCAGGACGCGGCCGGTGGGATCGAAGCCTGCGGTCCAGCGATAGAGGAAGGGGTGCCGCTTGCCCGTCGCGGCGATATCCGCCTTGCGCGACAGCCGCAGCTTCACCGGCCGGCCGGTCCGCCGCGCGCCGAGCGCCGCGGCGGCGGCGACCCAGCTTGCGTTGCTCTCCTTACCGCCGAAGCCGCCGCCCATGCGGCGGGTGGTGACCATGACCCGGTTGTGGTCGCAGCCCAGCACGCGGGCCACGACGTGCTGCACCTCGGTCGGGTGCTGGGTGGAGGAATAGACCAGCATGTCGCCATCCTCGCCCGGCACCGCCATGGCGATCTGGCCCTCGAGGTAGAAATGCTCCTGCCCGCCGGCGCGGAATTCGCCGGCAAGCCGCAGCGGCGCTTCCGCCAGTGCGGTGCCGGGATCACCGCGGGTGATGGCCTGCGGCGGCAGCACCCAGGCCTCGCGCGCGATGGCGTCCTCAATCGTCAGCACCGGCGGCAGCGGCGCGATCTGCGGCTTCAGCGCGGCGGCTCCGGCGATCGCCGCGTCGCGCGTTTCGCCGAGCACGATGGCCAGCGGCTGGCCGGCGAATTCCACCAGGCCCTCGGCCAGCATCGCCTCCCCCGAGCCGGCGGCCGCGATGTCGTTCAGCCCCGGCACGTCGCCCGGCAGCAGCACCGCAGCCACGCCCGGCAGCGCGCGGGCCGGTGCCGGGTCGATCGGCGAGAGCCGGCCATGCGCGACGGGGGACAGGCACAGCGCCGCATGCAGCAGCCCCGGCGGCTCCGGGATGTCGTCGAGGAAACGGGCCTCCCCGGTCGCGTGCTTCAGCGCGCTGTCGTGCCGCAGGGATGCGCCCATGCCGCGGGCGGATTGGATCTGGCTCACAGCGCGTGCACCTCCGCCGGAAGGTCGGGTCGCGCGACCCGCCAGTACAGCCGCCGCAGCAACCCCTGCGCCGCCGCCAGCCGATAGGCCGCGCTGCCGCGCAAATCCGATAGCGGGGCAAAATCCTTGGCCAACTCGTCCGCCGCATCGGCGAAGCAGGCGGGCGCCAGCAGCGCGCCGGCCAGCATCGCCTCGGCATGTTTCGCCCGCGCCGCCATCGGTCCCATGCCGCCGAAGGCCAGTTGCGCCCCGGCGATCCGACCGGCCTCGGCCCGCACCAGGAAGGCGGCGCTGATTGCCGAGATGTCCTGGTCGTGCCGTTTCGACACCTTCTCGCAGGCCAGCACCGCGCCCTCGGCCGGGCGGGGGACGTGGACGGAGACGATGACCTCGTCCGGCGCCAGCGTGGTCTTGCGGTAGCCGATCAGGAAATCCTCGGCCGTCGTGCAGCGTTCCCCGCGCACCGAGGCGATGCGCAACGAGGCACCGAGGACGAGCAACGGCGGCAGCGCATCGCCGATCGGCGAGGCGGTACCGAGATTGCCGCCAATCGAGCCCAACGCGCGGATCTGCCGCGATCCCAGCCGCGTCATCATGGCCGCGAGCGGCGCCAGCCTGCCGTCCAGCAGCCGCAGCAGCCGCGCATAGGACACGGCGGCACCGATATCGATGCCCGCGGCATTGGCGGACAGCGCCTGCAGCTCCGGTACGCCGAGCAGGCCGATGACGGCGGGCGGCCGCTGGCGGTGCTCGCTGACCAGCAGCCCGAGATCGGTGCCGCCGGCGAGCAGCATGGCTTCCGGCTGCGCGGCGCGGAGCACGAGCAGTTCGGCCAGCGATGCCGGGTGGTGGAAGACCTGGCCCGCCGCGGCGAAGCTCGCGCTGGCAGCGGCGGGCAGCGCGGGCGGCGAGGCGCCGTCATCCTCCAGTCGGGAGAAGGCCTCAATGATCGGACGGTAGCCAGTGCAACGGCAGAGGTTGCCCGCCAGCGCTTCGTGCACAGCCCCGCCCTCGCGTGCATGCGCCCAGGCGGACATCGTGATGCCCGGGGTGCAGAAGCCGCATTGCGTGGCATCGCCCTCGGCCAGCAGGTGCTGCACCGGATGCGCCGCGCCCTCGGCGCCGCGCAGCCCCTCCACCGTGCGCACCGCCAGGCCGTGCAGCTGGCCGAGCATCGCCAGGCAGGCATTGATCGGGGCGCGATGCCCGTCGGGCTGTTCCAGCACCACGGTGCAGGCGCCGCAATCGCCCTCGGCACAACCTTCCTTGGTGCCGGTGAGGCCAGCCGGGCCGCGCAGCCAGTCGAGCAGCGTCATGGTAGGCGAGGTGCAGGCGGGCAACGTCACCGGCGTGCCGTTCAGCACGAGCATAATGCGATCGGTCATGGCGGGAGACTAGCAAGCGCCGCGCCAGCGGAGGATGAACCCTGCGCGTGGCGCACAACGTGCGCGGGTGGCCGGTGCTAGCGCCGATCCGCCGCCTCATTCGCGTAGCCGCGGCCGAAACGGCGTTCCAGCCGCCGCTGCACCAGGTCCCAGAGCGTGGTCAGCACCAGGTAGTACAGGGCCGCGACCAGGAAGAGCTCCAGCACCATGAAGCGTTCCTGGATCAGCACCTGGGTCCGTCGCAGCAACTCGTCCACGCTGATCACGCTGGCGACCGAGGTGGTTTTCAGCAGCCCGTTCACGCTGTTGCCGAGCGGCGGTATGACGACGCGCAGCGCCTGCGGCCAGGTCACCAGGCGGAAGACCTGCCCGCGATGCAGGCCAAGCGCCAGGGCTGCCTCCCGTTGCCCCTTCGGCACGGACTGGATGCCTGCGCGCAGGATCTCCGAGAGGTAGGCGGCCTCGTTGAGTGAAATGCCGATCAGCGCGGCTTCCCAGACCGAGAAGCGGAGGCCGAAAAGCGGCAGGCCGGTATAGATCACCAGCAGCTGCACCAGCAGCGGCGTGCCGCGGAAGATCCAGCAATAGAACACCGCGAAGCCGCGCAATGCCGCGCTCACCGAGAGCCGCAGCACCGCGATGCCGAGGCCGAGCACCAGCCCGCATAGCAGCGAACCGGCGGTCAGTGCGACCGAGATCAGCGCCCCTTCGAGCAGGTAGGCGTTGAAGAGGTAGTCGAGGAAGCCGTCCCAACGCCAGATGGTCATTGCTTGTCCCTGTGGCCGATGCAGACCTGCGGGCCTGGCGGCCCTTCGGTCATCGGACGCACATGGCCTCAGCCGGGGCCCACCACGTCGAAGGGACCCTCGTAGGCCTTCACGCCGTACTTATCGAGCAGCGCGCCGAAGCTGCCATCCGCCCTCATCTCCCCCAGCACCACCGCCACCGCCTGGGCCAGCACCTTGCTGCGCAGGCCGAAGTTGATCGGCGTGCCGAAAAGCCCGCTCAGCGCCCGGGTGAAGTCGCCGCGGTCGTCGTATTCCTTGCCCGTGCTGTCGATGGAGACGGCGGCATCGAGCTGGCCGGCCCGCAGCGCCTGGAAGCTTACGGCGAAATTGTCGAAGGGCCGGATGGTGATCGGCTTCAGCCCCTTCTCCTCCAACGCCTTGGCAATGTCCTGCGTGCGGCGGAACTCGAAGCCGCCCTGCTCGACGCCGACGGTGAGCGCCGCCAGGTCCTCCAGCTTCGTGATCCTGCGCGGATTGCCGCGCGGCACGCTGATGCTGATCGCCTGTTCCTCGTAGCGCACGAGGTACATCAGCTTGGCGCGTTCCTCGGTGTAGAACATGCCGGTATTGATCATGTCCCAGCGCCGCGCCGCGAGGCCGGGGATCATCGCCGCGAATTCGATCCGCACATGCTCGGGCGTGAGGCAGAGGCGCCGGGCGATCTCGGCGCCGAGGTCGACCCGCATCCCAACCAGCTGGCCCTGCGCGTTGACGTATTGCATCGGCGGCAGGGTCGGGTTGGTGGAGAGCGTCAGGGTGCGCGGCTTGACCAGCTCGCTGTCCGGCACGCGCGGCGCGCAGTTCTGGGCCCAGGCGGGCATGGCGACGGTCGCGAGCGCGGCGCCGAGCAGCAGGCGGCGAAGCATGGTCCGGTAAGTCTCCCTCTATTCCGCCGCGGCGCGGCTGGCCGGTATCGCACCCATGTCCTGCAAGACCCGCGCCAGCGCGGGCAGGTCGGCATCCGGCAGCGGCAGCCGGGGCGGCCGCGGCGCGCCCATCTCCATTCCCATCAGGCGGAAGGCCGCCTTGGTGCCGGAGACGTAGCGCGGCCCGCCGACCCAGGGCAGCAGCGGGGCCAGCTTACGGTAGAGCGGCAGCGCCTTGGCCCGGTCGGCGTCAAAGGCCGCGGCGGCGAACATGTCGCGCGACAGGCGCGGCACGACGTTGCTGCAGACCGCGACCCAGCCGATGGCGCCGAGCCAGGCGCTCTCGTAGCCCAGCACGCCCGCGAAGACCTCCATCCGGTCGCCGCAGGCGGCGATGATGTCGCGCACGCGGGTGACCTCCAGCGTGCTCTCCTTGACGTAGCGGCAGTTCGGGATGGTCGAGAGCCGGGCCAGCGTCGAAGGCAGCAGGTCGACATTCGCCGTCGCCGGGTTGTTGTAGACCATGATCGGGATCCCGATGGCATCGGCCACGGTCTTGTAGTGCTGGTAGAGCTCGTTCTCGGTCGGCACGCTGTAGAATGGCGGAATGATCATCACGCCGTCGGCGCCGAGCGATTCGGCCTCCCGGCTCAGCGCCACCACCTCCCGCGTGTCCTCGGCGCCGGTGCCCATCAGCACTGGCACGCGCCCGGCGGCCGCGCGGACGACGCATTCGGTGATCGCCGTGCGCTCCTCCCGGCTCACGCTCAGGAACTCGCCGGTGGAACCGAGCGGGATCAGCCCGTCGATGCCCTCCGCGATCTGGAACTCCACCAGCCGCGCCAATGCCGCCAGGTCCACCGCCGCGCCGTCCGCGGTGAAGGGGGTGATCAGGACGGTATAGGTGCCGCGGAAGGGCTTTTGCACGGTCATGGGCCCGTTCATGCTGGAGGCGATGACCGAGACCCTTCCCCATTCCCTGCCGCGCGGCAAGGGCGTCCGCCTCTGCCACCCCGACATCCCGCGCGCGGCGGAGCCCGTCTGCCTCACCTTCGATGGCACTGACGTGGAGGCGCTGTCGGGCGAGACATTGGCCGCCGCGCTCTCGGCTGCCGGGTTCCTCGCGTTCCGCCGGACGGAGAAGGGCACGCCGCGTGGCCTCTATTGCGGCATGGGCGCCTGCTTCGACTGCATCGTCACGGTGGACGGCAAGGTCAACCAGCGCGCCTGCCTGGTAAAGGCGCGGGACGGGATGGTGGTGTCCAGCGCGCCGCCCGACGTGCCCCTGCCGCTCGCCCCCGCCCCGGCGGCGATCGAGGACCGCGCCTGCGACCTGCTGGTGGTCGGCGCCGGCCCTGCCGGGCTGGCCGCGGCCGAGGCCGCCGCCACGGCGGGCGCTGAGGTGGTGGTGCTGGACGAGCGCGGCGAGGCCGGCGGGCAATACCTGAAGCCGCTCGCCGCCAGCCACGCCCATGCCGCGCCCGACCGGCAATTCCGCCAGGGCGATGCGCTGCGCGCGGCGGCGCAGGCCGCCGGGGCCGGGATCCTGACCGGCGCCACCGCCTGGGGCGGCTTCGCGCCGGACGAGATCGGCGCGTTGGTCGGCGAGGCCGCCGTCACCTTCCGCCCGCGCCGGCTGGTCATTGCCGCCGGCGCGCATGAACGGCCGGTGCCGATCCCCGGCTGGACCCTGCCCGGCGTGATGACCACCGGCGCGATGCAGACCCTGGCCCGGGCCAACCGCGTCGCGCCGGGAGAGCGCGTGGTGATCGCCGGCAACGGCCCGCTGAACCTGCAGCTCGCCTGCGAATTGCTCGATGGCGGGGTCGCCGTCGCCGCGGTTGCGGAAGCGGCGCCGCGGCCCGGCCTGGCGCAATGGCGGCAGGCGGCGGCGCTGCTGCGGGCGGGGGCGGACCTGGCCTGGGACGGGCTGTCCTACCTGCGCAAGCTCCGGGCGGCCGGCGTGCCGGTCCTCTGGGGCAGCATGCCGCTGGCCTGCGAGGGCGAGGGGCGCTTCGGCACGCTTGTCCTGGCGACGCCGGCCGGCGAGGCGCGGATCGAGGCGGATGCCTGCGCCCTCAACCTCGGCTTCCAGCCGGAAACCGGCCTGGCCCGCGCGCTCGGCGCTGCGCACCGCTTCGTCGATGACGGGCTCGGCCGGCTCGAGACCGTGACGGATGACGAGGGCCGCACCTCCCTCCCCGCGGTCTTCGCGATCGGCGACGGCGCGGCGATCGGCGGCGCCTGCGTCGCGCTGGCCCGCGGCCGGCTGGCCGGGCTGGCGGCGGCGCGCGACCTCGGCCTCGTGGCGCCGGATGACCCGGCGGCGCGGGCGGCGCTGCGCCGGGCGCTCGACTTCCAGGCGGCGCTCTGGCGGATCTTCGCCGCACCGCCTTTCGACATCGCGGCCGTCGGCGATTCCACCATTCTCTGCCGCTGCGAGGAGGTGACGGCGGGCGCCCTGCGGCGGGCGCGGGCGGAGGGCGCGCAGACGCTCGGCGCGCTGAAGAAGGCGACCCGGGCCGGCATGGGCCGCTGCCAGGGACGGATGTGCGGCGCGACCCTCGCCCGGCTCTGCGGCGCGACCGGAGAGGCCGGCTTCGCCGCGCCGCGCGCCCCGGTGAAGCCGGTGCCGGCCGCGGCGCTGATGCTGGAATTGCCGGAGGCCGAGGCGGCCGGGCCGGCCTACCCGCTCCCCCAATTCAACGCGCGCAGCACGCGGCCCGCCGTCGCCCCGCCAGATGCCTGCGACGTCCTGGTCGTCGGCGGCGGCGCGCTCGGCCTTTCCACCGCGCTGTACCTGGCGCGGGAGGGCGCCGACGTGCTGGTGGCGGAACGCGGCGAGGCCGGCATGGCCGCCAGCACCGCCAATGCCGGCAGCCTGCATGTCCAGCTCCTCACCTACGACTTCGACGGCGAAAGCGACCGCGGCCCGGCGATCGACCGCCTGCCGCTCGGGCCGCGCAGCATCGCGCTCTGGCGGGAGGTCGCCGCCGAGGCCGGCGAGTCGCTCGGCATTCGCACCGAGGGCGGGCTGATGCTGGCCGAGACCGCGGCGGAGTTCGCCTGGGCCCGCGCCAAGGTGGCGGTGGAACGCGCCCGGGGGCTTGAGAGCCACCTGCTCGGCGCCAATGAGCTGCGCTCGATCGCGCCCTATCTCGGCCCGCATTTCGTCGGTGCCTGCTTCTCCCCCGCGGAGGGGCAGATCGACCCGCTGCGCGGCACCCATGCGCTGCGCCGCCTGGCGGAACGCGCCGGCGCCCGGCTGCGGCAGGGGGTGGAGGTCCTGGGCATCGCACGGGAGGGCGCCGGCTTCCGGGTCGAGACCGGCGGCGGGCCGATCAGCGCCGGGCGGGTGGTGAACTGCGCCGGAGCTCATGCCGGGCGGATCGGCCGGATGCTGGGGCTCGGCCTGCCGGTCATCGGCACGGTCCAGCAGGTGATCGCCACCGAGGCGGCGGCGCCCGCCATGCGGCACCTGGTGGCCCATGCCGGGCGGCACCTCTCGCTGAAGCAGGGGGATGGTGGCCACCTGCTGGTCGGCGGCGGCTGGCCGGGGGTGCTGGACGACGCGGGCTCGCCGCGCAACCTGCGGCGCTCGATCGAGGGCAATCTCTGGGTCGCCGGCCGGGTACTGCCGGGGATCGGCGGGCTGCATGCGCTGCGCGCCTGGACCGGCCTGGCGGTGGAGGTGGACCGGGCGCCGCTGCTGGGGGAGACGCCGGGCATCCCCGGCCTCTTCCATGCGGTCACCAGCAACGGCTACACCCTGGCGCCGATCGCCGGGCGGATGACGGCGGAGGCGGTGCTGGGCAGGGCGGCGGTGCCGCCGGAATTCACGCTGTCAAGATTCGGATAAAAACGAGGAAGGTTGGGAGGAGGTATTCTCCCCAAACCCCTCATCTATTTTTGTGGGTCTGGCACCCGCCGCGCGGCGAATGCCAAGCCCACAAAAAGGAAGGGAGGGGTTCGGGGAGGGAATACTTTTCCCTCCCCGACCTTCTGCCAAGGCAAACTGGAGTAGGACGCAAGCGATGCAACTCGGCATGGTCGGCCTGGGCCGGATGGGCGGCAACATCGTGCGGCGGCTGCTGCGGGCGGGGCATCACTGCGTCGCCTTTGACCGCGACCCGGCCCCGGGTGCCGCATTGGCGGCCGAAGGTGCGACCGCCGTGGCCGACCTGCCGGCCATGGTCGCGGCGCTCGACGCCCCGCGGGCCATCTGGGTCATGCTGCCGGCCGGCGACGCGACCGAACAGGCGCTGGTGACGCTGGCCGGCCTGCTCTCGCCCGGCGACGTGCTGATCGATGGCGGCAACAGCTTCTGGAAGGACGGCGTCCGCCGCGGCGCCATGCTGCGGGCCAAGGGTCTGCATTTCCTCGACATCGGCACCTCCGGCGGGGTCTGGGGCCTGGCCCGCGGCTATAGCCTGATGATCGGCGGGGAGGATGCGGTGGTCCGCCGGCTCGACCCCATCTTCGCCGCCCTGGTCCCAGGCGAGGCCGCCGCCCCGCCGACCCCGGGCTTCGCCGGCGACCCGCGCGCCGCGCAGGGCTATGTCCATGCCGGGACCAACGGCGCCGGACATTTCACCAAGATGGTCCATAACGGAATCGAGTACGGGATGATGCAGGCCTTCGCCGAAGGCCTCGACATCCTGAAGCACGCCGACAGCAAGGCGCTGCCGGAGGACCACCGGCTCAGCCTCAACCTCGGCGACGTGACCGAGGCCTGGCGGCGCGGCAGCGTGGTGGCGAGCTGGCTGCTTGACCTGACGGCACAGGCGCTGGCGCAGGACCCCGAGCTCGAGAGCTTCTCCGGCCATGTCTCCGACAGCGGGGAAGGCCGCTGGACCGTGCAGGCGGCGGTCGAGACGGCGGTTTCGGCCCCGGTGCTCTCGGCCGCGCTCTATGCACGCTTCGCCAGCCGGGACGAGGACCGCTTCTCCGGCAAGGTGCTCTCGGCCCAGCGCAAGGGCTTCGGCGGGCATCTGGAGCCGCCGAAGGCCGCTGGCTGATGGCCAAGCCCCTCGTTCTGGTCATGGGCGTCTCGGGCGCCGGCAAGAGCACCGTCGGCACCCTGCTGGCGACGCGGCTCGGCGCCCCCTTCGCCGATGCGGATGCGTTCCACCCCCCGGCAAACATCGCCAAGATGAGCCGCGGCGAGCCGCTGGTGGACGACGACCGCTGGCCCTGGCTGGACGCGATCGGCGTCTGGCTGGATGCGCGGGCGGCGGCCGGCGAGGGCGGCGTGGTCACCTGCTCGGCGCTCAAGCGGGCCTACCGCGACCGGCTGCTGGCCGGGCGGCCGGCGGTGCGGCTGGTGCACCTGTCCGGCGACGCGGCGCTGATCGGCGCGCGGCAGGCCGCGCGGCCGGACCACTTCATGCCGGCCAGCCTGATGGCCAGCCAGTTCGCCACGCTGGAGGTGCCGGGCGAGGCGGAGGGGGTGATCACCCTCTCGGTCGAGCCGCTGCCCGAGGCGATCGTGGAAGCCGCGCTGCTGGCGATCGGCGCCGCCGGCTGACCGCGGCGGGGCACCTCCCGCCCCGGATGCGGCTGGGCTAGACAGGCCCGACCACCGCGCCGCCGGCGCCTAAGCCTTCCAGGAGAAACGCCGAACCATGTCACTGTCCGCCGCCGACCGCGCCACGCTGGAGAGCATCTCCACCGCGACGATCACCACGCTTCTCCTGAAGAAGGGCCTGCGCAACATCTGGATGCGCGGGCCGCAGCCCTTCACCCCGACCGCCAAGGGCAAGCGGATGGTCGGCCCGGCCTTCACCCTTCGCTTCGTCCCGGCGCGCGAGGACCTGGCGACGCCGGAAAGCTGGTCCTCCCCGCGCTCGACCCGCGCCGCGATCGAGGACATGCCGGCAGGCGTCATCGCCGTCGCCGACGCGATGGGCTGCACCGATGCCGGCATCTTCGGCGACATCCTCTGCGCCCGGCTGATGAATCGCGGCGTCACCGCGCTGGTCACCGATGGCTGCGTCCGCGACGTGGCCGGCGTGGTCGGCACCGGGATGCCGGTGTGGTGCCGCGGCGGCGCGGCCCCGCCCTCGGTCGCCGGCCTGACCTTCACCGGCTGGCAGGAGCCGATCGGCTGCGGCGGCGTCGCCGTCTTCCCGGACGACATCATCGTGGTCGACGACGACGGCGCCGTGGTGATCCCGAAGGCCTTCCTGCAGGAGGTGCTGGACGGCGGGCAGGAGCAGGAGCGGCTGGAGGCCTGGATCGTCGGCAAGGTGGAGCAGGGCGAGAAGCTGCCCGGCCTCTATCCGCCGAATGCCGAGAACAAGGCGCGCTACGAGGCCGAGAAGAAGAAGTAGGCCCAGGCCCGCGATCGCCCTGCATGGCGACACGCAGGGCGTGAATCGCCGCCCACCCGATACTTGACGACAAGCGGCGGCGCCCGGACCCTCGGCTCCAAGCAATTGGAGACCCCGAGGCATGGCGCCGCCGCCCCCCGCGCCCGCACGCTTCCCTTTCTGGACGGAGGAGAAGCTGCGGCTGGCCGATACCGACATGAACGGCCACATCAACAACGGCGCCATAGGCGCCTTCTGCGAGGCCGGCCGCGCCGAGATCATGCAGGCCGTCGCCGGCCCGCCGGAGACACGCGCGGTCGGCATGGCGGTCGCCCGGGTCGAGATCGACTACCTCCGCGAGATCCACTACCCCGGCCAGGTGCGGATCGGCACCTGCGTGGCGCGGGTCGGCCGCAGCAGCATCACGGTGGAGCAGGCTCTGTTCCAGGGCGAGACCTGCTTCGCCACCTCCCGCGGCGTCATGGTGATGCTGGACCGTGAGACGCGGCGGCCGGCGGAGATGCCGGCAGCACTGCGACAAGGCTTTGCCGCCATGGCACCCGTGGGGGAGGCGGCATGATGCGCCGGCGCTCGCTGCTTGCCACGCTCGGTGTCGGCCTCGCCGCCCCGGCCCTGGGGCAGGAGGCATGGCCCTCCCGCCCGGTCCGCATCGTCGTTCCCTTCCCGCCCGGCGGCACGGTGGACTTCCTCGGCCGGCTCACCGCCGCTTGGCTGCAGGAGGCGACGGGCCAGTCCTTCATCGTCGAGAACCGCTCCGGCGCCGGCGGCAATATCGGCGCGACGGCGGCCGCCCGGGCCCAGCCGGACGGCTATGTGCTGCTGATGGGCTCGCCCGGGACCCAGGCGATCAACGCGCATCTCTACCCGAACCCCGGCTATGACGGCATCGCCGACTTCGCGCCGATCTCGCTGGTTGCGGAACTGCCGAACCTGCTGGCGGCGCATCCCTCGCTCGGCGTGCACGACGTGGCCGGGCTGGTCGCGCTGTCGAAGCAGCGTCGCCTGGCCTATGGCGAAACCAGCATCGGCGGCAGCACCCACCTGACCGCCGAGTTGTTCCGCCTGCAGGCGGGGATCGAGGGCGAGCACGTCACCTATCGCGGCAGCGCGCCGATGCTGGGCGACCTGCTGCCGGGGCGGGTCGCCTGGGGCGTCGACAACCTGCCCTCCATCCTGCCGCATATCCGCTCGGGCGCGCTCATCGCCATCGGCGTCTCCTCCCGCACGCGGTGGTCCGGCGCGCCTGAGATCGCGGCGATTGCCGAAACCCTGCCGGGCTACGAGGTTACTGCCTGGTTCGGCCTGCTGGCGCCGAAGGCAACACCCGAGCCGGTCATCGCCGCCTGCAACGCGGCGCTGGTGCGGATGCTTGCCACCCCGGCCGCGGCGCGGCGGCTGGCCGAGCTGGGCGCAACGCCGATCCCCGGTACGCCCGAGGCGTATCGCGCGCATATCCTGGCGGAGCATGCGAAATGGGGCGGGGTGATCCGGCAGGCGGGCATCCGGCTGGAGTAGATGCCCGTTAGGTAGGCAGGACTGGACGCGGTGCGGGCAGCGGGGTGCGATCTCCGGGCGCGGCGGTCGGATTTTACGCCGGTGACCGCTGGCACGGCCGTTGCCATGCGGGACCGGCTCGCCTGCCGGGAGAAACCGCCGTGTCACGTCTTTTCGCCGACCCGCTCGACGCTGCCGCGCGCCTCGGTGCTTGTGCCTGCGGCCAGGAGCACGGGGCCCTGGCCTGCGCAGCCGCGGCGCCTGCCGATGGCACCGGCGCCCAAGGCGAGGCAGCGGAACAGGCGGTCTTCCGCGCCGTCTTCCCGGACGACGCCACCCGCCGCGGGCTGCTGACCCGCTTCGGCGCCGCCGCGGTCGCCGGCGCGCTGGCCTCGGTCTTCCCGCTTGCGGCTGCCCGCGAAGCCATGGCCCAGGCGACCGGCACGCCGGAGAAGAAGGACCTGAAGATCGGGTTCATCCCGATCACCTGCGCCACGCCGATCATCATGGCGCACCCCATGGGCTTCTATCAGCGGCACGGGCTGAACGTGGAGGTCATCCGCACCGCCGGCTGAGCGGTGATCCGCGACAAGTCGATCGCCCGCGAATACGACGCGGCGCACATGCTTTCGCCGATGCCGATCGCCATGTCGCTCGGCGTCGGCGTCGCCGCGCCGATCCCCTGGGCGGTGGCGGCGATCGAGAACACCAACGGCCAAGCCATCACCCTGGCGACGAAGCACAAGGACCGGCGCGACCCGAAGGACTGGAAGGGTTTCCGCTTCGCCGTGCCCTTCGACTTCTCTATGCACAACTACCTGCTGCGCCACTACCTGGCGGAGCACGGGATCGACCCGGACAAGGACGTGCAGATCCGCGCCGTCCCGCCGCCCGAGATGGTCGCCAACCTGCGGGCCGACAATATCGACGGCTTCCTCGGCCCCGATCCCTTCAACCAGCGCGCCGTCTTCGACGGCGTCGGCTTCATCCACGTCCTGACGAAGGAATTGTGGGACGGCCATCCCTGCTGCGCCTTCGCCGTGCCGCGCAGCATGATCGGCGAGACGCCGAACACCTTCGGCGCCCTGCTGCGGGCGATCGTCGAGGCGACCGCGCATGCGGCGAAGCCCGAGAACCGTAAGGAGGTCGCCACGGCGATCAGCGCGCAGAACTACCTGAACCAGCCGGAGACGGTGGTGGCGCAGGTGCTGACCGGCACCTTCGCCAACGGGCTCGGCACGGTGCAGCGGGTGCCGAACCGCATCGGCTTCGACCCCTTCCCCTGGCAGTCCATGGCGATCTGGATCCTGACCCAGATGCGCCGCTGGGGACAGGTGAAGACCGAGCTCGACTATGCCCAGGTGGCGAGCCAGGTTTTCCTCACCCTCGATGCCGGCAAGGCGATGCGGGAGATGGGCCTCGCGGTACCGGCGAGCGCGACGCGGACCGAGACCATCATGGGCCGCGCCTTCTACCCGGCGAACCCGGCCGGCTGGGCCGACCGCGCGATCCGCGGCGCCTGATCCGATGGGGCGTACGGTACCCGCCTGGCAGTCGGCGCTGCTGTCCTTCGTCTTGCTGGCGCTGTTCCTCGGCGGCTGGGAGCTCGCCTCGGGCAGCGGCGCTGGCGGCGGCGCGGCGGTCGATCCGGAATATGCCGCGCTGCTCGGCCAGGCCGCGGCGAGCGGCGGGCAGACCCCTTTCCCGAAGCCCTCCGAGATCGGCCTGCGGCTCTGGGAGCTGCTGCGCGACCCCTTCTATGTCCGCGGCACCAACGACCAGGGCATCGGCGTGCAGATCGCGTATTCGCTGCTGCGCGTCGCAGCGGGCTTCGGGCTGGCGGCGCTAGTCGCCATCCCGCTCGGCTTCCTGATCGGCATGTCGCCGCTGCTCTCGGCCGCGCTCAATCCCTTCATCCAGGTGCTGCGGCCGGTCTCGCCGCTGGCCTGGATGCCGCTGGCGCTCTTCACCATCAAGGACAGCAACGTCTCCTCGGTCTTCGTCATCTTCATCTGCTCGCTCTGGCCGATGCTGCTGAACACCGCATTCGGTGTAGGCAGCGTGCGGCGGGAATGGCTGAATGTGGCGCGGACCCTGGAAGCCGGCACCTGGAAGACCGCCTTCCGCGTCATCCTGCCGGCCGCGGCGCCGACCATCCTGACCGGCATGCGCATCTCGATCGGCATCGCCTGGCTGGTGATCGTGGCGGCGGAGATGCTGGTCGGCGGCACCGGCATTGGCTACTGGGTCTGGAACCAGTGGAACAACCTGTCGCTGGCCGACATCATCATCGCCATCCTGCTGATCGGCGTCGTCGGCCTGCTGCTCGACCGCGCGCTCGGCGCGGTGGCGCGCGTGGTGGCCTGGCAGGAATGACGCACCCCTATGTCTCGGTCGAGGGCGTGACCCGCGCCTATCCCGGCCATGTCGTCTTCCGCGACCTTTGGTTCGGGGTGAACCGCGGCGAGTTCGTCTGCCTGGTCGGGCATTCCGGCTGCGGCAAGAACACGGTGCTGAACATCCTCGCCGGGCTCGACGTGCCGAGCGGCGGCGCGGTCATCGTCGACGGCCAGGCGATCGACGGTCCCTCGCTCGACCGCGCGGTGATCTTCCAGGGCCATGCGCTGATGCCCTGGATGACGGCGGAGGCGAACGTCGCCTTCGCTGTCCTGCCGCCACCCCGGCTGGCCCAAGGCGAAGCTGCGCGAAGCGGCGCGCCAGGCCCTGACCGAAGTCGGCCTAGCCGATGCGGCGGAGCGCAAGCCCTCGATGCTCTCAGGCGGGATGAAGCAGCGCGTGGGCATCGCCCGGGCGCTCGCGTTGCGGCCGAAGATGCTGCTGATGGACGAGCCTTTCAGCGCACTGGACGCGCTGACCCGCGGCGCCTTGCAGGACGAGGTGGCGCGGCTGGTGACCGAGGCCAATCAGACCGCCTTCATGATCACCCACGACGTGGACGAGGCGATCCTGCTCGCCGACCGCATCCTGCTGATGACCAACGGCCCCAACGCGCGCTGCGCCGAGGTGGTGGTGAACACCCTGCCGAAGCCGCGCAACCGCGCCACCCTGCACCGGCTGCCGGGCTACCACGCCCTGCGCGACCACATCCTGGAATTCCTGCTGATCCGCAGCCGGACGCTGGCCGGCGCGCGGCCCGCGGACTGGAACCCGGAGGCGCCGCCGGAAGTGCGGCCGGCGCTGCTGACGCGAAAGGAGATGCCCGCATGAACGATGCCAAGACCGAGCTCGGCCGCAAGATCCTGAAGCTCAAGAAGCAGAAGAGCCTGAAGTGGGCGGACATCGCAGCACGCATCACGATGAGCCCGGTCTGGACCTGCGCGCTCTGCATGGGGCAGATGAGCGCCGAGCCGCAGCATGCCCGCGGCATCGCCGAGATCCTCGGGCTCGACGAGGAGGAGGAGGCGACGCTCTGCGAGATCCCCTATCGCGGCGCTCAGCCGATGCCGCCGACCGACCCGCTGATCTACCGCTTCTACGAATTGGTGCTGGTCTACGGCACGTCCTGGAAGGAGATGATCCAGGAGGAATTCGGCGACGGCATCATGTCGGCCATCGACTACGACATGCTGCTGGAACGGCTGCCCGACCAGAAAGGCGACCGGGTGAAGATCACGATGACCGGCAAGTTCCTCAGCTACAAGCGGTACTGAGACGCGATCCGATGACCGGAGACCCTCGGCCGAAGGTCTGAACCGGCGTGCGGGAAAAGGCCGGGGCGGCGCGTGGCACCGCCCCGAAGCCGTCAGACGAAAGCCAGCAGCACGCCAACGGCGGCCGTCGCGCCGCCCGCGACCTGCGCCGCGTACCGCGCCCAAGGTGCCGCCGTGTTGCCGAGCGCGAGGCCCGCGGCGTGCAGCACCGCGGTGCCACCGATCGCCCCCAGCAGCGCCACGCCGCCGAGCTCGACGCCATGCGCCGCGCCATGCAGCAGGCCGAAGCCGGCAACCAGAACCATGCCCAGGCCGAGCGGCAGCCGCACCGCCAGCGCCGCGAGCGCGCCGAGCACGATGACCGAGGCAAGTATGCCCGCCTCCCCCCCCGGCAGCGCCACCCCGGCGAGGCCGAGGACACCGCCCAGCGCCATCCCGCCGAGGAAGGCGCCCGGCAGCGCCAGCCGCGCCGCGCCGCCCGAAAGCCCGGCCCAGAGCCCGACCATGACCATGGCCAGCAGATGGTCCGCCCCGCTGAACGGGTGCAGGAAGCCCGCCATCAACCCGTGATGCAGCCCGTCGCCGATATGAGCAAGGGCCGGCGCCGGCAGCAGCAGCGCCGCGGCGAGGAGTGCGAGCGCGTTCATGACCCGATGCCGCCCTGCTGCAGGATGAAGTCCGCTATTTCCGTCACGCCCTTGTTCTCCTTCAGGTTGGTGAAGATGAAGGGCCGCAGCCCGCGCATCCGGCGCGCGTCGCGGTCCATCACCGACAGGTCGGCGCCGACCAGCGGCGCCAGGTCGATCTTGTTGATCACCAGCATGTCGCTGCGGGTGATGCCGGGGCCGCCCTTCCGGGGGATCTTGTCGCCGGCGCTGACGTCGATGACGTAGATCGTCAGGTCGGCCAGTTCCGGGCTGAAGGTGGCGGCCAGGTTATCCCCGCCGCTCTCGATGAACAGCACCTCGAGCTTCGGAAAAGCCAGCACCATGTCGTGCACGGCCGCGAGGTTGATCGAGGCATCCTCGCGGATCGCGGTATGCGGGCAGCCGCCGGTCTCGACGCCGGCAATGCGCGCGGGGTCAAGCGCGCCGGCGCGGGTCAGGAATTCGGCGTCTTCCTTGGTGTAGATGTCGTTGGTGATGACAGCGACGTCGTGCGTGTTCCGGAGGTGCCGGCAGAGCCGCTCGGTCAGCGCGGTCTTGCCGGAGCCGACGGGGCCGCCGATGCCGACGCGGAATGGGCCATTCCTCATGATCTGAAGAGCCTCGTGTACTGGGTTTCGTGCCGCATCGAGAGCAGGTCGAGCATGGGCGCCGCGGTGCCGAGCGTGTCGAGATCGGCGGCAAGCGCGGCTTCCGTCGCGGCATCAACCACCGGGTGCAGCGCGGCGGTGGCGACCTGGCCATCGGTCTGGCCGAGCGGCACCAGCCGCACTCCGGCCGAGACCAGGTTGGCGGCGAAGGCGGCCAGCCAGCCCGCGAGCGCCGGGCGCAGCGGGATGCCGTGGAAGCCGGCGGCGGCGCCGAAGGCCACCGGATGCGCCAGCGCCCGCGGATGCCGCGCGGCATAGGCCGCGAAGCGCGCATCCGGCCAGGCGGATTGCGTCACGCCGGCGAATGCGGTGCCCTGCGCCATGCTCTCGAGCGCCGTCTCCGCCGTGCCGCGCCAGGCTGCCGCCAGCAGCGCCAGCTCGTCCAGCGCCGCATCGTCGCCGGCGTCCGCGGCGCGCCAGGCTGCCGCCAGCAGCGCGCCGTCGATCCGGCCGGCGCCGGCACGCAGCACGGTGGCGATATAGTCGAGCAGCGCAATGCGGGTAGCGACGCTGCCGTCCTCCACCGCCGTCTCCAGGCCGTGGCTATAGGTATAGGCGCCGACCGGATAGGCCGGCGACAGCCAGGCCAGCAGCCGGTAGAGCGCGCCGCCGTCAGTGATGGTGATGGTGGCCGTCGCCATGGTCGTGACCGCCGCGGTGGTGATGGCCGGGCTGGCGGTTCTGCTCACCATAGGCGCCGCCTTCCGGGTTGAAGGGCGCATCCACCTTCCGCACCTCGGCACCCAGTCCCTGCAGCATGGCGACGATGACATGATCGTCGCGGATCAGCAGCCGGTCGGCCTGGATCTCGGTCGGCAGGTGCCGGTTGCCGAGATGCCAGGCGAGCCGCATCAGCAGCGCGGGGGTCGGCGCGCGCACCTCGACCAGCGGCTCCGGCGCCGCCCGCACCAGGATGACGCCGCCCTGCTCCAGCAGCAGCCCGTCGCCGTCGCGCAGCGGCACCGCTTCCTCGAGGTCGAGCAGGAAGGCGAAGCCGCCTTCGGCGACGTAGCGCCGCCGCCGGCGGAAGCGGTCGTCGAAGTCGAGGGTGACGGTGTGCTTCGCGGTGCGTTCCACCCAGCCGTCCTTCGGCAGCACCTGGGTCGCGCGGGGGAGTGTGTCGCTCATCAGAACAGGAAATACCTTTGTGCCATGGGCAGCACCTCGGCGGGTTCGCAGACCAGCAACTCGCCATCGGCGCGGACCTCGTACGTCTCGGGGTCCACTTCGATCCTCGGCAGGGCGCCGTTCAGCACCATGTCGCGCTTGCCGATGCCGCCGCGGCAATTCTCCACCGCCAGCAGTGTCTTCTGCAAGCCGAGCCGGTCGCCGATGCCGTGCCCCAGCGCGGCCTTCGAGACGAAGGTGACGCTGCTGGCCTGCAGGGCGCGGCCGTAATTGGCGAACATCGGCCGGTAGTGGACCGGCTGCGGCGTCGGGATGGATGCATTGGGATCACCCATGGGCGCCATGGCGATCGAGCCGCATTTCAGCACCATGTCCGGCTTCACCCCGAAGAAGGCCGGCGACCACAGCACGAGGTCGGCCAGCTTGCCGACCTCGACGCTGCCGACATGCGCGCTGATGCCCTGGCTGATCGCCGGGTTGATCGTGTACTTCGCGATGTAGCGGCGGACGCGGAGGTTGTCGTTCTCCCCCGCCTCCCCCGGCAGCCGGCCACGCTGCAGCTTCATCTTGTGGGCGGTCTGCCAGGTGCGGAT
Source organism: Dankookia rubra (assembly GCF_004355005.1). Lineage (GTDB taxonomy): Bacteria > Pseudomonadota > Alphaproteobacteria > Acetobacterales > Acetobacteraceae > Paracraurococcus > Paracraurococcus ruber_A. Next base: position 79,965 of record NZ_SMSJ01000005.1, read on the forward strand.
GATGACTTCGCCCACCCGGCCCATCGCCTGGCTGTCGGAGGACATCATGCTGATGGCACCGATATCGTGCAGGATGTCCTCGGCCGCGATCGTCTCCTTGCGGATGCGGCTCTCGGCGAAGGCCACGTCCTCCGGGATGCGGGGGTCGAGGTGGTGGCAGACCATCAGCATGTCGAGATGCTCGTCCACGGTGTTCACCGTGTAGGGCATCGTCGGATTGGTGCTGCTCGGCAGGAAATTCGGCTCGCCCACCACCCGCAGGATATCAGGCGCATGGCCACCGCCGGCGCCTTCGGTGTGGAAGGCCTGGATGGTGCGGCCGGCGATCGCGGCGATGGTGCTCTCGACGAAGCCACTTTCGTTCAGCGTGTCGGTGTGGATCGCCACCTGCACATCGAGCGCGTCGGCCACGCTCAGGCAGGTGTCGATTGCCTTCGGGGTGGTGCCCCAGTCCTCGTGCAGCTTCAGGCCGCAGGCGCCGGCCAGCACGACCTCCTCGATCCCAGCAGGCAGGGCGACGTTGCCCTTGCCAAGGAAGCCGAGATTGACCGGCAGCCCCTCGGCCGCCTGCAGCATGCGCGCCATGTGCCAGGGGCCGGGCGTGACGGTGGTGGCCAGCGTGCCATGCGCCGGGCCGGTGCCGCCGCCGAACATGGTCGTCACGCCCGACGCCAGTGCTTCGTCCACCTGCTGCGGGCAGATGAAATGGATATGCACGTCGAGCCCGCCGGCGGTCAGGATTCGTCCCTCGCCGGCGATGACCTCGGTCCCCGGGCCGATGACGATGGTGACGCCCGGCTGGGTGTCCGGGTTGCCGGCCTTGCCGATGCCGGCGATGCGGCCGTCGCGCAGGCCGACATCGGCCTTCACGATCCCCCAATGGTCGAGGATCAGCGCATTGGTGATGACGGTGTCGACGGCGCCCCCGGCACGCGTCACCTGCGACTGGCCCATGCCGTCGCGGATCACCTTGCCGCCGCCGAACTTCACCTCCTCCCCATAGGTGGTGAAATCCCGCTCGACCTCGATGATCAGGTCGGTATCGGCCAGCCGCACGCGATCGCCGGTGGTCGGGCCGTACATGCCGGCATAGGCGGCGCGGGAAATCGGTGCGGGCATCAGACCGGTCCTTCCGTCTCGCCGCGGAAGCCGTGCACGATCCGCGCGCCGGCATAGGGGATGAGCCGCACCTTGCGCGTCTGCCCCGGCTCGAACCGCACCGCGGTGCCGGCGGCGATGTCGAGCCGCCGGCCGCGGGCCATGGCGCGGTCGAAATCCAGCGCCGGGTTGGTCTCGGCGAAGTGGTAGTGGCTGCCGACCTGGATCGGCCGGTCGCCGGTATTGCCGACTTCGATCTCAAGGCTGTCGGCGCCGGCGTTCAACTCGATCTCGCCGGCGGCGGGGAAGATCTCGCCGGGGATCATCGTCCGGCCATCCGGTCCACGCTGCGCTGCGGCTCTCCGCCATTGGATGTCATCGGATCGGCTCGTGCACGGTCACCAGCTTGGTGCCGTCGGGAAAGGTTGCCTCCACCTGGATCTCGTGCACCATCTCGGGGATGCCCTCCATCACCTGGTCCCGCGTCAGCACCGTGGCGCCGTCGCGCATCAGGGACGCCACGCTGCGGCCATCGCGCGCGCCCTCCACCACATGGTCGGTGATCAGGGCGACGGCTTCCGGGTAGTTCAGCTTCACGCCGCGTTCCAGCCGGCGCCGCGCCACCTGCGCGGCCATGGCGATCAGCAGCTTGTCCTTCTCGCGGGGCGTCAGGTTCATCGCGGTCCCAGCCTCTCTCGCGCGATCATGCGTCGCGTCATGTCAGGTCGTCCAGAGCCGCGGCAGCCGCGCCGGCAGGCCGAGCTGCGCGGCGCGCAGCGCTACGATCGCCGCCCCCACGGCCTCTCGCACCGCAGAGGCGCGGCCGAGCCAGCGCGCCAGCAGCAGGCCCGGGCGCGGGATGGTCGCGGCGCCCGGCGCCGATTCGGGCAAGCCGCGCAACAGGCCGCGCCCCGCCGCCGCATCGCCGCCCGCCAGCAGCAGCGTGCCCAGCGCCTCCGCCCCGGCGAAGCCGAAGGGGTGCAGCAGCGGCGCGGCCAGGTTGCCTTCCAGCGCCAGCGCATCGGCCCAGAGCAGGCCGGCCGGCCCATGCAGTCGCCAACGGTCGCGCAGCAGGCCCCGCGTCATCGTCTCGCCCCGCGCGGCGCGGCCGAAGACCAGCGTCTCGGCCGCGAGCAGCACCGCGCCAGGGGCAAGCTCCGCCCGCATGTCGCGCAGGAAGCGGGCGCCGTTGAAAAGGATGGTCTCCTGCGGGATCCATTCCAGCACCGCGCCGGCGTCCAGCGTGATGCAGGTCTCCACCCGCGTCTCCGGCCCGAGACTCCGATAAACCTTTTCGGCCGCCGCGGTGGAGAGTGTCGCCTGCGCCCCCGCCTCCAGCCGCACCGATTGCCGCAGCGCGTCGCCGCCAGCGAGCCCGCCGGCGCAGTTCAGCAGGGCGGCGGTCGGCGGCTCGCCGGGTTCGGGTGTGGGGAACAGGATGCGCAGCGGCGATTGCTGGTAGAGGTCGCGCAGCACGGTCACAGGTCCCTTGCCCCCCCGCGGCGCCCGCGCGAAGACCAGGTCGAAGGCACCGTCGGCGCGCTGGTGACGGCTCGGCAGGGGCGGCGTGTCGCGCGGCATCGGCCGGACCATGGCATGCGGCGCGGCGGGGCGGAACCACCCGGCCAAATGCCGCGCGCACGGGCAGGCTGCCCCGAAACTGATCAGCATGGTCATCGCGGAATGCCGTACGCCCCGTCTCGCCGCCCATGGCATGGTGGTTGCGTAAAGCCGGGATCGAAGGGGAGACGCGCGTGCAGTTCCGCCCAGTGCCACCGGCCATGACCGAAGCCGCTTCGCTGCGCGGCCACACGCTCGACGTGCTCGGCCTCGGCGTGCGCTACGGCGCCTTCACCGCGCTCGACAATGTCGGCCTGTCCGTCCGCGCGGGAGAGGTGCTCGCGCTGCTCGGCCCCTCCGGCTGCGGCAAGACCACGCTGCTGCGGACCGTCGCCGGCTTCGTCCGGCAGACCGCGGGCCGCGTGCTGATCGACGGCGCCGGCATCGACGACCTGCCGCCCAATCGCCGCCGCGTCGGCATCGTCTTCCAGAACTACGCCCTGTTCCCCCACATGACCGTGGCGGAGAATGTTGCCTATGGCCTGAAGGCCCGCCGCGAAGCCGCGCCGCGCATCGCCGCGCGGGTGGCGGAGCTGCTGGAGATGGTGCAGCTCGGCGCGCTGCGGGACCGCCGGCCGGCGCAGCTCTCGGGCGGTCAGCAGCAACGGGTGGCATTGGCCCGGGCATTGGCGATCGAGCCCTCGATCCTGCTGCTCGACGAGCCCTTCGCCGCGCTCGACCGCTCGCTCCGGCTCGACATGCAGATCGAGATCAAGCGGCTGCAACGGCAGCTCGGCCTGACCGCCATCCTGGTGACGCATGACCAGGACGAGGCGATGAGCGTCGCCGACCGCATCGCGGTCATGCGGCGCGGCCGGATCGAGCAGCTGGGCGCCCCGGTCGAGGTCTACGATCAGCCTGCCACGCTCTTCGTCGCCGGCTTCATCGGCACCACCAACCGGCTGCCTTGTACGGTCGACGGCATGGCCAGGCTGCGCCTCGCCGATGGCACGCCGTTGCCCGTGCCGGCCGGGGCGCTGCCACCCGGCCCGGCGCTGCTGACGGTGCGGCCGGAACAGCTGGAACTGCGCGACGAGGCCGGCCCGGGCTGCTTCCCGGTCGAGCTCGGCCTCGCCTTGCCGCTCGGCGGCCAGACGGTGCGGGAGGCGCGGCTGGCCGACGGCACCCCGATCCGGCTGACCGAGCCGCGGCTCGGCGCCATCCGCGACCTTGGGGCGCGGGCCTTCTGCGGCCTCGCCCCCGGCGCCCGCCCGGCGCTCTTCCCACGCCCGACCCCCGAGGAGGAATGACCATGTCCCCGACCCTCAGCCGCCGCGCCCTGCTGGCCGGCACCGCGGCCTTGGCTGCCCCGCTGGCGGCGCGCGCGCAGAAGCCCGGCAGCGTCACCGCCGCCATCTATCCCGGGGCCTGGGAAGAAGCCTTCCGCGACCTGGTCGCGCCGGCGCTGAAGAAGTCCTACAACATCGAGCTGGAGATGCAGGCGCTCTTCGCGGTGGACCAGGTGGCGAAATTCGCCGCCAGCCGCGGCGCCCCGCCCTTCGACTGCTTCGTGCTCGACCCCGGCCCGCGCGCCACGGCGCTGGAGCGCGGGATGTTCGAGAAGTTCGACGCCTCGAAGCTCGCCTCACGCGCCGCCATCCCGGCGGCGCTGGTGGACGAATGGGGGATCGGCTGTAACGCGCAGGTCGTCGGCATCGCCTACAACCCGAAGAAGCTGCCGAAGCCGAAGGGCTACGCGGATCTTTTCAAGGAGCCCTGGGTTTCCCGCCTCGGCCTCACCGGCTTCGGCACCACCTTTGGCACCGTCAGCCTGATCGAGATCGCCAAGATCTTCGGTGGCAGCGAAACCAACATCGACCCGGCGCTCGCCGAGCTGAAGAAGGTGCTGCCCAAAATCGCCGCGGTCAGCAGCCCGGCGGCACTGCCCGGCCTGTTCCAGCAGGGCCAGTGCGACGTCACCTATACCAATACCCAGACGGTGACGACGCTGAAGGACCGCGGCGTGGACATCGAATTCGCGGTGCCGGAGACGGGGGCGACGACCTTCCTCACCACCCTGCACATCGCCAAGGGCTGCGAGAACATGGACGCGGCCTACAAATACATCGACACCGCCGTCAGCAAGGGCGTGCAGGACGCGCTGCAGAAGCCGCCCTACAACTTCATCCCGGTGAACAAGGAGGTCGCGCTCGGCAAGGACCTGCCGATGCGGAGCCTCGACGAGATGTCGAAGTTCGTCACGCATGACTGGTCGAAGATCAACCCGCTGCGCGGCCAGTGGATCGACCGCTTCAACCGCGAGATGGCGAAGTGAGCAGCGCGGCGGCCCTGCCGGCGCCGCGCGCCCGCGGGGCCGCCGCGCCGGCGCTCTCGCCCTGGGGCCTCGCCGCCCCGCTCGGCCTGGCCTATGCGGCCTTCTTCGCCGCGCCGCTCTTCATGCTGTTCGCCGTATCCTTCTACGCGGACGAGCAGATGACGCGCTTCGGACTCGACCAGTGGCGGCGCTTCCTGTTCGACAGCTTCCACTGGAAGGTTATCGCCGACACGCTGCTGCTGGGACTGAAGGCGGTTGCCGCCACGGTGCTGCTCGGCTTCCCGCTGGCGCTGGTTTATCGCGCGGCCTCGCCGCGCTGGCAGCGGGTGCTGCTCTTCGTCGTGATCATGCCGCTGCTGACCAGCGTCGTGGTCCGCACCTTCGCCTGGATCGTCATCCTGGGGCGCGAGGGGGTGGTGAACCAGCTGGTGCTGGGACTTGGCCTGGCCGCCGAGCCGCTGCGGCTGCTGCAGACCGAGCTCGGCCTCGTCATCTCGCTGACCCAGATCGAGATGCCCCTGCTGCTGCTGCCCCTGCTCTCCGTCATGTCGCGCATCGACCCCAACCTGATGGATGCCTCCGCCTCGCTCGGCGCCTCCCCCTGGCGGACGCTGTTCCGGGTGATCCTGCCGCTGGCGGCGCCCGGCCTCGCCGCCGGTTGCCTGCTGGTCTTCGCCTCGGCCACCACCGCCTTCATCAGCCAGTCGGTGATCGGCGGCGGGCGGCTGGTCTATTTGCCTTCCATGATCTGGCAGCAGGCGATGATCGCGGCGCATTGGCCCTTCGCCGCGACGGCCGCCATCGCGCTGCTGGTCTCGGTCTCCGCCGTCATCGCCGTCATCGCCTATGCCGGACGGGTCGCGGGGGGGCGGGTGCATGGCTAGGCGGCGCAGCGCGAGCGAGCTGTCCTACGGCCTAGTCATCGGCAGCCTGGCGGCGCTCGCCCTGGTGGTGCTGGTCGGGCCGATCCTGATCGTGCTGGCGACCAGCTTCACCGACAGCCGCTCCATCCGCTTCCCGCCCCAGGGCTTCTCCTTCCGCTGGTACGAGCTGCTGCTGGACGAGGTGCGGTCGCGGCAGATCCACCGGGCGGTGGGCAATACCCTGCATGTGGCGGTCGTCGCCGCGGGACTTGCCACGCTCGGGGGCACCGCGGCGGCGCTCGGCATCTCCCGCGTCGCGGGGAAGGCGGGACGGCTGGCGGATGCGCTCTTCATGTCGCCGCTTGTGCTGCCCGGCCTCGCCTTCGGGCTGGCGGCGCTGATGTATTTCACCCTGCTGGGGTTCCGCCCCTCGCTCGAGCTCATCATTGCCGGGCACCTGGTCGTCGTGACGCCCTTCGTGCTGCGGACCGTCGGCGCCTCGCTCTCGCAGCTCGACCCGGCGCTGCTCGATGCGTCGCGCAGCCTCGGCGCCGGGCCGGTCCATACCTTCCGCCGGGTCACCCTGCCGCTGATCGCCCCGGGGATCGCCGCCGGGGCCTTCCTCGCCTTCATGGCCTCGGTCGACAATGTGCCGGTCTCCCTCTTCCTCTCCTCGGCGCGGACGGACATGCTGCCGATCCGGATGTGGGGCATGATGGAGAGCACGCTCGACGTCCGGGTGGCCGCCGTCTCCGGCACGCTCATCCTGGTGGCCTTCCTGCTCATGCTGGTGATGGAGCGGCTCACCGGCCTCACGCGCCGCATGCGGGGATGACATGTACCTGAAAGCCGAACCGCTGACCTCCGCCGCCTTCCTGCCCTATGGCGAGGTCATCGAATGCCCGGCCATGCCCGGCCGCACCTATTTCGAGGATGCGCTGGCGAACCTGCGGCCCAAGGCGCGCGGCAGCATCTCCCTCACCGTCAAGGCGCCGCTCACCGCGCTGCCGCTGCGCACGACCATGATGGAGCGGCACGAATTCTCCTCCCAGTCCTTTGTCCCGCAGGAGGCCGGCCGCTGGCTGGCGATCGTCGCGCCGCATGCGGCGGGTGCCGGCGGCGGAGCCGCAAGCAAACCGATGCCGGACATGGCGCGGGCCCGGGCCTTCCTCTGCCGTCCCGACCAGGGCGTGACCTACGGCGCCAATGTCTGGCACCACCCCTTCACGGTGCTGGACCGGGAGGCGCGCTTCGTCATCTTCATGTGGCGCGACGGCACGCGGGGGGACGAGGAATTCGTCGAGGTCCCCGAATTCACGGTGGAGATCCCCTGATGCCCTATCAGGTCGCCCGCGACTTCCGCGGCTACGGCGCCAATCCGCCCGACCCGCGCTGGCCGAACGGCGCCCGTCTCGCGGTCAATTTCGTCATCAACTACGAGGAAGGCTCGGAGCCCTCCTTCGCGTTGGGGGATGGCGTCACCGAGACCGGGCTGACCGAATCGCACGGGCTGAACCAGCTGAAATCCGGCCGCGACCTGGCGGCGGAGGGCATGTTCGAATACGGCTCCCGCGTCGGCTTCTGGCGGCTGCACCGGCTGTTCCAGGAACGCGGCCTTCCGCTGACCATCTTCGGCTGCGCGCTGGCGCTCGAGGCCAATCCGGAAGCCGCCGCGGCCATCCGCGCCGCGGGCTACGACATCTGCTCGCACGGCTGGCGCTGGGTGAAGCATTTCGAGCTGTCCGAGGCGGAGGAGCGCGAGCACATCGCCCGCGCCGTCGCCAGCATCGAGCGGACCATCGGCCGCAAGCCGGAGGGGTGGTACTGCCGCTACGGACCCAGCGAGAACACCCGCCGCCTGGTGATGGAGCACGGCGGCTTCCTCTACGACAGCGACTACTACGGCGACGAGTTGCCCTTCTGGCTGACGGTGGACGGCAAGCCACAGCTCGTCGTGCCCTATTCGCTGGTGAACAACGACGGCAAGTATGCGGGATGGATGGGCACCGCCGACCAGTGGTTCTCCTTCATCCGCGACGCCTTCGACATGCTCTACGCCGAAGGAGCGACGCAGCCGAAGATGATGTCGGTCGGGCTGCACATGCGCCTCATCGGCCACCCCGCCCGCGCCGCCGGGCTGCAGCGGCTGCTGGACTACATGATGCAGCGGAAGGATGTCTGGATCACCCGCCGCGTCGATATCGCCCGGCACTGGATCGCAACGCATCCCTACCCCGGCAAGGGGCTGAACGAGTAGCTACGCCGCCAGCGCGCTCCGCCCGGGCATCGCCCCGCCGCGCAGCGCGCCGGCCCGCACGTCGCCCCATTGCCCCGCATGCCCCGCCGGCAGCGCCCGGCTCAGCGGGCTGGCCAGCCAGATGCGCAGCAGGTTGCGCCGGCCGCCGGCGCCGTCAGCATAGGCCGTGCGGCCGTGATAGGTGACGTGCTGGTTCATCAGCTGGATCTGCCCCGGCGCGAAGGGCATCTCGATGCAGAGCTCCTCGGCGACCGCGGCCAGCCGGTCCATCGCCTCCACCTGCCGCGACGTCAGCGGCGGCACGCCGGGCTGGCCCTGCGCGAGTTCCACATAGGTGCGGCTGTACTGGCTGGTGAATTCGCCGCCGGGCCCCCGGGCGAAGACCGGCATCGGGAAGGGCCGCGCCGCCATCCCCTCGCCCTCCTCGTCGGCCGGGCGGGCGCGCCAGAAATCCTCATATAGCACCGCCAGCAGCTCGGGGCAGCGCTCGGCCATCGCATCCTGGATCGCCACGGTGGAGACGATGCGGGAGACGCCGCCCTCGATCCCGTTCGAGGCACAGAGCAGGCTCAGCAGGTCGCACTTGTCGGTATGCCAGCGCAGCGGCCCGGTGGACCGGCTGCGCGCCCGCGCCGTGCCGGCCGCAACGGCGGCGCCGGTGCCGGTCTCGTCCTTCACCTCGGCCAGGATCTCGCCCGTGGTGTTCTGCGGCAGCGGCGTGCCGAGATGGCACATCAGCCCCCAGAAGACCCGCTTGAGGTCGGTGTCGGAATACCGCGCCGGGTCGAGCCCGGTGAGCCGCACCAGGCCGCGCCCCGCCTCGAGCTCGCGCACCACCTCGGCCAGGAAGCCAGCCGTCTCGGGCAGCGGGAAGTGCCGGGCATCGAAGCGCGGCGGCGCCCGGTCGCCGAGCCCGGCCAGCGCCGCGTCGATCTCGGCCGTCGCCATCGGCGGCAGCGCCATGATCCAGGACGGGTCGCGCGCGAGCTCGGCGCCGGTCCAGGCGGCGCGGCCGCCGATGGGGGAGAGGGTCTGGGTCATGCTGCGGGCCTCCTGCGGCGAGGATAGACCCGCGGCGCGGCGCTGTCTCGTTGCGCACCCGCTTGGCAGCGCCGCGGCTTCCGCGCAGACTCCCGCGCATGCAACGCCGTTCCCTCCTCGCCGCCTCGCTCGCCGGCAGTCTCCCCCTGGCGCTCGCCGCCCGGGCGCAGCCGGCCTGGCCCGACCGCCTCGTCCGCTTCGTCGTCCCCTGGCCGCCGGGCGGGCTGAACGACCTGATCGCGCGGGCCTTCAACGACCCGGTTTCCCGCGCCCTCGGCCAGCCCATCGTCAACGATTTCAAGGCCGGCGCCGGCGGCCGGATCGGCGTGGCGGAGGTCGCCCGCGCGGTGCCCGACGGCTACACCATCGGCATGGGCAATCTCGGCCCGCTGACCATCTTCCCGCACCTGTTCCGCGACATCCCCTACGATGCCGGGCGCGACCTGATCCCGGTGGTGATGTTCGCCGCCTCCCCCCTCGTGCTGGTGGTGGCCAACGACGTGCCGGCGACCACCTTGCCCGAGTTCATCGCCTGGGTGCGCGGCCGGCCCGACCGGTCCAACTATGCCAGCGTCGGCGTCGGCACCGCGCAGCACCTGATCTTCGAGATGTTCAGGCAGCGCGACGGCATCGCCATCGAGCACGTCCCCTTCCGCGGCACCAACGAGAGCCTGCCGGCGATGCTGCGCGGCGACATCCAGGCGATGTTCGACACCCTGCCGCTGATGCTGCCGCAGATCCGCGCCGGCGCGGTGCGGGCGCTGGCGGTGACCACGCCGGTCCGCGTGCCGCAGCTGCCGGAAGTGCCGACGCTGATGGAATCCGGCTACCCGGATATCGACGTCTCCACCTGGTATGCGGTGATCGCGCCGACCGGCACGCCGGCGCCGGTGCTGGCGCGGCTGCACGCCGAATATGTCCGGGTCGCGCAGCTGCCGGAGACCCAGGCCTTCCTCGCGGCGCAGGGGCTGATCTATCTGCCGAACGAGCCCGGCGCCTTCGCCGCCCGCGTCGCGGCGGAGCGCGCCCGCTGGGGCGGCATCATCCGGGCGCAGGGGATCAAGGTGGAATAGGCCGCGGGAGGGGCGGCTATGGACCCCGCCCGCCACCCTGCTACACCGACACCGTGCCAGACCCCACCCGCCTCTTCCTCATTCGCCACGCGCTGGTCGAGCCCTCGGCCCGCGCCACCTTCTACGGCAGCATGGATGTCGCGCTTTGCGACCTCGCGCTGCGGGAGGAAGCGGCGCTCTACCGCTGGCTGGCCTTCCGCCTGCCGCGGCCAGCAGCATGGATCTGCACCAACCTCGGCCGCACCCGAGCGACGGCCGCAGCCATCTTCGCCGCCGGCTACCCGGACCAGCCCCTGGGCGTGGAGCCCGACCTGGCCGAGCAATTCCTCGGGGAGTGGCAGGGCATCCCGCATGACGCGCTGGTAGAGCGGCTGCGCCACCCGCCGCATCCCTTCTGGCCGCATGCCGCCGAGGAGGAGCCGCCCGGCGGGGAGAGCTTCGCCCAGGTCCAGGCCCGCGTCGGCGCGGCACTGGAACGAATCGCCGAGCGCCACGCCGGGGAGGATGTCGTCATCGTCGCGCATGGCGGCTCGATTCGTGCGGCGCTGGCGCATGCGCTGGGCCTGTCCGGCCACCAGGCGCTGGCCTTTTCCATCCGCAACCTCGGCCTGACCCGGCTGGAGAAGGTCGGCGCGGACTGGCGGATCTCGTCGGTGAACGAGGAACCCTGGAGCCCGCCCGACTGGGAGTGATGCCGCGGGATTGATCGCGGGCGCCATGCTCGGCGACGAAAAGCGCAACGAATGACGGGAGCGCCGGCATTCCGCCCTTGGACAGGCATGACCTAACCAAGTAATCTCACGCCAATTCCAGGGTTTGGCAGGGGGGCTTCATGCGCCATCTCATGACGCGGCGACCTTTCGCGGGTCGGCTTGCAGCGCTGGGCCTCGCCCTGGCGACCCTCGCCGGCTGCTCCGGCACGCCAGGCGTCGGCGAGGAACAGGCGCTGGTCGACCGCGCCACCCTCTCGGTCCAGGAGATCCTGGGCGAGGGCAACGACAAGATGAATGCCCAGAGCCTGCTGCGCCGGGCCCGCGCCGCGATCGTCTGCCCGCGCATCTTCCGCGCCGGCTTCTTCTTCGGCGGCGAGGGTGGCGGCTGCGTCCTGCTCGGCCGCGACGCCGCCGGATCCTGGTCCTCGCCCGCCTTCTACACGCTGGGCTCCGGCAGCTTCGGCCTGCAGGCCGGCATCCAGGACCTGCAGATCCTGATGCTGATCATGAACGACAAGGCGCTGAACGCCGTGCTCGACAGCCAGATGAAGCTCGGCGCCGATGCCTCGCTGGCGGTCGCCACGCTCGGCGGCTCGGTTTCCGGCGCCACCACCGCCGCGGTCGGCGGCGACATCGTCGCCTTCGCCCGGGCCCGCGGGCTGTTCGCCGGGCTGACGCTCGAGGGTTCGCTGCTCTCCTCCCGCAGCGAGTGGAACCGCAACTACTACCGGCAGGAAGTCGGGCCGCGCGAGATCGTGGTGGCGATGCGGGTGCACAACCCGGGCGCCGACCCGCTGCGCGCGGTGCTGATGCGCTTCGGCGCCGGCGGCGGCGCGGCCGCGGCACCCCCGCCCCCGTCCAGCGGCAACCCGGCCGGCCTCACACCGGTCAATGCGCTCGGCAGCGGCCCGGTGCAGCAATCCACCCTGCCGCCGCTCCGCTGATGCGCGGCTGGCTCGCCGGCCTCGTCCTGCTGCTGGCGGCGGCGCTGCCGGCGCGGGCGGACGACCGCGGCGACGCCCAGTCGCTGGTCGACAACAGCACGCTGGCGGTGCAGGAGATGTTCAGCACCGGCGATGCCGCGGCGGTCGCCGACATGCAGCGCATGCTGCGCCGCGCCCGTGCCGCCCTGGTCTGCCCGCGCATCTTCCGCGCCGGCTTCATCCTGGGCGGGGAAGGCGGCGGCTGCGTCCTGGTGGCGCGCGACGCCGCCGGGTCCTGGTCTTCCCCGGCCTTCTACGGCTTGGCCTCCGGCAGCTTCGGCCTGCAGTTCGGCGTGCAGGACATGCAGGTGCTGATGCTGGTGATGTCGGATGCCGGACTCACCGCGCTGATGGACAGCCAGTTCAAGCTCGGCGCCGATGCCTCGGTCGCCGTCGCCACCATGGGCGCGGGGCTCGAGGGCTCGACCACCGCGGCCGGCGGCGCCGATATCCTCACCTTCGCCCGGGCGCGCGGGCTCTTTGCCGGGCTGGCGCTGGAAGGCTCCGTGCTGACCAACCGCAGCGCCTGGAACCGCGCCTATTACGGCCAGGAAGCCTCGCCGCGGCAGGTGGTGGTGGCGATGCAGGTGCATAACCCCGGTGCCGACCCGCTGCGGGCGGCGCTGATGCGCTTCGGCGCGCGGCAATAGCCGGGCCCGGGAGTTCCGCCGCCCCGCCATCGGGGCTGGAGCGGCCTGCCCGGTCCCCGACCCGGCACCCCGCTCCAGCTCATTGTTTGCAAAGCAGATTCACACCTCCGGGCGGTTCCGCCCTTCGGCGACCTGCTTTAGGCTGCGCCGCGTGGCACCCCAAGATCCTTTCTGGAAGACCAAGACGCTCGAGGCGATGAGCCGGGCCGAGTGGGAATCCCTCTGCGACGGCTGCGGCCGCTGCTGCCTGCACAAGCTGCGGGACGAGGACACCGACGAGGTCGCCTTCACCGATGTCGCCTGCCGGCTGCTGACGATCGAGACCAGCCGCTGCGCCGACTACGAGAACCGCCGCAAATGGGTGCCGGACTGCGTCAAGCTGACGCCGAAGCGCCTCAAGCGGATCGACTGGCTGCCGCCGACCTGCGGCTACCGCTTGGTTGCCGAGGGCCGCGACCTCGAATGGTGGCACCCGCTGGTCTCCGGCGACCCGGAGACGGTGCATCAGGCCGGCGTCTCGGTCCGCGGCAAGGCGATCCGCGAACGCGATGCCGGCGCCTTCGAGGACCACATCGTCCGCTGGCCCGGCCAGCCGCCGCGCGGCAAGCGCGCCAGGCCCCCGGCAGAGACACCGACCGAGAAGACCGAAGGAGACGAGGACCCATGAAGAACGCGCTCTTCGGCGGCGTGAATGCCGCCGTGCTGACCGCCATGAAGCCGGACCTCTCGCCTGACCCGGCGCGGATGGCCGGCCATGCCAAGTGGCTGCTGGCGAATGGCTGCAACGGGCTCGGCGTGCTCGGCACCACCGGGGAGGCCAACAGCTTCGGCCTGCACGAGCGGAAGGCGATTCTTGAGGGTCTGATCGCCCATGGCGTCCCCGCCGCCACCATGATGCCCGGCACCGGCTGCGCCAGCCTGACGGATACGGTGGAGCTGACGCTGCATGCCAAGGCGCAGGGCTGCCGCGGCGTGCTGCTGCTGCCGCCCTTCTACTACAAGGCGCCGTCGGACGATGGGCTCTTCGCCTATTTCTCCGAGGTCATCCAGCGGACCGGCGGCGGCATCCCGCTCTACCTGTACAATTTCCCGCAGCAATCGGCGATCCCGTTCAGCATCGACCTGATTGGCCGGCTGCTGAAGGCCTATCCCGGCGTGGTGAAGGGCTCGAAGGACAGCAGCGGCGACTATGCCAACATGAAGGCGATGGTCGACAACTTCGCCGCCGACGGCTTCGAGGTCTATTCGGGATCGGACGAATACCTGCAGCGGATCCTCGCCGAGGGCGGCGCCGGCTGCATCACCGCGGCGTCCAACGGCAACAGCCATTGGGGCGGCATCGTCTATGCGAAGCGCACGGGGCCGGAGGCCGATGCGGCCCAGGCCATGCTGACCGCGACCCGCAAGGCCGCCGTTTCCGTCCCGCTGATCCCCGGCCTGCGCGAGATCATCGCGCGCTCCACCGGCGACGAGGGCTGGCGCACCATCCGTCCGCCGCACCTGCCGCTGACCGCGGCGCAGGGCGATGCGATCTGGGCGGCCTGGGGCGCCGCCGGCGCGCTGCCGCTGCCGGGCTTCGCCGCCGCGAAGGCGGCTGAATGAGCGAGCCCCCCTTCGCCGAGCCGCTGCGCTGCCGGGAGCCGGCCACCGGCACCGTCCAGCTCGACACCGAGCATGTCCGCGTGACGCGCTGGGACTTCAATCCCGGCGCGGAAACCGGCTGGCACCGGCATGGCTGGCTTTATGTGGTCGTCCCGGTCACCGACGGGACCCTGCTGCTGGAACTGCCGGGCGGCCAGACCGCGACCGCGACGCTGACCGCCGGGGTCGCCTATACCCGGGATGCCGGGGTGGAGCACAACGTGGTCAATGCCGGGACCGCGCCGCTCAGCTTCGTCGAGACCGAGCTGAAGGCGCTGCCGGGCTAATCCTGAGGTTGCGGGAACGTCGGAACTTTCACAGTAATGCGCAATTCGCCGGCAAATGGCGACCGGCCGGGCCTTTCCGGCCGCCGCTCCCGCCTCCGTTGCCCGGACGTTCCGCAACGAGGCATGTCAAGCCGTTGAACCCTGCCCCCCGCCGCCGCATGGTGGGGCCATGGATCAGACCGAAGCGGAGACCGTCGCGCTGGAAGGCTGCCCGTCAGCCGGGACGGCGCCGGAGACCATGGCCTGCCCGGTGCGCTGGCGCCGCTCCGCCCGCGCCCGCCGGGTCAGCCTGCGGATCGATGCCCGGGCCGGGGCGGTGGTGGTGACCCTGCCGCCCCGCGCCAACCGCCGCGCCGGGATGGCGCTGCTGAACACCCATGCCGCCTGGGTGCGGGAAAAGCTGGCGGCTCTCGCCCCGCATATCGTGCTCGAGCCGGGCTCGGAGCTGCGCCTGGGCGGCCTGCCGCATGTTATCCGGCACGACCCCGCGGCCGCGCCGGGGGTGCAGCTGGCGGCCGGCGCCATCATCGCCGGCGGGCAGGAGGCGGCGCTGCCGCGCCAGGTCGCCGCCTTCCTGAAGGCCGAGGCGCAGCGCCGCATCCGGGTGCTGGCCACCGGCCATGCCGCGCTGCTGGGGGTGGCGCCGAAGGCGATCCGGCTGAAGGATACCCGCAGCCGCTGGGGCTCCTGCGCCCCGGACGCGACGCTCGCCTTCTCCTGGCGGCTGGTGATGGCGCCGGACTGGGTGCTGGACTACGTGGTGGCGCATGAGGTCGCCCACTTGAAGGAGCTGAACCATTCCCCGCGCTTCTGGGCGCATGTGGCGCGGCTGACGCCGCACCGCGACGCCGCGGTGGAATGGCTGCGGGTGAACGGGCCGGCGCTGCTGCGGGTCGGGTAGCGCCGGTCGCGGCAGGGCGTGAACGCCCGGCCGCGGGACCCTGCCCTGGAAAAGAAGGGTGACAGCGCCCAGGGCAAGGCGATGGCAAGGCGATTTCCGCCCCGCGACGAAGCAGGTCCGTTGCGGCGCCGTTGCCGCCCGTGGTTGCGCCGCGCCGCTGGTCACCCGAGGCCGCCATGCCGCCCCGCTGCGCCGCCTGGCAGATGGCTGTCCTTCCGCTGGTCTGGATCGGCTTTCCACCCGCCCGGGTCTTCGGCATGGTCAGCGCCGGCCGGCTCTACGGGATCGGCTGCACACCACGCTGGTGCCGCGGCCCGGTTGGATCGAGGGCATCCTCGACGCCCCCTCCGCCCAGCGAGCCCGCCATGCCGGCAATGGGTTCCGCCCGGACCGCAACCACGGCGGGGTGCTGATGATCCGGGACCGGCTCTTCGGCACCCATACGCCGGGGGACGGCGCGGTGCCGCCGGGCTTCGGCCTGGTGCATCCCCCGGGGTCGCAGGTCCCCCTGGTCATCGTCTTCGCCGAGTTCCGCGGCATGCTGCGGAACGCGATGGGCGCATGCGGCCGGCGCGACCGGCTGGGCTGGCAGCCGCCGGCACGACCGGGCCGACTCGTTCCCAGGCCGCCGGAACGCAACGACGCCTCATCGGTTGGAACGGCCTGCCGCCGCAACCGAAGGAGCTGCCTTGAGCACCGGCCTGATTGCCTTGCTGGACGACGTGGCCGCGCTGGCCAAGGTCGCCGCCGCCTCTCTGGACGACGTCGCCGCCCAGGCCGGCCGGGCCGGTGTGAAGGCCGCGGGGGTGGTGATCGACGATGCCGCGGTGACGCCGCGCTACGTCGTCGGCTTCGCCGCCAGCCGCGAATTGCCCATCGTCTGGCGCATCGCGCTCGGCTCCCTGAAGAACAAGCTGGTCTTCCTGCTGCCGGCGGCGCTGGCGCTCAGCGCCTTTGCGCCCTTCGCCATTACCCCGCTGCTGATGCTGGGTGGCGCCTTCCTCTGCTACGAGGGAGCGGAGAAGATCTATGAGGCGCTCTGGCCGCACGCCGCGCATGCGCACGAGGCGAAGACCGGCGCGGCCGGCCAGGACCCGGCGGCCTTCGAGCAGGCGCGGGTTGCCTCGGCAATCCAGACCGACTTCATCCTCTCGGCCGAGATCATGGCGCTGACCCTCTCGACGGTGCCGGAGGCCTCCTTCTGGACCCAGGCCGCGGTGCTGGCCCTGGTCGGCATCGGGATCACCATCGGGGTCTATGGCGCGGTGGCGCTTTTGGTGAAGGCGGACGATGCCGGGGTGGCGCTGGCGGCCGGCGGCGGGCCGGCGCCGGTGCGGGCGCTCGGGCGCGGCTTGGTCGTCGGCATGCCGGTGCTGCTGAAGTTGCTGGGCCTCGTCGGCACCGCCGCGATGCTCTGGGTCGGCGGCGGCATCCTGCTGCATGGGCTGGAGGAATACGGCGTCACCGCGCCCGGCCACCTGCTGCACGATGCGGCCGCCACGGCCGGCGGGGCCGTCCCGGCGCTCGGCGGCGCCGTGGCCTGGCTGGTCGGCGCGCTGGGCTCGGCAGTTGTCGGCCTGGTGGTCGGCGGGATGCTGATCCCGGTGGTGGAGCATGCGATCGCGCCACTGGCGCGGCGGCTACGGCCGGCCAAGGTGCAGGCAGCCTAGGACTGAAGAGGAAAAGGCCTTCCCTGCCCCGGCCCTAGCCTTCCTTCTCGCGGGTCGGGACCTGACTCGGAGGAAATAAAGGAGGGTCCAGGGAGGATGCCTCCTCCCTGGCGCTGGCTTCCTTCAGCGCGGCAGGAAGCCGACCACCCGCTCCGCCTCGGTGACGATCGGCTCGGCGATCGCCGCGGCCCGCTGCGCGCCCAGCCGCAGCGCCGCATCCAGCGCCGCATGGTCGCCGAGCAGCCGCTGCATCTCCGCCTGGATCGGGCTGAGGTGGTCGACCAGCGCCTCGACCAGCACCTCCTTGAAGGCTCCGAAGCCCTTGCCGCCATGCTCGCGCAGCACGTTCTCCGGCAGGCTGCCGGTGACGGCGGCCAGGATGCCGACCAGGTTGCGCGCCTCCGGCCTTCCCTCGAGGCCCGAGACATGGTCGGGCAGCGGCTCCGGGTCGGTCTTCGCCCGGCGGACCTTCAGCGCGATGGTGTCGCGGTCGTCGGTCAGGTTGATGCGCGACTGGTCGGAGGTATCCGACTTCGACATCTTCTTCGTGCCGTCGCGCAGCGACATCACGCGCGCGGCGACGCCCTGGATCAGTGGCTCGATCCGCGGGAAGAAGTCGGGCACGCCGTAGTCGTGGTTGAACTTCTCGGCGATGTCATTGGCCAGTTCCAGGTGCTGCTTCTGGTCGTCGCCGACCGGCACCAGGGTCGCCCTGTAGGCCAGGATGTCGGCCGCCATCAGGTTCGGATAGACGTAGAGGCCGGAGGACGCCGCTTCCCGGTCCTTGCCGGCCTTGTCCTTGAACTGCGTCATCCGGTTCAGCCAGCCGAGCCGCGCCACGCAGTTGAAGATCCAGGCGAGACGCGCATGGGCATGCACGTGGCTCTGCACGAAGAGGATGCAGCGCCTGGGGTCGAGCCCGCAGGCGATCAGCGCCGCCGCCATCTCCCGCGTCTGGGTCTGCAACTCCTTCGGGTCCTGCCAGACCGTGATGGCGTGCAGGTCCACGACGCAATAGATCGCGTCGTGCGTGTCCTGCAGCGGCACCCAGTTGCGGATGGCGCCGAGATAGTTGCCGAGGGTCGGGATGCCGGAGGGCTGGATGCCCGAGAAGACGCGCTGCATGGGGGTGGAGACCATCTGCGGGGTGAAGGGAGGCGGTGATTGCCCCTCGGCGCGGTCAGGTCAAGCGGTGGCCTTCCGCCGGGGTGGTTTCAGGCGGCGGACTTACGCCGCCGGCGCAGCATCCCCCGCACCTCCCGCACGTCGATCGCGCCCAGCGCCTGGGCCACGCCGAAATAAACCGCGCCGCCGGCCGCGACCAGCGCCGCGAGCGCCACGAAGCGCAGCGGCCCCGCGACCGGGAAGAGCACCGTGCGCAGCGCCAGGATCGCCCCCGCCATCAGGGCGGCGGCCAGTAGCAGCCGTGGGATGCGCCGGCGCAGGCGGCGGTCCAGGATCATCTGCCCCCTGCGGTTCAGCAGCCAGCCCAGCATGGCGGCGTTGAACCAGGCCGAGAGGGCCGTCGCCAGCGCCACCCCGACATGGCTCAGCCATTGGATCAGCACCAGGTTGAGCACGATGTTCAGCGCCACCGCGGCGAAGCCCACCTTCACCGGCGTCGCGGTGTCGCCGCGGGCGAAGAAGCCCGGCGCGTAGATCTTCACCAGCACATAGGCCGGCAGCCCCAGCGCATAGGCCGAGAGCGCCGCGGCGGTCAGCGCCGCTTCCTCCGCCCCGAAGGCGCCGCGCTGGAACAGCACGGAGACGATCGGCCAGGCCGCCGCCGCCTGACCCGCCGCCGCCGGCAGGCACAGCAGCAGCGAAAGCTCCATCGCCCGGTTCATGGTGCGGTGGGCCGAGAGCGTCTCGCCCGAGCGCACCTGGCGCGACAGCAGCGGCAGCATCGCGGTGCCGACCGCGGCGCCGATGACGCCGAGCGGCAGCTGCCCCACCCGGTCGGCATAGTACAGGTAGGACACCGCCCCGGCCGGCAGGAAGCTGGCGATGATCACGTCGACCGCCAGGTTGAGCTGCGTCACCCCGGCGCCGATGATCCCCGGCCCCATCCGCCGCAGCACCTGCCGCACCTCCGGCGCGAGCGACGGCAGCTTCAGGAAATGCAGCGGCATCCCTGCCCGCGCGCAGGCCCAGAGCACGAGGCCGAGCTGCACCGCGCCCGAGAGGGTGACGCCCCAGGCCAGCGCATGCGCCGGCGTCGCCACGTAGGGCGTCAGCACCAGCAGCGCCGCCATGGAGAGCAGGTTGAAGAAGATCGGCGCGGCGGCGGCGGCGGCGAAGCGGTCGAGCCCGTTCAGCACGCCGGAGACGAGGGCGGTCAGGCAGATCAACAGCAGGTAGGGGAAGGTGATCCGCGTCAGCTCGATCGCCATCTGGAATTTGGCGGGGTCGTCGGTGAAGCCCGGCGCCAGCACCGACATCAGCTGCGGCATGGCCAGGATGCCGAGCACCACCAGCAGCGAGAGCCAGAGGGTCATCAGCGCTGCCATGCGCTCGGCCAGCTGCCGCGCCACGACCGGCCCCTGCACCGCCAGCGTCCCGGCGAAGGCAGGGACGAAGGCGGCGTTGAAGGCGCCCTCCCCGAACAGCCGGCGGAACAGGTTGGGCAGCTTGAGCGCGACGAAGAAGGCATCGGCCATCGGCCCGGCACCGAGCCGCGATGCGATCAGCATGTCGCGCGCGAAGCCGAGGACGCGGCTGGCCATGGTCCAGCCGCCAACGGTGAGGACGCCTTTGAGCATGGGGCGGGGGTCTAGCCCGGAACGGCCCGGGCGGAAATGGGGCGGGCCGCGACCCGCCCCGGTTGGATCATCGCGCCAGCGGATCGGGGCGCATCTGCACCTTGAAGACCCGCGGCCGCTCGCCCTTGCCCGTCTCGTTGTGGAAGGGCGCGCGGGTGCCGGTCGTGGTCCAGACCCCGCGACCCTTCCAGCCCGCGTCCGGGTCGTCGATCCGCCCGTCGACGTTCTTGGTGAAGAACCCCGCGGGGTAGGGCACGTGCAGCTGGTGCAGCTTGCCGTCGACCAGCACCGTCAGGCTCTCGGAACCGTTGGTCGAGGCGATCGGCACGTCGTTGCCGAGGCCCAGCGTGTTGAAGCGGTCGACCCAGACGTAATAGGCATGGTCGGCGCTGCCGGAGGGATCGACGCCGGCGAATTGCGGGCCGGGGAAGCGATACAGCGTCCAGCCCTCGGTGCATTGCTCGCCGGTTACGGCGCTCGGCCCGGTCAGCGGCGCCTTGCACTTGCTGCGGTCGAAGCTGGCCAAGTGGCCGCTGCCGAGCGTGGTCCAGACCACGCCCTTGCTGTCCACGTCGATCCCGCGCGGGCTCCAGCTGCCGGCCGGCGGCTGGAAGAGCTCGGTCAGGCCGGTATTGGTCGGGTCGGACCCGGGGATGAAGCGGATCAGGTAGCCCGGCTGGTCCATGCGGGAGAAGCCCCGGTCCATCGACTGGCCCCAGATCGAGCCGTCGGTCGGGCTCGGCTGCACGCCGTACATGCCCGCGATGACCCGCTTCTGCTTCGTGGGGTCGAGCGGCTTGTCCGCCTCGACATACTCGCCCCGCTTGCCCCAGCCGGGCACGTCGACGACCATCGGCGCCCAGCCCTGGGAGGCCTTGGCGTCACGGGTTTCCAGGTACTTCCGGGTGTTCAGCCAGCCCACCACGTTGCCGGCCGGCCCGCCCCAGCTGGTCCAGAGCGTCTGGTCGGCGTCGTAGCCGAAATACAGGTGGTGGGTGCCGAAGCAGGTATCGATCAGGTCGAATTTCTGCGTCTTCGGGTCGAAGACCGAGAAATGCCGCCCGGCATTGATCGGCACCACCTTGGCCGAGGGGTGGTCGCTGCCGGCCTTGCACCATTCCGGCTGGTCGGCGGCGGCGCGGATGCGGGCGGCGAACCAGACCAGGCCGCGGTCATCGACGATCAGGTTGTGGTTGCTGGTATGGCCGTCCCAGATCGCCTCCTCGCCCCAGAAGGGCGAAGGCCCGCGCGGCTCGTCCGCCAGGCTCGGCGTGCCCGGGCGGTAGGGGTGCTTCACCGTCCAGGCCTTGTGGTTGACCGGGTCCAGCACAGGCACCTCGTCGGTCGATTCCTCCGGCGAGCCGTAGATCAGCCCGTTCGGGAAGAGCGTCGGCTTCCGCTTGTCGGTCGAGATGGCGTCGTGCAGGTAGCTGGTCGGCGAGGCCCAGTCCCAGAGGCTGACCACCATGTTGCGCTCGAGGCCCTGCGGCCGGGCCGGCTTGTCGGCGGGCAGCTCGCCCTTGGCGATCCGGTCGGTCCAGTCGGCATAGAGCGAGAGGCCCTTCTCCGGCCCGAGCCGCGCGATCGAGATCGCCATGTTGCCCATGGCCTGGCCGGACTGGATGCGCCGCGCCCACATCTCGGTCGAGTTGGGGAACTCGCCGAGCTCCTTCCTGGGGTGGCGGATGTTCTGGCTGCCGAGCGCGTGGCAGGACTGGCAGGACTGCTTGACGGTATCGACCCAGGCATACTGGGACCGCATGAACTCGGGGATGCCGTTGCCGCCGCGCCCGTCGCCGGTGCCGGGGAATTGGTCGGCAGCCGGGATGCGCAGCATCGAGTACCAGTACATGCCGGGATAGAGCTCGGCCGCCGCCGCGGCGCTCGGCGCCGGCGTCGCCGCCAGGTTCAGCGGCTGGCCGGGCGTGCCGTCCACCCGCGGGCTGTCGGCCAGCCCGTAGCCGCGCACCCAGACCTTGTACTTCGCCTTCGGCAGGTCGGGGATGACGTAGCGCCCGGCATCGTCGGTGGCGACGATCTTCGCGAATTTCGTGCCGAGGTCGGTGGTCTCGGCGATCACCCAGACCCCGGCCTCCGGCCCGGACGGGCCAGTCACCACGCCGCCGATATCGGTCGCGCCGATGCCCGGGGCGGATGCTGCGGCGGTCTGGGCCTGCGCCCCCGGGGCGGCGGCGAGCGCCGCGAGCAGGGCGGCCGCCGGCAGCGGGGCGCTGCGCTTCAGCTTGGACATACTTCCCTCCAGGGCCGCCGTTTTGGTCGGGCGACCTCGATGCCGGCGCATAGCAGGGCGCGCCGCGCAGGGGCTGTCAATCCGGAACGGGACGGGGCGCGGCGGCGCCCGCGGCGGCCGCGGTGATCCAGCCGAGGAAGGCGGCGAAGGCCGGCTCCGCCAGCCGCTGCGGCCGGTGCACGAGGTACCAGCCCATGCCCTTCGACACCGTCAAGCCGAAGGGCGCCACCAACCGCCCGGCCGCGAGGTCGTCGTCGATGTAGGGCCGGATGCCCATCGCCACGCCGAGCCCGTCGGCCGCCGCCTGCAGCGCCTGGCCGTAATGGTCGAAGAGCGGGCCGTGCGCCTGCAGCCCCGCAAGCCCTGCCGCCGCCAGCCAGCGCGGCCAGTCCTCGGCGGCATGGCCGACGCGCAGCAGGCTCAGGCCCGTCAGCTCCGCCGGCGCCCGCAGCCGGCCGGCCAGCGCCGGGGCGCAGACCGGCGTCAGGTCGGCGGCAAAGAGCGGCACGGCAACGAGGCCGGGCCAGGCGCCCTCCCCCAGCCGGATGCCGCAGGTCCAGTCCGGCGCGAAGGGCACCGCGGCGCCGCCGGTGGTGATCCGCACCTCCACCCCCGGCTGTCGCCGCTGCCAATCGGCCAGGCGCGGGATCAGCCAGCGGATGGCGAAGGTCGGCCCGACGCCGAGGGTCAGCACCTGCCGCCCGCCGAGCGCCACCACCTCCTCGGTCAAGGCAGCCAGCCCATCCAGCAAGGGGCTGAGCCCGGCGAGGTAGCGGGCACCGGCCGTGGTGGGCACCAGCCGGTTGGCCCGCCGCTCGAACAGCGCGAGGCCCAGCCGCTCCTCCAGCAGCTTCACCATGCGGCTGATGGCGGCCGGGCTGACATGCAGCTCCTCCGCCGCCGCGGCGAAGCTGCCGCTGCGGCCGGCCGCCTCGAAGGCACGGATACCGTTGAGGAAGGGCAGGCGGCGCAAGAGGCGTCCTTCTCTGGCTGGCCGGTGCAGTCCACCGCGGCCATCGGGATGCCGGGCTGGCCGATTCGGCCCGCCGCGCCTGCGGCGCCGCGGCCATCGAACAGCCTCAGGGAAGCTGAGGCCAGCCCAGGCTATCTCGGTTTGTGCCGCGGGCTCAACCAGCGCATGCCGGGGGCAAGAAGGAATCGCCGCATGGCCCCGACCACCATCCTCCTGCTTGCGGTCGTGATGACCGGCACCGCTTTCCTTTCCGGCATCTTCGGCATGGCCGGCGGACTGGTGCTGATCGGAGTGCTGCTGGCGCTGCTGCCGCTGCCCGAGGCCATGGCGCTGCATGCGGTGACGCAGATGGCCTCCAACGGCTGGCGCGCCTTCCTCTGGCGGCGGCACATCGTCTGGCGGCCGATCGCGGCGATCGGCGGCGGCTTCGCCTCGGCGCTGCTGCTGTGGTCGCTGCTGCGCTGGGTGCCGGGGAAGCCGGTGGCGCTGCTGGCGCTTGGCGTCACGCCCTTTCTGGTAAAGCTGCTGCCGAAGGGGCTGGCGCCCGACCCGCGCAGCCCGGTGCAGGGCCTGGCCTATGGTACCGCGGCGATGTCGCTGATGCTGCTGACCGGCGTCTCCGGCCCGTTGATCGACCGCTTCTTCCTCGGCGGCGGGCTCGACCGGCGGCAGATCGTCGCTACCAAGGCGGCCTGCCAGATCCTCGGCCATGCCACCAAGCTGGTCTATTTCGGCGCGCTGGTGGACCAGACCGCGGGGCTCGACTGGACCGTGGCCGGCGTCGCCATCCTTTGCTCGATGCTCGGCACCACCCTGGCCCGGCGGATCCTCGAGGCCATGACGGATGTCCAGTACCGCCGCTGGACGGACCGGCTCATCGCCGTGGTCTCCGGCTACTATGTCGCCTATGGCGGCTGGCTGCTGGCGGCGGCACCCTGAGGCAAAGGAGGCAAGCGCATGTCCGAGACGACCATCGCCCCGATCATCGCCCCCATCATCGCCCCCCTGGTCCGCGACCTGGTCGCCTGGGTCGCCGCCGAGCCCCGCCCCTACCGCGAGGTCATCGAGGCCTGGCGCACCTCCTGCCCCCGCCTCACGGTCTGGGAGGACGCGCTGGAGGGCGGCTTCGTCGCCCTCGGCCCCGGCGGGCCGGAGGGGCTGCAGGTCTCCGCCACGCCGCGCGGCCGGGCGCTGCTCGCGGCTCAGGGCTGACCGCCGAGGAAGCCGGCCAGCCGGGCGCCGAACAGCGCGTCGAAGGCCGGGTCCTGCGCCGCGCCATGGCCGGTCGGCGCGGCCGGGCGGTCGATCACCAGGGCATCCGCCCCGCAGCGCGCCATGCCCCCGGCGAAGGCCGCGGCCCGCGCCGCCGGGTCGGGGTCGTAGGGGTCGTCGGCAAAGAGCACGAGCCCGCCGCGCCGCACCGTGCCGGGCGCCGCGGCCGCGCAGGCCTCCCGGAAGGCCGCGAGCGCCAGGGGCCGCCGCTCCGGCCGCGGGCCATGCGCCGCCGGCGCCATCAGCAGCACGGCCTCGGCCAGCGGCGCATGGCGCAGCGCGACCAGCACGATGAAGGCGCCGCGGCTCTCGCCCACCACCGCGATGCGGCGATAGCCCTCCGACCGCAGCCGCGCGGTGCCGGCCGCGAGCACCTCGGCGCCCGGCTCCAGCGGATCGAGCGCCGCGGTGATTGTGGCTGCCTCCGCCGGCCGGTCCAGCCGCCAGAGATCCCAGCCCCCGCCCAGCAGGCGGCCGAGGAAGGGCGGCGGCTCGGGCGGCGGGCCGTCCCGGTAGTGCTGGTGCGCCCAGACCAGGGCGCCCGCGGCGCGCCCGGGCCCCTGCAGCGGCGCGGCCCCGGGACGCATGACCCGCCCGCCCTCGGCCCGCGCCAGGGCGGGGAGGAGGAGGGCGGGGAGGAGGAGCGCCGGCAACGTGCGGCGGGCCAGGGGGAACGCGGGGGCCATGCCGGGTGCTACGTCCGTCCGATGCACAGGATGGCGGCATGACCGACAACGCGGCCCAGATGGCTTCCCCCAGCTACCGCCTGGCGGTCGAGGACCCGGACTTCCTGCGGCGCGACGAGGCCCGCGCGCTGCGCTTCGCCATGGAATACGAGAAGGCCGAGCTGGCGCTGCGCGACTGGGGCGTGCGCAGCACCGTGGTGGTCTTCGGCAGCGCCCGCATCCCCGCCCCCGACCGGGCGGTTCCGGGCACGCCGCGGGCCCACCTCGCGCCCTGGTACGCGAAGGCGCGGGAATTCGCCCGCCTCGTCTCGCTGCGCGGCGGCGCGCTGGCGCCCCACGGCCGGCTGCGCGACAACGTCGTCGCCACCGGCGGCGGCCCGGGCATCATGGAAGCCGCCAACCGCGGCGCCGCCGATGTCGGCGCGCCCTCCATCGGCTTCAACATCTCCCTGCCGCACGAGCAGGCGCCGAACGCCTACAGCACGCCGGCGCTGACCTTTCGCTTCCACTACTTCGCCATGCGCAAGATGCACCTGGCGATGCGCGCCAATGCGCTGGCCGTCTTCCCCGGCGGCTTCGGCACCTTCGACGAGCTGTTCGAGGTGCTGACCCTGCTGCAGACCCGCAAGGCCCCGCCGGTCGGCGTGGTGCTGTTCGGCCGCGAGTACTGGGAGGAGGTGGTGAATTTCGAGGCGCTGGCCCGGCACGGCCTGGTCGACTCGCACGACCTCTCGCTGTTCGGCCTGGTGGACGAGCCGGAGGAGGGCTGGGACTGGCTGGTGGCGCATGGCCTCAAGGCGCATACGCCCGACAGCGAGGCCGTCGCGGAGGAGGGCTGAGCCCCACCTCACCTGGCCGGCCGCGCCAGGCAGGCCGCTTCCAGCAGGGCGAAGGCGCGGGCGCGGTGGCTGATGCGGTGCTTCTCCGCCGGGTCCATCTCGCCGAAGGTCTCGGCGCCGCCCTCGGGGACGAACATCGGGTCGTAGCCGAAGCCGCGCTCGCCGCGCGGCGGCGCGACCCAGCTGCCCTGCACCTTGCCCTCGAAACCCTCGGTGTGGCCGTCCGGCCAGGCGAGGACCAGGGCGCAGGTGAACCAGGCGCTCCGGTCGGCATGGGGTTCGGCGAGCGCGGCCACCTTCGCCATCGCCATCGCATAGTCCCGCCCGCCGCCCGGCAGCTCCGCCCAGTCGGCGGTCCGCACGCCGGGACCGCCGCCGAGCGACGCCACCGAGAAGCCGCTGTCGTCGGCCAGCGCCGGCAGCCCGGCGGCGCGCGCCGCGGCCAGCGCCTTGATGGTGGCGTTGCCGATGAAGCTGTCCTCGGTTTCCGCCGGTTCCGGCAGGCCGAGCTCGCCGGCCGAGACCACCTGCATCCCGAAGGGCGCGACCAGCGCCGCGACCTCCCGCAGCTTGCCGGCATTGTGGCTGGCCAGCACCAGCCGGCCGGGCGCGAGTTGGCGTTGGCGGGCCGGCCGGTCCAGACCTCCGCGGCCTGCGCCGCTGCGGTCATCGGCGGCGTTGGCCGGCCGATTCAGACCTCCGCGGCCTGCGCCGCTGCGGTCATCGGCCGGCATCAGCCGATCCCCACCGCAGCGCGCTGTTGGCGGAACAGCTCGTCGGTGCCGTGCCGCGCCAGGCGCAGCAGGTCGAGCAGCTGCGGCTCGGAGAAGGGCTCGCCCTCCGCCGTGCCCTGGATCTCCACCATCCCGCCGCCGCCGGTGAGGACGAAATTGGCGTCGGTATGGGCCTTGCTGTCCTCCTCGTAGTCGAGGTCGAGCACCGGCACGCCCTGCCAGATGCCGCAGGACACCGCGGCCACCTGGTCCTTCAGCGGCATTGTGGCGATGACGTTCATCTTCAGGCAGTGGCGGAAGGCCAGGTGCAGCGCCACCCAGGCGCCGGTGATGCTGGCGCAGCGGGTGCCGCCATCGGCGGTCAGCACGTCGCAGTCGAGGGTGATGGACATCTCGCCCATCGCCTTCAGGTCGGTCACGGCGCGCAGCGACCGGCCGATCAGCCGCTGGATCTCCTGGGTCCGGCCGGACTGCTTGCCGCGCGCCGCCTCGCGGTCGCCGCGCGTATGCGTGGCGCGCGGCAGCATGCCGTATTCGGCGGTCACCCAGCCCTGGCCGGTGCCGCGCAGGAAGGGCGGCACGCGGGTCTCGATCGAGGCGGTGCAGAGCACCTCCGTCACCCCCATCCGGATGCGGCAGGACCCCTCGGCATGGCGGGCCACGCCGGGCTCGAGGACGACATGGCGAAGGGCATCGGGCGCGCGGCCGGAAGGACGGGTCATGCGCCCGGGGGTACCACGCGGGCGGAGCGGCGGGGAAGGCGGCCTCCGGACAAAGGCCGGGCCGGGGACTGAAGGGTGGGGGGGGCCACAGCGGCGCCGCCCTTCCGAACCGTTCCCGCCAGCGGCCGGAAGGCCTTCGGGACCCTCGGGTCCAAGGGAGCCGAGCCTGCCTCGGATCGGCTCAACCCGAATAAATCCGGGGCCGTGGCGGCGGGCGGAAAGGCCAGGTGCGGCAAGGGCCCGGTCGTGGCCGGGCCTGAGGATTTGAGGAATTGAGCGCGGGGGGGAGCGCTGGCCGGAACGCGCTTTCGGACAAAGCGCCGGACCGGCGGCGAAGCGGCAGAGGGCTGCGGGATGGGTCATGCGCCGGCCTCCGTACCAAGGCGGCAGAATGACAGGAATATAGTCCTTTTACCAGCCCGATCGCTGCATCCGCCGCCTCATTGCGCCAGCACCGCCGCCTGCGCCGGCGCCTGCCCCACCACGCCGAACCAGGCCCGGTCGCTGAGCCGCGCGACCGCGCGCACCAGCATGTCGGCGTTGAAGGGTTTGGCGATCACCTGCTCCTGCGGCCGCAGCGCGTGTTCCAGCAGGTAATCCGCATTGGCGGTCACGTGCACCACCGCGAGGCCGGGCAGCCGGGCCAGCGCCTCGGCCGCCAGCGCCAGGCCGTTCAGCCCGGGACCGAGGTTGAAGTCGGTCAGCAGGACGGAGGGCCGCAGCCCGCCGTCCAGCAGCGCCAGCGCCTCCCGCGCGTCGGCGGCCTCGACGCAGGCGAAGCCGGCATCCGCCAGCAGATCGCATATCGACATGCGGATCAGCGGCTCGTCCTCAACAACCAGAACCTGCATGGCAGCATCCCCCCATAACCAGCTTGATTTGTCACGAATCCCCCGTAGGTTGAGATGTGCGCCAGGGAGCCCTCCGTGTCGCTTTACAAGCGCGAGAGGTCGCGTGTCCGTCACTGGACGTGGAGCGCCCACTCGGCCGCAGCCACCAGTCCCAGCAATTCCGCCATCGCCCGGCGTCCCGGCGTGACCACCGCCTCGGGCCAGAGGAAGTTGACCGTGCCCCGGCATTCGCCGCGCAGCACCACCGGGACATTGACGATGCTGCGCAAACCGAGCGCGGCGATCAGCGCATGGTCGGCGAAATGCGCGCGGATCGCCGCCTCGCCCTCGCCGACGAAGATGCGCGCCTGCAGCAGCACCTGGCGGCCCCATTCGGTATCGCGCTTCGGCTTGGCGCCGCCGACGGGATAGGCGGCCTCGTCCGAGCTGTAGATCCGCCGCACCGTCATCGCCGCGGCATCGAAGCGCATCGCGGTGCAGAGACGCTGGCCCATCGCCTCCCGCCCCACCGCATCCGCGGCGCGCAGCAGCGCCAGCGGCGCCGGGTCGCACGCCGCGGCGGCGAGGCGCGCGAGCTGCGCCGCGGAGAGGCACGCCTCAGGCATCGCCAGCCGTCACGCCGAGCTCGCGGATCACGCGGCCCCACTTCGCCGCATCGGCGCGCATCCGGGCGGCGAAGTCGGCGGGCGCCTCGGGCGCGACCTCGACGCCGATCGCCGCCATCTTCCCCTTCACCTCGGGCAGCAGCAGCGCCTGGTTGATCTCGGCATTCAGCCGCGCGACCACCGCGGGCGGCATGCCGCGCGGGCCGAGCACGCCGTACCAGACCGCCATCGCGTAGCCCGGCACGGTCTCCGCCACCGTGGGCACGTCCGGCAGCAGGGCGCTGCGGTGTTCCTCGGTCACCGCCAGCAGCCGCAGCCTTCCCTCGCGCACATGCGGCAGCGTCTGCGTCCCGGCGCTGAAGAAGAGCTGCACCTGCCCGGCCACCGTATCCAGCACCGCCGGCGCGCCGCCGCGATAGGGCACGTGCACCATCTCGATCCCCGCCATGCGGCAGAACATCGCGGCGCAGAGGTGGTTGGTCGAGCCCGGCCCGGCCGAGGCGTAGGCGAGTCTCCCTGGATTGGCGCGGGCATGGGCGATGAACTCGCCGACGGTCCTCGCCGGCACCGAGGGGTGGACCACCATGGTGTTCAGCACGAAGGCGAGCAGCGCGACCGCGGTGAAGTCCTCGACCGGGTCGAAGGGCATGTCCTTGATCAGCGCGGCGTTCATCGCATGCGTGCTCATCGTGGCAAACAGCAAGGCGTGGCCGTCCGGCGCGGCGCGCGCGACGGCCGCCGAGCCGATGTTGCCCGAGGCGCCGGAGCGGTTCTCGACCACCACGGGCTGGCCGAGCGCCAGCCGCAGCGGCTCCGCCAGGGTGCGCGCCAGGATGTCGGTGGACCCGCCCGGCGCCCAGGGGACGGTGATGGTGACGGGGCGGCTCGGATAGGCGTCCTGCGCCCGGGCGGCGGGGGCGAGGATGGCCGCGGCCAGCACCGCCCGGCGTGTCGTTCGAAATGATTGCGTCATCGTCGGATCCCCGGCCTTGCCGCATCCTTACGCGAAATTCCCGGTTTCCAAAGGCCTCGGGCCATTGGTGGGGTGGCCTGGAGGGGCGACGCCCCACCAGCCTTGACCCCGCCCGCCGCTCGGACGTATGCCTAAGGCCCATCGGCCCCGGCCGATCCTCGCGATTTGTCCGGCCAGCTTGCGGCGAGGTGAAACAAGCGCGCTAAACGGCCGTCGGGGGTGACCCGTCGCCCCCGCCCCGTTCAACGGGCCGGACACCGCAGTCGTCGCCCCAGATGGGGCCAAGGTGTCCCTCCGCATGTCCAAGACCCCGCCGTCCCGTCCCTTGCGCCCCGCCACGCTGCTGGTCCGCGGCGGCACCATGCGTTCCAGCATGGACGAGACCTCGGAGGCCTTGTTCCTGACCTCCGGCTTCGTCTACGACAGCGCCGAGCAGGCCGAGGCGACCTTCAACGGCACCGAGACCCACTACCAGTATTCCCGCTTCGGCAACCCGACGGTGCAGATGCTGGAACAGCGCCTGGCCCTGCTGGAAGGCGCCGAGGCCTGCCGGATGACGGCGACCGGCATGGCGGCCGTGCATGCGGCGATGCTGTCGCACCTGAAGGCCGGCGACCGCGTCGTCGCCTCCCGCGCGCTGTTCGGCTCCTGCCACTGGATCGTCTCGACCCTGCTGCCGCGCTACGGGATCGAGAGCGTCTTCGTCGACGGCGGCGACCTCGGGCAGTGGCAGGCGGCGCTGGCGCGGCCGACCGCGCTGGTGCTGCTGGAGACGCCGTCGAACCCGATGCTCGAGATGGTCGACCTGGCCGCGGTGGCGGACCTGGCGCACAAGGCCGGCGCCATCGTCGTGGTCGACAACGTCTTCGCCACGCCGCTGCTGCAGCAGCCGCTGAAGTTCGGCGCCGATGTTGTGGTCTATTCCTGCACCAAGCACATGGACGGCCAGGGCCGCGTGCTCGGCGGCGCCGTGCTGGGCACGAGGAAGTGGGTCGAGGAGGTGCTGCAGCCCTTCACCCGCAACACCGGCCCGGCGATCAGCCCCTTCAATGCCTGGGTGATCCTGAAGGGGCTCGAGACCCTGTCGCTGCGGGTCAACGCCATGTGCCGCAGCGCCGCCGCGATCGCCGACTTCCTGGCCGAGCGGCCGGAAGTCGCCCGCACGCTCTATCCCTTCCGCGCCGACCATCCGCAGCAGGCGCTGGCGCGGCGGCACATGTCGGGCGGCGGCACGCTGGTGACCTTCGAGCTGCGCGGCGGAACGGGCGAGGCGAAGGACGCGGCCTTCCGCTTCTGCAACGCGCTGCGGGTGATCGACGTTTCCAACAACCTCGGCGATGCGAAGTCGATGGTGACGCATCCCGCGACAACCACGCACATGCGGATCGGCGCGGCGGAGCGGGCGAAGCTCGGCATCACCGACGGCACGATCCGTCTGTCGGTTGGCCTCGAGGACGTGGCCGACCTGATCGACGACCTGGCAGAGGCGCTCGACGCCGCCGGCGGCACGGTTGCGCGCGCCGCCGAATAGTGGCGGCGGCGCGGCGGGCGTGGCAGTGTCCCGGCAAAATGGGAGGAGTTGCCATGGCTTCCAAGACCCGCGCCGGCTCCGTCACCCCGCAGCGGATGGGCGCCTGACCCCGTGCCGGAGCCCCGCACCCCCGCATGGACCGCCGTGACGCGCGACGTGCGCGTCACCGTCCGCACCTACTACCTGGAAGACCAGTCGGAGCCCGGCCGCGGCCACTATGCCTGGGCCTATCGCGTCACCATCGCCAACGAGGGCCGCCGCACGGTGCAGCTGCTGAAACGCACCTGGCAGATCACCGACGGCCAGGGCCGCACCCAGCGGGTGCACGGCGAGGGCGTGGTGGGGGAGCGACCGGTGCTCGATGCCGGGGAGAGCTTCGAGTATACCTCCGGCACCCCGCTGGCGACGCCCTCCGGCTTCATGCGCGGCACCTACCACATGGTGGCGGTGGAAACCGGGGAGAGCTTCGACGTGGAGATCCCAGGCTTCAGCCTCGACAGCCCGCACCAGCCCAGCGCGGTGCACTGAGGCGGGCGGGGCGGGGCGGATCGGCGCCGCCCCGCCCGCCTCAGCGGCGGCCGATCGCCCCGGCCAGCGCCGCTTCCAGCCGGCCGAGCGCGTCGCCCAGCGCCGCCGACATCGCCGCCGCCGCGTCCGTGGCCGCCGCCTTGCCATCGGCGCGCGGCCCGCCCGGCAGCGGCGCGGTGCCGTCGGCCAGGAACTGCCCCAGCACCCGCGTGTCGCCGGCATTGCCGTTCGCCAGCAGCAGGGCCGAGAGCGAGGCGCGGGCGACGCCCTGGACCGGCTCTGCCTGCAGCCGGGTCAGCTCGCCTTCCAGGATCAGGTCGGACCGCAGGCGGGAGCCCGGCGCGGTGACCGCCGCGAACCGGCCGCTGGCCAGCAGCCAGCGCCGCAGCGCCTCCTCGACCAGGTCGGCGGGCGGGGCGGTCCATTCGCTCCAGAAATCCACCATCACCTCGTCCCGCGGGCCGAGCACGCGGAGGCCCCGCTGGTCGAGCCCGGGGGCGGCCCGCAAGGTGCGCAGCAGCAGCACCGGGCCGCGCTTCGCCGGCGGGCGCCCAGGGGAGTTCCCAGGCGGCCGCTCCGGCGCGAGGACGAAGCGCTGGGTCTGCTGGTAGGGGCGGTCGGGCAGCACGCTGCAGGCGGGCAGCGCGAGGGCCGCGAGGATCAAGGCACGGCGGGTCATCGGCGGGATCCCGGAGGCGCGGGCGGCGGCGCGCCGAAGATGGCCTGGGAGGGATAGCGGCGGAGCTGCTCGGTGGTGTCGCGCAGGTTGGCGACGGCCGCGCGCAGGTCGCGCAGGATCGGCGCCAGCTCCGCCTGGATGTCGGTGGTGGCGCTGCGGACCGAGCGCAGGGAGGCATCGAGGTTGGTCATGCTGCCGGGCAGCCGGGCCGCCGCGCCGCGCAGGTCGGCGGTCGCCGCGGCGGCGTTCGACAGCGCCTGGGTCACCTCGCGGCTGCCGAGCAGCTTGCGGGCGTCCTCGGCGGTGCCGCGCAGCTCGGCCAGCGCGCCCGGGACGTTCGCCTCGGCCGCGGTGGTGCGCAGCGTCCGCATCAGCTCGGCCGCCTCGCGCAGGGTCACCGCCAGGTCGCCGTCCTTCACCTGGCCGCGCAGCTCGGAGACCAGGCCGATGACGTTGTCGAGCAGCGCCGGCAGGTCGGCCGTCTGCAGCTTCTGCAGCAGCTGTTCCGCCGCGCTCTGCACCTGGGCAACGGTGGAGGGAATGGCGGGCACGTAGGGATAGCGCGGCTCCCAGGGCACCGCGCGCGGCGGGAAGCGCTCCGGGTCGACGAAGTCGAGCTCGAGGTAGTTCACCCCGGTGATGCCCTGCGCGGCGATGCGGACGCGGAGCCCCAGCTTGATCGCCTCCTCGACGTTCGGCGTCTCGCCGATGCGGGAATTGTCGACGGCGAAGCGGACATAGACCAGCTGGAAGGCGGCGCCGAAGGGGTCGCCCTGCGGCCGGCGGTATTCCGCCGAGACCAGCCCGATCTCCGAGATCCGGCCGATGCTGACGCCGCGGTAGCGCACCGCCGCGCCGACCTCGAGGCCCTGGACGGATTCGCGGATATAGGTCTCGAATTGCTGGCTGCTGCCGCTGAGCCGGTCGGCGGTCAGGAAGAGGACGAAGCCGATGCCGAGCGCCAGCCCGGCCAGCACCAGCGCGCCGACGCGCAGGTAGAGCCCGCCTGCCTGCGGCATCTCAGCGCCGCCCGCGCGCGGGCGCGCCACGGATCGTGTCGGGGACCATCACGCCAGCACCTCGCGTCGGAAGAAGGCACGCACCACGGGGTTCCGGCTCTCGTCGCGCAGGCGCCGCGGATCGCCCTCTGCAATCATGCCCTTCGCCTCCTTGTCCAGCATGATGCATCGGTCGCCGATCGCCAGGATCGACTGCAGCTCGTGCGTCACCACGACGAAGGTGGTGCCGAGATCGCGCGCCAGCTGCCGGATCAGCGCATCGAGCCCCGCCGAGGTAATCGGGTCGAGCCCCGCCGAGGGCTCGTCGAGGAAGAGGATCGGCGGGTCGAGCGCCATGGCCCGGGCGATGCCGGCCCGCTTGGCCATGCCGCCCGAGATCTCCGCCGGCAGCCGCCCGGCGGCATCCGCCAGCCCGACCAGGCCGAGCTTCACCCGCGCCACCATGTCGCGCGCCTCGGCCGGCAGGTCGGTGTGCTCCTCGAGCGGCACGCCGATGTTCTCGGCCAGCGTCGAGGAGCCAAAGAGCGCGCCCGACTGCCACATCACCCCGATCCGCCGCAGCAGCGCGACCCGCGCCGCGCCGTCGAGCCCGTCCATCCGCACGCCGAGGATCTCGATGCTGCCCTCGGCCGGGGCATAAAGGCCGATCATGTGCTTCAGCAGCGTGGATTTCCCGCAGCCGGAGCCGCCGAGGATGACGAAGACCTCGCCGCGGCGGACGTCGAAGGTGACGTGCTCGAAGATGGTGCGGCCATCGAAGCGCGCCGCCAGGTCGCGCACGCGGATCACGGCCTCCGCCTCCGGCGTCCCGGGCATGGCCTACCAGCCCAGCCGGAAGAACAGCACGGCGGAGACGCCGTCGAGCAGCACGATGGAGACGATCCCCCCCACCACGGCCGCGGTCGCGGCATCGCCCACCGCGCGCGGGCCGCGCCCGGCGCCGAGCCCGGCGCGGCAGCCGACCAGGCCGATGGCGAGCCCGAACATCGCCGCCTTGGCCAGCCCGCCCACCAGATCCTTCAGGTGCACCCAGGCCTGCAGCTGGTTCACCACGGCGACCAGCGGAAATCCCAGCGTCCCCATCACCACGCTCATGCCGAGCAGCCCCGCCAGGTTCATCAGCAGCGCCAGCACCGGCATGACCAGCATCGCCGCCAGCAGCCGCGGCAGCACCAGCCAGGCGATCGGGTCGATCCCCATGATGCGCAGCGCGTCGATCTCCTCGTTCACCGTCATGGTGCCGAGCTCGGCGGCATAGGCCGAGCCGGTACGGCCGGCGAGGATGACGGCGGCCATCAGCGGCCCGAGCTCGCGCAGCAGGGAGATGCCGACGAGGTTCGGGATGAAGATCTCGGCGCCGAACTGCTTCATCGGGATGGAGGACTGGAAGGCCAGGATCAGCCCGATCAGGAAGCCGAGCAAGGTGGTCAGGCCGAAGGCGCGCAGCCCCGCCTCGTCCAGGTGGCGCAGCACCTCCGGCCAGCGCAGCCGCCAGGGCGCCCGCAGCGCGCCGAGCCCGGCGAGCAGCGATTCGCCGAGAAAGGCGACCTGGCCGGCGGCGCCCCGGGCGCGCCGCAGTGTCGCCTCGCCGACCCGGCCGAGAAAGGGCAGCGCCGGTTGCGGCTTCGGGCCGGGCCGGTCCAGCGCCGCCCGCGTCCGGTCCAGCAGGGCCTGCAGCGGCCCGGCGGCGAGGCCCTGGAATTCGGCCCGGTGCGCTTCCCGCTCCAGCCGCAGCAGCAGCACGGCGCCGGCGGTGTCCAGCGCGGTGACGCCGCCGAGGTCGAGCGTGAGCGGATGGACGCCGCGGGCGGCGCGCATCGCCTCCGGCCAGAGCCGCGCCGCGGCGGCGGCATCGAGCCCGCCGCGGAAGGCCAGGCGCCGCCCCGGCCCGTCCGGCCTGATGTCGAGGGTGGCGGGATCGGGTGCGGTGGCGCTCACGCGGCGGCCGGGGCCGCGGAGGCTGGCGCGGCGGCGCCGAGGGCATGGAACAGCACCGCCGCGGCCTGCGCCACGTTTAGGCTCTCGACCAGCCCGCTGCCGGGCAGGGTGATGCGGGCCTCGCAGGCCTCGAGCACCGGCGGCGACAGCCCCTCCTCCTCGTTGCCGAGGACGAGGGCGATGGGGCGGTCGCGCGGGATCGCCTCGGGCCGGGCGCCGCCGGCGGCGACGGCGGCCACCGTCAGAAAGCGGCCGCGCATGCCGCGCAGCAGGTTGGCCAGGTCGCGGGCGCGCAGCACCTCGAGGTGCTCGAGCCCGCCCTCGGCGGTGCGGAAGGCGGCGTCGGACAGGTCCGCCTGGCGCGGGTCGCCCGAGAGCAGCAGGGCGCGGGCGCCGAAGAAGGCGGCGGACCGGGCGATGGCGCCGAGGTTGTGCGGGTTGCCGATGCCGTCCAGCACCGGCAGGAAGGCGGCCTGCGGCAGGCCGGGCGGCAGGGCGTGGCCGGGCAGCGGCTCGGCGAAGCGGGCGACGGCGACTGCGCAGATGCCGCCATGGTGCTGGGTGCCGGCGATCCGGGCCAGCTCCTCCGGCGGCACCTCGCGGTAGGGCCGGCGGGTGCGGGCGAGGTGCTTGCAGAGCGGCCCCGCCAGCCGGCGCCATTCCTCCGTATAGAACAGCCGCAGCACCTGCTGCGGCCGGCGCAGGAAGAGCGCGCGCACCGGGGCCGGGCCGCAGATGCGGTTCGGGTCGGGCGGCCGGGGCAGGAAGGGCGCGTCAGGCATGCGGGGTCGAGGGCATCCGGCGTTTATAGGCGTGTCGATCCATGTTGGCATCCGCGTTGCGCCGGCCAAGCGGCGGCTTGGGGCATGCCAGGCTGCGCCTCGGGGCATGCCAAGCGGCGGCAGAGCGGGGAGTGCGGCCAAGGACGGGCGGCCCGGGGGAGGCGCCGGCGGCGGCACGGTACGGAATCGGGAGGGCGCGAGATGACGGCGGCGGGACTGGAGTTCATCGGTCAGGTCGAGGTCGCGGTGGGGCTGCCGCTGGTGGTCGGCGCCGGGCCGGCGGGCGAGCGCCGGATCGTGCCGATCCTCGGCGGGCAAGTGAGCGGGCCGCGGCTGGCCGGGGAGATCCTGGCCGGCGGGGCGGATTTCCAGGTGATCCGCCCGGACGGGGTGACCGAGATCGTCGCCCGCTACACGCTGCGCCTGGCGGACGGCGCGCTGGTCTACGTGGTCAACCGCGGCATCCGTCACGCGGCGCCGGAGGACATGGCGCGGCTGCTGCGGGGCGAGCCGGTGGCGCCGGAGCGGGTCTATTTCCGCACCGCCCCGGTCTTCGAGACGGCGGCGCCGCAACATGCCTGGCTGCACCGCAGCCTCTTCGTCGGGTTCGGCGAGCGCCGGCCGGACAGCGTGCTGGTGCGGATCCATGCCGTGTAGCAAGGCCACCGGCAGTTTCGGGGGAGGCAGCGTCCCGGGGCT
The DNA here is from genome assembly GCF_004355005.1 of Dankookia rubra. Taxonomy (GTDB): domain Bacteria; phylum Pseudomonadota; class Alphaproteobacteria; order Acetobacterales; family Acetobacteraceae; genus Paracraurococcus; species Paracraurococcus ruber_A. The sequence continues at coordinate 116,881 of NZ_SMSJ01000005.1, forward strand.
GCCGCTCGCAATGCCGCGTCCGTCCGATCCGGCGACGCGAAGTGACGGAGCGTGTCGTGACTTCAGCATGAAACGGCACAACCGGCGCGGTAGTTCACCGGAGTTGCGTTATCGCGAATTTTTTATATTCCATAGGAATGGATTGGTGGGCATCGGGTCTGGTAGGTTCTTGGCTCGGCAGATCGGCAGGATTGGCCAGGATGAATGGCTGCAACGCCGATCGCACCGGTCCGGCGGAGTGGACGGTGTGGGAGAAGCAGGGCCTTGACCGGGCAACTGGTCGGGCCTTCGCCCCTCCGGGGCTCCACACCGTGCTCGCCGGGGCCTTCGGCCTGCTCGGGCTGCTGGCCGCGCTGGCGGCCTCCCTTGCCGTCGGCAACCTGGCCGATCGCCGGCTGCGGGCCGATATCGGCGCCGAATTCGCCGCCACCGCCGAACGCGCCGCCGACCTGCTCGACCGCGGCCTCTTCGAGCGGCTGCGCGACATCCAGGTCGCCGCCTCGCTCGACACCATGCGCGACCCGGCGGCGGGCCCCGCCGCCCGGCGCGCCGTGCTGCAGCGGCTGCACGAGACCTATCCCGACTACGCCATCCTGTTCTTCGTCGGCCCGGACGGCCGGATGCTGGTCAGCAGCAGCGGGGCGCTCGAGGGCGCCGACGTTTCGCGCCGCGAATACTTCCTCGCGGGCCGCCGCGGCCCCTTCGTCGGGGAGGTGCATGACGGCTTGCTGATGGCGGCCGCGCTCGGCCGGCCGGCCGACAACCCGCCGCGCTTCGTCGACCTCGCCGCGCCGGTGCAGGCGCCGGACGGCAGCCTGCTCGGCGTCGTCGTGGCGCATCTCTACTGGGAATGGGCGGAAGGCATCCAGCGCGACGTCATGGCGCCGGTGCTGGCCCGCCATCCCGGGGCCGAGGCGCTGATCCTGGCGCGGGACGGCCAGGTGCTGCTCGGCCCGCCGGGGATGCCGCGGGCAGCGCCGCCGTGGCTCCCGGCCGCGATCGCCGCCGATCTCGCCGCCGGGCGCGGCGGCAGCCGGGTCGAGCCGGCGATGGCGGCGAGCGCGCAACTGGTCGGCTATGCGCCGACCGGGGGACACCGCGACTACCACGGGCTCGGCTGGTCCGTCCTGGTGCGGCGGGACGCGGCGGCGGCCTTCGCCCCGGCGCGGCAGCTGGCGGGGCAGGTCATGCTCTGGGGGCTGGCCGCCACCGCCCTGGCTGCGGCGCTCGGCTGGCTGCTGGCCGGGATCATCGCCCGCCCGCTGGTCGAGCTCTGCGAGGCCGCCGGGCGGCTGCAGCGGGACCCCAGCGCCGTGGTGCCGCCCGGCCGCGGGGCGCGGGAGGTGGTCTCGCTCGCCGGCGCCATCGCCGCGCTGGTCGAGGCACTGCGCGGGCGGGAGGCGGCGCTGCGCGACGGCGCGGCGCGGCTCCGGCTCGCCACCGAGGGCGCCGGCCTCGCCGCCTGGGAACTCGATCTCGGCTCCGGCCTCCTTACCCGCTCGCCGCGGCACGACCTGATCTTCGGCCAGGCCGGGCCGCTGGCGGAGTGGCGCCTCGCCGACAGCCTCCGCCACGTGGTGCCGGAGGACCGCGACGCCGTCGCGCGGGGCTTCGCCGCGGCGGTGGCCGGGGGCGCGGAATGGCGCTGCGAGTGCCGCATCCGCCGCGCCGGGGATACCGAGCCGCGCTGGGTTTCCTGGCGCGGAGCGCCGGTGAGGGAACCTGGCGGAGCGCCGGTGAGGGAAGCGGGCGGCGCGGGGCGGCGCTATGCCGGAGTGGTCGAGGACATCACCGACCGGAAGGCGGGCGAGCGCGCGCTGGAGCTGCTGGTGCGCGAGCTGGACCACCGGGTGAAGAACCAGTTCGCCGTCTTCGACGGTCTGGTCCAGTTCACCGCGCGCGGCGCCGCCGACGTGCCCGGCATGGCCGCGGCGCTGCGCGGCCGGGTGATTGCCCTGGCCCTGGCGCATGACCTAGTGCGGGAGGCCGCGGGCAGCGGCCCGAACCGCGGCCTGCGCCCGACCCGGCTGGCCGCCCTGGCCGAGGCGGTGCTCGGCCCCTTCGGCACCGCCCGGGCGGAGGCGGAGGAGACGCCGGGGGCGGCCAGCTACGGGGGCGGGCGCATCGCGCTGTGCGGGCCGCCGGTCAGCATCGGCCCGACCGCCGCCGCGGCGCTGGCCCTGGCGCTGCACGAGCTGGCCACCAATGCGGCGAAGCACGGCGCGCTGTCCCGGCCGCAGGGAAGGGTCGCGCTGAGCTGGGAGGACGCTGCCCCGGGAGGCATCCGCCTGGTCTGGCGCGAGACCGGCGGCCCCGTGCTCGCCGACGCGCCGGAGCGGCGCGGCTTCGGCTCGACGCTGATCCGGCAGAGCGTGGCGCACCAGCTCGGCGGCCAGGTGCGCTTCGACTGGTCGGACCCGGACGGGCTGGCCGTGCGCCTGGAATGCGCGAGGGAACGACTGGCGCGCTGACGCCGGGGGCGCGGCTACTCGATCGCCTTGAAGCCGGTGGCCCGCACCACCTCGGCCCAGCGGGCGCGCTCGGCGGTCATCGTCGCGGCGAAGGCGGCGCTGCCGGCCGCGGCGGGGCGGAAGCCGGCCTCCTGCAGCTTCGCCACCAGGGCGGGCGCGGCGAGGGCGCGCAGCACCGCGGCCTCGAGCGCCGCCAGCACCGGGGCGGGCGTCGCGGCCGGCGCCACCAGGCCGAACCAGGCGCTGAAGCCCAAGGCCGGCTGGCCGAGCTCGGCCATGGTCGGCACCCCCGGCAGCACCGGGGACCGCGCCGGGCCGGTCACCGCCAGCGCCTTCAGCCGGCCGGCCTTCACGTGCGGCGCCACCACCGCGACGGTGCCGAACATGCCCTGCACCGTGCCGTTCAGCACCGCGCCCATGGCATCGCCGGTCGAGCGGAAATGCACCGGCTCCACCGCCAGGCCGGTCGCCTGGCCCAACATGGCGGCGCCGAAATGCCCGGGCGTGCCGGCGCCGAAGGTGCCCATGGAGAGCTGCCGCTGCGCGCGGCCCCAGGCGAGGTAGCCGGCGAAGTCGTCCACCGGCAGCGCGGCGGGCACGACGAAGCCGAAATCGGCCGCGGCCAGCTCGGCGACCGCGGCGAAATCGCGCGCGGGGTCGTAGGGCAGCTTGGCATAGGTGCTGGGCGCCATGGCCAGCTGGCCGACCTCGCCCAGCAGCAGCGCGGTGCCGTCGGCGGGGGCGGTCCTCGCCACCTCCTGCGCCGCGATCAGCCCGCCGGCGCCGGGCCGGTTGTCGACGACAACGCCGGCCGGCAGGGCATCCTTCAGCGCCTCGGCGACCAGCCGGGCGAGCACGTCCGGCCCGCTGCCCGCAGCGAAGCCGAGCACCAGGCGCAGCGGCCGGTCGGGCAGCGCGGCGCGGGCCGCGCCGGGGGAGGCAAGCGGCAGCAGGGCGGCGCCGGCCAGCAGGGCGCGGCGGCCGGCGATGCGCGTGGTCATGGATGCGTCTCCCCGGGGCCCCAGGCGGGGCGTTGCGCCGCCGGCGTACCGAAGCGCCCCGCCGCGGTCAACGCGGCGGGCTTGCCACCACGGCGCGGTCAACGCGGCGGGGCTCGCCACCACGGCGCGGTCAAGGCGGCGGGCTCGCCGCCACGGCGTGGTCGAGCCGTCAGCACATCGCCAGCGCGACCAGCACCCGCGCGGCGATCAGGGAGGAGACGCGGGCATTGCTTTCGATCGTGGCGCCGGCGATGTGCGGGGTCAGCAGCAGGTTGGGCACGCCGGCCAGCACCGAGCCGGCCGGCAGCGGCTCGACCTCGAAGACATCGAGCGCGGCGCCGCCGAGCCGGCCCTCGCGCAGCGCCGCGGCCAGCGCCGCCTCCTCCACCACCCCGCCGCGGGCGGCGTTCACCAGCACCGCATCCGGCTTCATCAAGGCCAGCTGCGGCGCCGAGAGCAGGCCATGCGTCCCCGGCCCCAGCGGCACGTGCAGCGTCACCGCATCGGCGCGGGACAGCAGTTCCTCGAGCCCCACCATCTCGGTCTTCGTCTCGGACCAGTCGGCATGGGTGGCGGAGATCAGCGGGTCATGGCCGAGGATGCGCATGCGGAAGGCATCCGCCAGCCTGGCGACGCGGCGGCCGATATCGCCGAAGCCGATGATGCCGAGCGTCTTGCCCGCCATCTCCCGGCCGCCGATCAGCCGCTCGCGCGGCCAGCCGCCGGCTGCCACCTCCGCGGTCGCACCGTAGGCGCCGCGCAGCAGCGTGCCGATCGCCAGCAGGACGTATTCGGCCACCGAATCGGCATTGGCGCCGGAGGCCGGGATGACGTCGATCTCCCGGGAACGGCAGGCGGCCAGGTCGATGTTGTAGAGCCCGACGCCGAGCCGGCCGAGCACCTTGAGGCCGGGTGCGGCGGCGAGCAGCTCGGCATCCACCCGGGTCTGGTTGCGGACGATCAGCGCCCGGGCATCGGCCAGCGCGGCCCGCAGCGCGGCCGGGTCCTCGAACAGCCGAGGGTCGTAGAGCGTCGGCTGGGCCGCGCGGAGGCTCTCGACCGCGGCCTCCTCCATGAACTCGGCGATCACGATCTGGCCCATGCCGTGGCTCTTCCCGCGTTCCGGCCCACCGAAGCGGGTGGCGCCGGCAGTCCTGTCCCGCATTGCATATAGGCCGAGCGACGTGGCGGGGCACAGGGCTGCGTGCAGATGCGGCGCGGATTGGCGCGACGGATGCGAGACGCCGGACTTGGCGGAGGCGCGCCGCGAAGCCGCCCGCTCACGCGACCGGCAGCGTCATCCAGATGCAGGACGCGCCGCGAAGCCGCTCGCTCACGCGACCGGCAGCGTCATCCAGATGCAGGACGCGCCGCAAAGCCGCTCGCTCACGCGACCGGCAGCGTCATCCAGATGCAGGACGCGCCGCAAAGCCGCTCGCTCACGCGACCGGCAGCGTCACGATGAACCGCGCCCCGGTCACCTTGCCCGCCGCGTCCCGGCGGTTCTCGGCGGCGATGCGGCCGCGCAGGCCCTCGACGATCTGCCGGCAGATCGAAAGCCCCAGGCCGGAATGCTGGCCGAAGCGCTCGCCGCTGGGACGCTCGGAATAGAAGCGCTCGAAGATGCCCTCAAGCTTGGCCTCGGGGATGCCCGGCCCCTCGTCCTCCACCACCACCTCGACCATTGCCCCGGCCGGGCGGGCGCGGACGAAGACGCGGCCGCGTTCCGGGCTGAAGGACAGCGCGTTGCCCAGCAGGTTGCGCAGCACCTGCACCACCCGCCCCTCGACGCCGCGCACCACCAGTCCCTCGGCCGGCGCCTCCAGCACCACCGTGGGGTCGTCCTCCTTCCGCGTCGCCTGGTGCAGCTCGGCCAGCGTCGAGAGGATCGGCGCGATGTCGACCGGCACGGCGACGGTGCGCGACAGCTCGGCATCGACGCGCGAGCTGTCGGAGATGTCGGCGATCAGCCGGTCCATCCGCACCGCATCCTCGGCGATGATCGCCAGTAGCCGGTTGCGCTGCTCGGGGTTCTCGATCCGCCGCAGCGTCTCGATCGCGCTGCGGACGCTGGTCAGCGGGTTGCGGAGCTCATGCGCCACGTCGGCCGCGAAGCGCTCGTTGGTGTCGATCCGGGCCCAAAGCGCGCGCGCCGCGGATTGCAGGTCGCGCGCCAGGATGCCGATCTCGTCCTCCCGCGCCAGCAGCGTGGGCGGCACGCTGCCGCTGCGGCCCTCGCCCTGGCGCATGGCGGCGGCCGAGCCCGCCAGCTGCATGATGGGGTTGGCCAGCGTCTGCGCGAGGTAGAAGGACAGCGCCACCGTCAGCGCCAGCGCCACCCCGAAGATGCCGAGCACGCTGGCCCTGATCTCGAACAGCCGCTGGTCGACCTCGCGCGCCTCCCGCGTCAGCAGCACGATGCCGACCGACTGGTTGCCGCGCCGGGCCGGCTCGGCGACGCTCACCAGCAGGCGGCCATCGGCGGTGCGGCGGATATAGGGGGTGACGCCGCCCTCCAGCGCCAGGCGCAGTTCCTCCCGCCGGTCGGGGCCGAGATTGGGCTGCCAGTCGAAGGAGGGCGCGTCGGGGTTCACGTCGACCTCGACATCCGGCCGGCTGCCGCGCGGCACCACCGAGAGCACCCGGTCGTAGAGGCCGGAGACGGTCATCGAGAAGGCGCCGCGCGGCTCGGGCGGGGCCAGCGGCTCGGTCACCACCGCGCCGCCGGCGCCGTCCCGCACCCGGCTGTCGGCGACGACCAGGCCGGTATTGTCGAAGAGCCGCGCCTGGGTATTCGGGGACGGGTCGACCAGCCGGCGCAGCAGCGGCCGCGCCGCTTCCGGCACCAGCACGGCGCGGTCGTCCTGCAGCCGCGTCGCGGCCTCGGCGATGGCGCCGGCATAGATGCGGGCCTGGGTGCGCATCGCCTCGACCTCGGCCGCCAGCAGCCCGTTCTGGTACTGGTCGAGGTAGAGCATGGCAGCCGCCAGCAGGGCCGGCGGCAGGACGTTCAGCAGCAGGATGCGGCGCAGCAGGGGCGAGACCCAGCGGCGGCGCGGCGGCGCGACGGCGGCCTGGGCGGCGGTCTCGGGCGGCAGGCCGATATCGGGCATGGGGGTTCCTGCGCCGGGGTCAAAGGGCGGCGACGGCCGATCCGTCCTGGCATAGCACGGCCGCGGCCGGGGCGATGCCTGGCGCGGGTGCGGGCGAGCGAAGGCGCAGGCGGGGGCGCCGTTCTCCCGGCCTCAGCTCTCCTTGTAGCGGTAGCCGATGCCGTAGAGCGTCTCGATCTGCGCGAAGTCGTTGTCGACCTGGCGGAACTTCTTGCGCACCCGCTTCACGTGGCTGTCGATCGTGCGGTCGTCGACATAGATGTTCTCGCCATAGGCGGCGTCGATCAGCTGATCGCGGTTCTTCACCATGCCCGGGCGCAGCGCCAGCGCCTTGACCAGCAAGAACTCGGTCACCGTCAGCTGGATGTCGGTGCCCTTCCAGACGCAGGTGTGCTTGGTCTCGTCCAGCACCAGGTCGCCGCGGACGATGACGCCGCCGGCCGGCTGGCCGTTCGCCTCGGCGCGGGAAGCCTCGTTCCGTCGCAGCAGGGCGCGGATGCGCTCCAGCAGCAGCCGCTGGCTGAAGGGCTTGGTGATGTAGTCGTCGGCGCCGAGGCGCAGCCCCATCAGCTCGTCCACCTCCTCGTCCTTGCTGGTCAGGAAGACCACCGGCATGGCGCTGCGCTGGCGCAGCCGCTGCAGCAGCTCCATCCCGTCCATCCGCGGCATCTTGATGTCGAGCACCGCGAGGTCGGCGGGCCGGGCCAGCAGCCCCTGCAGGGCGCTCTCCCCGTCCGTGTAGGTGCGGACCTGGAAGCCCTCCTGCTCCAGGGTCATGGAGACGGAGGTCAGGATATTGCGGTCGTCGTCCACCAGGGCGATCGTGGCAGCCATGCGTTGCTCTCCACCGGGACTGGCCCGGCCTGTCGTCGAGGCAGGATGGCACCACATATGGTGCGGGATTGTGGCGCAACCCGGACGGGAGCGAGATGGTGACCGACAACCCGGCTTTCGAGGCACGCTGCCTGGTCCGCGGCGCCGCCTCGGCCACCCTGGCCACCCAGGCCGCAGGCCAGCCCTTTGCCAGCCTGGTGACCCCGGCCGCCGCCGGCGACCTCTCGGTCCTGCTGCTGCTCTCGTCCCTGTCCGAGCATACCCGCCAGCTCCGGGCGGAGCCGCGCTGCGCCCTTCTGTTCCAGGGCCAGGCCGCCGAGGCCAATCCGCAGACCGCGCCGCGGGTGACGCTGACCGGCCTGGCCGCCCCGGTGCCGGAGGCCGAGGTGCCGGGGCTGAAGGCGCGCTTCCTGGCGAAGCACCCCTATGCCGCGCTCTACGCCGATTTCGGCGATTTCGCGTTGTGGCGGATCACCCCCGCCGCCGCCCAGCTGGTCGGCGGCTTCGCCCGGGCGCTCAGGCTGCGCGGCGCCGACCTGCTGCCCGACCCGACGGCGGTCGCCGCCCTGGCGGCGGCCGAGCGGGACATCCTCGACCACATGAATGCCGGTCATGCGGCGGCCCTGGCGGCGATCGCCGCGGCGCTGCCGGGCGGCGGGCCGGGTGGCTGGCGGATGGTGGCGCTGGACCCGGACGGGGCCGACCTGGGGTTCGGCGAGCGGGTGCTTCGCCTTAATTTCAGTGCCCCGGCGGCCGATCCGGCTGCAGTCCGCGCTGAGTTGATTCGCGCTTCCCAGGAGGCTCGGCCAGGATCGGCATGACTTCCGGTTGCAAAACCCGGCATCCTGCCCCTTTGCCAATCGTAAGACACCGCCGTAATTTAGCCTTCGAGAGCATGGACACCGCGGGCCTCGACCCGGGCCCCCAGCAATGGCGCGGTCCCGGAATGCCCCGCCTGGAGGAATATACATGAGCCTGCCCGAGAGCGCCCTCGCCGGCACGGGTGTGACCAGTGGGTCCACCGTCCATGCCAACCTGACGGCCCCGGGCCTGTATGAGCACGCGATCCGCCGCGGCGAGGGCCGGCTTTCCGCCGATGGCGCCTTCATGGCGGTGACCGGCGTCCATACCGGCCGGTCCGTGCAGGACAAGTTCGTGGTCGACGACCCCGAGGTGCATGACCAGATCTGGTGGGGCAAGATCAACCAGCCGATGCCGCCGGAGAGGTTCCGCGGCCTGCGCAGCAAGGTCCAGGCCTGGCTCGGCGCCCGCCCGGTGCTCTTCACCCAGGACCTCTATGCCGGCGCCGACCCGGCGCACCGCATCAAGGTGCGGCTGGTGACGACCAATGCCTGGCACGCGCTGTTCGCCCGCAACATGTTCATCCGCCCGCCGGTCGAGGACCTCACCGGCTTCGCGCCCGACTTCACCATCCTGCACGCGCCGGAATACGAGGCCAACCCGGCCGAGGACGGCTGCCGCACCAGCACCTGCATCGCGCTGTCCTTCGCGGCGAAGACCATCCTGATCGCCGGCACCAGCTATGCCGGCGAGATCAAGAAGTCGATCTTCACCGTGATGAACTGGCTGCTGCCCGCCAAGGGCGTGCTGCCGATGCATTGCAGCGCCAACCAGGGCCCGGCCGGCGACACCGCCCTGTTCTTCGGCCTCTCGGGCACCGGCAAGACCACGCTCTCCTCCGACCCCGAGCGCAGCCTGATCGGCGACGACGAGCATGGCTGGTCGGATACCGGCGTCTTCAACTTCGAGGGCGGCTGCTACGCCAAGGTCATCCGCCTTTCGCGCGAGGCCGAGCCGCAGATCTGGGACGCCAGCCACCGCTTCGGCGCGGTGCTCGAGAACGTCGTCGCCGATGCGCGCGGCAACCTCGACCTCAACGACGGCTCGCTGACCGAGAATACCCGGTCCTGCTACCCGCTGGAGTTCATCCCGAACACCATGCCGGGCGGCCGCGCCGCGCTGCCGAAGAACGTGGTGATGCTGACGGCGGACGCCTTCGGCGTGCTGCCGCCGATCGCCAAGCTTTCCTCGGCCCAGGCGATGTACCACTTCCTCTCGGGTTATACCGCGCGCGTCGCCGGGACCGAGAAGGGCCTGGGCAAGGAGCCGCAGGCGACCTTCTCCACCTGCTTCGGCGCGCCCTTCCTGCCGCGCCACCCGGAAGTCTATGGCAAGCTGCTGTCTGACCTGATCGACCGGCACGGCGCCGATTGCTGGCTGGTCAACACGGGGTGGTCCGGCGGCGCCTATGGCACGGGCAGCCGGATGTCGATCAAGGTGACCCGCGCCCTGTTGCGCGCGGCGCTCGACGGCAGCCTGGCCAAGGTCGAGTTCGAGACCGATCCCTTCTTCGGGCTGCAGATCCCGAAGGCGCTGCCGGGCGTGCCCGCCGAGGTGCTGAACCCGCGCAACACCTGGGCGGACAAGGCGGCCTATGACCGCACCGCGGCCGACCTCGTCTCCCGCTTCGAGAAGAACTTCGAGGGCTTCTCGGGCGGCGTGAGCGAGGAAGTGCTGGCGGCGGCGATCCGGGCGGCCGCCTGATGCCCGATGGCGGGCTCGGCCCGGGGCGGCGCGGGCCGGGGGGCCAGCCCCCGGCCAGCAACGTCCTGGGCGGGACGCTGCTGCCCTGTTCGGTGGCGCCGCTGACCGGCTTCTTCCGGGACGGCTGCTGCAACACCGGGCAGGACGACCTCGGCCTGCATGTGGTCTGCGCCGAGATGACGCGCGAATTCCTCGCCTTCTCCAAGGCGCGGGGCAACGACCTCTCGACCCCGCGGCCGGAATACGGCTTCGCCGGCCTTAAGCCCGGCGACCGGTGGTGCCTTTGCGCCGCGCGGTGGGAGGAGGCGCGCTCGGCCGGGATGGCGCCGCGGGTGCTGCTGGAGGCGACGCATATCGCCTCGCTGGAAGTCTGCAGCCTGGAAGACCTGAAGGCGCACGCGGTCGATAGCTGAGCGCCGTCAGCCCGCCGGCCCGCGGCCGAGCAGGCCGGTCTCCAGCCAGGCCTTCACCGGCAGGTGGTCCGAGGCACGGCGCGCCAGCGGCGTGTCGTGCGCCGCCACCCGCCGTACCAGGCCCCGCGGCAGGCCGAGGACCCGGTCCAGCGAGGCGACCGGGCGGAAGGCGGGAAAGCTCGGCGCCGGCAGGGGCTCGCCGAAGACCGGCGCCAGCACGCCGAGCGCGCCGCCCCCGGTCCGCCATTCGTTGAGATCGCCCAGCAGCAGCGTCGGCAGGCCCCGGCCGGGGCCCGTCGCCATGGCCTCGAGCAGCGCCGCCGCCTGCCGCCGCCGGCGCCGCGCGCCGAGGCTGAGATGGGTGCCGATGACGCGGAGCGGCCCGCAGCCGAGATCCAGCACCGCCAGCAAGGCGCCGCGCGGCTCGAGCCCGCCGAGGCGGAGGCCGACCGGGCCCTCGAGCACCGCGGCGTCGCGCCGCACCAGCAGCAGGTTGCTGCGCCAGCCCTGGTGGTCCGGCCGCTGCGACGGCGCCAGGACGCGGAGGCCGAGCGCTTCGGCCACTGCCTGGCCGTCCAGCATCGGGGCACCGCGCCGGAAGTAGTGCTGCGCCTCCTGCAGGGCGATCAGGTCCGGCCGGATCTCGGCGATCACGCCGAGGATGCGGTCCGGCCGGAACCATCCCATGGGGCCGCGACCGCGATGGGCGTTGTAGGTGGCGACCAGCATCTAGTCGCCGGCAGCCGGGCTCGGTGCCGGATCGGGCAAGGGCCGCCTGGCCGCCGCGGGCCGGTCCTGCGCGGCCCGCGCCGCCAGCCGGCCGCCGCCGAGGCTGCCCAGCGCCGCGCCGGCCGCCGTCAGCGCCACGTCGGTCCAGGTATCCGTCCAGTCGCCGATCAGGCCCGTGCTCCACTCGAAGACTTCCCAGGCGATGCCGAGCCCGAGGCCGCAGCCCGCCCCGACCAGGCCGAGGCGAAGGACGCCGCGTGGCCGCCCATCCGCCAGCAGCAGCGCCGCGAAGACCGCCCCGGCCAGGATGCCGCTCAGCAGGTGCACCGCCTCGTCATAGGGATTGGCGCCGTAGAACCAGTTCAGCCCGTAGCCCGGGGCCGAGAGCAGCGAGGCGAGCGGCGGGACGGCATCGAGGCCGCGCGGCAGCGTCCTGAGGCGCCGGGGCAGCCGCGGCATGCGCTCGCGCGGCGGCAGGACGAGGGCGAGGCAGCCGGCCAGGGCCACCAGGGTGCCGGTGGCCGCCTGCCGCTTGTCCAGCGACCAGAACCAGGCCGCCACCGCGGCCATGGCGGCGTGGCAGATCCAGGCGAACCAACCCGTGCCGGGGGCGCCATGCCGCCGGTCGTCTTGCCGCGTCTGCAGGGCCCGGCTCTCCCAACCCTCGGCCCGTCGCGGCCGCGGGTGCGGCGCTGCCGGGACCGGCAGCGGCGAACAACGCGCGGGCGGGCAAAGGGTGGCGCAGCTCGGCGCCGCCCGCGCCGGGATTCGGTGGCCGCCGGCCTCAGTGCCCGCCGGCCACCGCCGCCTTGCCCGGCTTGTCGTGCTGCGCCAGCCGGTCGACCAGCGTCCGGCTCGCCTCGTTCATGCCCGTGATCTCGACCGGCACGCCGTGGTGGCGGAATTTCAGCACCACCCGGTCCAGCGCGTTGATCCCGGTGATGTCCCAGAAATGCGCGGCATGGACGTCGATCACCACCGATCTCGGCGACTCGCGGAAGTCGAAGGCGCCGTGGAAGGCCTCGGCCGTGGCGAAGAAGAGCTGGCCGGTGACGCGGTAGGTGCGGGTGCCCGTCGCCGCGTCCAGCGCCGACTCCACCCCGAAGAAGCGGGAGATCTTCTGCGCGAAGAACAGCCCGCTGAGGACCACGCCGACCAGCACGCCCTTGGCCAGGTCATGCGTCCCGAGCACCACCGCGACGGTCGCCAGCATCACCACGCTGGAGCTTTTCGGGTGCGTCACCAGCGTTTGCAGGGACCGCCACTGGAAGGTGTTGATCGAGACCATGACCATCACCGCGACCAGCGCCGGCATCGGGATCTGCTTCACCCAGGGGCCGAGCGCCACGATCAGGAAGAGCAGGAAGGCCCCGGCCCAGAGGCACGAAAGCCGCCCCCGCCCGCCGGAGGAGACGTTGATGACGGACTGCCCGATCATCGCGCAGCCCGCCATGCCGCCGAACAGGCCGGAGGCGATGTTGCCGAGGCCCTGCCCGGCGCATTCGCGGTTCTTGCTGGAATCGGTGTCGGTCATCTCGTCGATGATCGCCGCCGTCATCAGGCTTTCCAGCAGCCCGACCATGGCCAGCGTCAGCGCATAGGGCAGGATGATCCGCAGCGTCTCGAGCTCGAGCGGCACCATCGGCAGGGCAAGGGCCGGCAGCTCGCTCGGCAGCGCGCCCATGTCGCCGACCTTGTGGAATTCCGTCCCCGTGGCCATCGAAAAGGCGGTCAGCAGGACGATCGCGACCAGCGGCGAGGGCACGGCCGTGGTGACCCGCGGCAGCAGGTAGATGATGCCGAGCCCGGCCGCGACCATGGCATAGACCGGCCAGCCCATGAGCTGCCAGCCCGGCCCGAACAGCTCCGGCAGCTGCGCCATGAAGATCAGGATCGCCAGCGCATTGACGAAGCCGGTGACGACGGACCGCGAAACGAAGCGCATCAGGTCGCCGAGCCGGAGCGCGCTGGCGACCAGCTGCAGCAGCCCGGTCAGGATGGTCGCGGCGAACAGGTAGTTCACCCCGTGGTCGCGCACCAGCGTGACCATGACCACCGCGGTCGCGCCGGTCGCGGCCGAGATCATCGCGGGGCGGCCGCCGGCGATGGCGGTGACGACGGCGATGCAGAACGAGGCATAAAGGCCGAGCTTCGGATCGACCCCGGCGATGATGGAGAAGGCGATCGCCTCGGGGATCAGGGCCAGGGCGACGACGGTGCCGGCCAGCAGGTCGCGCGTGACGTTCGGCGACCATTCGTCGCGCAGCTTGGACAGGGACATGGGGCAGCCTTCAGCGGGCGGCTGCCCTGTTCGGCGGCCGCCGTATCATGCGGGAGCGGTCGGCGTCGGCGGGAACGCGCCGTCTAAGGCGGGGTGGTTCCCGCGGCGACAGGCTTCAGGTGCGAAGGCATAGGTCCACCCTGCCCGATCGCATGCTGCGGCGCAACCGGCGATGCTGCGGCGGGATCAGCGCCCCCGGTGCTCCAGCCGGTAGGCATGCGCCGGATAGGCGCCGAGCACCTTCACTTCGCGCGAGAAGAAGGCCAGCTCCTCCAGCGCCCGCGCGACATTCGGGTCGTCCGGGTGGCCGTCCACGTCGGCCAGGAACTGCGTCGCGGTGAACTCGCCGTCCAGCATGTAGCTTTCCAGCTTGGTCATGTTCACCCCGTTGGTGGCGAAGCCGCCCAGCGCCTTGTAGAGCGCCGCCGGGATGTTCTTCACCCGGAAGACGAAGGTGGTGATGCAGGGGCCGCGGAACGGCGCCGGCCTGCCCAGCGAGCAGACATAGAAGCGCGTGGTGTTGTGCGCCGCGTCCTCGACGTTGCGGCGCAGGATCTCGAGCCCGTAGGTCTCGGCGGCCAGGGCCGAGGCGATGGCCGCGTCCTCGACGCCGCCGCGCTCGGCGATCAGGTGGGCCGCGCCGGCGGTGTCGGCCTCGATCACCGGCTCCAGCCGCAGCTCCTTCAGGATCAGCCGCACCTGGCCGAGCGCCACGGGGTGGCTATGGGCGCGCTTCAGGGTGGCCAGCGTCGCGCCCTTCGGCGCCAGCAGGCAGTGCTCCACCCGCTCGAAATGCTCGCCGATCACCGACAGGCCGCTGTCCGGCAGCAGGCGGTGGATGTCGGGCACCCGGCCGGCGAGCGAATTCTCGCAGGGCAGCATGGCCAGCCTCGCCTCGCCGGCGCGGACCGCGTCCATCGCCGCCTCGAAGGACGGGCAGGGCAGCGTGCGCCAGCCGGGATAGGCGGCGCGGCAGGCCAGGTCGGAATAGGCCCCGGGCAGGCCCTGGAAGGCGATGAGGTCGGACATGCGGGCCGCCGTGGACAGGAATGAGCGCGCTGTCTAACCAACCCCCCGGTGCGGCGCAAACAGCGCAGCGCAAACAGAGCGGCGCGAACCGGGGGCAGGCCATGCAGGCGTTCATCGAAGCGGCGGAGGCCGCGGCCGATCCGGTCGCATCGTCCCGGAGGCGCGGCGCGTGAAGCGGATCGACCCCATCTTTGCGGCGGCCGCCGAGGCCGCCGCCGAGGCCGCCGGCGCCATCATCCGCCCGCTCTTCCGCTCCCAGCTCCTGGTCGACTCCAAGGGCGATGCCAGCCCGGTGACCGAGGCCGACCGCCAGGCCGAGCTGGCGATGCGCGCCCTGCTCCGCGCCCGCTTCCCCGGCCACGGCATCTGGGGCGAGGAATTCGGGCCGGAGCAGGCCGATGCCGAATACCTCTGGGTGCTCGACCCGATCGACGGCACCAGGGCCTTCGTCACGGGACGGCCGCTCTTCGGCACGCTGATCGGCCTGCTGCACCGCGGCCGCCCGGTGCTCGGCATGATCGACCAGCCCGTCACCGGGGAGCGCTGGCTGGGCGTGGCGGGCGAGCCGACCCGCTTCCGCGCGCCGCTCGGCGGCACCCCGCGCTGCAGGCCCTGCCCCGCGGTCGGCAATGCCGAGCTGTCCTGCACCAGCCCCGACATGTTCGACCCCGCCGACCGCCCGGGCTTCAAGCGGCTGCGCGGCGCGGCACGGCGCGTCACCTGGGGCGGCGACTGCTACGCCTATGGGCTGCTGGCGCTCGGCCTGGTGGACCTGGTCTGCGAGGCGACGATGAAGCCCTGGGACTGGGCGGCGATCGTCCCGGTGGTGGAAGGCGCCGGCGGGCGGGTGACCGGATGGGACGGCAGGCCACTGACGCTCGGGAGCGACGGGCGGGTGCTGGCGGTCGGCGACCCGGCGATGCTGGCCGAGGCGGTGGGACTGCTCGGCGGCTGAGGCAGCCCACCCGGGCGCCGGGCCACAGGCCGGCAAAGGTTGTCGCCGTCGGCCCGAACCCCCATCCTGCGGGGATGCAACGCCGCGACCTGCTGGCCATCGGCCTCCCCTGGGGCCTCGCCCTTCCCGCATCCCTCGGCCGCGGCGCCCGCGCCGCCACCCCGGCCGGCAGTCCCGGGCCGGACGGCATCACCCGCACCCATGCGCTCTCCCTGCTGGGGGAGCCCGCCCTGCCCGCCGACTTCACCCATTGGCCCTGGGTGAATCCCAAGGCGCCGAAGGGCGGGGAGCTGGTGCTGGCCGCGCTCGGCAGCTTCGACAGCTTCAACCCCTTCATCCTGCGCGGCACCCCGGCGGTCGGCATCGGCCGGGTCTGGGACACGCTGCTGCGCGACAGCGACGACGAGGCGAGCACCGAATACGTCCACCTCGCCCAGCGGATCGACCTGCCGGCCGACCAGCGCTGGGTGGCCTTCGAGCTGAACCCGGCGGCGAAGTGGCACGACGGCCGGCCGGTGACGGCCGAGGACGTGGTCTGGACCTTCGACACGCTCCGCACCCAGGGCCGGCCCACCTACCGGTCCTACTACGCCGACGTGGCCGAGGCGGTGGCGGAAGGCCCGCGCCGCGTGGTCTTCCGCTTCAGGAACAACGAGAACCGCGAGCTGCCGCTGATCCTCGGCCAGCTCACCGTGCTGCCGAAGCACTGGTGGGAGGGCCGCGACTTCGGCAAGCCGCTGCAGGAGATCCCGCTGGGCTCCGGCCCCTACCGGCTGGAGCGGTTCGAATCCGGCCGCAGCCTGGTCTACCGCCGGGTGGAGGACTATTGGGGCCGCGACCTGCCGACGATGCGGGGCACGGCCAATGCCGGCACCATCCGCTACGAGTACTTCCGCGACCCGACCGTGGCGCTGGAAGCCTTCAAGGCCGGGCAGATCGACTTCCGCACCGAGAACATCGCCAAGGAATGGGCCACCGCCTACGACTTCCCCGCGGTGCGGAAGGGCCTGGTGAAGCGCGACGAGATCCGCCACGAGCGGCCGACGGGCATGCAGGCCTTCGCCGTCAACCTGCGCCGCCCGCTCTTCCAGGATGCCCGCGTCCGCCGCGCCCTGATCGAGGTCTTCGACTTCGAGTGGATGAACGCCAACCTCTTCTACGGCAGCTACACCCGCACGACCTCCTACTTCTCCAACTCCGAGCTGGCGTCGTCCGGCCTGCCGCAGGGCCGCGAGCTCGAGATCCTGGAGCAGTACCGCGGCCGCGTGCCCGACCGGCTCTTCACCGAGGAATACAGGCTGCCGGTCACCGACGGGTCCGGCAACAACCGCGAAGGCCTGCGCCGCGCGCTCGACCTGCTGCGCCAGGCCGGCTGGGTGGTGAAGGACCGCAAGCTGGTCAATGCCAGGGGCGAGCCCTTCGCCTTCGAGATCCTGCTGAACGGGCCGAGCTTCGAGCGCATCGCCCTGCCCTACATGCAGGTGCTGCAGCGGCTCGGGATGGAACCCCGCGTGCGGACGATCGACCCGGCGCAGTACGAGGTGCGGACCGACGCCTTCGACTTCGACATGACGGTCGGCGGCGTCGGCCAGTCGCTGTCGCCGGGCAACGAGCAGCGCGACTTCTGGACCTGCGCCGAGGCGCAGAAGCAGGGCAGCCAGAACCTTTCTGGCATCTGCGACCCGGTGGTCGACGCGCTGGTCGAGCTGCTGATCGCCGCGCCCGACCGTGCCGAGCTGATCGCCCGCACCCGGGCGCTCGACCGCGTGCTGCTGTGGCACGACTTCATGATCCCGCAATGGCACAGCCGCACCTTCCGGGTGGCCTATTGGGACAAGCTCGGCCGGCCCGAGCGCAACCCGCGCTACAACCTGGCGATCGACAGCTGGTGGATCGAGCCCGAGCGCGTCGGCGCGGTCGAGCAGGGCAAGCGCGAAGCGCAGCAGGCGCCACGCTAGAAGAATGGGTGCCTATCTTCTCCGTCGCCTGGCGCTGGTGGTGCCGACCCTGCTCGGCATCATCCTGATCAACTTCGCCGTGGTGCAGTTCGCGCCGGGCGGGCCGGTCGAGCAGATGCTGGCCGAGCTCAAGGGCAATGCCGGCAGCACGCTCGGCCGGCTGTCCGGCGAGAGCCAGGGCGAGACCCGGCCGCAGGAGCGCCGCGACGCATCGGCCAGCGGCGAGGGCAGCCGCTACCGCGGCGCCCGCGGCCTGGACCCGGCGGTGGTGGCGGAGATCGAGCGCAGCTTCGGCTTCGACAAGCCCTGGCAGGACCGGCTCTGGACCATGCTGGCGGGCTATGCCCGCTTCGACCTCGGCCGCAGCCTGTTCCGCGACAGGCCGGTGGTGGAGCTGATCCTCGAGAAGATGCCGGTCTCCATCTCGCTCGGCCTCTGGTCGACGCTGATCATCTACCTCGTCTCCATCCCCTTGGGCATCCGCAAGGCGGTGCGGGACGGCTCGCGCTTCGACATCTGGACATCAGCGGTGGTGCTGGTGGGCTACGCGATCCCGGGCTTTCTCTTTGCCATCATGCTGGTGGTGCTGTTCGCCGGCGGCAGCTTCCTGCAGTGGTTCCCGCTGCGCGGGCTGCTCTCGCCGGGGATGGAAGCGGCGCCCTTCGCGGCCCGGGCGCTCGACTATGCCTGGCACATGGTCCTGCCGACCATCGCGCTGGTGATCGGCGGCTTCGCCGGGCTGACCATGCTGACCAAGAACTCCTTCCTCGAGGAGATCCACAAGCAGTACACCGTGACGGCCAAGGCCAAGGGCGCCGGGGAGACCCGGGTGCTCTACGGCCATGTCTTCCGCAACGCCATGCTGCTGATCATCGCCGGCTTCCCCGCCGCCTTCATCGGCATCCTCTTCACCGGGGCGCTGCTGGTGGAGATCATCTTCTCGCTCGACGGGCTCGGGCTGCTCGGCTTCGAATCGGCCATCCGCCGCGACTACCCCGTGATGTTCGGCACGCTCTACATCTTCACCCTGCTCGGGCTGATCATGCAGATCGTCGGCGACTTCGCCTATACGATGGTCGACCCCAGGATCGACTTCGAGGCCCGGCGGTGACACCCCTCACGCGGCGCCGCCTGGCGAATTTCCGCGCCAACAGGCGAGGCTACTGGTCGCTCTGGATCTTCGCCGCGCTCTTCGTGGTCACCCTCTTCGCCGAGTTCATCGCCAACGACCGGCCGCTGGTCGGCCGCATCGACGGCCGCTGGTTCGTCCCCGTGCTGGCCGACTATGCCGAGGACGACATCATCCCGGACGGGCTGCCGACCGAGGCCAATTGGCACGACCCGGAGCTGCTGCGCGAGATCGCCGGGCGCGGCTGGATCCTCTGGCCCGCCATTCCCTATGCCTACAACACCGTGGTGCTCGGCCTGCCGCAGCCGGCGCCCTCCCCGCCCACCGCGCAGAACTGGCTCGGCACCGACGACCAGGCGCGGGACGTCCTGGCGCGGGTGATCTACGGCTTCCGCACCTCGGTGCTGTTCGGCTTCAGCCTGACCATCGTCGCCTCCGTCATCGGCATAGCCGCCGGCGCGGTGCAGGGCTTCTACGGCGGGCTCACCGACCTGCTGTTCCAGCGCTTCATCGAGATCTGGTCGGGCATGCCGCAGCTCTTCATGCTGATCATCCTGGCCTCGATCATCGAGCCGGGCTTCTGGACCCTGCTGATCTTCCTGCTGCTCTTCTCCTGGATGGGACTGACCGGCGTGGTGCGGGCGGAGTTCCTGCGCGGCCGCAACCTCGATTATGTCCGCGCCGCGCGGGCGCTGGGTGTATCCGACACGCGGCTGATGGCGCGGCACATCCTGCCGAACGCGATGGTGGCGACGCTGACCTTCCTGCCCTTCACCCTGTCGGGCTCGGTCACCGTGCTCGCGTCGCTCGACTTCCTCGGCTTTGGCCTGCCGCCCGGCTCGCCCTCGCTCGGCGAGCTGCTGGGACAGGGCAAGAACAACCTGCAGGCGCCCTGGCTGGCCTTCACTGGCTTCGTGGTGCTGGGCGGGGTGCTGACGCTGCTGATCTTCGTCGGCGAGGCGGTGCGGGACGCCTTCGATCCGCGGAAGCTGCCGGGGGGTGGCCGATGACGGGAAGCAAGATCGGGGAGAAGGTAGTCTCCCCGGACCCCTCATCTATTTCTCTGGGTCGGCATTCGCCGCGCGGAGGGTACCGACCCACGAAAATGGATGAGGGGGCCTGGGGGAGAATACCTTCTCCCCCAGCCTTTGCCTTTCCATGACCCTCCTCCGCGTCGAGGACCTCTCGGTCGCCTTCGCCGGCCGCACCGTCGTGCGCGGCGTCTCCTTCCAGGTCGATCCCGGGGAGACGGTGGCGCTCGTCGGCGAGAGCGGCAGCGGCAAGTCCGTCACCGCCCTCTCGGCGCTCCGCCTGCTGCCGCCCGCGGGCAGCAACCCCACGGGCCGCATCACCCTCGACGGCACCGACGTGCTGGCGGCGAACGAGGACACCCTCCGCCACCTCCGCGGCGGCACCGCCGGCCTGGTGTTCCAGGAGCCGATGACCTCGCTCAACCCGCTCCACACGATCGCCCGCCAGGTGGGGGAGGCGATCACCCTGCATCAGCCGCTGTCCGGCGGCCCGCTGCGCGACCGCGTGCTGCACCTGCTGCACCAGGCCGGCCTGCCGCAAGCGGAGGACAGGATGGGCGCCTACCCGCACCAGCTTTCCGGCGGCCAGCGCCAGCGGGTGATGATCGCGGCCGCGCTGGCGAACGACCCGAAGCTGCTGATCGCCGACGAGCCGACGACCGCGCTCGACGTCACCATCCAGGCGCAGATCCTGGAATTGCTGCGGGACCTCAAGCGCCGCCTGGGCATGGCGATGCTGCTGATCACCCATGACCTGCAGATCATCCACCGCCACGCCGACCGCGTCGTGGTGATGAAGGACGGCGAGGCGGTGGAGCAGGGCGCGACGGAGGCGGTCTTCGCCGACCCGCGGCACCCCTATACCCGCATGCTGCTGGCCACCGAGCCGCGCGGCCGGCCCGCGCCGGTGCCGGCCGGCGCCGCGCAGGTCCTCGCCGGCGTCCGCATGAAGGTGCATTTCCCGATCCGCCGTGGCCTGCTCCGGCGGACCGTCGGGCATGTGAAGGCGGTGGACGGCGTCAGCCTGACCATCCGCGAAGGCGAGACGGTCGGCCTGGTCGGCGAGTCCGGCAGCGGCAAGACCACCCTCGGCCTCGCCCTGCTGCGGCTGGAGGGCAGCGAGGGCGAGATCCGATTCGAAGGCCGCGACATCCAGCCGCTGTCCCGCGCGGCGCTGCGGCCGCTGCGGCGGCGCATGCAGATCGTCTTTCAGGATCCCTACGGCTCGCTCTCGCCGCGCCTCAGCGCCGGGGAGATCATCGGCGAGGGGCTCGAGGTCCACGAGCCCGGCCTGACCCGCGCTGCCCGCGACGCGGAGGTGGCCCAGGCGCTGGAGGAGGTGGGCCTCGATCCCGCCGCCGCCGCCCGCTACCCGCACGAGTTCAGCGGCGGCCAGCGCCAGCGCATCGCCATCGCCCGCGCCCTGGTCCTCAAGCCGCGCCTGGTGGTGCTGGACGAGCCGACCAGCGCGCTAGATGTTTCCGTCCAGGCCCAGGTGGTGGAGTTGCTGCGGGCGTTGCAGGCCAGGCACCGCCTGGCCTACCTGTTCATCAGCCACGACCTGCGGGTGGTGCGGGCGCTGGCCCACCGCATCATCGTCCTGAAGGACGGCCAGGTGGTGGAGGAAGGCGAGGCCGAGAGGCTTACCGCCGCGCCGACCCAGCCCTATACCCGCGCCCTGATGGCCGCCGCCTTCGATCTCCGGGCGGTCGAGGGGACCCACCGCACGTGACGACCGAGCTGGAGCGCCTGCGCGAGTTGCTGGATGCCGACAAGGCCAAGCTCGGCGTCCATATCCGCAAGATGAACAGCCCCGGCACGCCGGTCTACCAGTCGCTGGAGAACGTGGTGCCGCCGGCGATCATCCTGGTCGGCTCCTTCGGCGCCACCATGCTGGTGCACTTCTATCTCGGTGCCGCGATCCTGGCGGCGGGCTGCGTCTGGTGGCTGGGCAAGCACCTGCCGCGGGTGAAGGACGGCGTCTTCGACCGCACCGCCGCCATGGTGCTGGCCAGCGAGAAGAACTTCGATTTCTGGTGGTCGCAGGGCGTGCTGAGCCTCTACGCCAAGCTGCCGGACGGCACGGAGCGCGCGGCGACCCGCCGGCAGGACTGGCGCGCCTGGGTGCGCGACCTGCCGGCCGGGCTCGAAACCCTGCCCGCCGGGCACATGATGCAGGAGCAGTGATGGCCATTCTGCTGGCGACCAACAAGAGCGCCGCGGCGAGCACGGTGGAGGCCTGGCGGCAGGCGCTGCTGGCGGTGGACCCGGGCCTCGACATCCGCGGCCATGCCGACGCCCTCGACCCCGGCGGGATCGACGTGGTGGTGATGTGGGGCGCGCAGGACCTGGCGGCGCTGCGGGCCTACCCGAACCTGAAGCTGATCTGTTCCATGGGCGCCGGCGTCGACCACCTGATGCGCCCGCCCGGGCCGCCGCCCGGCGTGCCGGTGGCCCGGCTGAAGGATGTGCGGCTGACCACGGGCATGACCGAATGGGTCCTGCTGAACGTGCTGCGCTTTCACCGGCAGGACCTCGACTACCGCGCGCAGCAGGCGGCGCGGATCTGGGACGAGTTGCCGGCCCCCGACACCGCCGGCCGCCGCATCGGCATCCTCGGCCTCGGCGAGCTCGGCACGGCGTCGGCCCGCGCGCTCATGGCGCTCGGCTTCCCCGTCATGGGCTGGTCGCGCGGGCCAAAGGCGATCGACGGCGTGCGGGGCTTCCATGGACCGGATGGGTTGGCGGCCATGCTGCCGCAGGCCGACATCCTGGTCTGCCTGCTGCCGCTCACGCCGGACACCCGCGGCGTGCTGAACGCGCGGACGCTGGGGCTGCTGCCGCGCGGCGCCTTCCTGGTGAACGGTGCCCGCGGCGGGCATGTGGTGCAGCCCGACCTGCTGGCGGCGCTCGACAGCGGCCAGGTCGCCGCCGCCGCGCTCGACGTCTTCGAGCCGGAGCCGCTGCCCGCCGACCATCCCTTCTGGGGTCATCCGCGCGTGGTAATGACCCCGCATGCGGCGAGCATCACCATCCCGCAAAGCGCCGCGCCGCAGGTGGTGGACAATATCCGGCGCGCCCGGGACGGGCGGCCGGTGCTGAACCTGGTGGATTTCACGCTGGGCTACTGAGGCAGGTCGGCAAGTAACGACCGGCAGGACCTGCCACCCCTTGCGGTGGCCGATCCCGGACCGTGGCCTGCAGGGCTCCGGCCCGCCCGAAAATCGGGCGGGCGCGTCGCTTCAGCCGGCCCGGCGCGATTCGCGGCCCGGGTCGGCGTTCGCTGCGCCGGCTTCGCCGCCCGAGGCATGCAGGTGCGTCTCGGCCTCGGACATGATCTGCCGCATGTCGCGCAGGAAGGCGGTGCCCTTCAGGGTCCGCTGCACGATGACGCTGCGGCGGTCCATCGGGTCCACCTTGCGGCGGGCCAGGTCCAGTTCCCCAAGGCGGTCGAGCGCCCGGGTGATGGCCGGCTTGGACACGTTCAGCTCCGCCGCAAGGCCGCGCACGGTATGCGGGCCGTCGGTCAGGTAGACCGTCAGGAACACGCCCAACTGGCGTGCCGACAGGTCGGGACCGTCGCGCCGCACCAGCGCGACGACCGTATCCCGAAGTATGCCGACCAGCTGGTCGGGGTTGCTCTGTACCGCCATAGCTCCAATCCCCTCGCCCCTTATGGGCTTTCGTCGGCTGACCGGTCCGGGACCCTTGCTCCCCGGACCGGCACAATCAGTTTGCAGGCACTACAGACGGGGTAACGCATCCTGCTGTTCTGAGAGCCATCCGACCCGAAAAGTTTCCACCGCATCTCGTTGTCGTTACCGGCCCGGCCCCGGTATGCCAGCGAACAGAGTTTCGATGGTTGCTGTCAGGGTCCTGAGTGCCTGCGCCTCGCCGCCCTCGGGACGGCCCGGCCGGCTGCCGTCGTTCCAGGCATAAACGTCGAGGTGGACCCACCGCATAGGCGCCGGGACGAAACGCCGCAAGAACAAACCTCCGATAATGGCGCCCGCCATGGGGCGGGATGAGACGTTGTTGATGTCCGCTACCGTACTGTCGAGCCAGGAGTCGTAACCTGCATGTAACGGCAGCCGCCAGAGCGGATCCGCCGTCGCCTCGCCTGCCGCCAGCAGGGCAGCGGCCAGCGAATCGTCGGGCGTCATCATTGCCGGCAGGTCGGGCCCGAGCGCGACCCGTGCCGCCCCGGTCAGCGTCGCGCAGTCGACCAGCAGTTCCGGCTCCCGCTCCGCCGCGAAGGCCAGCAGGTCGGCGAGCACCAGCCGGCCCTCTGCATCGGTATTGCCCACCTCCACCGTCAGCCCGGCCCGGGTCCGCAGCACGTCGAGCGGGCGGAAGGCATTGCCCGCCACCGCATTCTCCACCGCGCCGACCAGTACCAGCAGCCGCACCGGCAGGCCGAGCCGCATGACCAGGTCCGCCACGCCCAGCACCAGCGCCGCGCCGCCCATGTCCTTCTTCATCCGCAGCATGCCGGATGCGGGCTTGAGGTCGAGGCCGCCGGAATCGAAGCAGACCCCCTTGCCGCAGAGCGCGACCAGCGGTGCCTCCGGCCGGCCCCATTCCAGGATGGCGACGCGCGGGGCCTGCACGCTGGCCTGGCCGACCGCGGCCAGGGCGGGGAAGCCTTCCTCCAACGCGGCGCCCTGCACCACGCTGCAGCGGGCGCCGTGGCGTTCCGCCAGCGCCACGGCGGCGGCGGCCAGTTCCTCGGGCCCGAGCAGGTTGGGCGGGGCATTCACCAGGTCGCGCACCAGCAGGATCGCGCTGGCGGTATGCACCGCGCGCTCGGTCCCGGGCGGCGGCACCAATCGCGCCGGCGCCCGGCCGGCCGGCTTGAAGCGGGCATAGCGATAGGCGCCGAGGCACCAGCCGAGCACCGCGGGCGCGGCATGCGCCGCATCCACCAGGCGCCAGGCACTGCCGGCCGGCAGGGCATGCGGCAGCCCGCCGAAGGACCAGGGGGTCGGGGCGGCCTCGCCGAGGCCGAGCACCGCGCCGGCGATGCCGCCATTCCCCGGCAGCAGGCGGATTTCCTGCGGCCTCGCCTCGAAGCCCGAGGCATCGAGGAAGCCTGCCGCCTCGCGCGGCAGGCTGTCCCGCAGCGCCGCCAGCCCGGCGGGGCCGGTGCAGTGCAGCGGCAGGGCAATGGTATCGGGCGCAGCTAACCCATCAATCGGCATACAATATCCCGGCGCTTGCGGCGCCGGGGGAGCCGCGCCGAGGCGACGCCCCGGCGCCGGAATACTTCCGCTGAATTCATGCGGCGTGACGCGATTCCTGTCCAGCGCCGCGCGCCGCTGCCGTTTCGTTTTTTGAAGTTGGCGCGTCCATGATCCGCAGATGCGCCTCGATCACCGGCACCGACGCCACTGAGCCAGTATCGGGAAGCCCCGCATCGGGTTCCGGCACCAGCGCCCGCCAGGCCTCGACCCCGGGCAGCCGGCCCGGGTTGCGCCGCACCAGCTCGGTCTTCAGGAAGGGAAAACCCATCTGCCGCACCAGCGCGTGCCAGAAATGATGCGTCGGGTTCAGCGGCTGCGACAGAAGACGCGATTCGCGCGCCGCCGGCGGCAGCGATTCCAGATCGCGCAGCAGCGGGTGGGAGGCCGCCAGCCGCGCCCGCTCCTCCCCCACCGCGAGCGCGGCGGCGACCAGCCGGTGGTAGCCGAACAGCGCCGCCACCTGGTGGCCGCGGCCGCGCATCCAGCGCGCCAGGCGCAGCTCGCCGCGCTGCACGACCAGCCACTTGGAGTGGCTCATCCGCATCGCGGCCAGGAAGCCGAAGAGGTCGCCGGTGGCGGCGGCGCCGCGCGCCAGCAGGAAGTAGCTCTGCAGGTGCGGTCCGCCCTGGATGCTTTCGGTCAGGCCGAACAGCCCTTCCCCGCCGGCCCGCAGCGCCGCCAGGACCGGCGGCAGCGGCAGGATTGGACCCAGCACGCTGTCGTTCGCCAGCAGCAGCTCGGTCGCGCCCGGCCAGCGCCGCCAGGCCTCGGCCGCCAGCTCCTGCCAGGCGCCGAAGTCGCGGCCGAAGTTGCGCCGTTGCGCCACCAGCGCGCAATGCTGCCGGGCCGCCTGCCAGTCGACCTCGGGCACCGTCGCGGACATGGTGATGAAGACGATGGCGAAGCCGGCGGCGGCCAGGCCGGCGAGCTGCCGCCGCACCATCTCCGAGACCTGACCCGAGCCGGCATAATGGACGTAGAGCGCGACGGAGGTCGCATCCGGCCGCGGGTCCACCCCCGGCTCCAGCCGGAGCAGCGGCGGCGCGCCGCCGCCGAGGGCGCGGCCCAGGTCACGCGGCAGGGCGCCGGCGATCTCAAGGCCCACCTGGCCGGCCCGGAAGGCCAGCCGTCGCCAGGTCCCGGCGGTGCTGTAGCCATGGATGGCGCGGCGCAGGCCCGGATCCTGCGGGCTGAGCGGGCTGAGCGCATAGGGGCGGGCCAAGGGGCGGGCCAGGGCGGGCGACCTTTCCGGAGCGGGAAAGCCCGGCGGTACCACACGGCCAGACAAGTCCGGGTTCAGGAGGCAGGGAGATACCGCGCCCCTGCGGTTGAGCGGCATACAACAGGCCGTGAGCCGAACGAGCGATTGCCTCGGGATTCCAGGCGCTTGCCGCGAATTTCTGTGCGGCCTCCCCGGGCCTGAACCGGCCGTGACCCCCGGCGGTCCGGCCCGGCGCCTATCAGCCAACCCGATGGAATCCTTGCACCTGGTCCTGCAGCGAAGCTGGCGCGCCGCCTGGGGCCGGCTGCCCGGCGGGCTGCTGCCGCTCCGCCTCCGCCTCGCCGCTTTCGGCCGGCGCCTCTTGGGCACCCCGCCGACCGGCCGCTACGACTCCGAGGATCGCCGAGGCTACGCCGCCTGGCTGGCCAGGCATGCCCGGCTGCGGCCGGCCGACCGCGCCGCCATCGCCGCGCACGTCGCCGCCATGCCGGCGCGGCCGCTGATCTCCCTGGCGATGGGTGTCGCCGGCGGGCCGCTGCCGGCGGTGCGCGCCGCGCTGGCGGCGGTGCAGGCGCAGATCTGGCCGCAGTGGGAGCTCTGCGTCGCGCTCGACCCCGCGGCGCCGACGCCGGTCGTCCGGCTGCTGGAAGCGGCGGCGGCAGAGGACCAGCGGCTGCGGCTGTTGATGGTCTCGGCCGGCCCGGTCGGGCTGGTCAACGCGGCGCTCGGCATGGCGCGCGGCGCCTTCGTGGCGGCGATCGCGCCCGAGGGACGGCTGGCCGAGCAGGCCCTGTACGAGGTCGCCGCGGCGATCGAGGCGCGGCCGGACCTCGCCGTGCTCTATGCCGACGAGGACCGGATCGATGCCTGGGGCCGCCGCCAGGCCGCCTGGCTGAAGCCGGAATTCGACCCCGACCTGCTGCTCGGCCAGGACCTGCTGGGCGGCTTCGTCGCCTATCGGCGCGACCTGATGCGCGAGCTGGCCGGACTGCGCGAGCCGATGGGCGAGGCCGCGGCGCACGACCTGGCGCTGCGGGCGACTGCCGCGGCGGGGCCGGCGCGGGTCGCGCATATCCCGGCGCTGCTCTGGCATGCCGGGCCGGGACGCGCCGAAAAGGGCCGTGCCGCCGACCCGGCGGCGCATCGCCGCGCCGCGGCCGCCGCGCTGCAGGCGGCCGGCATCGCCGCGCGGGTCGAGCCGGCGCCGCTGGCGCCGCAGTGGAGCCGGGTGGTCCGCGCCCTGCCCGATCCCGCCCCGCTGGTCTCGGTCATCGTCCCGACCCGCGACCGGGCGGCGCTGCTGGAGGCCGTGGCCGAGGGGGTGTTGCGGCGGACCGACTATCCGGCGCTCGAGTTCATCGTCGTCGACAACGGCTCGGAGGACGCCGCGACGCTGGCGCTCTTCGGCCGGCTGCGGGCCGACCCGCGCGTCCGCATCCTGGCCGCGCCCGGCCCCTTCAACTACTCCGCCCTGAACAACCAGGCGGCCGCCGCGGCGCGGGGCGAGATCCTGCTGCTGCTCAACAACGACATCGAGGTCATCGAGCCCGGCTGGCTGCGAGAGATGGTGAGCCATGCCGTCCGGCCGGAGATCGGCGCGGTCGGCGCCAAGCTGCTCTATGCCGATGGAAGGCTGCAGCATGGCGGCGTCGTCACCGGCGTCGGCGGCGTGGCCGACCACTATCTGCTGCGGGCGGCGCGCGACGATGCGGGGTATTGCGGCTCGCTCGCCCTGGCGCGGCAGGCCGGGGCGGTGACCGGCGCCTGCCTCGCGCTGCGCCGCACGGTCTTCGAGGAGGTGGGCGGGCTGGACGCGCAGCACCTCGCGGTCGCCTTCAACGACGTCGATCTCTGCGTGCGGATCCGGCAGGCGGGCTACCGCGTGCTCTGGACCCCCTTCGCCGAGCTCTACCACCTCGAAAGCGCCTCCCGCGGGCAGGATGTCGCGCCGGAGAAGGCGCGGCGCTTCGCCGGGGAGATCGACACCATGCGCCGCCGCTGGGGCGAGGTGCTGCTGCGCGACCCCTTCTATTCGCCCTGGTTGAGCCTTGAAGGCGCGCATGGCGCCCTGGCGCGGGAGCCGCGGCGGGTGCCGCCCTGGGCGCCCTGGCTGGCCCCCGCGCGAACCGGGGGGGTCAGGGCTGCGCCGCGAGCCAGCGCGCCACGGCCCGCACCGAGGGCAGGCGCAGCGTCGCCGCACCCCCACCCGCCGCCGCAGCCGCGCTGACCAGGATGCGGGTGCCGATGCCGGCGCGCAGCGCCGCCTCGGCATCGCCCGGCTGGTCGCCGACCATGATCGAGCCGGGCAGGTCGAGCCCGAGCGCGGCGGCGGCATCCAGCAGCATCCCCGGTGCCGGCTTGCGGCGAGGCGTCGGGCGGTCCGGATGGTCGGGGCAATGCTCGATCCGCGCCAGCGGGGTGCCGCGGGCGGCGAATTCCGCGGCGACCCAGGCCATCAGCGCCTGGAAATCGGCTTCCGTGTAGCGGCCGCGGCCGATGCCGGACTGGTTGGTGACGATGACGAGCGGCAGGCCGCGCCGGGTCGCCTCGGCGGCGAGGTCGAAGATGCCGTCGACGAAGTCGAACTCCTCCCGGCGGTGGACATAGCCGTGGTCGAGATTGACGATGCCGTCGCGGTCGAGGAAGAGCGCCGGCCGCGGCATCAGGCGCGCGGGAACATCCGCCGCTCGATCATGGCGCAGATCATGTGGCCCGCGACCTCATGCGCTTCCTGGATCAGCGGCGTCGAGGTGGCGGGGACGCGGAGACAAAGGTCGCAGAGCGCCGCCAGCTCCCCGCCCGCGGCGCCGGTGAAGCCGGCCACCGCCATACCCTTCGCCTTCGCTGCGGCCACGGCGGCGAGGATGTTGGGCGAGCGGCCGGAGGTGGTGATGGCGAACAGCACGTCGCCCGGGGCGCCCAGCGCCTCGACCTGCCGGGCGAAGATGCGGTCGTAGCCGTAGTCGTTGCCGACCGCGGTCATGATCGAGCTGTCGGTGGTAAGCGCGACCGCCGCCAGGCCCGGCCGGTCGTAGTGGAAGCGGGCGACCAGTTCGCCGGCCCAGTGCTGCGCATCCGCCGCGCTGCCGCCATTGCCGCAGAACAGCAGCTTGCCACCGGCCCGCAGCGCCGCGACCGAGAGGTCGACAGTGCCGGCGATGGCGGCGAGGCACCCCGCATCCTCCGCCATCCGTTCCAGGGTCGCGGCGGAGTCGAGGATGGCGGCGCGGATCTCGCTGGTCATGCCGGCGGTTTAGCCCGCCGGCATCCCGGGTGGAAACACCGGCGTGACCCCCGGGCGTCGCATCACCCCAACGGGTCGAGGAAGAAGGCCGGCGGCGCCGCGCCTTCGGCCAGCCGCTCGAGCGTCGCGGTCGCGGCATCCATCGCCTCGCGGATGGTCACGTCCATGTCGAGGTAGCGGTAGGTGCCGAGCCGGCCGAGGAAGGAGATGCCCTGCGTCCGGCGGGCCAGGGCCACGTAGTCGGACAGCATGGATTTCTCGCCGACCAGCCGGATGGGATAGTAGGGGATGTCCTCGGCGCCGCCGAGCCGGCTGTATTCGCGGAAGCAGACCGTGCCGGTGAACCGGTCGGCCTCCCAGGGGGCGAAATACTTGTGCTCGGAGATGCGGGTGAAGGGCACGTCCTCGTCGCAGTAGTTCAGCACCGCGGTGCCGAGCAGGTCGCCCTCGGCGCGGACCTCCTCGAAGTCGAGGGTGCGGTAGCCGAGGCGGCCAAGCTGGTAGCCGAAATAGCGGTCGAGCGGGCCGGTGTAGAAGACATGGGCGAAGTCGCCGCCGGCCTCCTCGAAGCGGCAGCCGAGCCGGACGTCGATCCCCGGATGGTCGAGGATGCCGGCGACGATCGCGGTGTAGCCATCCGCCGGCATGCCCTGGAAGGGGTGATTGAAGTAGTTGTCGTCGTAGTTGAAGCGCAGCGGCAGCCGCTTGAGGATCGAGGCCGGCAGCTCGGTCGGGTCGAGGCCCCATTGCTTGCGGGTATAGCCGCGGAAGAAGGCGCGGTAGATCCGGTCGCCCACCATCGACAGGGCCTGTTCCTCGAAATTCGCGGGCTCTGTGATGTCGCGCCGGGCCTGGGCGGCGACGAAGGCGCGCGCCTCGGCCGGGTTCATCGTGGTGCCGAAGAATTGGTTGATCGTGTGCAGGTTGACCGGCAAGGAATAGACCGCGCCGCCGCTCAAGGCCTTCACCCGGTTGACGTAGGGCATCATTCGGCCGAAGCGGTTGACGTAGTCCCAGACCTCGCGGTCGGCGGTGTGGAAGATGTGCGGCCCGTAGCGGTGCAGCATGATGCCGGTCGCCGCGTCGCGCTCGGTGTGGCAATTGCCGGCGACATGGCGGCGCTCGTCGAGCACGACGGACTGGTGGCCGGCCTCCGCCAAGCGGCGGGCGAGCACGGCGCCGCTGAAGCCGGCGCCGACGATGCAAAAACGCATGAAATGAATGACCCTCGACTGCCGGGGCCAGGGCTGGTGCCGCGGCCCCTGGGGTCCTCAGCGCCTGGGGGTCGCCAAAGCCGCAGGGGAGGCCGCGCAAACTCGCGTCAGTGGCAACGCCGAAAGGGCGGCGAGGACGCTCAGAAGCTGTCGTTGGTGCCTTCGGCCATGGCGGTGATCGCCGGCACGTTCAGCAGCTCGACCCGGTGGTGCACCGGCTCGCGGATCCAGCCGCGCTTGCGGAAGGCGGTCAGGCTGCGGCTGACGGTCTCCAGCGTCAGGCCGAGGAAGTCGGCGATATCCGCCCGGGTCATCGGCATCTCGAGCACCTGGCGCGGCTCGCCGCGGCGGCGGCTGGCATCGACCAGGGAGATCAGGAAGGCGGCGACCCGCGCCTCGGCCGAGCGGCGGCCAACGGTGACCAGCTGTTCCTGCGTCGCGGTCAGCTCCTGGACGCAGAGGTCGAGCATCCGCCGCTCGAGCTTCGGGTAGCGGCGCAGCAGGCCGTCGAGCTGCGGGCGGTCGAGCCGGCAGAGCCTGGCATCGGTCAGCAGCTCGGCATCGAAGGGATAGGATTTGAGCGTCGTGTACCCGATGACGTCACCGGCAAAGCGGAAGCCGACCACCTGCTGCTTGCCGTCCGGCAACAGCCGGGTGAGCTTGGCGACACCGTCGATCAGGGTGAAGACACGGCCGGCCGGATCGCCCTCACGGAAGACCGCGCTGTGCGCGGGCAGGACCATCTGGTTCGCCTCGGAGGAGATCTCGTCCAGCGCCGCGGCATCGAGCGGCTGGCAAAGCCCCGCGACCCGGCTCCCGCAACGGTCACAGACCTGCCCGGCGGCATTCGCCTCATGCGTCGGGTGCGGGACGTCGAAGGGGTTCAAGGCGATCTCCGATCCTCACGCAAGCTTAGCCGAGCAGGGCCGTCGGATACAAGCTAGGGCTAATGCACGCGATTTCCGAGTCGCACCCGCGATACACGCATGACAAGTCTATGGGAAGAGCGGCAACGGCGCGACTCCCGCCGCGCCGTTGCCGCTGCAATTTCAGCTGGCGCTCAAAACCAGGGAGGCGGCGTTGAGCGTGACGGTGCCGGCCCCGGTCACCGCCGCCGGCTGCGCCAGCGCCGACCAGGTCAGCGGGTTGCCGCCGCTGGCCGCGTCGAACAGGCCGACATGGGTCAGGGTGCCGGCCGCCGCGGTGAAGGTGAAGCGGACGGCATCGGTGTTCTGCTGCGCCCCGGTGCCGGTGAAGGTCACCCGCTGCCGGGCATAGCCGAGGCCGGCGGGTTCCCCGATCAGGCCGGTGGCGTCGGCGCCGCCGGTGCCGAGCCCGAGGAAGACCTGGCTGGGCAGCGCGGGGACCCGGGCGCACAGCGCGCGGCCGAGCAGGTTCTTGGCGTAGTCGGTGAGGTCGGGCATGCGTCTCTCCTCTCAACAGATGCGGGCGGGATCAGGCGTCCTCGGCATCGGCGAACCAGACCGTGCCGTCCGCCGCCGGCCGGGCGCGGGCGGCGGCGTAGAGCGTTCCGCTGGTCACCGCATGCAGGTCGGGCAGGCCGAGCTCCTCGGCGGTCGCGCGGTAGGCGAGGCCGGGCAGCGGCGCCTTGCCGGCCTGGCGCGCATCGCGGCTCGGCCAGCCGTGCAGGCGGAACTCGGCGATGCCGGCGGCGTGATCGATCTGGCAATGCGTCAGCCGCCAGTAGGCGGCAACGAGACCCGTGTTGCGGATCTCGATCGGCTTCAACAGGGCCATGGAATACCTCCGTGGTGAATGGGACTCAGCCGACGACTTCGACCGAGAGGATGCGGGCGACCCAGTTGATGGTCTTGTTCGCCTCGCCGGTGACGGTGACGGCAATGCCGCCATTCGTGGTGTCGGCGCCGACGCCCATCTTCCAGCCGGCATTCGCGGCCGTGTCCCCGCCGTTGTTCGGCGCGTTCAGGGTCGGGCTGCCGGGGGTGATGAAGACCGTTGCCGCGGCGCCGGTGCCGCGACGCACCAGGATGTCGCGGGTCCAGCTCGCGCTGTCGCCGAGGGTGCCGGCGGTGCCGCCGGTCTGCCGCGCCACCACGAGCAGCCGGGCGGCATAGGTCCCGTTGTTCGGCAGGTTGGCGAGGTTGGCGGCACCTGGCGGGAGGCCGTCGGCGGTGAGCACGGCGGCCGTCGCATCGGTGGTCTGCCGGCGCAGCACGAACTCGCCCGCCTGGGCGTCGCCGTTGCTGGCGAAGCGTCCGGCGGCCCAGGCGCCGCGGGCGTAGTTGCCGCGGCTATCCGCCTGGAAGCCGCCGGGCACCCAGCCGTACTGGCCGCCGGCGGTGTTGCTGTTGCCTCCGGCGACGGTCGCCGCGGTGGCCGAGGCGGTGTTGCCGCCGCCGCCGCCGATGGTCGCCTGCGCCCCTGCCGCGACCTGGCTGGCAAGGCTGCGGATGCCCTGCCAGTCCGTCGCATTGGCGCCGCGGGCATTGCCGCCGGCGATGGTCGCGTCGGCGAGCTGGAGCTGTGCCGGGCGCGACCAGGCCCAGGCTGTGGTGGCCAGCGCGGTGCTGCTGTCGGTCGCGGCCGGCGTCGGCGCGGTCGGGCTGCCGGTGAAGGCTGGCGAGGCGAGCGGCGCGGCGCCGGCGATATCGGCAATGCCGAGGGCGACCGCGCCGGACCGCCCGGCGACAGAGGCGACCGGCGCCGCCGCCGCTGCCGCCGCGCCGAAGCCATCTATATCCGCGCTGGTCAGCGTCACCGCGCCGGTGCGGCCGGCGACGGATGCAACAGGTGCCGCCGCCGCGGCCGCCGCGCCGAAGCCGCCGATGTCGGCGCTGGTCAGCGTCACCGTGCCGGTGCGGCCGGCAACCGAGGCGACCGGTGCCGCCGCCGCGGCCGCCGCGCCGAAGCCGCCGATATCCGTGCTGGTCAGCGTCACCGCGCCGGTGCGGCCGGCAACCGAGGCGACCGGTGCCGCCGCCGCCGCCGCCGCCGCCGCGCCGAAGCCGCCAATATCGGCGCTGGTCAGCACGACATCGCCGGCGCGGCCGGCCACGCTGCTGACCGCGCCGATGCCGCCGCCGCCCGAGGCCGTGGAATAGCCCTGCGCCCGCACCCATGCGGTGGTGGCCAGGGCGGTGGAATCGTCGGTCGCCGCCGCCGTCGTGCCGCGGACCAGGCCGCTGCCGTTGCCGGCCAGCATCAGGTCGATATTCGCGTCCGCGCCCTGCGCCTGCACGGCCACCGCCGTGCCGGTGCCGCCGCCGGTCACCACGAGGCGGTTGGCGCCGGCCAGCGGCGTCGCCACCTCGAGCGCATGGCCGCCGGGCGCAGCGCCGAGGGTGATCGCCCCGGCGCTGGCCCGCAGCAGTTCCGCCCCGCCGGCCGCGGCGGCCAGCGCGCCGCTCGTCGGCTGGAACAGCCCGGTATCGGCGCTGCCGAGCGCGAGGCCCGGCCGCGCCGCCCGGCCGGCCGGCGCGCCGAGCGCCAGCGTCGCGTTGGTGGTGGTGTTCACCAGCGCGCCGCCATTGCCGGATTCCAGCAGCGGCGGGCTGCCGAGATAGAGCTGGTTGACAGCCGCCGCGCCGCTATCGGCGAGCGAGATCGCCGTCGCGCCGTTGTTGCGGTAGTTGTAGCGCACGCAGCGCAGCGAGAAGACGTCCATCCGGTTGCCGCTGCCGGCGATGCGGACGGCATTGTCCTCGACCGCGTCGATCCGCAGATTGGCGACCTGCACGCGGGTATTCGAGGCATTGACGAGGATGCCGCTGCCGCCGGCGAGCGGCGGGCCACCGGCGTTGAAGATCTCGCCCTGGTGGGTCAGGTTGGCGATCTGCCCGTCGGTGCCGTTCGCCTCGACCCAGACGCCGTACTGGCAGAAATCGGTATAGGCCTGGCCGATGTAGAACTTCGTGGTGATGCCGCTGCCGGAGGAGGCGAAGCGGAACATGCTGCGATAGCCGAGCGCGAAGGCCTGGTCGATGAAGACGCCGTCGCAGCGGCGGAACACCATGGCGTCGGCATTGGCCTGCTGCCAGCGGATGATGTTGTTGTCGCTGCTCCAGAACGGCCAGAAGTGCACGCTGTGGATGCGCGGGATGTCGTAGCACTGGTCGATCTCGACGCCGGTCCGCAGCACCTGGCCGCGCAGCCGGCGGATGTCGAGCCTGCCGGAATTTCGCGCATAGATGCCGCGGGCGACGTTGCTGAGCATGACGTTGTCGAAGTCGACGCCGCCGAGGCAGTCCTCCACCCGGAAGACGAAGTCGTAGTTGGTCGGCGCCCAGGCGGCGTTCTGCGCCGCGGTGTGGGACTGCGTCACCGCGATGTCGCGCACCGCGGAACCGCGGGCGAGGACGCCGGTGAAGGTGAAGGGGGTGAAGCCGGTGCGGTCGACCTGCAGCCAGGTGCCCTGGCCGGGGGACGGACCCTCGGTGAAGCCGGCGCCCTGCAGCCGGATGGTGACGTCCGACAGGAGGATGGCAGAGGCGATGCGGTAGACCCGCGGGCCGAAGCTCAGCGTGCCGCCGCCCTTGGTCTTCAGGTCGTTGATCGCCGCCTGGATGGCGGGCGCGTCGTTGGTGACGCCGTCACCCACCGCGCCGTAGTCGCGCACATGCGCGCCGCGGTCGGCGAGGACCGCGTTGCGGAGCTGCGCGACGGTGGCGCGGCGGGTCTCGAGGGTGGCGCCGCTGGACTGCACCAGCGGCGCGAGGTCCGCATCCGCGGCGCTCGCGGCGGCGGGAAGCTCGCTGATCCTGACGTCGGGCATAGGTCTCCGGTCCGGGTGGGCGCGCAGCGAGGGCCGGGGTGGGGGCGGCCGGCGCTGCGGGCTGATGGGGGAAGGGTCGACGCGGGCGCGGTCAGCTCTTCAGCGGGTCGCCCGCTTCGGTGGCCAGGCCGTTGCCGGTCTCGATCAGCAGGCGCGCGAGGTCCGGCGCGACGCTGAAGCTGCGGGACGTCTCGGCAATCGCCGGGTCGGCCGCGTCCTCCACCCGGATGCGGTAGCCGCTGCCGATCGGCGGGGCGGGGAAGCTGGCGGCGGCGACGCCGCCCTGCACCGCCACCGCCTGCACCGGCGGGATGACCACGCCATTGGCGTCGCGCAGGCTGAAGACCACCTGGGCGATCGGCCCGGCGACGCTGGCCGAGACGGGGATGCTGCCGCCGACCAGGATCCCGGCGGCGATCGGCGCCAGCAGGATGGTGCGCACCACGGCGGAGGCGGCCTGGCCGAAGCTGAAGCCCTGGCTGGCGGCGCGGATCAGGGCGATGGGGCCAACCGGGCCGTCCAGCGTCACGCCGGTGCCGAGCACGGCATTGCTGCGGAAGGGCACCAGCGCCATGGCATCGACCGTCTGCAGCACCAGCAGGTCGCCGGGCTTCAGGCTGGCCGCGACCGGGGTGAAATAGCCGGCGGCGCTGACCACGGCGCGGGTATCCGCGGTGCGGTAGTGCCAAAGGTTGAAGGCGCTGGTCTGGAGCAAGGCATTGAGGTTGGCCGGGCTGAAGGGCACGGGGTTCTCTCCGTCTCGGCAGCGGCCGGTCGCGACGGCGGGCCGCGCGGCGCGGGTGCGCGGCGCGGGGGACCGGGTGCGGCGGGCTCGGATGGTGCGGGGGGAGCTTCGGGCACAGGTCTGCCGTCGGCCTGGTGGGGATAGCCGGGTTCGGATCGCCATGTCAAGGAAAATTATCCTAGTTCATCGAAGTTTGGGACGGTGGTCCTTGGCGCGCCTGGGCCGCCCTTCCGGACCACCGGCGTCCCGTGGGCCAGCGCGCCGAAGCTCCAATGCGGCGCGTCGCCCTAGCCTGCTGTTCGCACAGCAGAGTCGCGCCTTCCGGGCGGTTCCGCCTCGCGGCGATCTGCTCTAGCCTCGCGCCACCCCAACCGGAGCGGGAAGATGCGCCGACGCTGGTCTTTGGCGGCCCTGCTGGCCGCCCTTCTCGCCCTGCCCGCCGCGGCGCAGCCGGTGCTGAACGTCTACAACTGGGCCGACTACATCGACCCTGCCGTCATCCAGCGCTTCCAGCGGCAGACCGGCATCAAGGTGCGCTACGACGTCTACGACAGCCTTGAGACGCTGGAGGGCAAGCTTTCGGCCGGACGGTCGGGCTACGACGTCATCGTCCCGACCAGCGAGCCGACCTTCGCGCGTCTGGTCCGCGCCGGCGCCTTGCGGCCGCTCGACAAGGACAAACTGCCGAACCTGCGGAACCTCGACCCCGGGCTGATGCAGCGGGTGGCCACCGTCGATCCAGGCAACCGCTACGGCGCGATCTATCTCTGGGGCACGGTCGGGCTTGGCATCCGGCTCGACAAGGTGCGGGCGATCTGGCCCGAGGCGCCGCTGGACGGGCTCGACCTGCTGCTGAAGCCGGAGAATGCGGCACGGCTGGCGACATGCGGGCTGGCGGTGATGGACAGCGCGACGGACGTGCTGCCCTCGGTGCTCGCCTGGCTGGGCAAGGACCCGAACACCTCGGACCCGGCCGAGCTGAAGGCGGCGGAGCAGGCGCTGCTGGCGGTCCGCCCGCAGCTGCGGGCCATCCCCGGCTCGGGCGCGCTGCTCGACATGCTGGCGACCGGGGAGGTCTGCGTCGCGCTGACCTACAGCGGCGACGTCATCCAGGCGGCGGCCCGGGCGCGGGAGGGGGCGAAGGGCGTCGAGCTCGGCTACGTCGCGCCGAAGACGGGCGTGCATCTCTGGTTCGACCTGCTGGCGATCCCGGCCGATGCGCCGGACCCCGAGGCGGCGCAGGCCTTTATCGACTTCGTGCTGCAGCCGGAGATGATGGCGGCGATCACCAGCCAGGTGCGCTACCCCAATGCCGTGCCGGCCAGCCGGCCGCTGGTGGCGCCGGCGGTGCGGGACGACCCGAGCGTCTACCCGCCCGAGGCGGCGCTGGCCCGCGCCTTCGTCCCCGCCACGCCGAACCAGGCCGGGGAGCGCGCGCGCACCCGGCTCTGGAGCCGCTTCCGGGCGGGGCGCTAGGGGATTGGCGGAAGCCCTGCTGCGGCTGGAGGGGGTGACGAAGCGCTTCGGCGCGACCCTCGCCCTGGACGCGCTGAGCCTCGAGGTGATGCCGGGGGAGTTCGTCGCGCTGCTCGGCGGCAGCGGGTCCGGGAAGTCCACGCTGCTGCGGATCGTCGCCGGGTTCGAGGCGGCCGAGGCCGGCCGCGTGCTGCTGCAGGGCCGCGACATCGGCGCGCTGCCGCCGCATGCGCGTCCCGTCAGCATGGTGTTCCAGAGCTATGCGCTGTTCCCGCACCTGACGGTATTCCACAACGTGGCCTACGGGTTGCGGCGCGACGGGGTGGCGCGGCCGGAGATCGCCCGGCGGGTCGCGGAAGCGCTGGCCATGGTCGGCCTGGAGGGGTTCGAGGCGCGGAAGCCGGCGCAGCTCTCGGGCGGCCAGCGGCAGCGCGTGGCGCTGGTCCGCAGCCTGGTGAAGCGCCCGCCGCTGCTGCTGCTGGACGAGCCGCTGGGGGCGCTGGATGCCGGCCTGCGGGAGCGCACGGGGCTCGAGCTGCGGGCGCTGCAACGCGCCACCGGCGCGGGGTTCGTGATGGTGACGCATGACCAGGCGGAGGCGCTGGCGCTGGCCGACCGGGTGGCGGTGCTGCAGGAGGGGCGGCTCGCGCAATACGGCCCGCCCCAGGTGCTGTACGAACGGCCGGCGACGCGGCATGTCGCGGAATTCCTCGGCGCTGCGAATATCCTGGAAGGCC
Organism: Dankookia rubra; assembly: GCF_004355005.1. GTDB lineage: Bacteria > Pseudomonadota > Alphaproteobacteria > Acetobacterales > Acetobacteraceae > Paracraurococcus > Paracraurococcus ruber_A. The sequence continues at coordinate 155,024 of NZ_SMSJ01000005.1, forward strand.
GGGCGCGGCCGGACGGGGCGGTGGAGTGCGGCGCCGGCTGCCTGCTGCGGCCGCCCCGCGCCGCGCCTGCCTATGCCCTGCGGCCGGAGCGCATCCGGCTGGTGGCGCAGGCGCCGGCGGAGAAGGGCGTCACGGCGCGGCTGAAGGACCTGGCCTATCGCGGCGACGGGTGGCTGGCGATGGTGGCACTGCCGGGCGGGGCGGAATGGCGCGTGGCGCTGCCGGCGGATGCCGCGCCGCCGGCGCCGGGGGCCGCGCTTTCCCTGGCCTGGGCGGCCGAGAGCCTGGCGCCGCTGGACGCGTGATGCGGCGCTTCCTGGTCCTGCTGCCGCCCTTCGCCTGGCTGCTGGCGCTGGTGGCGGCACCGGTGGCGATCCTGGCCGGCATCGCGCTGAGCCAGGGCGCGCCGGGGGTGCCGCCTTTCCTGCCGCCGGTCTCCCTGGCCGCGGGCTGGCAGGGGACCCTCGAGAACATCCTGACCCTGGTGCAGGACGGCTATTATGCCGGGTCCTTCCTGCGATCGCTGGTGGTGGCCGGCGTGTCGGCGGCGCTCTGCCTCGGCCTTGCCTATCCCGTGGCCCTCGGCATCGCGGCGGCGCGGGAGGGCTGGCGGGTGCCGCTGCTGGCCATGGTCCTGCTGCCGTTCTGGACCGGCTTCCTGCCGCGGCTCGGTGCCTGGATCGGGCTGCTGCGCGATGGCGGCTGGGTGAACGGGGTGCTGACGGGGCTCGGCGTCACCGCCGGGCCGCTGCCGCTGCTGTACAGCGATGCGGCGATGTATCTCGGCATGGTGCATGCCTACCTGCCCTTCGCCGTGCTGCCGCTGACCGCGACGCTGCTGCGGCGCGACCTGGCCGTGGAGGAGGCGGCGGCGGACCTCGGCGCCAGTCCCTGGGTGGTGTTCCGCACGGTGACCCTGCCCTTGAGCCTGCCCGGCGCGGCGGCGGCCTTCCTGCTGGTCTTCATCCCCGCGGCCGGGGAGTTCGTCATCCCGGAGCTGCTCGGCCCGCCGGAGGCCTTGCTGGTCGGGCGCGTCTTGTGGGCCGAGTTCTTCCAGAACCGCGACTGGCCCCTGGCCGCCGCCCTCGCCGTGGCCCTGCTGGTCTTGCTGATCGCACCGATCCGGCTCTTCCAGCGGCTTGATGAAGGGGGGTCTCGAAGGGGGGCTTCGCCCCCTTCGCGGGTCGGCGGCACTGCCGCCGACGGGCGGCGCCCCGGGGTGCTGCGATGAGGCGGATAGGATTGGTGCTGGGCCTGGCCTTTCTCTGGCTGCCCATCCTGCTGCTGGTCGGCTACGCCTTCAGCGCCGACCGCATCCCTTTCCAGTGGGGCGGCTTTTCCCTGCGCTGGTTCCGTGCCCTGGCGGCGAACGGGCGGATGCTGGAGGCGGCCTGGCTGTCGCTGCGGATCGCCGCCGGCGCCGCGACGCTGGCGGTGCTGCTGGGTGGCATGGCCGGCTGGGTGCTGGCGCGGCATGGGCGGTTTCGCGGCCGTGCGCTGTTCGGCGCGCTGGCCGGCGCGCCGCTGGTGCTGCCCGAGGTGGTGACCGGCCTGTCCCTGCTGCTGCTCTTCGTCGTGCTGCAGGGGGCGGCGGAGGCGGCATTCGGCTGGCAGCTCGGGCGGGGCGCCACCACGGTGCTGCTGGCGCATGCGACCCTCGGGCTGGCCTATGTGGCGGTGGTGGTGCAGGCGCGGCTGGCCGGGCTGGACCCGGCGCTGGAGGAAGCCGCTGCCGACCTGGGCGCGGCGCCCTTCACGGTCTTCCGCACCGTCACCCTGCCGCTGATCGCCCCGGCGCTGGTGGCGGGCTGGCTGCTGGCCTTCACCCTCTCGCTCGACGACGTGGTGGTGGCCAGCTTCGTCTCCGGCCCGGCCGGGACGACGCTGCCGATGCTGGTCTTTTCCCAGCTTCGGGTCGGGCTGACGCCGGAGATCAACGCGCTGGCGGCGGTGATCCTGGCCCTGGCGGGACTGCTTCTGGGGCTGGCGGCCGTCATTCTCGGGCGGAATGGCCGGGGTGGCGCTCGGGCGGGTTGAAGCCAAGGGGGGCGGCCTGTAGGTTCCGGCCCCTTCGCCAGACCGCAGGCCCCAGACCATGAAGCTCATCGCCGACCGGCTCGACCGGATCTCCCCTTCCCTGACCATCGCCATGACCAGCAAGGCGCGGGCGCTGAAGGCGGCGGGCAAGGACGTCATCGGCCTGGCCGCGGGCGAGCCCGACTTCGACACCCCGGACAACGTCAAGGAGGCGGCGATCGCCGCCATCCGGCGCGGCGAGACCAAGTACACCGACGTCGCCGGCACCATGGCGCTGCGGCAGGCGGTGGCCGCCCGCTTCAAGGCCGACCACGGCATCGACTACAAGCCGGAGGAAATCCTGGTCGCCACCGGCGGCAAGCAGGTGATCTTCGACGCCTTCCTCGCCACCATCCAGGCGGGCGACGAGGTCATCATCCCCTCCCCCTGCTGGGTCTCCTACCCCGACATCGTCGAACTGGCCGAGGGCAAGCCGGTGATCGTCCGCGGCGACGAGAACATGGGCTTCAAGCTGCGGGCCGAGCAGCTGGAAGCCGCGATCACGCCGAAGACCAAGTGGTTCCTGCTCAACAACCCGTCCAACCCGACAGGCGCGGCCTATTCCGCCGAGGAACTGAAGGCCCTGACCGACGTGCTGATGCGGCACCCCGATGTCTGGGTCTTCACCGACGACATCTACAACAAGCTGGCCTATGACGGCTTCCGCCCGGCGACGGTGCTGGAGGTCGAGCCGCGCCTGCGCGACCGCACCGTGACGATGAACGGCTGCTCCAAGGCCTATGCGATGACCGGCTGGCGGATCGGGTATGCCGGCGCCCCCGCCCACCTCATCAAGCAGATGGACAAGCTGCAGAGCCAGTCCACGTCCAACACCAGCAGCATCAGCCAGGCCGCGGCGGTCGAGGCGCTGACCGGGCCGCAGGACAGCATCGAGACCATGAAGGTGGCCTACAAGCGCCGCCGCGACATGGTGGTGGAGATGCTGAACGCCGCGCCGGGCATCCGCTGTCACAAGCCGGAAGGCGCCTTCTACGTCTTCCCGTCCATGCAGGGCTGCATCGGCAAGACCACCAGGGCCGGCAAGCGGATCGAGACGGACGAGGATTTCTGCATCGCGCTGCTGGAGGAGGAAGGGGTCGCCTGCGTGCACGGCGCCGCCTTCATGTACCCGGGCTATTTCCGCATCAGCTACGCGACCTCCGACGAGCAGCTGGTGGATGCCTGCACGCGCATCCAGCGCTTCTGCGCCGGGCTGAAGTAAGCCCATGCCCGAGCTCGCGGAGCGCCTGTCGAACGTCAAGGTCTCGCCCTCCGCCGCGATGACGGCGAAGGCGCGGGAGATGCGGGCGAAAGGCGTCAACGTCATCAGCCTGGCGAATGGCGAGCCCGACTTCGCCTCGCCCCGCCATGCGATCGAGGCCGCCTACAGGGCCGCGCTCGCGGGCGACACCAAATACCCGCCGCAGGGCGGCACGCCGGCGCTGAAGGCGGCGATCGCGCGCAAGTTCAAGCGCGACAACAGCCTGGACTACACCGCGGACGAGATCATCGTCGGCAACGGCGGCAAGCAGGTGATCTTCAACGCCTTCATGGCGACGCTCGATCCGGGCGACGAGGTGGTCATCCCCTCCCCCTTCTGGGTCAGCTACGCCGACATGGCGAAGGTCGCCGGCGGCGTTCCCGTCACCGTCTCCTGCCCGCAGAACAACGGCTTCAAGCCGCGTCCCGAGGATATCGAGGCGGCGATCACCCCGCGGACGAAGTGGGTGATGCTGAACTTCCCGGGCAACCCGACCGGCGCGGTGCCGTCGCGCGAGGAGCTGGCGGCGATCGGCGAGGTGCTGCTGCGCCACCCGCAGGTCTGGGTCATGTCGGACGACATGTACGAGCACCTGCTCTATGACGGGCACCGGTTCTCGACGATCGCCGAGGTGACGCCGGGGCTGAAGGACCGTACGCTCACGGTCAACGGTTGTTCCAAGACCTATGCCATGACCGGCTGGCGGATCGGCTTCGGCGGCGGGCCTGCACCCCTGATCCGCGGCATGTTCAACATGCAGGGCCAGGCGACGGCGGGCGTCTCCACCATCAGCCAGGCGGCCGCGGTCGCCGCGCTGGACGGGCCGCAGGAGCTGGTGGAAACCCAGCGCGCGGCCTACGAGCAGCGCCGCGACATGGTGGTCGAGATGCTGAACGCCGCCCCTGGCCTTACCTGCCACAAGCCGGAGGGCGCCTTCTACGTCTTCCCGAACCTGGCGGGCTGCCTCGGCAAGACCAGCCAGGGTGGGCGGAAAATCGAGACCGACACCGACTTCGTCGCGGCGCTGCTCGAGGAAAAGCAGGTCGCCTGCGTGCAGGGCGCGGCCTATGGCATGTCGCCGCACATGCGCATCTCCTATGCGACCGATACCGCCAGCCTGACCGAGGCCTGCGGCCGCATCCAGGAGTTCTGCAGGGAGTTGGCGTGACGCGATCGCGGAACGGCGCAGCCGCGGAGCGTGAATCGCCGCCGCCAGGCCTGATCCGGGAGGGCCGGGATGCCGACGCCAAGGGCTTCATCGCCCTGATCGGCGCCTGCTGGGCGGAGTATCCCGGCTGCGTCATGGACGTGGACGGCGAGGTGCCGGAGCTCCGCGCGCTCGCCACCCATTTCGCCGGCCAGGGCGGGATGCTCCGGGCGGCGGAGCGCGACGGGCAGGTCGCCGGCATGGTCGGCACCAAGCCGATCGGGGACGGCGCCTGGGAGATCTGCCGCATGTACCTCGCGGCCGGGGAACGCGGCACCGGCCTGGCGCAGCGGCTGCTGGACACCGCCGAGGCGCATGCGAAGGCGGCGGGCGCCGAGCGCCTGGTCCTCTGGTCCGATACCCGCTTCGACCGGGCGCACCGTTTCTACGAGAAGCAGTCCTATGTCCGGCAGGGCGCGATCCGCGCGCTCGGCGACCTCTCGAACTCGCTGGAGTACCGCTACGCCAAGCCGGCGCGCGGGCTGGTGGTGGAGGCGCTGGACGCCGCCGCGGCGGCCAGCGCGGAGCGGCGGCTGGCGGAGATCCTCGTCGCCTGCGTCGCGGCTGGTGCCAGCGTCTCCTTCCTGCCGCCGCTGGAAATGGACAAGGCGCGCGGCTTCTGGCGCAAGGTGGCGAAGGATGTGGCGGCCGGCGGGCGGGTGCTGCTGGCCGCCTGGCTGGACGGCGCGCTGGTCGGCACCGCTCAGCTCGCGCTCGACATGCCGGAGAACCAGCCGCACCGCGCCGACGTGGCCAAGGTTTTGGTCCACCCCGCCGCCCGCCGCGCCGGCATAGGCCGCGCGCTGATGCGGCGGGTCGAGGCGGAAGCGCGGGCGCGGGGCCGCCGCCTGCTGGTGCTGGATACCGCCGGCGATGCGGCGGAGCGGCTTTACCGCGCGACCGGCTGGCAGGAGGCCGGCACGATCCCCGGCTTCGCGCTGGACGGGCACGGGGGCGAGCTTGCTACCATCTTCTTCTGGAAGCGCGTCTGAACGGGAGGCGTCGATGATCTCCCCCGACTGGTGCCGCATGATGGCGGCCTACAATGCCGAGATGAACCGCCGCCTCTATGCCGCCGCGGCCGAACTGCCGGACGATGCGCGGCGGCAGGACCGCGGCGCCTGGTTCGGCTCGATCCACGCCACGCTCCGTCACCTGCTCTGGGGCGACCGGCAATGGATGTCCCGCTTCGCCGGCTGGGACAAGCCGCCGCCGGGCCAGGGCACCAGGCCGCCGCTGGTCGAGGATTTCGCCGCGCTGCGCGCGGCGCGGGCGGCCGACGACGCGCGGATCGAGGCCTGGACGGCGGAACTGACACCGGGCTGGCTGGCCGGCGACCTGACCTGGTTCAGCGGCGGGTCGCAGAAGGAGATGGTGCAGAAGCGCTGGGTGCTGCTGACGCATCTCTTCAACCACCAGACCCATCATCGCGGCCAGGCGCATGCCCTGATCACCCAGGCCGGGGTGCGGCCGGCCGATACCGACCTGCCCTGGATCATCGACCTCCCGGCGCTCGGCATCGGGCCTGGCTGAAGCGGATCGCCGCAGGGCGGAACCGCCCGGAGGCGTGAATCCGCTTCGCAGCAAACAAGCCGGCCCGCCCGGACCACGCAGCTCAAAGGAAGCGGTCGAGCGCCGCAAGCACCTCCTCCGGCGCCTCCTCGGCCAGGTAGTGGCCGCTGTTCACCGCGCCGCCGTTAAGCGGGCCGGACGCATATTCCCGCCAGACCGCCATGGCGTCGTACCAGCGCGGGATGGCGCCCTGGCTGCCCCAGAGCGCCAGCAGCGGGCAGGAGATCCTCTCCCCCGCGGCGCGGCTGGCGCGGTCATGCTCCAGATCGATCGCCGTGGCGGCGCGGTAGTCCTCGCAGATCGCGGCCACGGTGCCGGGCTCGCGCAGCGCTGCCAGGTAGTCGGCCCGGGCTTCCGGGTGGAAGAAGCCCTTGTCCTTCGGCTCGCGCGCCGTGTGCAGGTCGAACCAGTCCTCAGTGTCGCGCAGGATCATGCGCTCCGGCCGGTCATGCGGCTGGGCCAGGAAGAACCAGTGATAGTAGCCCATGGCAAATTCCATGGTCGTCCGCTCGAAATGCGCGAGCGTCGGAATGATGTCCATGGTGCAGAGCCGGTCCACCGCGGCCGGGTGGTCGAGTGTCAGCCGGTGTGCCACGCGCGCGCCACGGTCGTGCGAGACGACACGGAAGCGCTCATGCCCCAGGTCCCGCATCAGGGCGACCAGGTCCTTCGCCATCTCCCGCTTGGCATAGTGGCGGCTGTCCGGGGTGACCGGCGGCTTGGCGCTGAAGCCGTAGCCGCGGATGTCGGGCGCGACGACGCTGAAGCGCCGCGCCAGCGCAGGCGCCACCTTGTGCCACATGGCATGAGTCTGCGGGTTGCCGTGCAGCAGCAGCAGCGGCGGGCCGTGGCCAGCCCGGCGCAGGCGGATCCGCTGGCCGTTCGCCTCGCGGGTTTCCAGCGTGAAGCCTTCGAAGAACATGGATGTCGCCTCCCTCGCCGGCATCCTGCTACGGCGTTCCGGCGACCGCCACCGCCGGCGTCGCCTCGGTCGCCTGCGGGTGCACCGCGGCCCAGCTCGTGCCGTCCCAGGCGCGGGCGAAGACCTCCACCGCGCCGCCGGGGGCGATGCGGATCTCGTTGAAGGCGTTCGGCTCGCCCCGCAGCCGGCGGGAGGTGGTGGTGGAGGAGAGCACCACCGTCAGCGGCCCCTCCGCCCGGGTGGTCGTGGTGGCGGTGCCGGCCGCCCGCGCCCCCGCCTCCCGCGCCGGCTCGGCCACGTCGCCGACATGCAGGTGGCCGGACAGCACCAGCCGCACCCCCTGCCGGGCGAAGGCGGCCAGTGCCCGGGCGGCGCCGCCGACCGGGCGGGCTTCGGGGTCGGCATGCGGCGGCAGGAAGGGATGGTGGGCGACGACGATCCGCGTGAGGCCGGGCGGCAGCGCCGCCAGCCGCGCCTCGCAGCGGGCCAGGCGGTCGCTGCTGACCCGGCCGCGCGACCAGTCGGCATACCAGCCGCCGCGGCGCGCGGTGTTCAGCCCGACCACGCCAATCCGGGCATCCTGGAAGACCGGCTCGGTCTCCGGGGCCACGTGCCGGCGCCAGCGGGCATAGGGGTCGAGGTAGCGCTCCGCCAGCCAGTAAGCCACCAGGTCGTGGTTGCCCGGCACCGCCAGCACCGGCGACCGTAGCCCGTCGATGAAGGCCCGGGCCGCGACGAACTCCCGCGTCCGGGCGCGCATGGTCAGGTCGCCGCTGATGGCGACCAGGTCGGGCGGGTCGCGCGACAGTTCCTCCGCGAGGGCGGCGACGACCTCGGGCAGCTCGGCGCCGAAATGCAGGTCGGACAGGTGGGCGATGCGGTAGGCGGGCGGCACGGGCGCAATCTCCGGGGGTGGTGCCTCAACAGCCCTGCGGCGGGCCGGTTCGCAGGGGGCCGCCCGGTTGACCGGACGCCCCGCCCGCGCGAGCCTCCCGGCCTGAACGAGGAGGAACACCATGTCCGAAGACAGCGCCCTGTTCGACAAGGGCCTGCCGATCCGCCGCGAGGTGCTGGGCGCCGAATACGTCGATGCGTCGATGGCCAAGGCCGACGACTTCATGATGGCCTTCCAGCGCGCCACCACCACCATCGCCTGGGGCTGGGCCTGGGGCGACCCGACGCTGGACCGCAAGACCCGCAGCCTGCTGAACCTGGCGATGCTGACCGCGCTGAACCGCGCGCCGGAGATCAAGCTGCACGTCAAGGGCGCGCTGACCAACGGCGTGACGGTCGAGGAGATCAAGGCGACGCTGCTGCACGCGACGGCCTATTGCGGCATCCCCGCCGGGCTCGACGCCTTCAAGGCGGCGCATGAGGTGCTGGTGAAGGAAGGCGCCCTGCCGGGGACGAAGTGATGTCCGACATCAAGAACGGAGCGTCCGGTGACCGGAGCGCCGAAGGGCGCGGGGGTCTGAATCGGCCGCTGGATGCGGCGCGCATCCAAACAGTGGCCTTCATCGGCATCGGCAACATGGGCTGGCCGATGGCGGCCAACCTGGTGAAGGCCGGCTTCGAGGTCACCGTCTGCGACGCGCGGCCCGGCCATGCCGCCCGATTTGTCACCGAGGTCGGCGGCCACGCCGCGGCCGGGCCGGCGGAGGCGGCCAAGGGCGCGGACTGCGTCGTCACCATCGTCCCCACCAGCACGCAGGTGGCCGACGTCGCGGCGCTGATCGCCCCGGTGCTGTCGAAGGGCACGCTGGTCGTCGACATGACCAGCGGCCAGCCGGGCAAGACGCGGGAGATCGCCGCCGACCTCGCGGCACGGGGCGTCGCCATGGTCGACGCGCCGGTCTCGGGCGGCGTGCCGCGGGCGAAGACCGGCGACCTCGCCATCATGGTGGGCGGGGAGGATGCGGATCTCGACCGCGCCGACCCGGTGCTGCGCGCGATGGGCACCAGCATCCACCGCTGCGGCAGCATCGGCGCCGGCCAGGCGATGAAGGCGCTGAACAACCTAGTTTCCGCCGGCGGCTTCCTGATGGGGATCGAGGCGCTGCTGATCGGCCAGCGCTTCGGCCTGGATGCGGCGAAGATGGTGGACGTGCTGAACGCTTCCTCCGGCATGACCAACAGCAGCCAGAAGAAGTTCAAGCAGTATGTCCTATCCCGCCGCTTCGACGACGGCTTCGGGCTGGAGCTGATGGTCAAGGACCTCGGCATCGCGCTCGAGGTGGGGCGAGAGACGAATACGCCGACGCCCTTCTCGGCGCTGTGCCGGGAGCTCTGGGCGGCCTCGCTCACCGCGCTCGGGCCCGGCCACAACCACACCGCGTCGGCCCAGCTGTCCGAGAAGATGGCGGGCGAGATCTTGGGGGGCAACAAATGACCTGGGAAGCCTATGCCATCCGCTACGGCCGGCACGACCGGCCGGCGCAGTCCAACTTCCTGCTGCCGGTTGCCGACCCGCACGATGCCATGCCGCTCGACTACTTCGTCTGGCTGCTGCGCAATGCCGAGGGCCATGAGATCGTCGTCGACACGGGCTTCGACGCCGCCTGCGCCGAAAAGCGCGGCCGGACGCTGAACCGCAGCGTCGGCGACAGCCTGCGCGCCATGGATTGCGACCCGGCCCGGGTGCGGGACGTCGTCGTCACCCACCTGCACTACGACCATGCCGGCAGCATCGAGATCTTCTCGAATGCGAAGATCCATATCCAGGACCGGGAGATGGCCTTCGCCACGGGGCGGCACATGTGCACCGGCTGCATCCGGGTGCCCTTCGAGGCCGACCACGTCGTCTCGATGGTCCGGGCCCTGTTTGCCGACAAGGTGCAATTTCATGACGGCGAGGGGCAGGTCGCGCCCGGCGTCACCGTGCACCGCGTCGGCGGGCATTCGGACGGGTTGCAGGTGGTGCGGGTGGAAACGGCGCGCGGGCCGGTGGTCATCGCCTCCGACGCCATGCATTTCTACGCCAATGGCACCACCGGCAATCCCTTCCCGATCATCTTCGACCTGGGCGCCATGACCCAGGGCTGGCGGATCGCCAGGAAGCTGGCCGGCGGCGACGAGACCCGGGTGATCCCCGGCCATGACCCGGCGGTGCGCGACCGGTTCCAGCAGGTGCCGGGGCAGAACGGCGAGGTCGTCGCGCTGCACCTGCCGCCGGTCGGCTGACAAGGAATAGGCCGGGGCGAAGGTACTCTCCCCGGACCCCCCATCTGTTTCTGTGAGTCCGGCAGCCGCCGCGCGGCGAGTGCCGATTCCCAAGAAGGAAGGGTGGGGTTTGGGGAGGGAACACTTTTCCCTCCCCAATCTTTCCTGCCTACCAGGACAGCGCCACGGTGGTCAGCAGGAACCCCAGCAGGGCCAGCCCCATCGACAGCCCCGGCCAGTAGGGCCGCGCGCCCTGCTGCACCAGCAGCCAATTGGCGCCGAGCGAAAGCACGATTCCCGCTACCGGCTGGGTCCAGTGCATCTTCCAGAAGCCCCAGGCCAGCAGCACCAGCCAGAAGCCGAAGGCGGCGCGCCCAAGGATATGGAAGACGTTGTCGGCGACCGCCGCCTCCGGCCGCAGGCCGGGGGTGGAACAGCGCGCCTCGATGACGCCGGCGAGCGACAGCGCGATCAGCGCCAGGATGTAAGGCTGCATCGGCGGGGTTCTACTCGGCGCGGATATTGGCCGCCAGGATCACCTCCCGCGCCCGGCCGGCCTCCTCGCGGATCGTCGCCGCGGTATCCGCCGGCGTGCCGCCGATCGGCTCCAGCCCCAGCTCGGTCAGGCGTTTCCGGAAGGTATCGTCGGCCAGGATGCGGTTGGTCTCGCGGTTCAGCCTGACCACCACGCTCTCCGGCAGCGCGGCCGGGCCGGCCAGGTAGTTGAAGGCGAAGGAATCGAAGCCGGGGATGGTCTCGGCGATGGTCGGCAGGTCCGGCATCAGGCTGGATTTCCGCGCGCTGGCAACGGCCACCGCCCGCAGCGCGCCGCTCGCCCGGTGCTCGGTGAAGAGCAGCAGCGTGTCGATCAGGAAGGAGATGCGGCCGGCGATCAACTCGGCGATCGCCGGGCCGCTGCCGCGGAAGGGAACATGCGTGACGTCGATCCCGGCCTTCAGCTTCAATGTCTCCCCCGCGAGGTGCGAGGAGGCGCCGATGCCCGAGCTGCCGAAGCTCAGCTCCCCCGGTTTCGCCTTGGCCAGGGCGATCAGCTCCGGCACCGTCCGCACCGGAAGGGCGGGGTTCACCACCAGCAGGTTCGGCGCCCGCACGAGGCTAACGATCGGGGTGAAGTCGCGCTCGGCGTCATAGGGCAGGCCGCGCATGAGATAGGGATTGACGATCTGCGGCCCCGGCGTGCCGTAGAGGAAGGTGGTGCCGTCCGGCCGCGCCTTGGCCACCGCATCGGCGCCGATGGTGGCCCCCGCCCCTGGCCGGTTCTCGACCACCACCGGCTGCCCCAGCGCCGGCGCCAGCCGCTCCGCCACCAGCCGTGCCAGCAGATCGGAGGCGCCGCCGGGCGCGAAGGGCACGATCAGGCGGATCGGCCGGGTCGGCCAGTCCTCGGCCCGTGCCTGGCCCGCCGCCAGCAGCCCGGCCGCACCCCACAAAGCACTGCGTCTTCCGAGGCTCATCCGCGTTCCTTCCCCAGGCCTTTGCGGCCAAGCCTTCCGAAGGCGGAAGTGCCTGTCAATCGCACCGGGCCGGGGTCGCCCCCTGGACAAAGCTGGCCTAGGCTCGACATCAAGCCCCGATCAACATCGCCGAAAGAGACCCATGCCCGACAGCAACATGCCGGACCTGTCCCGCCTTAAGTTCGGTGTCGGCCAGGCGGTGCCTCGGCAGGAAGACCCGATCCTGCTGCAGGGGCGCGGCCGCTACACCGATGACATCAGCCTGCCCGGCGAGCTCTACGCCGTCATGGTCCGCAGCCCTTATGCGCATGGCGTCATCAAGGGGATCGAGACCGCGGCGGCGAAGGAGACCCCCGGCGTCCTCGGCGTCTTCACCGGCGCCGACCTCGAAGGCCATGGCTATGGCGCCATGCGCTGCGTCCTGCCGCTGAAGAACGCCGACGGCTCGCCGCTGAAGAACATCGAGCGCCCATCTCTGGCCATGGACAAGGTCCGCTTCGTCGGCGACCCCGTCGCCTTCGTGGTGGCCGAGACGAAGCAGGCGGCACGCGACGGGGCCGAGGCGGTCTTCGTCGACATCGACGTTCTGCCGGCGGTGACCGAGGCCTCGGCCGCGGCGGCGGCCGATGCGCCGCAGCTCTACGACCACCTGCCGGGCAACCTCTGCCTCGACTTCCACCATGGCGATACCGAGAAGGTGGCGGCCGCCTTCGCCGCCGCCGCGCATGTGACCAAGCTGTCCATCCGCAACAACCGCGTCGTGGTCTGTGCGATGGAGCCGCGCAGCGCCATCGGCGAGTTCGACGCCGAGACCGGCCGCTATATCCTGCATGTCGGCAGCCAGGGCGTCTTCGGCCTGAAGGGCCAGATGGCCAACGACGTGCTGAAGGTGCCGCCGGAGAAGGTGCGGATCCTGACCGGCAATGTCGGCGGCAGCTTCGGGATGAAGGCCAGCGCCTATCCGGAATACCTTTGCCTGCTGCATGCGGCGAAGGTCCTGGGCAAGCCGGTGAAGTGGACCGACGAGCGGACCGGCAGCTTCCTGTCCGACAGCCATGGCCGCGACCATGAGGTCGATGCCGAGCTGGCGCTCGACGCGAATGGCCGCGCGCTCGCCGTCCGGCTGACCGCCTATGCCAATATGGGCGGCTACCTCGCCACCGTCGCGCCGCTGATGGGCACCGGCAATTTCGTCAAGAACGTTCAGTCCAACTACGCGACGCCCCTGATCGAGGTGAACACCAAGTGCCTCGTCACCAACACCACCCCGGTCTCGGCGTACCGGGGCGCCGGGCGGCCGGAGGGCAACTACTTCTTCGAGCGCCTGCTGGAGCAGGCGGCGAAGGAGACCGGGCGCAGCGCGATCGAGCTGCGGCGGATCAACCACATCCGGCCCGACGCCTTCCCCTTCAAGGCCTCGACCGGCAGCGTCTACGATAGCGGCGACTTCTCCGCGGTTCTCGACCAGGCGCTGAAGGCGGCGGACTGGGACGGCTTCGCGGCGCGCAAGGCCGAGAGCAAGGCGCGCGGCAAGCTGCGGGGACGGGGGATCGGCAACTTCCTCGAATGCACGGCACCGCCGATGAAGGAGCAGGGCGAGATCCGCTTCGAGGAGGACGGTACCGTCACCATCATCACCGGCACCCTCGACTACGGCCAGGGCCACTGGAGCCCCTTCGCCCAGGTGCTGCACACCCATCTCGGCGTGCCCTTCGAGAGCATCCGCCTGGTCCAGGGCGACAGCGACCTGCTCATCGCCGGCGGTGGCACCGGCGGCTCCAAGTCGCTGATGGCCTCGGGCGCGGCGATCGTCGAGGCGGCGCAGCTGGTCATCGAGAAGGGCCGCACCGCCGCGGCGCACATGCTGGAAGCCGCGGTCGCCGATATCGAGTTCGACCGGGACGGCAAGGGGTTGGGCCGCTTCACCATCGCCGGCACCGACCGCAGCATCGGCATCATGGAGCTTGCGCAGCGCATCCGCACCGCCAACAATCCCCCGCCCGACCTGCCGACCAGCCTCGACGTCAGGCACGTCTTCGGGGAAGCGCCGCAGGCCTATCCCAATGGCTGCCATGTCTGCGAGGTCGAGGTCGAGCCGGAGACCGGCCACACCGAGGTGGTGCGCTACATGTCGGTCAACGACTTCGGCGTCATCGTCAACCCGCTGATGGTCGCGGGACAGGCGCATGGCGGCATTGTCCAGGGCATCGGCCAGGCGCTGATGGAACGCGTCGCCTATTCCGAGGAAGGCCAGCTGCTGTCGGGCAGCTACCAGGACTACTGCCTGCCGCGGGCGGGGGACCTGCCGGATTTCGGCTTCGTCAGCCATCCCTCGCCTTGCACCACCAACCCGCTCGGTGCCAAGGGCTGCGGCGAGGCCGGCTGCGCGGGATCGCTGCCCGCAGTGATGAACGCCCTGGTCGATGCGCTCTCCGAGTTCGGGATCAACCATATCGACATGCCGGCGACCCCTGAGATCGTCTGGCGGGCGATATCCGAAGCGAAGGCGGCGTGACCCCGGGAAGTGTCGCCGAGAGGGCATTCGGACCCTTCCCGGCGCCCGATTCTCTCCGAACCGTGAGTCGCGCCAACCTTTTGCGCGTGTAAACGATTTCGTCAGCCGTGGCACGGTTGCAGAACCGGGCAGTGGTCGCGGGCGGCGGCAACCGTATGGCCGATATGATACCATCGGCCGTGCGAGTCTTCGTCGCGATGCGATGCAGGCCCAGGAGGAGTAAAAGCATGACAAGGCTCACGGGACGCCGGGTTCTCGTCGTAGAGGACGAGGCGCTGGTCGCCATGCTCGTCGAGGACGCGCTCCTCGACGCCGGGGCGGCCGTGCTCGGGCCGGCCGCCACCGTTTCCGAGGCCTTGCTGCTGCTGGACCGGGAGAACCCGGATGTCGCGGTGCTCGACCTGAACCTGGCCGGCGAAACCTCGACTCCCGTGGCCGATGTACTGGCGAAGCGCGGCGTGCCCTTCGTGGTCGCCACCGGCTATGGGGCGGAAGGCCTGCCGCCCAGCCACGCGCATGTGCCGGTGCTGGCCAAACCCTACGACCCGGACGACCTGACCGCGGCGCTCGGCCGGCTCTGCAATTGAACCGAGGTCGCCGGGCTCATGCCCGGTGCAGGGAGCCCGGCCTGTGCCGGCCGCCGGCGCGGCGCTGGCGTCCGAGGCGCACGAAGGTGTAACCCACGTGCGCCTGGCATCAGCCCGCGGCCACCGCCCAGGCCACCGTCTCCGGCAGCCAGAGCGTCACCACCGTGCCCAGGCCGGGCGTGCTCTCGATCCGCAGCGCGCCGCCCGATTGCGCGGCGAAGCCATGCGCCATCGACAGGCCCAACCCGCTTCCCTGTCCCACGTCCTTGGTGGTGAAGAAGGGCTCGGCGGCGCGGGCCAGGGTGTCGGCATCCATCCCCTCCCCCGAATCGGCGACCCGAATCCGCACATAGGATCCGGGCGCCAATCCCTGCGGGTTCGACCGGGCGACCGCCTCGGGCGCCGCTTGCAGCCGCAGCGTGCCGCCTTCCGGCATGGCGTCCCGGCCGTTCAGCGCCAGGTTGAACAGCACCATTTCCAGCTGCATTCGGTCCGCCCGCACCGGGGGCAGGTCGGGCGCGGCCTCGATCTCCAGCCGGATGCCAGCGCCGAGCGGCCCGTGCAGCAGCGTCGCCAGGCCCTGCAGCACGTCCGGCAGAGCGACCGGTCCGGCCTGCAGCTGATCCTGCCGGGCGAAGGCCAGCATGCGCCGGGTCAGGTCGGCACCGCGCCCGGCGGCCTGCAGCGCCACCTTGGCATAGCGTTCGACCCGTTCGGGCTTGCCGGCGCTGCCGGCCACCAATTGCAGCGCCCCGGTCAGCACCTGCAGCAGGTTGTTGAAGTCGTGCGCCACGCCGCCGGCGATGCGGCCCAGGGCTTCCAGCTTTTGCGCCTCGCGCAGCCGCGTCTCGGCCCGATTCCGCTCGGTCACGTCGAGCAGGACCGAATAGCTGTAGGCGAAGCCGCCAACCGGATCGTGCTCCGCCCGGGCCCGCACCAGCACGTCCACCACCTCGCCGTCGGCGCGGCGCATGCGGTACTCGACCTCGCGCACCTCGTCGCCGGTGCGCCGCAGTTCCTCGACCGCCGCATCCCAGCGGGCGGCGCTCTCGGGCAGCATGAACTCCCCGGTCCGGCGGCCCAGCACCTCCTCCCGCCGGTAGCCGAGGAAGGCCAGCCACTCGCCGCTCACCCGGATCAGCCGGCCATCGGCATCGACCGAATGGAAGGCGGCCGGGGTGCGGTCGTAGATCCGGCGCAGCTCGCGCTCGCGCGCCGCCAGCTCGGCGGTCCGTTCCGCCACCGCCCGTTCCAGCCCCGCCTTGTCCTGCAGCAGCGTTGCCTCGGCCCGCTTGCGGTCGGTCAGGTCGAGGATGAAGGCGATGGTATCCTCGCGCGGCTCCCCGACCAGGGCGAAGCCGACCAGCACCGGGACGCGGCTGCCGTCGGGGCGCTGGTACTCCTTTTCATAAGGCGTGCAGACGCCCTTCTCCCGCGCCTCGGCGATGCCGGCGGCATCGGCCGGCAGCCATTCCGGCGGGGTCAGACTGTCCCAGCGCAGCGTCCCCGCCTCCAGCGCCGCGCGGTCCGCGCCGGCCAGACGCAGCAGGGCGTCGTTGGCATCCAGGATCCGGCCATGGACGTCGCCGCGCAGCACGCCGATCGGATTGGCCTCGAGCATGGCGCGCAGCTCGGCCTCGCGCACCCGGGCCTCGGTGATGTCGCGGTTCACCCCCAGCATGCGGACCGGAAAGCCCGCGGCGTCCCGCATGACCCGGCCGGTCACCGACAGCCACCGCTCGGCCGCGTCCGCGGCCCGGATGATGCGGAATTCCGCCGCCAGCGTCCCGCCCTCTGCGCCCAGCGCCGCCTCCGTCGCCGCTTGCAGCGCGGGGCGGTCGGCCGGGTGCACCAGGGCGAACCAGTGCTCCATGTCGGGCGGCGGCAAGGCGGGGTCCAGGCCGAACAGCGCATATTGCCGCTCCGACCAGACCTGCCGCCCGCTGGCGATGTCGAGGTCCCAGCTGCCGATCCCGCCCGCCTCCTGCGCCAGGCGCAGCCGCGCCTCGCCTTCCCGCAGAGCATCCTCGGCGGCGCGGCGGCCGGTAACGTCGCGCACCGCGCCGATCGCCCGGAGCGGCTGGCCGGCCGCGTCGGTGAGGACCTCGCCGCGGTCGTGCAGCCAGCGGGTGCGGCCATCCGGCAGCAGGATGCGATACTCCAGCGCATAGGGTCCGGCCTCGGCCAGGATGCGGCGGATGCGCTCGCGCAGCCGCGGCCGGTCCCCGGGGTGCAGCCGGGCCAGCCAGTGCTCGTGATGCGCGGCCCAGGTCTGCTCGCCCTCCGGCAGCGCCGCGCCGTGCAGGGCGGCATACTCCCGGGTGGCGCGGCCGGTATCGGTCTGGATGTCCCATTCATAGGCGCCGATCTGCCCGGCCCGCTGCGCCAGGCGCAGCCGCTGCTCGCTCTCCTGCAGCGCCGATTCGGACCTGCGGCAATCGCCAAGCAGGCCGTCGAAGGCGCGCGCCAGGGTCACCGCCTCGGCGAAGCGGCTGCCGGCCGGCAGCGCATCGCGGCCGCCCTCCCGCTGCTGGCGCGCCGCAGCCTCGGCCAGTCGGTGCAGCGGCAGCGCCAGCCAGGCGGCAGCAAACCAGCCGAGCAGGGCGGCGAGGGCCGAGGCGGCGAGGCCATAAAGCAGGATGTCGCGCTGCAGCGCGGTCGCCGGCGCCAGGGCGAGCGCCGCCGGGCGGCGCGCCAGCACCCGCCAGCCGAGGCCAGGATAGTCACCCCACCCGTGCGTCGGCTGCACCGCGGCGAGATAGGGGCCGCCATCCGGGAAGTCCATCGGCGCGCGCAGGACCGCCGCCGGGTCCAGCTGCCGGCCGAGCAGCGCGCCGGGCCCCAGCAGCACCTGCCCGTCGCGCGAGAGGATGAGGATCTCCGGCTCCCCCGGCCGCGGGGAGCCGACCACCGCCGCCGCCCAGCGCCAGTCGAGATGCGCGGCGACCACGCCGACCAGCCTGCCATCCTCCGTCCGCACCGGCGCCGCCAGGTCGACCAGGCGGAGCGGCGTCGGGTCGCCGGGCCGGCTGGCCAGCATCGAGGCCTCGTGCACGTCCTCGGCCACCGGGCCGCGCATGGCGGCGCGCAGGAAGGGCCGGGCCGAGGCGTCCTGGCCCTCCAGCGCCCGCCGGCTGTCGACCACCACATGCCCGTCGGGGCCGACGAAGGCGACCAGGGCATAGTCGGCATAGGTATCGTGCACGTGGCGCAGGATCTCGCGCCGAAGCTCCGGCGCGGTATCCGGGTCGCGCATCAGCGGCAGGCGGGTGGCAAGCTGCACGTCCCGCCAGCGCGCCGCCATGTCGCTGTCCAGCCTTTCGGCGAAGCGCCCCGCGGCGGTGTCCAGCATGGCGAATTGGTTCGCCTCGATTCGGCGCAGGGCAGCATTGCCGGCCAGCAGGCTGGTGGCCAGCGCGGCGAGCAGGGCGATGCCGCCGAAGGCGGCGGCCAGGATGAGGCGAAGGGGTGGGTGCGGCAGCGCCATCACTGGTGCAGGTGGAAAGCGCTTGTATCCGCCGCGGACTCGTTGCGGCGTCACATGGGCGTGACCCTCCATGGCCGTTCGGTGGACCGCCGGCGGCGCCCATTCACACCGCCGCGCTGTGCCGGCCGGCGCCGGTGCCGAGATAGGCGTCGAAGCAGGCCGCCACGTGCCGGACATGCCGCCGCCCGGCATCGGTGACCCGCAGCAGGTCGGGCGTCAGGTCGAGCAGGCCGTCCGCTTCGAGCGCGGCCAGAGCCGGCCGGACCTCGGCCACCAGCGCCGGCGGCAGGGCGGCCAGATCGAGCGCGAAGTCGCACATCACCCGCTCGATGCAATGCCGGCGGAGCCGGTCCTCGGCGGTCACCGCGCGGCCGCGGCGGATCGGCAGCGTGCCGGCCTCGACCGCGGCCACCCAGCGGCGCTCGTTCGGCTCATTCTGGGCATAGCCCGCGGCCTCGATCCCGCCGATCGAGGAGGTGCCCATGCCGAGCAGCACCGGCGCGGCATCCGTGGTGTAGCCCTGGAAGTTCCGCCGCAGCGCGCCCCCGCGGGCAGCGGCCGCGATCGGGTCCTCCGGCCGGGCGAAGTGGTCGAGGCCGATCGCCTCGTAGCCCGCGGCGACCAGCACCTGCTCCGCCGTCTCGGCCTGCCGCAGGCGCTCAAGCGCACCGGGCAGGTCTTCCGTATGGATGGCGTTCTGGTGCGGCTTCATCCAGGGGACATGCGCATAGCCGAAGACCGCCACCCGGTCGGCGCCGAGTTGCGCCGCGAAGCGCGCGGTGGCGGCGACCTGGGCGCCGGTCTGGCCGGGCAGGCCATACATCAGGTCGAGGTTGATGCCCCGGATGCCCGCGGCGCGCAGCCAGCCGATCCCGCGGGCGACGGTCTCCTGCGGCTGGGTGCGGCCGATGCGGCGCTGCACCGCGGGGTCGATGTCCTGCACGCCGAAGCTGGCGCGGGTGATGCCGCCCTCGGCCAGGGCGGCGACGATCTCCTCGTCCAGCACGCGGGGGTCGAGCTCGATCGCCAACTCGGCATCGGGACGGATGCCGAAGGTGCCGCGCAGCCCGGCCAACAGCGTCCGCAGCCCGGCCGCTCCCAGCGTGCTGGGCGTGCCGCCGCCGAGATGGATCGCGGCGACCCCGGCATGCGCCGGCAGCGCCGCCTGCAGCAGCGCAGCCTCCCGCAGCAGGGCGGCGCCGTAGCGGGCGATGCGGCCCTCGTTCCGGGTCACCGTGGTGTGGCAGCCGCAATACCAGCAGAGCGAGGCGCAATAGGGGATGTGCAGGTAGAGGCTGAGCGGGTGCTCCGGCCGGATGCCGGCGAGCCAGCCGCGATACTCCGCATCGCCCAGCGGGCCGAAATGCGGCGCGGTGGGATAGGAAGTGTAGCGCGGGAGATTGGCCAGCGCGTAGCCGATGGGGATGGGCTTGCTCATGCCGGCGATGCTGGCCCGGCCGGGCGCGTGCTGCCTTGCGCGGGATCAAGCGGGCGGGAGGTGCACCGCGAACCACAGCGTCTCCCCCGCCGGATCGGTCCAGGCGACCCGGTGGCGGCAATGCGCCGGGATCACCGCCCAGTCGCCCGGCGCCAGCGACCGTTCGGTCCCATCGGCGAAGCCGAGCCGGGCGGCGCCGCGCAGGAGCAGCACGAACTCGTCCTCCGCCTGATCATACCAGGCGCCCTCCGGGTCAACCTGGCCGCGGGAGGCGATGCGCACCACCCGCGCCCCGCCGCCGGCCAGCAGCTCGGACAAGGCCTCGCCGCCGGCCGGGGCCGCCGGGCCCGCCGTGATCCGGCCGAAGCGAGGCGCGCTCAGGCGGCCTCGGCGAAGGCGGGCGCGACCGGGGCGGCGCAGACCCCCGCCGCTTCCAGCGCCGCGGCGGCGCGGAACAGCAGCGCCTCGGACCAGGGCCGGCCGATCAGCTGCACCCCGATCGGCAGCGCGCCCTCGGCCCGCGGCACCGGGGCGGTGACCACCGGCAGGCCGATGCCGCTGATCGGCTGGGTGAAGAGGCCCATCGAGGGCCTGAGCGGCACCTGCACCCCGTCCAGCGCCAGCATCTCCTGGCCGATCGGCGTCGCCGGCACCGGCGTCGCGGGGGCCAGCAGGATGTCCCAGTCGGCCATCAGCGCGCGCATGCCGTCGCGCGCCAGGCCGCGCACCCGCTGGGCATGGTTGACCCAGGCCGCCGGCAGCAGCGCGCCGGCCAGCAGCCGGTCCTGGGTCAGCGGCTCGTAGTCCGCGTACTGCTTGCGCAGCGTCGGCAGGTGCAGCGCGGCGCCTTCGGATGAGGTGATCAGGAAGGCCGCGGCGCGGGAGGCCTCGGCCATGTCCCATTCCACCACCTGCGTCGCGCCGAGCGCGGCGGCCACAGCCGCGACGGCCTCGCGCGCCGCGGCCGATTGCTGCCGGCCGAACCAGCCGCCGAGCACCGCCATGCGCAGCCCGGCCAGTCCGCGGCCGAGGCCGGGTGTCGCCGGCTCCGGCGGCTGCGGCGCCTGCGCCGGGTCCGCCGGGTCAAGGCCCTGCAGCGCGTCGTAGGCCGCGGCCAGGTCGCCGACGCTGCGGGCGAAGGGGCCGACATGGTCCAGCGAGTAGACGAAGGGGAAGGAGCCATGCCGCGACAGCCGGCCATAGGTCGGCTTCAGCCCCCATACGCCGTTCAGCGAGGCCGGCACCCGGATCGAGCCGTTGGTGTCGGTGCCGAGGCTGATCGGGACCAGCCCGGCCGCCACCGCGGCGCCCGAGCCGCCGGAGGAGCCGCCGGCGATCCGGGTGGTGTCGTGCGGGTTCCGCGCCGGCCCGTCATGGCTGTTCTCCGTGGTGAAGCCATAGGCGAACTCGTCCATGTTCAGCGCGCCGACGCAGATGGCGCCGGCGGCTTCCAACTGCCGCACCAGGAAGGCGTCCCGCGTGGCGGGCGGCGCGCCGCGGCGGATCCTGCTGCCGGCCAGGGTCGGCAGGCCCGCCAGGTCGAACAGGTTCTTCGCCGCGAAGGGCACCCCGGCCAGCGGCCCGACCTCCTCCCCGGCCGCGATGCGCGCATCGACGGCAGCCGCATCGGCCGATGCCCGCTCCGCAAGCACGGCGGTGAAGGCGTTGACGGCGGGGTTGCGGGCGGCGATGCGGGCCAGCGCGGTCTCGGTCACCGCCAGGGCCGTGGTCTCGCCGCTGCGGATGCGGGCAGCGGTGTCGAGGGCAGGGTTGCCCAGGTCCCGGCGCGACCGGTCCAGCCCTTCGCCACTGGCTACGGTTTTCCGCCCATCGGACGCACTCATGGCCGGAAGACCGGTGCCGGCTCGGAGGTCGGCTCAAGCGGGACCGCGAAGGCCGGTGCGGCGATCCGCACCACCAGCGCGAGCGCCGCGGCGACCCGGGCCTGCCGCTCGGCATCCAGCACCAGCCCCACGGCGGGGGCGACGGCCGCCACATGGGCGGCTGGGTCGAAGCGATCGGGGTCTAACATCGGCGGGCCTCCTCGGGCAGGTCGCATCCTTCCATGCCGGAATCATGCCGCCCAGGCTTGCGCGCCTTTTCGCGACGGCTCTCGCAGCGGTGATGGCGCCGATCCGGCCCCAGGGCGTTTCGCGCCGGGCAGTGATACGGGGGTACAGATGGCGTCTCGACGCGGCGGCAAGCCGAAGACCATGGCGCATGCCATGGCCGAACCGGTCACGGCCAAGCCGCAGGCGCCACCCGTCCTGCCGGAACTGGCCCCCGCGGCACCCGCGCCGCGGCTTTACCTGCTGCATCCCCTGCTGGTCGGCCCGCTGCCTGCCTGGGACGCGGCCTTCGCCCGGGTCGCCGGGCTCGGCTTCGACGCGGCGCTGATCGCCCCCGTCTTCGCGCCGGGGCCGAGCGGCAACATCTTCCACCTCTCCGATCCCGAGGCTCCGCATCCGATCCTTGAGGCGCCGGCCGATGCGGTGGCGGCGCTGGCCGAGCTCGCGTCGAAGGCGAAATCAGCCGGATTGGCGCTTTATCTCGACATCGTGCTGGACCGCGTGGCGGCCGGCGGCGCGCTGCTGGCCAGCCACCCCGACTGGTTCGAGACCGAGGCCCAGGCCGGCCCGCCCGATCCCCGCCAGGCACCGCCGGAGCGCGGCACCGCCCGCGCCCGCTGGGAGGACCCGGCGGTGGCGGAAGCGCTCGGCGGCTGGTGGGAGGACCGCCTGCGCCGCTTCGCCGCGGCTGGGATCACCGGCTTCCGCTGCGACCTGCCGACCCGGGTGCCGGCCGCGATCTGGCGCCGGCTGACCGCGGCGCTGCCGCAGGCCCGCTTCCTCGCCTGGACCGCCGGCGTCCCGGCGCCCGAACTTCCCGCCCTGGCCGGGGCCGGCTTCGCCGCGGTCTTCGACAGCCTGGGTTGGTGGGATGTCGAGGGCTCCTGGCTGGTCGAGGAGGCGGCGCGGCTCTCCGCCATCGCCCCGATCATCTCGACGGTGGAGGCGCCCTTCGGGCCGCGCCTGGCCGCGCGTGACGCCGATGCCTGGACGGCGGAGCGGGCGGCGCGGCGGCATCTGCAGCTGGCCGCCGGGCTCGGTGCCGGGCTGCTGGTGCCGATGGGCTTCGAATACGGTGCCCGCCGCCCGCTGGACCCGGCGCGCGACCGTCCGGGCGACTGGGACTGGCTGGAACGGCAGGCGGGCTTCGACCTCTCGGCCGCGCTGCGCGAGGCCAATGCGGCAATCGCCGCGCGGTCGTTGACACGGGCGGAGCTGCGGCCGCTGTCGGGCCCCGGCGCCCCGGTCGCGGCGCTGCTGCGCGCCGCCGGGCCGGATGCGCGGGAGGCCCGGGCGGCGACGCTGGTCCTTGCCAACCCGGATCTGCGCGGCGGCGCCAGCGTGACGCTGTCCAGCCTGCTGCCGGCCGCCGGCGGCGCCTTCACCCGGTTCCGCCCGGTCGCGCCCACCCAACATCGGCCAGGCGGGGGCGTGCCGCTGGGCCCGACCGCGACCGTGCAGCTCGATCCCGGCGAGGTCCGGCTGTTCGAGGCCGAGGCGCCGCGGCCGATCCTGTCCGCCACGGCCGTCCCCGCTGCCGCGCCGGAGAAGAACGTGCTCGCCGCCGCGGTTTCGCCGCGGATCGGGATCGAGGCCGTCTCGCCGGCTGTCGAGGACGGCCGCTTTCCGGTGAAGCGGATCGTCGGCGAGGTGGTCGAGGTCACCTGCGACCTGATCTGCGACGGCCACGACCAGCTGGGCGCCGTTCTGCAATGGCGCGCGGCCGACGAGACGCAATGGACCGAGTGCCGGATGACGCCGCTCGGCAACGACCGCTGGATGGCGCGTTTTCCGTTGGAGCGCATGGGCCGCTACGCCTTCGCGGTCGAGACCTGGCGCGACGCCTTCGCCACCTTCCGCTACGAGCTGGAGAAGAAGCACGCCGCCAATGTCCCGATCGGACTGGAACTGGAGGAAGGCCGCATCCTGGTCACCAAGGCCGGGCAGCGGGCCGGCGGCGCGCTGTCCGACCTGGCGGAGCGGCTGCAGGGCGCGGCGGATCCGGAGCGGCTGACCCTGCTGATGTCGAAGGAGACGGCCGACTTCATGGCCGCCGCCGACGACCGCCCCTTCCGCGCCCGCAGCGCGGAGATGCCGCTGGAGGCCGAACGCACCGGTGCCGGCTTCGCCAGCTGGTACGAGCTCTTCCCGCGCAGCCAGAGCGGCGACGCTAGCCGGCACGGTACGTTCGACGATGTCATCCGCCGCCTGCCGCATATCCGCGGCATGGGCTTCGACGTGCTGTACTTCCCGCCGATCCACCCGATCGGCCGCGCCTTCCGCAAGGGCCGCAACAACACCCTGACGCCGGGGCCGGACGATCCCGGCAGCCCCTATGCGATCGGCTCGGAGGATGGCGGGCACGACGCCATCCACCCGCAGCTCGGCACGCTGGATGACTTCCGACGCCTTGTCGCCGCGGCGCGGGAGGAAGGGCTGGAGTTGGCGCTCGACTTCGCCGTCCAGTGCAGCCAGGACCATCCCTGGCTGAAGCAGCATCCGGACTGGTTCGAATGGCGGCCCGACGGCACGATCAAGTATGCCGAGAACCCGCCGAAGAAGTACCAGGACATCGTCAACGTCGACTTCTACAACGAGGGCGCGGTACCCCTGCTGTGGACGACGCTGCGCGACGTGGTGCGCTTCTGGGTGGATCAGGGCGTGCGGCTGTTCCGGGTGGACAACCCGCACACCAAGCCCTTCCCCTTCTGGGAATGGCTGATCGCCGATATCCGCGCCCAATGCCCGGACGCCATCTTCCTGGCAGAGGCCTTCACCCGGCCCAAGGTGATGTACCGCCTGGCCAAGGTCGGCTTCGGCCAGTCCTATACCTACTTCACCTGGCGGAACGAGAAGGCGGAGATCCAGGAATACCTGGAGGAGTTGGCGAACACCGCGCCGCGCGACTTCTTCCGCCCGCATTTCTTCGTCAACACGCCCGACATCAACCCGCCCTTCCTGCAGACCGGCGGCCGCGCCGGCCACCTGATCCGCGCCGCGCTGGCGACCACGCTGTCGGGGCTCTGGGGCATGTACCAGGGCTTCGAACTCTGCGAGGCGGCGCCGCTGCCGGGCCGCGAGGAATACCTGGATTCCGAGAAGTACGAGATCCGCGTCTGGCCGGACCGCCGTCCCGGCGACATCGTCGAGGAGATCACCCGCCTGAACATGATCCGCCGTGCCAACCCCGCCCTGCAGACGCATCTCGGCGTGGCTTTCCACAATGCCTTCAACGACCAGGTGCTCTGGTACCGGAAGGCCACCGTGGACCGTGGAAACGTGGTTCTCTGCGCCGTCAGCCTCGACCCGCGCAACGTGCAGGAAGCGGCGGTCGAACTGCCGCTCTGGGAATGGGGCTTGCCTGACCATGCGGCGCTGGAGGCGGAGGACCTGATGACGGGTCGGCGATTCACCTGGACCGGCAAGGTGCAGCGGCTGCGGCTCGACCCTGGGGCGCTGCCCTTCGGGCTCTGGCGCGTGCGCCCGGCGGGAGGCATCTGATGGCGCGCGACAACGGCGACAGCGCCAAGCTGCGCCACGCCCGGAAGGCGACCGATGCCCGCGAGCCGCAATGGTATCGCGATGCGGTGGTCTACCAGCTTCACGTGAAGAGCTTCTTCGACGCCAACGACGACGGCATCGGCGACTTCGCCGGACTGTTGCAGAAGCTGGACTACATTGCCGAACTGGGCGTCGACACGCTTTGGCTGCTGCCCTTCTACCCCAGCCCGCTGCGCGACGACGGCTACGACATCGCCGACTACCGCGGGGTGAACCCCAGCTACGGCACAGCGCAGGATGTCCGCCGCTTCGTGCGAGAAGCGCATGCGCGCGGGCTGAAGGTGATCACCGAGCTGGTCATCAACCACACCAGCGACCAGCACCCCTGGTTCCAGCGGGCCCGCGCCGCTCCCCCCGGGTCGTCCCACCGCGACTACTACGTCTGGTCGGAGACGGACCAGAAGTACACCGACACGCGGATCATCTTCCTCGACACCGAAAAGTCCAATTGGACCTTCGACCCGGTGGCCGGGCAGTATTTCTGGCACCGCTTCTACAGCCACCAGCCGGACCTGAACTTCGAGAATCCGCGCGTGCTGTCGGAAGTGCTGAACGTCATGCGCTTCTGGCTCGACACCGGAATCGACGGGCTGCGGCTCGACGCGGTGCCCTACCTGCGGGAGCGCGAGGGCACCAACAACGAGAACCTGCCTGAGACGCACGAGGTCCTGAAGCTGATCCGCAGCAAGCTGGACCAGGGCTATCAGGGCCGCCTGCTGCTGGCCGAGGCCAACCAGTGGCCGGAGGACACCCAGCAGTATTTCGGCGCCGGCGACGAATGCCACATGGCCTTCCACTTCCCGCTGATGCCGCGGATGTACATGGGCATCGCGCAGGAGGACCGCTTCCCGATCACCGACATCCTGCGGCAGACCCCGGACATCCCGGATGGCTGCCAATGGGCCATCTTCCTGCGCAACCACGACGAACTCACGCTGGAGATGGTGACCGACCGCGAGCGCGACTATCTCTGGTCCACCTATGCCGCCGACAAGCGGGCGCGGATCAACCTCGGCATCCGCCGCCGCCTGGCGCCGCTGCTGGAACGCGACCGCCGCCGGATCGAGCTGATGAACGGGCTGCTGCTGTCGATGCCCGGCACGCCGGTGATCTACTACGGCGACGAGATCGGCATGGGCGACAACATCTTCCTGCGCGACCGCGACGGCGTGCGCACCCCGATGCAGTGGTCGCCCGACCGCAACGGCGGGTTCAGCAAGGCTGATCCCGCCGCGCTGGTGCTGCCGCCGCTGCAGGACGCGATGTACGGCTTCCAGGCCGTCAACGTGGAGACGCAGGCGCGCGACCCGCATTCGCTGCTGAACTGGATGCGGCGCATGCTGGCGGTCCGCAAGCGCAGCCGCGCCTTCGGCCGCGGTGCGATGCGCCTGCTCTATCCCGCCAACCGCAAGGTGCTGGCCTATCTGCGGGAGCATGAGGACGACACCATCCTCTGCGTCTTCAACCTCTCGCGCTCCGCCCAGGCGGTCGAGCTCGACCTCTCCGCCTGCGCCGGCCGCGTGCCGGTGGAGATGCTGGGCGGCACCAGCTTCCCGCCGATCGGCCAGCTGCCCTACCTGCTGACCCTGCCGCCCTACGGCTTCTACTGGTTCGTGCTGGCGACCGAGAAGGCGCTGCCGCCCTGGCACGCCCCGGCGCCGGAGCCGCTGCCCGACCTCCGCACCCTCGTCCTGAAGGCCGATGTGAAAGAGCTTCTCGGTGCCGCCGTGCGCGGCGATCTCGAACAGAACGTCCTGCCGGAATACCTGCCGAAGCGCCGCTGGTTCGCCGCCAAAGGGGAAAGGCTGGAGGGCGTGCGGCTGACCGCCATCGCCGCCTTGCCTGAGGCCATGGGCGCCGTGGTGCTGGCCGAGGTGGAGGCCCGCCTGCCAGGCCGCACGGAGCGCTACGCCCTGCCGCTGGCCGGGGTGGAGGATGCCGAGGGCGTCGGCCCGCTGGCGGCGCAGCTTGCCCTGGCACGGCTGCGGCAGGGCCGCCGGGTCGGCTACCTGACCGATGCCTTCACCGACAACCGCATGCCGCCCGCGGTGATGCATGCGCTGCGCGACGGGCTGGTGCTGCCGAGCGACGATGGCGAGATCCGCTTCCACGCCACCTCGCGCCTCGCCGACATCGCCTTGCCGGAGTCGCCGGAGATCCGCCGGCTCTCGGCGGAACAGTCCAACTCCTCCCTCATCTACGGGGAGCAGGTGGTGCTGAAGATCATCCGCCGCATCAACCCCGGCATCCATCCGGAAGCCGAGGTGACGCGCTACCTGACCGAGCAGGGCTTCGCCAATACCGCGCCGCTGCTGGGCGAGGTGGTGCGGATCGCGCCCGACGGCACGCCCAACACGCTGATGCTGGCGCAGGGCTTCGTGCGGAACCAGGGCGACGGCTGGGGCTGGACGGCGGATTGGCTGGCCCGCGCGGTGGACGAGGCGGCGCTGACCGACACGCCGCCGGAGGATCCCTTCGCTGGGTATCTCTCCTTCGCCACCGCGCTCGGCACCCGGCTCGGCGAGTTGCATGCGGCGCTCGCCCGGCCGACTGACCAGCCGGCCTTCGCGCCCGAACTGGCGACCGAGGACGACCGCGCCGCCTGGGCCGCCGGCGCGCTGGCGCAGCTCGAGCCGGCGCTGGAGCTGCTCTCCGCCGGCGCCGCGCTTCCCGCGGACGCGGTGCCGCATGCCGAGCGCCTGCTGGCCCGGGCCGAGGCGCTGCGCGAGGCGACCTACCGCCTGGCGCAATCCGCCGACGGCGCGCTGAAGACCCGGGTGCACGGCGACTTCCACCTGGGCCAGGTGCTGGTCGCGCAGGGCGATGCGGTGATTGTCGACTTCGAGGGCGAGCCGGCCCGGCCGCTCGAGGAGCGCCGCGCCAAGGGCAGCCCGCTGCGCGACGTCTCGGGCCTGCTGCGCAGCTTCGACTATGCGGCTCATGTGGCGACGGCGACCGAATCCTCGGCCGCCTCCGCCGCCGCGCCGCCCGAACGCCGCGCCGCCCTGATCGTCCGCTGGCAGCAGGAGACGGAACGCGCCTTCCTCGACGCCTATCGGGCGGTGGAGACCGCGGCGGCCAACCCCTGGGTGCCTGCGGGCGCCGAGGCGGCGCTGATCGATCTCTTCCTGATCGAGAAGGCGGCCTATGAAATCCGCTATGAAGCGGCGAATCGCCCGGCCTGGATCGGTGTCCCGCTCCGCGGCCTGGCGACCCTGGCGGAGCGGATCACGGCATGAACCAGGCTTACGACACGCTGGCCGCAGGCCGCCACGGCGACCCGTTCTCCCTGCTCGGCCCGCATGCCGGCGAGGTGCGCACCTTCCAGCCCGGCGCGCGCGGCGTCACCGTGCTGGCGCGGGATGGCGGGGCGGAGCTCGGCCGGCTGGAACAGGTGCACCCGGCCGGCATCTTCGCCGGCAAGGTCGCAAGCGCCGTACCCTATCGCCTTCGCGTCGAATGGCCGGGCCTGCCGCAGGAGACCGAGGATCCCTACAGCTTCGGCCTGCTGCTCGGGCCCCTCGACATGCACCTGTTCGCCGAGGGCCGGCACTTCGAGCTGGCAAAGGTTTTCGGCGCCCAGGCGATGGTGGTGGAAGGCGTGCCCGGCGTGCGCTTCGCGCTCTGGGCGCCGAATGCGCGTCGCGTCTCGGTGGTCGGCGACTTCAACGGCTGGGACGGCCGCCGCCACCCGATGCGGTTGCGTGCCGAGGCCGGGGTGTGGGAGCTCTTCGTCCCGCGCCTGCTACCCGGCGCGACCTACAAGTACGAACTGCTCGGCGCCGACGGCGCGGTGCTGCCGCTGAAGGCCGACCCGCTGGCCCAGGCGACCGAGCACCCGCCCGCCACGGCCTCCCGCGTCATGGACCCGGCACCCTTCGCCTGGACCGATCAGGCCTGGATGGCGCGGCGCGGCGCCGCCCAGGCGGTGGATGCGCCGATCTCGATCTATGAGGTGCATGCCGGGTCCTGGTGGCGCGACGACGCCGGCGACTCGCCCGACTGGGACCGGCTGGCCGACCGGCTGATCCCCTATGTCCAGGGCATGGGCTTCACCCACCTGCAATTCCTGCCGATCATGGAACACCCCTTCGGCGGGTCCTGGGGCTACCAGCCGCTGTCGATGTTCGCGCCCTCCGCCCGTTTCGGTGCGACCTCCGGCTTCGCGCACTTCGTCGACCGTGCCCATGCGGCGGGGATCGGCGTGATCCTCGACTGGGTGCCGGCGCATTTCCCGACCGATGCGCATGGTCTGTATGAGTTCGACGGCACGCATCTGTACGAGCATGCCGACCCGCGTGAAGGGTTCCACCAGGACTGGAACACCGCGATCTACAACTTCGGCCGCAATGAGGTGCGCGGCTTCCTGCTCGCCAGCGCGATCCATTGGCTGGAGCATTTCCACGTCGATGGCCTCCGCGTCGATGCGGTGGCCTCCATGCTCTACCGCGACTATTCGCGGCAGGCCGGAGAGTGGATCCCGAACCGCCATGGCGGGCGGGAGAACCTCGAAGCCGTCGCCTTCCTGCAGGAACTCAATGCCGTCGTCGCCGAACGCTGCCCGGGCGCGGTGATGATCGCCGAGGAAAGCACCGCCTGGCCCGGCGTGACGAAGCCGACGAACGAAGGCGGGCTCGGCTTCCAGTACAAGTGGAACATGGGGTGGATGCACGACACCCTGCACTATATCGAGCAGGACCCGGTGAACCGGAAGTACCACCACGACAGCATGACCTTCGGGTTGGTCTATGCCTGGAGCGAGCATTTCGTGCTGCCGCTCAGCCATGACGAGGTGGTCTACGGCAAGGGCTCGCTGCTGCGGAAGATGCCGGGCGACCCCTGGCAGCAATTCGCCAACCTGCGCGCCTATCTCGGCTTCATGTGGACCCATCCTGGCAAGAAGCTGATCTTCATGGGCGGCGAGATCGCCCAGCCCGCCGAGTGGAACCACGATGCCGCGCTGGCCTGGCCGCTGCTGGACGACCCGCGGCATCGCGGCATCCAGCGCCTGGTGCACGACCTGAACGCGGCCTACCGCCGGCTGCCGGCGCTGCACCGGCAGGACGCCTCGCCCGAGGGCTTCCGCTGGGTGATCGGCGACGACCGCGCGCAGAGCGTCTTCGCCTATCTGCGCCTCGGCGCGGCGGGCGACCCGCCGGCACTGGTGGTCGTCAACCTGACGCCGGTGCCGCGCCACGCCTACCGCATCGGCGTGCCACAGGCAGGTACGTGGCACGAGGTGCTGAACAGCGACGGCGCGGCCTATGGCGGCAGCAACAGCGGCAATGGCGGGGCGATCGAGGCGGAGGCGGTGCCGAGCCATGGCTTCGAGGACAGCCTTTCGGTCTTCCTGCCGCCGCTCGCCACGCTGATACTCTCGCCGTAGGGGGAATGGCGCCCGTCCCGACCCGCCTGCTGCCCGGCAGGCCAGACCCGCTGGGGGCGACCTGGGACGGGCTGGGGGTCAATTTCGCGGTCTTCTCGGCGAATGCCGAGCGGATCGACCTCTGCTTGTTCGACCCGTCCGGCCGGCGGGAGGTGGCGAGGCTGTCGCTGCCGGAATGCACGGACGAGGTCTGGCATGGCTATCTGCCGGAAGCCCGGCCCGGGCAGCTCTACGGCTACCGCGCCTACGGTCCCTACGAGCCACGGCGCGGCCATCGGTTCAATCCGCACAAGCTGCTGCTCGACCCCTATGCGCGCCAGCTGCACGGCGAGCTCCGCTGGTCGGACGTGCTGCTCGGCTACCGTCCCGGCGGCGGCCGGACGGACCTGTCCTTCGACCGCCGCGACAGCGCGCCGGCCATGCCGAAAGGCGTGGTGGTGGATGACAGCTTCGCCTGGGGCGACGACCGAAATCCCGGCACGCCCTGGGACCGCACGGTGATCTACGAGGCGCATGTGCGCGGCCTGACCATGCGGCGCGAGGACATCGCCCCGCGCGAGCGCGGCACCTTCCGTGCCCTGGCCGAGCCCCAGGTGATTGAGCACCTGCAATCCCTCGGCGTCACCGCGATCGAGCTGCTGCCGATCCAGGCCTTCCTGCAGGACCGCTTCCTGGTAGCAAGGGGTCTGAAGAACTACTGGGGCTATTCGACCCTGTCCTTCTTCGCGCCCGAACCCCGCTACCTCGTCGAATCCTGGATGCGGAACGAGCTGAAGGTGGCGGTGCGCCGGTTGCACGGTGCCGGCATCGAGGTCCTGATGGACGTGGTCTACAACCACACCGCCGAGGGCAGCGAGCTCGGCCCGACGCTGTCCTGGCGCGGGCTCGACAATGCTTCCTACTACCGCCTCGTCCCGGGCGACGAACGGCACTGCATCAACGACACCGGCACCGGCAACACGGTGAACCTGTCGCATCCGCGCGTGCTGCAGATGGTGATGGACAGCCTGCGCTACTGGGTCACCGAATACCGGATCGACGGCTTCCGCTTCGACCTCGGCACCATCCTTGGCCGCGAGGGCCACGGCTTCGACCCCGGCAGCGGCTTCTTCGACGCGGTCCGCCAGGACCCGATGCTGTCGCGGGTCAAGCTGATCTCGGAACCCTGGGACATCGGTCCGGGTGGCTACCAGCTCGGCAACCACCCGCCGGGCTTCGCCGAGTGGAACGACCGCTTCCGCGACGGCACCCGCCGCTTCTGGCGCGGCGATGGCGGCATCCGGGCGGAGTTGGCGGCGCGGCTGACCGGCTCGGCCGAGCTGTTCGACCGCCGCCGGCGGCGGCCCTGGGCCGGCGTGAACTTCGTTGCCTCGCATGACGGCTACACCCTGCGCGACACGGTCAGCTACGAGGAGAAGCACAACCACGCGAATGGCGAGGACAACCGCGACGGCCACAACGACAACTACAGCCGCAACTGGGGCGTGGAGGGTGAAACCGGCGACGCCACGATCCGCGCCACCCGCCTGGCCGTGCTGCGGGCCATGCTGGTCACCGTCTTCGCCTCGGCCGGGACGCCGATGCTGCTGGCCGGCGACGAGATGCTGCGGACCCAAGGCGGCAACAACAACGCCTACAACCAGGACAACGAAACGAGCTGGATCGACTGGGCCCTGGCGGCAACGCCGGAGGCCGAGGCATTGCGCCGCTTCACCGCACGGCTCGTGGCGTTGCGGCAACGGCTGCCGCCGCTGCGACCCGCCACCTTCCTGCACGGCGCGACGGAACTTCGGCCCGGCCTGAACGACATCTCCTGGTTCGATCAGCATGGAAAACCGATGACCCCCGAGGCCTGGAACGATCCCGAGGCGCGCACCCTGGCGCTGCGCCGTGCCGCCGCGGCCGAAGCGGGCGGCGTCGACGTCACGCTGCTGCTGCTGAATGCCGATGCGGCCGGCCATGCCTTCGCGCTGCCGCAACCGACGCTGGACTGGCGGCTGATGCTCGATAGCGGGCACCCGGATGCCGCCGACCGCCCGGTGCTGGATGAAGCCGTGCCGGTCGCGCCGCGCGGCGCCGTGCTGCTCGCGGCGCGGCTGGCATGACCGGCTTCGCGCAGGCGACCCGCTGGGGCGCGACGCTGCTGGAGCCGCTGGCGGAGCTGCCGCGCACCCATTTCCGCATCTGGGCGCCGGACGCGGCGCAGGTGACGCTGGAAGTGGCGCAGCACGCCCCGCAGGCGATGAACGCGCAGGAAGGGGGCTGGCATGAGGTGGTGGCGCCGGTAGGCGCCGGCGCGCAGTACCGCTTCCGCGTCTCGCCCGACCTCGCGGTTCCGGACCCGGCCTCCCGCCTGCAGGCGGGCGACGTGCACGACGCATCGGTGGTGGTCGATCCCCGCGCCTATGCCTGGCAGCAGGCGGGCTGGCGTGGCCGGCCCTGGCACGAGGTGGTGCTCTACGAGCTCCATGCCGGCACGATGGGCGGCTTCGCCGGCGTGCAGGCGGCACTGCCGCGGCTGAAGGATCTCGGCATCACCGCAATCGAGCTGATGCCGATCAACGATTTCCCCGGCGCGCGCAATTGGGGCTACGACGGGGTGCTGCCCTATGCGCCGGACACCACGCTCGGCACGCCGGAGGCGCTGAAGGCGCTGGTCGATGCCGCGCACGGCCTGGGGCTGATGGTCTTCCTAGACGTCGTCTACAACCATTTCGGGCCCGACGGCGCCTATCTGCACGCCTATGCCAAGCCCTTCTTCGACGAGGGCATCCACACCCCCTGGGGCGCCGCGATCGACTTCAAGAAGCCGCCGGTGCGCGACTTCTTCGAGGACAACGCGCTGTTCTGGCTCAACGAGTACCGTTTCGACGGGCTGCGCTTCGATGCCGTGCACGCCATTGCCGAGACGGATTGGCTGGACGTCCTGGCCGCCCGCATCCGCCGGGAAATCCCGGACCGCCACGTTCATCTGGTGCTGGAGAACGAGCGCAACGGCGCCCGCCACCTGAAGCCCGCCGGCGGTTTCGACGCACAGTGGAACGACGACGGCCACAACATCCTGCACCCGCTGCTGACCGGCGAGCGCGAGGGCTACTACGAGGACTTCGCCGAGGACGGCGCGGCCAAGCTGGCGCGGGTCTTGTCGGAGGGCTTCCTGTTCCAGGGCCAGGTCTCGGGGCATCTCGGCGCACCGCGCGGCGAGCCGTCGGCCCATCTGCCGCCGACCGCCTTCGTGCTCTTCCTGCAGAACCACGACCAGGTCGGCAACCGCGCCTTCGGCGAGCGCCTGCCGGCCCTTGCCGATCCGGAGGCCCTGGCAGCGGCGACGGCGCTGCTGCTGCTCTCCCCGCAGATCCCCATGCTCTTCATGGGCGAGGAATGGGCGGCGACGGCGCCCTTCCTGTTCTTCACCGACCACAATGCCGAGCTCGCCCCGTTGGTCACTGCGGGACGAAGGAAGGAGTTCGCCAAATTCGCCGCCTTCCAGGACCCGGCAAAACGCGAGCGCATCCCCGACCCGAATGCGGAAGGCACCTTCCGCGACTCGATCCCGGATGCGGTTGAGGCCGGGCGCCCGCCGCATGACGCGGTGCTCGCCCTGCATCGCCGGCTGCTGGCGCTTCGCCGCGACCGCATCGTCCCGCATCTGCCCGGTGCGGCCGCACTCGGCGCCGAGGTCATCGGCGAGAAGGCCGTGCTGGCCCGTTGGCGGCTCGGCGACGGCAGCACCCTCACCATCGCCACCAACTTCGGGGCCGGGCCGGTACCCTGCGATGCCGCCGGCGAGACACTGTTCGAAAACCACGCCGGCGCGCTCGGCACCGGTCGCTTGGCGGCGCGTTGCACGGTCGCCCTGATCGACCCGCCGCGGCAGGATGGTGGGGCATGACCGGGGGACCAGCATGACCACCGACGACCAGTTGCGCGCCATGGCGGAGGCCGCCGGCATCGCCACCACATGGCGCGACGTGCATGGGAAGGAGCAGTCGGTCGGCCCCGACACGCTGCGCGCGGTAATGGCCGCCCAGGGCCTGCCGGAGGATGCGGCCGAGGCACGCGAGACGCTGCGCGCGCTGGCCGACCGCCTGCCGCCGCTGATCACCGCGACCGTCGGCCCGGATGGCGTGCAAGTTCCGGGCGCCGAGATCGGCCATCGCTTCCGCCTGGACATCGAGGGCGGCAACCGCATCGAGGGGCATCTGGAACAGGGCTGGGGCGGCGAGGCGCGGCTGCCCGCCATCTCCACCCCCGGCTATCACCGGCTGCACCTAGACGACGCGCATTGCATTGTGGCCGCGGCGCCGGCGCGCTGCGTGACGCTCGACGATCTCGGGGCCTCGGCGCATGGCGGGGCGCTGCCCTGGGCGCTGGCGGCGCAGATCTATTCGCTGCGCTCGCCGCGCGACATGGGGATCGGTGATTTCGGCGGCGTCGCGGCGCTGGCGCGGGCCGCCGGACGGCGCGGCTGCGCCGCCATCGCGGTCAGCCCGGCGCATGCGCTGTTCTCCGCCGATGTCGGGAAGTACGGGCCCTATTCGCCCTCCTCCCGCATCTTCCTCAACGTCCTGCACGCCGATCCCGCCGCCGCGCTGGGCCATGTCCCTGACGACTTCGGCTCGCCCGATACGCTGGTCGACTGGCCCTCCGCCGCGCGCCGCAAGCTGGATCGGCTGCGCGCGCTGTACGAGGCGGCCGCCGACCACCCCGGCTTCGTCGACTACCGCAACGAGGCCGGCGCTGCGCTCGAGTCCCATGCGCGGTTCGAGGCTTTGCACGCGCACCTGCTGGCGCGCGACCCGGCGCTCTGGGGCTGGCGCGACTGGCCCGCCGAGTTCAACGCCCCCAACAGCCCCGGCGTCACCCGCTTCGCCCGCGACAACCCGGCCGAGGTCGCCTTCCACGCCTTCTGCCAATGGCTCGCCGATGCCTCGCGCGGCGCGGCGCAGCAGGCGGCACGGGATGCGGGCATGCCGATCGGGCTCATCGCCGACCTCGCCGTCGGCACCGACGGCGGCGGCAGCCATGCCTGGTCGCACCAGCGCGCCATCCTGCCGGATGTGACGGTCGGCGCGCCGCCCGACATCTTCTCGCCGCTCGGCCAGGATTGGGGGCTGACCGCCTTCTCGCCGCTCGAGATGAAGGCCGGCGGCTTCGCCGCCTTCCTCGAACTGGTCCGCGCCGCCTTCCGCCATTCCGGCGGCGTGCGCGTCGACCATGCGATGGGGCTGCAGCGGCTCTGGGTCGTGCCGCGCGGCGCCGGGCCGGCGGAGGGCGCCTACCTGCAATACCCGATCGACGACCTGGTGCGGCTGCTGGCGCTGGAATCGCACCGCCACCGGGCGATCGTCATCGGCGAGGATCTCGGCACCCTGCCGGAAGGCTTCCATGGCCGGATGGAGAAGGCCGGTATCCTCGGCATGAAGGTGCTGTGGTTCGAGCAGGAGCAGGACGGACGCTTCCTCGCCCCGCGCCACTGGCCGCGCAACGCGACGGCGATGACCACGACGCACGACCTGCCGACGGTGGTCGGCTGGTGGCAGGGCCGCGACATCACCTGGCGGGCGGAACTCGGCCTTTTCCCCGATGTGGCGACGGCGAAGCGGGAGGAAGCCCGGCGCGAGCAGGATCGCACCGCGCTCTGGACCGCGTTCCTCGAAAGCGGCGCCGCCACCGGAGACCAGCCGGAGCCGGAGGATGGTGAGGCCGTGGTCGACGCCGCCATGGCTCATGTCGGCGGCGCCGGCTGCGCGCTGGCGATCCTGCCGCTCGAGGATGCGCTCGCCCTGCCGGAGCAACCCAACCTGCCCGGCACGGTCGACCAGCATCCGAATTGGCGACGCCGACTGGATGGCGAAGCCACGACGCTGCTCGATGCGCCGGCGGTGGCGCGGCGGCTCGAGCTTTTCGCCCGCGCCCGGCCATCCCTGCAGGAAACCTGAGCGCCCCTCACGGCATTGGCTCCGTTTGTTGAAGCCGGCGCGCCGCGCCGGTTGAGCTGACGGAGACCGACCCATGGCGAACCCGCCGCGCGATACAGGCCCGGCGGGCCTTCGCGCCACCGCGCGACTGCAATTCCACGCCGGCTTCACGCTGGACGATGCCGTGCCGCTGGTGCCCTATCTCGCGCAACTCGGCATCAGCCACCTATATGCCTCGCCCATCCTGAAGGCGCGGCCCGGCTCGATGCACGGCTACGACATAGTCGACCACGGCCAGATCAACCCGGAACTGGGCGGGGAGCCGGCGCTGCGCCGGCTGGTCGCGGCGCTGAAGGAGGCCGGGCTCGGCCTGATCATCGACATCGTGCCGAACCACATGGGCGTCGGCGGTGCCGACAATGCCTGGTGGCTGGATGTCCTCGAATGGGGCCGCCAAAGCCTGTTCGCCAGCTTCTTCGACATCGACTGGGAGCCGCCGGACAGGTCCCTGTCCAACCGCATGCTCGCCCCCTTCCTCGGCGCACCCTATGGCGAGGTGCTGGAATCCGGCGACCTCACGCTGCAGTTCGACGCCGCCGAAGGGCGTTTCCACGCGCAGTACTACGAGCACCGCTTCCCCATCGCGCCGCAGCACTACCACCACATCCTGCAGGCTGCCGGCGATCCGCAGCTGTCGGACTTCGCCCTGGAATTCGGCCGCATCGGCCTGCACCAGCGCGACCGCACCATGGCCAGGGAACAGGCCTCGGCCCTGCGCGCGGCGCTGGCCGCCCGCGCCGCGACGCCGGAAGGCGGTGCCGGCATCGCCCGGGCGCTGGCCGCCTACGACGCGACGACCGAGGAGGGCCGCAAGGCGCTGCACCGCCTGCTGGAACGCCAGCACTACCGCCTGGCCTGGTGGCGCGCCGCGGCGGACGAGATCAACTGGCGCCGCTTCTTCGACATCACCTCCCTCGCCGGCCTGCGGGTCGAACTGCCGGAGGTCTTCGACGCCACGCACGAGCTGGTGCTGAAGCTCTATGCCGAGGGCGCGGTGGACGGCATGCGGATCGACCACGTCGACGGCCTAGCCGACCCGCGCGGCTATTGCCGCAAGCTTTACCGCCGCATGCAGGCGGTGCGGCCGGACCGCGAGCCGATGATCTGGGTGGAGAAGATCCTCGCCCCCTTCGAGACGCTGCGCACGGACTGGTCGGTGGACGGCACCACCGGCTACGACTTCATGGACGAGGCGAGCGGCGTCCTGCACGACCCCGAGGGCGAGGCGCCGCTGACCGCGCTCTGGACCGAGCAGACCGGGCGCACGCCGCTCTTCGAGGAGGAGGCGAAGCAGGCGCGGCGGCAGATCCTGCGCGACAACCTGGCCTCCGAGCTGAACGCCACCGCCGCTGCGATGAAGCGCGTAGCGATGCGCGACCTGACGACGCGGGACTTCACCCTGACCGGCCTGCGCCGCGCCTTGACCGAGGTGCTGGTGCATTTCCCGGTCTATCGCCTCTACATCTCGACCGGCGGGCGCAGCGCCGACGACAAGCGCATCCTCGACTGGGCGCTGGCCGGGGCGCGGCGGACGGTGCGAGCCACCGACCGGCCTTTGATCGACCTGCTGGATGCCTGGCTGGGCGGCGACCCGCCGCGCAGCCTGCCGCCGGTGCTGCGGCGGGAACGCCTCGCGGCGGCGGTGCGGTTCCAGCAGCTTTCGGCGCCGGTCGCGGCGAAGAGCGTCGAGGACACCGCCTTCTACCGCTACGGCAGGCTGATCTCGCGCAACGAGGTCGGCTCCGACCCCGCCCGCTTCGCGGTCACCCCGGCGGGCTTCCACGGTGCCGCCCGCGCCCGGGTGAAGAACTTCCCGCGCGCCCTGCTGGCGACCGCGACGCACGACCACAAGCGGGGCGAGGATGTCCGCGCCCGGCTCGCCGTGCTGTCCGAGCTGCATGGCGAATGGACCGCGGCGGTGCAGCGCTGGTCGCGGCTGAACGCATCGCTTCGGCGCGACCTTCCCGACGGCGCCGCACCGGGGATGAGCGCGCAGCTGATGCTCTACCAGACCCTGGTCGGCGCCTGGCCGCTCGGTCTGGCGCCCGAGGACGAGGCGGGAGTCGGCGCCTTCCTGGAACGGGTTGCCGCCTGGCAGGAGAAGGCGCTGCGCGAGGCCAAGCGACGCACCGAGTGGGCGGTGCCGAACCTGGAATACGAAGCGGCCTGCCAGGAATTCATCACCGCCATCATGGCGCCCGACCGCGCCAGCCACATGCGGGCCGAGATCGCCGCCTTCGCCGCCCGCATCGCCCCGGCCGGTGCCATCAATGGCCTGTCCCAGGCGCTGCTGCGCTGCGCCTCGCCCG
This sequence comes from Dankookia rubra, assembly GCF_004355005.1. Lineage (GTDB taxonomy): Bacteria > Pseudomonadota > Alphaproteobacteria > Acetobacterales > Acetobacteraceae > Paracraurococcus > Paracraurococcus ruber_A. The sequence goes on from NZ_SMSJ01000005.1 coordinate 194,029, forward strand.
GCGTGCCGGACCTCTACCAGGGCACGGAGTTCTGGGACTTCTCGCTGGTCGATCCGGACAACCGCCGGCCGGTCGACTGGGATGCGCGGCGCGGCGCGCTGGAAGCGGCCATGCCGGCGGCAGCGCTGCTCGACCACTGGCAGGACGGGCGGGTGAAGCAGGCGGTCATCGCCGGCGCCCTGGCGCAGCGGGCCGCGCGCCCCGCGTTGTTCGCCGCGGGCGACTACCAGCCGGTCAGCGTGGAAGGCCCCCTCGCACAACACGTCCTCGCCTTCCTCCGCACCCATCGCGGGGAGGCGGCGCTGATCGTTGTCACCAGATTGCCTGCGACCATATTGAAAGATTCGTCGCTGCCGCTGCTGCCGGCGGCGGAATGGAGCGGAACCGATCTCCGCCTGCCGGCTTCATGGAAGGCACGGCACTGGCGGGACGCGCTGACCAGGGAGGGTCTGCGCGCCCATGGCGACCGCCTGCCCGTCGGGCAGGTTCTCGCCGGGCTTCCAGTGGCCTTGCTGGAGGTGGGATGAGCCGCATCGTCGTCGTCTCCAACCGCGTGCCGGTGCCGCAGGGCAATGCCGGCCAGGCCGGGGGGTTGGCGGTCGCTCTCCTCGGACTCATGCAGCGCCGCGGCGGGCTCTGGTTCGGCTGGAGCGGCGCGGTCACCGAAGCCCCGGCGCCGCCAGGCCTGACCCAGCGCGGCGGCGTGGGCTATGCGACGATCGACCTGACCGAAGCGGAGCATCGCGGATATTATACCGGTTACAGCAACGGCGTGCTCTGGCCGATGCTGCACAGCCTGCCCCACCTGATGTCGTTCCGCCGGCAGGACCTCGACGTCTACCGCCGCGTCAACCGCCGCTTCGCCGACAACCTGGTGCCGCTGCTGCGGCCGGACGACCGCATCTGGGTGCACGACTACCACCTTATGTCGCTGCCCGGCGCGCTGCGGCAGCGCGGCGTCCTGGGCCCGACCGGCTTCTTCCTGCATGTTCCCTTCCCGGCGCCGGAAGCCGCGGCCGTTGCGCCCGGCATCCGCGGCCTGGTGCAGGACGTGCTGGCCTGCGACCTGCTCGGCTTCCAGACCGCGACGGACCGCGACAATTTCGCCGCGACCGCGGTCGGCTTCGCAGGCGCGGTACGGACCGACGACAATTTCGTCGAACTCGGCGGCCGCCCGGTTCGCCTCGGCATCTTCCCGGCGGAGATCGCCGCGCCGGAATTCGCCGCCACCGCCGCGGCGCAGATGGAAACCGAGCCCTACCGGCTGCTGGCGCGCTCGATGCGCGGCCAGGCGCTGCTGCTGGGTGTCGACCGGCTGGACCCGACCAAGGGACTGCCGGAGCGACTGGAGGCCTTCCGCCGCGTCGTCGCCCGCCGCACGGCACGCAGCCTGACCATGCTGCAGATCGCCGCCCCCTCGCGCGAGGACGTGGCGGCCTATCGGCGGCTGCGGCAGGAGATCGACGCTGCGGCCGGCGCCATCAACAGCGAGTTCGGCGAGCCTGACTGGACCCCGCTCCGCCTGCTGGCGCGGCCGCAGACCCGCGACACGGTGGCCGGCTTCATGCGCCAGGCACGCGTCGGCATCGTCACGCCGATCCGCGACGGGATGAACCTCGTCGCCAAGGAATATATCGCCGCGCAGGATCCGGCCGACCCGGGGGTGCTGGTGCTCTCGCGCTTCGCCGGCGCGGCGGCGCAGCTTGACTCCGCGCTGCTGGTGAACCCGCACGATGCGGAAGGCATGGCGGAAGCGATCTGCGCCGCGCTCGACATGCCGCTGGCCGAGCGACGGATGCGCTGGCAGGCCGCCTGGGCGGCCATTGCCGGCGCCTCGCCGGAGGGCTGGGGACAGGATTTCCTCCGCGCCCTGGCGCCGGAGACGCTGGACCGGATGCCGATGGCGGGGACGGCCTGACAAATACCTGCGCAGACCACCTGATCAGGCACGGCGCATCCCGGTGACCTGGCCTTCGCGGTCCACCCGGTAGCGCCGGCCGGCCCAGGCGATCTCGCGACCGAAGGCGCTGCCGAGCCAAGCCGCCATCGCCAGCAGCCCAGCCGCCAGGCGGAGCCAGGTGCCCTGGCCGAGCACGCGACGCGCCTCGGCCGCGGCCTCCGGCGGCAGGATCGCCGCGGCGATGGCGCAGCGCAGGCGGATGCGGATGCCGTGCAGCAGCACGGCGAGGCCGATGCAGGCCAGCGCCGCCGGATCCCCCGCCGCCAAGCCCGCCAGCGCCGCCGCGCCGCCGAGCGCCGGCACCAAGGCGCCCAGCCCGACCAGCGGCCAGAAGGCCGGCAGGTGCAGCCGCAGCAGCCGGTACTGCCGCGCGCCGAATTCCAGCACGCCTCGGACATCCAGCGCCACCGGGCTCGGCGGCCGCACGGTCAGCGGGGCATAGACCAGCAGGCCGGCGGCGCGGGCCGCGCGGGTCAGCACCAGGTCGTCCGACATGGCGCGGTCCCAGAGGCGCGGCAGGTCGAGCCGGTCCATCGCGTCGCGGCCGATCGCCGTCGCGCCGCCCCAGCAGATGTTCCAGGACGGGGAGCGCGGCAGCGTGGCGATCCCAGCCTCGATCAGCGACAGCGCTTCCGTCGCCAGGCCGGCGCCTGGCATGGGCAGGATCCAGCGATAGCCGGTGGCGATGGCGCCCTGGCCGGTCAGCACCGGCCGCAGCAGGGCGCGGAGCTGGCCGGGCGGCGGCAGGGTATCGGCATCCAGCGTGACCACCGCGGCGTCGCCGGAGCGCAGTTCGCGCAGGGCGGCCAGCAGGTTCTGCACTTTCTGTCCGCGGCCTTCGGCCGGACCTGCGACGGCCAGTGTGGCGCGGCCGGGATGCGCAGCGACGTAGCGGGCCAGCAGCGGATGCGCGGGGTCGTCCGCCGCTTCCACCGCGAAGGCGACGCGCCAGTCCGGCCAGTCCTGCGCCGCCAGCGCCACCAGGAAGCCGGGCAGCACCGGCCCGGCGCCGCGGACCGGCACCAGGACCAGCACGGGGGGCGTCGCCGCCGGCCAGGGCTGCGGCCGGCGCAGCAGGCGCAGCGTCACCGCGCCGGCAACCGTCGCCAGCGCCGCCAGCACGAGCCAGGCCGCCACCAGCCCCGCCGCCACGAATCCCATGCCGCCCCCCGTCTCCCCGCCACCCTGCCGCCCCGGGCCGCGGCTGCCCAGGGGTGTTTGCACCGCGGCAGGGCCGGCGGCATCCTCCCGCCGCGAGTGGCGAAGGAGACCCGGCGATGGCCGAATACGACCTGGTGGTGCGCGGCGGCGAGGTGGCGACCGGCTTCGGCACGGCGCGCTGCGACATCGGCATCCGCGGCGGCCGCATCGCAGCCTTGGCGGACCGCATCGAGGGCGGCGCATCGACGCTCGATGCCGGCGGCCTGCTGGTGCTGCCCGGCGGCATCGACAGCCATTGCCATATCGAGGAGCCCTCCCGCGGCGGCTATGTCAGCACCGCCGGCACCCCGCCGGTGACGGTGAACGAGGAGAGCTTCCTCACCGCCAGCACCTCCGCCTTCGCAGGAGGCACGACCTCGGTCGTCTGCTTCGTGCCGCAATGGAAGGGCGAGGGCATCCTGCCGCGCCTGGCCGACTACGAGCAGCGCGCCGCGCGCGGGATGCTCGACTACAGCTTCCACCAGATCATCACCGACCCGACCGAGGAGGTGCTGGAGCGGGAGGTGCCGCAGATCGTGGCGAAGGGCATCCGCAGCCTGAAGGTCTTCCTGACCTACGAGCCGCTGCACCTGTCGGACGAGGAGTACATCAAGGTCCTGGTGGCGGCGCGCAGGAACGGCTGCCTGGTCACCGTCCACTGCGAGAATTACGCCGCCATCAAGTGGCGGACCGAGGCGCTGCTGAAGGCCGGCATGACCGCGCCGAAATACCACGCCTGGTCGCGCCCGGGCATCGTGGAGCGGGAGGCGACGCACCGCGCCATCGCGCTGGCCGAGCTGGTGGACCAGCCGATCCAGGTCTTCCACGTTTCCTGCGCCGAGGCGGCGGAGGAGATCGCCCGCGCCCAGCATCGCGGCCTCAAGGTCTGGGGCGAGACCTGCCCGCAATACCTGACCCTGACCGGCGCCGACATGGACCGGCCGGGGTTCGACGGCGCCGCCTTCATGTGCAGCCCCTCCCCCCGCACCGCCGAGGAACACGGCAGGGTCTGGGAAATGATCCGGCGGGGGACGCTCGATATCGTCTCCTCCGACCATTGCGGCTTCTCCATGGGCGGCGACCGCGGCAAGGCGTCCAGCGGCCGGGATGCCAGCTTCGACGCCATCCCGAACGGCATCCCCGGCCTCGCCGCGCGGCTGCCGATCCTGTTCAGCGAGGGCGTCTCGAAGGGGCGAATCACGCTGGACGACTTCGTCCGGCTGAGCGCGGCCAACCCGGCCGGGCTGATGGGGCTGGCGCCGCGGAAGGGCATGATCGCGATCGGCGCCGATGCCGACCTGGCGCTGTGGGACCCGAAGAAGCGGGTCACGATCACCAACAAGCTCATGCAGCACGCCATCGACTATACCCCCTACGAGGGGCTGGAGGTCACGGGCTGGCCGGTGGCGACGGTCCGCCGCGGCGCGGTGGTGATGCGCGACGGGGTGGTGCAGGCGGAACCCGGCACGGGCCAGTTCCTGCCGCGCGGCCCCTATGCCATGGCGACCCCGCGCGGCGTGCTGGCGCATGGCTTCGATGCGGCACCCGCGCCCGGCTGAGCCAGGAACCAGGGCGCGCGGCGGACGCTGAGGCGTCATGCCGCGCGCCATCCTTCTCCTTGCCCTGACGCTGCTCGGCGCCTGTGCCGACAGCCGCACCCCGCAGGCCTTCGACCAACGCATGGCCGGCTTCGTCGGCCGGCCGGAGGCCGATCTCGTCGCCGGCCTGGGGGTGCCGAGCCGGACCTACGACGCCGACGGCCGCCGCCTGCTGCAATGGGACTTCCTGCAGCCCAGCACGACGCCGGCGGTCTATCCCAGCATCGGGCTCGGCTTCGGCAGCTTTGGCTTCGGCCGGGGCGGCGGCAGCGCGGTGGGTGTGGGGACCGGCCTCGGCTTCGGCCCCCTCGGCGGCGGTGGGGTGCCGCAGGGCTGTTCGGTGGTCTTCGAGACGCGGCAGGGCACCGTGCAGGGCTTCACCCGCAACGGACCGGGCTGCATCGCCTAACCGTCCTCGACCACCGCCCGCCCGGTCACGAAGCGCCAGTGATGCCAGAGCAGGCGGGCCGCGAGCGACCGCCAGGGCGCCCATTGCTCCGCCATGATCACCAGTGCCTTCGGCCCCGGCCTTGCCGCCAGCCCCAGCAGGTGCGCGGCACTCGCGGCCAGCGCCACGTCGCCGGGTGGGAAGATGTCGGGCCTTTGCTCGGCAAACAGCAGGTGGATCGCCGCCGACCACGGCCCCAGCCCCTTCACCGCGGCGATATGCGCCAGCGCCGCCGCATCCGGCATCCCCGGCAGCGCGGCGAAATCCAGCCGCCCGTCGACGCAGGCCTTGGCCAGCGAGCGCGCATGCGCCGCCTTGGGCCGCGACAGCCCGGCCACACCGCACAGCGTCGCATCGTCCATCGCCAGCAGCCCGGCCGGCTCCAGCGCGCCCGGCAGCGCGGATAGCCGCTTCCAGATCGCCGAGGCCGCCTGGTTGCTGATCTGCTGGCCGCAGATTGCCCGCAGCAGGCCGGGAAAGCCCGGGCGCCGCACCCGCCAGGCCAAAGGGCCGGCCGCGGCCTCCACCCCGGCGAAGCGCGGGTCGGCCGCGACCAGCGCGGCGATGCCGGCGCGGGCCCATGGCGGGGCCTCGGGGAAGGGGGGCGGCGGCGGGGTGGTTGAGAAGGGGGGGGCCATCCCCGCCGCCTTAGAGCAGAACGCCGGAGGGCCGATACGCCCGGAGGCGTGAATCCGCGTCTCTGACCGCTGCCCGAAGGATCGGCGCCGGGAAGAGGGGGGACGGCGCCGACCGCACCCTGAAGCTGGACCCGCGATGTTGCCCAGGGAAGGGCCGAACCATGCCGAATTGCAACGCTCGGCAACAAGTGACGCTGCGGCAACGTCCAGCAACAAAGCCACGCACAAGCCGCCCGGTTCGCGCTATGTAACCGCCACGATGGAGCCGCAACCCCATATCCTCGTCGTCGACGACGACCGCGAGATCCGCGACCTTCTCTCGAAATTCCTCGAGCGGCAGGGCATGCGCGTTTCCGCCGCCCGCGATGCGAAGGAAGCCCGCAAGCTCTGGCCGCTCGGCCGCTACCACCTGGTGGTGCTCGACCTGATGCTGCCCGGCGAGAGCGGGCTCGACCTCGCGAAGTGGCTGCGCAGCCAGGCGGAGGTCCCCATCGTCATGCTGACGGCGATGAGCGAGGAGACCGACCGAATCGTCGGGCTCGAGCTCGGCGCCGACGACTACCTGGGCAAGCCCTTCAACCCACGCGAGCTGCTGGCCCGGATCCGCGCCGTGCTGCGCCGGGCGAGCGGCGAGCCCGGCACGGCCAAGGAGCCGCCGGCCAAGGCGATCCGCTTCTCCGGATGGACGCTGGAGCCCGCCCGCCGCCGCCTGCTCAACCCCGACGGCGCCGAGGTGCCGCTCACGGGCGGCGAGTACGAGTTGCTGCAGGTGCTGGTCGAGCGCCCGAATCGTGTCCTGACCCGGGACATGCTGATGGACCTGCTGCGCGGCCGCCAGGCCGGGCCGTTCGACCGGGCGATCGACGTCGCCGTCTCGCGGCTGCGGCGCAAGCTGGAGGATGACGGGCGCAACCCGAGCCTGATCAAGACCGTCCGCGGCGGCGGCTATGTGCTGGCCGCGACGGTCGAGAAAGGGTGAACCAGCTTTCCCGACCGGCGCAGGACGCGCCGCCGCGCCGCCGCTGGCATCCCTGGCCGCGCAGCCTGGCCGGCCGTACCGCCCTGGTGCTGCTGCTGGCGCTGACCGTGGTGCAGGCGGCGGGGCTGACCATCCATGCGCTCGACCGCGTCGACCTGCAGCGCTTCGCCCAGGAGCGGGAGATCTCGCAGCGGGCGGTCAGCGCCTGGCGGACCGTGCTGCTCGCCCCGCCCGACCGCCGGGCGCAGATGCTGGCGGAGCTGGAATTGCCGAGCGGCCTCTCGGCGACGCTGGACGAGATGCCGCTGGCACGGCCGGAACTGCCGCCGATGCCGCCGCCGGTCCTCCGGCGGCTGCGCTTCGACCTCTTCGCCAACAGCCCGCCGCGGTTCCGCCCGCGGGAGCTGATCACCGCCTGGATTCCCGGCGGCCCCTCCTTCGCCGCCAGCCTGCGCCTGCCCAGCGGCGACTGGCTGAACCTGCGGATCCACCTGCCGCCGCCGCGGCCCTGGCATTCCGAGACCTTCTTGATCGCCTTCGCCGCCATGACGCTTGCGGCCGGGCTGCTCATCCTCTGGGCGGTGCGGCGGCTGACGCGGCCGGTGCGGGCGCTGGCGGAGGCGGCCGAGCGACTCGGCCGCGACGTCAACGCGCCGCCGCTGCCGGAAGCGGGGCCGAGCGAGGTGGCCACCGCGGCGCATGCCTTCAACACCATGGCGGCGCGCATCCGCCGCTTCGTCGGCGACCGCACCCAAATGCTGGCGGCCATCGGCCACGACCTGCGCACGCCGATCACCCGGCTGCGGCTACGCGCCGAGTTCATGGACGACGACGAGCAGCGGCGGAAGATGCTGGCCGACCTCGACGAGATGGAGGCGATGGTGGCAGCGACCCTTGCCTTCGCCCGGGACGAGTCGGCGGCCGAGCCGACGGTCGCGGTCGACCTTGCCGCGCTCTGCCGCACCGTGCTGGACGAGGCGGCGGACGGGCATCCGGACCTGGCCGAGGCGATCGCCTACCAGGGGCCGGACCGGCTGGTGGCGCAGGTCCGGCCGGTGGCGATGAAGCGCGCCATCGCCAACCTGGTCGGCAATGCGCTGGCCTATGGCTCGGCGGCGCGGCTCACCCTCTCGGCGCCCGAAGCGCCGGCGCGGCCGCTGCGGCTGGCGATCGAGGATGACGGGCCGGGCATCCCGCTGGCCGAGCTGGAATCGGTCTTCCAGCCATTCCGCCGGCTGGAAACCAGCCGCAACCGGGAGACCGGCGGGACCGGGCTCGGCCTGCCGATCGCCCGCAACATCTTCCGCGCGCATGGCGGCGATGTGGTGCTGCGGAACCGGCCGGGCGGCGGGCTGGTGGCGGTGGCGACCCTGCCGGGCTAGGCGGCCCTACTCTGCCGCGGGTGCCATCTCCCGCACCCGGGGGATCACCTCCTCGGCGAAGAGCCGGATCGTCCGGTGCCGCACCGCCTGCGGCACGCCGTAGGTGGCGTTGCTGACGACCAGGTAGTTGAAGCCGAGGCCGATGATCTCCTGCAGACGCCGCGCCACCGTCGCCGGCGATCCCACCAGGTTCTGGGCGAGGTAGCCGCCGAGGTTGGCGGGGTCGGAGAGCTGCCGCAGGTTGGCGAACATGCGGTTGAACTGCTCGTAGCCCGGGATATTGCCCCAGGGGGCATGGTCGGACTGGTAGTGCTCCACCTGCAGGGCGAAGAATTTCGGCAGGTATTCCAGCGCCTCGGCCTGTGCGGCCGCGTCCGTCTCGGCGACGAAGCACTTGATCGAGATCGGGAAGGTCGCCTCGGCCGGCCGGCCGGCGGCGGCGGTCCGTTCCTTCCAGGTCTCCAGGATGCGGCGCAGCAGCTTGTCGGGGAAGGACGACAGGCAGAGCGGCGGCAGGCCGAGATCGGCCATGATCGCCGCGCTCTCCAGGCTGCCGATGGCGCCGTAGAAGCTCGGCATCCGGCCCTGCAGCGCCGGCCGCAGCACGGTCGGCGCGGTCCAGTTGGCGTAGTGCCCGGCATGGGTCACCGGCCCGCCCTGCAGCGCCTTCCGGGTGAACTCCCAGCACTCGCGGAAGCGGTCGCGGGCGGTCTCCATGCCGATGCCGAAGGCGTCGTATTCCGACTTCGCCGTGCCGCGACCCATGCCGATGTGCAGATCGCCGTCGGACAGCGTCTGCAGCATCGCCACATCCTCGGCGAAGCGCACCGGGTCGTACCAGGGCAGCACCATGACCGCCGTGCCGAGGCCGAGGCCGGGGCAGGCCGCGGCGATGTGGGAGAGGAACAGCAGCGGGTTGGGCTGCGGGTAGTAGTCGCTGAAATGGTGCTCCACCATCCAGGCGGCGTCGTAGCGCAGGCGGTGCAGCAGCTCGGCATCGGCGATCGCCTCGCGGTAAAGCTGGCTATCGCTGAGCCCTGCCTCCCCCACGGCACCGATCTGGTAGGCGAAGCGTGCGGCGGTTGCCATTCGGACCCTCCCCGGGGCGTTCTTGCGGGAACGCTAGGTTTCGCCGCCCCCGGCCGTCAACTGGCGGGCCGCGCCGGGCAGCGCCATACTGCGGTCAGGGACGGAGGATGCGGTCATGGATTTCGGACGTCTCGGCGTATGGTGCTCGACCGACCGGTTGGATGCGGCGGGGCTGCGCGCCCTGCTGAAGCGCGTCGAGGGCAAGGGCTACGGCACCCTCTGGTACCCGGAATCGCGCGGCCATGAATCGGTCGCGCTGGCCGGCTTCCTGCTGGCGAACAGCACGAAGCTCGTCATCGGCAGCTCGATCGCCAATATCTACGCCCGCGATGCCTTCACCGCCCGGCGGGCGCTGGCGACGATGAACGCGCTGCATGGCGGGCGCTTCGCGCTCGGCCTCGGCGTCTCGCACATCCCGATGGTGGAGGGCCTGCGCGGCCACCACTACGACAAGCCGATCCCCGCCATGCGCGCCTACCTAGATGGCATGGCGAAGGGCGGCGGCGCCGCGCTGGAAGGCCCGGTGCTGCTGGCCGCGCTCGGGCCGAAGATGCTGGCGCTGGCGGCGGCGCGGTCGGACGGCGCGGTGCCCTACAACGTGACGCCGGACCATACGAAGCAGGCGGCGGAGATCCTGGGTCCCGGCAAGGTTCTCGCGGTCGAGCAGAAGGTCTGCATCGAGCCGGACAAGGCGCGCGCCCGGGCACTGGGGCGCAAGGAGCTCGCGCGCTACATGACGCTGCCGAACTACGTGAACAACTGGCTGCGCCTCGGCTTCTCGGAGGCCGAGCTGGCCGATGGCGGCAATGACCGCTTCATCGACGCCATGGTGATCTCGGGCGACGCCGAGGCGGTGAAGACCGGCCTCCGCGCGCATTTCGCCGCCGGCGCCACCCATGTCTGCATCCAGCCCGTCACCGAGGACGGCGACACCGGGCACCGCGACGCCATGCTGGCGGCGCTGGCCGATACCTGAAGGGGCGAAGACCATGCTGACGCTCGGCTACAAGGCCTCGGCCGAACAATTCGCCCCGGCGAAGCTGCTGGACTATGGCGTCCTGGCGGAACAGGCGGGGTTCGATTCCTGCTTCATCTCCGACCATTTCCAGCCCTGGAAGCACACGGATGGGCATGCGCCCAACTCGCTGGTCTGGCTCGGCGCGCTGGGGGCGCGGACGCAGCGGCTGGTGATGGGGACCTCGGTGCTGACGCCCACCTTCCGCTACCATCCCTCGATCGTGGCGCAGGCCTTCGGCACGCTGGGCTCGATGTTCCCCGGCCGCGTCATCCTCGGCATCGGCACCGGGGAGGGGCTGAACGAGGTGCCCTCGACCGGCGCGCCCTGGCCGGAGTTCAAGGAACGCTTCGCCCGGATGCGCGAGGCGGTGCAGCTGATGCGGAAGCTCTGGACCGAGGAGCGCGTGAGCTTCGAGGGCCAGTACTACAGGACGGAGAAGGCCACGATCTACGACCGGCCGGAAACGCCGGTGCCGATCTACGTCGCCGCAGCCGGCGCGCTGGTGGCGAAATACGCCGGCCGCGGCGGCGACGGGTTCATCTGCACCTCGGGTAAGAAGCCGGAACTGTACACCGAGACGCTGCTGCCGAACGTCGCCGCCGGGCTGGACGCCGCCGGCGCGCCGAAGCCCAACTACGACCGGATGATCGAGGTGAAGGTCTCCTTCGACACCGACCGGCAGCGCGCGCTGGAGGACACCCGCCACTGGGCGGCGCTGGCCCTCTCGCCCGAGGAGAAGATGTCGGTCGAGGACCCGGCCGAGATGGAACGCCTGGCCGATGCCTTGCCGCTGGAACGCGCCGCCAGCCGCTGGATCGTCTCCGACGACCCGGAGGAGCATGTCGAGCGGATCGGCTACTACGCCGGGCTCGGCTTCAACCACCTGGTCTTCCACGCGCCGGGGCCGGATCAGGCGCGGTTCCTGAGCCTCTACGGGGAGCGGGTGCTGCCCCTGCTGCGCCGCCGCTTCGGGTGAGCGACGCGCTCACCCTGCTGGCGGTGCCCGGCCTGCCGATGGTGGCGGCGGGCGACGACCTCGGCGCGATCCTGGCGGAGGGGCTGGCGCATGCCGCCATCCAGCCGCAGCCCGGCGACGTGCTGGCGGTGGCGCAGAAGATCGTCAGCAAGGCGGAGGGGCGCAGCGTGCCGCTGGCCTCCGTCACGCCCTCCGCCCGCGCGCAGGCTTTGGGCGCGGAGACCGGCAAGGACCCGCGGCTGGTCGAGTTGATCCTGTCGGAATCCGTGCGGGTGGTGCGGTCGCGGCCGAACCTGATCATCGTCCAGCACCGGCTCGGCTTCGTCATGGCCAATGCCGGGATCGACCAGTCGAATGTCGGGCGGGACGGTCATGCCCTGCTGCTGCCGCTGGACCCGGATGGCAGCGCCGCGGCGCTTTCGGCACGGCTCGGCCTGCCGGTGGTGATCACCGACAGCTTCGGCCGGGCCTGGCGGCGCGGCACCGTCGGCGTTGCCATCGGTGCGGCGGGGCTGCCGGCCCTGCTGGATCTGCGCGGCCAGCCCGACCTGTTCGGCCGCACGCTGATGGTCAGCATCACCGGCTTCGCCGACGAGATCGCCGCGGCCGCAGGGCTGGTGATGGGCCAGGGCGCGGAGGGACGGCCGGCGGTGCTGGTGCGCGGGCTGCGCTGGTCGGCGCCGGCGCTGCCGGCCTCCGAACTGGTGCGGGTCGGCGCGGAGGATCTGTTCCAGTGATCGTGGCGTTGTCGGGCGGCATCGGCGGGGCGAAGCTGGCGCTCGGCCTGTCGCAGGTGCTGCCGCCTTCGGACCTGCTGATCGTCGCCAATACCGGCGACGACTTCGAGCATCTCGGCCTGACCATCTGCCCCGATATCGACACGCTCAGCTACACGCTGGCGGGGCTCGACAACCCGGTGCTGGGCTGGGGCCGGCACGACGAGAGCTGGGGCTTCATGGATACGCTCGGCGCGCTGGGCGGACCGGACTGGTTCCGCCTCGGCGACCGCGACCTGGCGGTGCACGTGCTGCGGACGCATCGGCTTCGCGGCAGGGAGACGCTTTCCAGCATCACCGACGACGTGCGGCAGCGGATGGGCATCGGCCCGCGCATCCTGCCGATGAGCGACGATCCCGTGCGCACGCGCATCCTGGGCGACGCGGGCTGGATCGATTTCCAGGACTGGTTCGTGCGGCAGCGCGCGGCGCCGGTGGTGCGCGCGGTGGAATTCGCCGGCGCCGCCGCGGCGCGGCCGCAGCCGGAGGTGCTGGCGGCGCTGCGGGCGGGGCCGCGCGCCGTGGCGATCTGCCCGAGCAACCCCTTCATCAGCATCGAGCCGATCCTGGCGGTGCCGGGGATGCGGGATGCGATCCTGGCCTCGGGCGCGCCGGTGATCGCCGTATCGCCCATCATCGCCGGGCAGGCGGTGAAGGGACCGACCGCGAAGATGTTCGCCGAGCTGGGCACGCCGCCCTCCGCCGCCGCGGTCGCCGCGCGCTACGGCGACCTGCTGACCGGCTATGTGATGGAAGAAGGCGACGACGCGACCGGTATCGCCCCGCGCGTGTTCCGCGCCGCGACGCTGATGCGGACGCTGGACGACAAGGTGGCGCTGGCCCGGGCCGTGCTGGCCGCGGCGGATGCGCTGCGGTGACGCTCTGGGCCGTGCTGCCGGTAAAGGAGATGGCGGGGTCGAAGCAGCGCCTCTCGCCCTTGCTGTCGCCCGAGGAGCGCGTCGCACTGATGCGGGTGATGGTGGGCGAGGTGTTGGACGCGCTGCTCGGCGCGCGCGGGCTGACCGGGGTCGCGGTGGTGACCCTGGATGGCTGGACCACGGCGGAGGCAGGGCGTCGCGGCGCGCGGGTCATCACCGCCGGCGCGCGGGACGGGCATACCGGCAGCGTCACCGCGGCGGCGCGGGTATTGGCGGCGGAAGGTGCGACCGGCGTGCTGACCATGCCGGGCGATATCCCGGCGGTGACAGCGGCGGAGACCGAGGCGCTGGTCGCGGCGCACGGTGCGGCGCCGGCCTTCACCATCGCCCCGGCGCATGACGAGAAGGGCTCGAACGGCGTGGTGCTGAGCCCTCCCGGCGTGGTGCCGCTGCGCTTCGGGGAGGACAGCTACTTCCCGCACCTCGCCGCGGCGCGGGCGCAGGGGATCGAGCCGCGCATCGTGCCGCTGCCCGGCGTGGCGATGGACATCGACCATCCCGAGGACATCGCCATGTTCGCCGGCCTCGACCTCGCCCGCGGCACCCGCACCCTGTCCTGGCTGCGTGAGTCGGGCGTCCTGACCCGCCTCTGACCCGAGGTGTCCGGAGGCCTTTCGGCCTTTGGCGGGGTGCGCGAGGGGCAGCGCCCCTCGCTACGCGTGTTCCCGCCGCCGCGGCGCCGTCTGCACCACCGGCGCCAGCTCCTCCGCATGGTAGGACTTCCGCCGCTGCGCCTCGGGCGGCGTCCCGTACAGCGTCGTCCGCTGCTGCGGCATGCGGCCGATCGATCGGATCAGCGCCTCCATCGCCTCGGGCGGGAATTCCTGGCCGTGCTGCGTGCCGGCCGCGCGGCTGATGCTCTCGTTCATCAGCGTGCCGCCAAGGTCGTTGGCGCCGGCCTGCAGCGCCAGGGCAGCGCCCTGCGGTCCCATCTTCACCCAGCTGGTCTGGATGCTGGCGATATGCGGGTGCAGCACCAGGCGCGCGACGGAGTGCATCAGCAGCGCCTCCCGGAATGTGGGTCCGCGCCGCGCCTGGCCGCGCAGGTATATCGGCGCCTCCATGTGGACGAAGGGGAGTGGCACGAACTCGGTGAAGCCGCCCGTCTCCGCCTGCAGGTCGCGCAGCACCAGCAGGTGCCGCGCCCAGTTCAGCGGCCCTTCGACATGGCCGAACATGATGGTCGCGGTCGTCCGCAGGCCGAGCGCATGCGCGGCGCGCGCGACCGCCACCCATTCCGCGGTGTTCACCTTGTCCGGGCAGATGATGGCGCGGATCTCGTCGTCCAGGATCTCCGCCGCCGTGCCCGGGAGGGTGCCGAGCCCGGCCGCCTTCAGCCGCGCCAGGTAGTCGCGGAGCGAAAGGCCCAGCGTCGCCGCGCCCTGCGTCACCTCCAGCGGGGAGAAGGCGTGGATGTGCATCCCGGGTACCGCGGCCTGGATCGCCCGGCAGATGCCTTCGTAGGTCGCGCCGGTATAGTCGGGGTGGATGCCGCCCTGCAGGCAGACCTCGGTCGCGCCGCGGGCCCAGGCTTCCTCGGCGCGGCGGACGATCTCGGCATGGTCGAGGTCGTAGGCCGGGCCGCGCAGCGCCTCGTGCGTCCTGCCCTTGCTGAAGGCGCAGAACTTGCAGCGATAGGTGCAGATATTGGTGTAGTTTATGTTTCGGTTGACGACGTAGCGGATGGTGTCGCCCGACATCGCCGCGCGCAGCCGGTCCGCCGCCGCCGCGACATGCGCCTGGTCGGCATCACGCGCGGCGAACAGCCGCATGATCTCGGGCTCGTCGAGCCGCGCGCCGCCGGTGGCGCGGTCCACCAGGCGGGCCAGCGCCGCATCGGCGGTGGCCAGGCGGGGGGCCGGCAAGAGCGGCAGAAGCGTCTCGCCCGGCGACCAGTCGTCGCCGCGTGCGAGGCCCTCCGCATCGCTCGCGCGCCGCATCGCGGTGGCGACCGTGGGCGAGAACCAGGTGTCAGGCGCGCGGACGTATTCGGCATAGGTCGGTAGCCGCTGCACCAGCATCTTGCCGGCCTCCGCGGTGCGGGCGGCCAAATCTTCCAGATGCGGCCAGGGCGCTTCGGGGTTCACATGGTCGGGCGTCACCGGGGAGACACCGCCCCAATCGTTCAGCCCGGCCGCGACCAGCTTCTGGTAGACGCCGGGCGACAGGTTCGGCGGCGCCTGGATGTGCATCGCCCCGCCCAACACGATCCGCGCCGCGGCGATGGTCCAGAGCAGGTCGTCGAGGTCCGGCTCCTCGGCCCCCGCCAGCTTCGTCCGCGGCTTGGCGCGGAAATTCTGGATGATGACTTCCTGGATATGGCCGTGCTGCGCGTGGATCCGGGCGATCGCCCGCAGCGCCTCCAGCCGCTCCGCCCGCGTCTCGCCGATGCCGATCAGGATGCCTGTCGTGAAGGGCACGCGCAGCTCGCCGGCCAGGCGCAGCACTTCCAGCCGCGCCTCCGGGTGCTTGTCGGGGCTGCCGTGGTGGACCTGGCCGGGTTCGCAGAGCCGGGCGCTGGCGCTCTCCAGCATGATGCCCTGGCTGGCGGTGACGGCACGCAGCGCGGCGATCTCGTCGCGGGTCATCACGCCGGGGTTGGCATGCGGCAGCAGCCCGGTCTCCTGCAGGACCAGGTCGCACATGGCGGTCAGGTAGGAGATCGTCGTCGCATGCCCCAGCGCCGCCAGCGCCTCGCGCGCCTGCCGCCAGCGCAGCTCCGGCTTGTCGCCCAGGGTGAACAGCGCCTCGGTGCAGCCGGCCGCGGCGCCGGCGCGAGCAATCGCCAGCACTTCTTCGGGCGAGAGAAAGGCGGCGTGACCGGGGCGCGGGTTCTCCGCGAAGGTGCAGTAGTGGCAGACGTCACGGCAGAGTTTCGTCAGCGGGATGAAGACCTTGCGCGAATAGCTGATGACGCGGCCATGCGACGCGTCGCGCAGCGCTGCCGCTTCCGCCATCAGCGCGTCCAGAGGCATGGCTTCCAGCCGATCCTGCACCCTTGCTTCCCCCATCACTGGCCTCCATCGTGGGTCAGGCACCGCCCGGATGCAATGCGGCGGCGGCGGAGGAAACGGCATGAAGATCGGCTTCAACGCCCCCAGCGGCGGGCCCCTGGCCACCCCGGAGCACCTGACCCGCCTGGCGCAGGAGGCCGAGGCGATGGGCTACGGCTACGCCACCATCAGCGACCATGTGGTCATCCCCAAGGACATCCACGCCAAGTACCCCTATACCGACAGCGGGGAGTTCCCCGCCGGCAGCCGCGGCGAACGGCACGAACAGCTGACCCAGGTGATGTTCCTGGCGGCGAAGACGACGACGCTGCGCATGGTCACATCGGTGATGGTGGTGCCGCACCGGCCGGCGCTGCTGACCGCCAAGATCCTCTCGACCATCGACGTGCTCTCGGGCGGGCGGCTGACCCTCGGCATCGGCGCCGGCTGGCTGCAGGAGGAGTTCGAGGCGCTGCAGGTCCCCGACTTCGCCGCCCGCGGCAAGGTGACGGACGAATACATCCTGGCGGCGCGGGAGCTCTGGACCGCGCCGGAGCCGCGCTTCGCCGGCGACTACGTCCGCTTCCAGGACATCAGCTTCCAGCCGAAGCCCGTGCAGCCGGGCGGCCCGCCGGTCTGGGTGGGGGGCGAGAGCGGCCCGGCGCTACGCCGTACCGCGCGGCTCGGCGATGCGTGGTACCCCATCGGCACGAACCCGTCCTTTCCCCTTGAGAGCCTGGCCCGCTACCGCGCCGCGGTGGCGAAACTGCGCGGGCTGGTGGAGAAGGAAGGCCGCGACCCGGCCAAGGTGGCGCTGGCCTACCGGGTGCAGAAATACGGGCCGGAGGTGCCGGCCACGGCCGGCGACGGCGAACGCCGGCTCTTCTCCGGCCGGCCCGAGCAGATCGCCGACGACCTGAAGGCGCTGCGCGACCTCGGTGTCGGCGCGGTGGACTTCACCTATCCCGGCAATACGGTCGAGGAGGTGCTGGCCAGCATGCGCGACTTCCGCGACGGCGTGATGGCGAGGCTCTGACCATGCGGCTCGGCCTCACCCTCGGCATGGGCGCCGGCGTCGACACCGCGCTGGTGCTGGAAGCCGAACGGCTCGGCTACCATTCGGTCTGGTGCGGCGAGAGCTATGGCAGCGACGCGGTGACGCCGATCGCCTGGGTGCTGGCGCGCACCACGCGGATCAAGGCCGGCACCGGCATCATGCAGATGCCCGGCCGCACGCCAACCTGCGCGGCGATGACGGCGATGACGCTGCAGCAGTTGTCGGGCGACCGGTTCCTGTGCGGCGTCGGCCCCTCCGGCCCGCAGGTGGTGGAGGGATGGCACGGCCAGCCATACGGCACGCCGATGGTCCGGACGCGGGAATATATCGACATCATCCGCGCCATCGTCGCGCGGGAGAAGCCGCTTGAACACCAGGGGGAGCACTACCGCATCCCCTATGACGGGCCGGATGCGACCGGGCTCGGCAAGCCGCTGAAGAGCATCCTGCACGGGGCGCCGCTGCGCTTCTACTGCGCCTCCATCACCCCCGGCGGCATGCGGCTGGCGGGCGAGATCGCCGACGGCAACCTGCCGATCTTCATGTCGCCGGAAGGCGCCGACCTCGTAGCGAAGCCGACGCTGGAGGGCATGGCCAAGGCGGGCAAGCCGGCCGACCTGCATGCCTTCGACATCGCGCCCTATACCAAGATCAGGCTGGGCGACGACCTGCAGGCCTGCCGCGACGCCGCCAAGCCCGAACTCGCGCTCTACATCGGCGGCATGGGCGCGAAGGGCAAGAATTTCTACAACGACTATGTCCGCCGGCTCGGCTACCCCGATGCCGCGGCGGCGATCCAGGAGGCCTACCTGGCGCGGCGCCACCGCGACGCCGCGGCGCTGGTGCCGGACAGGCTGGTGGACGAGATCGCCCTGGTCGGCCCGGCCGACCGCATCCGCGGCCGGCTGCAGGACTGGAAGGCGGTGGCGAAGGAAGGGAAGATCGGCACGCTGGTGCTGACCGGCGCGACGCAGCCGGCGCTGCGGGTGGTGGCGGAAGCGGTGCTGTAGCATCATCGCGCCTCCCGACCCGGAGACCGCCGCGCCATGCCCGCCCATACCCTCCGCGCCACGCCCGAGACGACGCGCATCGGCGTCTTCAACGCCAGCTTCCCGCCGGTGCTGACCATCGCGCCGGGCGATACGGTGCAGGTCGAGTGCATCTCCGGCCGGCCGAGCGTGATGCCGCCCGAGGGCAGCGGCTTCACCATCCCGGCGGCGCTGAAGGCGGTCATCGAGGCCAACCGCGAACCCTGGCTCGGCCATATCATGACCGGCCCGATCGCCATTGCGGGCGCCGAACCGGGCGACACGCTCGAGGTGCGCATCGACCGCATCGAGCCGGGCGCCGACTGGGGCTACAACATCATCCGCCCGCTGGCCGGCACGCTGCCCGAAGATTTCCACGAAACCCACCTGATGCATATCCCGGTCGACCGGGACCGTCGGGTTTGCCGGCTGCCCTGGGGCACCGAATTGGCCTTGGCGCCCTTCTTCGGCGTCATGGGCGTCGCGCCGCCGCCGGCCTTCGAGACCATCACCTCCATCGCGCCGCGCATCCACGGCGGCAACCTCGACAACAAGGAATTGCAGGCGGGGTCGTCGCTCTTCCTGCCGGTGCATGTGCCGGGCGCCAACTTCTCGGTCGGCGACGGGCATGGCGTGCAGGGCGACGGCGAGGTCTGCGTCTCCGCGCTCGAGATGTGCCTGAACGGCACCTTCACCTTCCGGCTGCACAAGGCGACGGGACAGGCGATGCCGCGGGCGGAGACGCCGACCCATTACGTCTCGATGGGCATCAACGAAGACCTGGACCAGGCGATGAAGCAGGCGCTGCGGGAGATGATCACCTTCATCTGCAGCCGCACCAACCTGGCGCGGGAACAGGCCTATGCCTTCTGCTCGCTGGCCGTGGACTTCCACGTGACCCAGACGGTGAACGGGGAGAAGGGCGTGCATGGCCTGCTGAGGAAGGGCCTGCTGTTCTGACCTGAAGGGGGACGCATCCATGGACCACATCTTCGGCACCGGCGATTTCCGCTACGAAGCCGTGCCCGATTGGGGCCGCCTGCCCGCGGGATGGTCGCTGAAGGAGGTCGCCGCCGTCGCGGTGGACAGCCAGGACCGCGTCTATGCCTTCAGCCGCGGCGAGCACCCGGTCTGCGTCTTCGACCGCGACGGCCAATTCCTGACAAGCTGGGGGGAAGGCCTCTTCTCCCGCGCGCATGGCCTGCACATGGGGCCGGACGACATCCTCTGGTGCACCGACGACGGCGACCACACCGTCCGCAAATGCACGCTCGACGGACGCGTGCTGCTGACCATCGGCCTGCCCGACCGGCCGGCGCCCTTCATGTCCGGCCAGCCCTTCAACCGCTGCACCCATACCGCGCTGTCGCCGGAGGGCGACATCTACGTCTCCGACGGCTACGGCAATGCCGCCGTGCACAAGTATTCGCCGGAGGGCAAGCACCTGTTCTCCTGGGGCCGGCCGGGGATGGAACCCGGTGAGTTCAACCTGCCGCACAACATCGTCTGCGACGATGCCGGGCTGGTCTACGTGGCCGACAGGGAAAGCCACCGGGTGCAGATCTTCGATGGCAAGGGGCAGTACCAGGGGCAGTGGACGAACGTGCACCGGCCCTGCTCGCTCTTCCTGGGCAAGGGCGCCTGCCCCTGCTGCTACGTCGGCGAGCTCGGGCCGCAGCTGCCGGTGAACAAGGCCTTCCCCAATCTCGGCCCGCGCGTCTCCGTGCTCGACATGCAGGGGAAGGTGCTCTCGCGCTTCGGCGAACTAGGCGGTGGTCCCGGGCAGTTCTGGTCGCCGCACGGGCTCTGCGTCGACAGCCGTGGCGACCTTTATGTCGCCGAGGTCAGCTTCACAGCCTATCCGCGCTACCACGACGGCAAGGCGCCCCCGCCCGAGGGCGTCCGCTGCCTGCAGAAATACCGCCGCGTGCCGGCCTGATGGACCGGCTTGAGGCGCTTGCCGCCCGGCTGCCGCAGGCCTATCCCGGCCCGGGCGGCGCCATCGCCGTGCTGCGGGCGGGCGAGGTGCTGCTGCGGCATGCCTGGGGCTATGCCAATGCGGAACGGCGCATCGCCTTCACGCCGCGGACGTTGTTCCGCATGTGCTCCATCACCAAGCAGTTCACCTGCGCCGCGGTGCTGGACGCCTGCGGCGACCCGGCGATGCTCGATCCGCTGATCCGCGCCCGGCTGCCGCTGCTGGGCGATGCGGCGCCGGGCGCGCTGCATCTGATGCACAACCAGTCCGGCCTGCGCGACTACTGGGCGGTGGCGATGCTGCACGGCGCGCCGGTCGAGTCCGCTTTCGGCGACACGGAAGCGGCGCGGGTCATCGCCGGCACCACGTCCCTGCACTTCGCGCCGGGCGCCCGCTATTCCTACGTGAACCAGAATTTCCGCCTGCTCTCGGACGCGCTGCAGGACCATACCGGCCGCGGCTTCGCTGAGCTGCTGCGCACGCATATCTTCGACCGCGCCGGCATGGGCAGCGCCTTTCTCGCCGCCGATACCCGCGCCATGCCGGACGGCACCGAGGGCTACGAGGGCAATGTCGCCAGCGGCTTCCGCGCCGCGGAGAACCGCATCCTCTGGACCGGCGATGCCGGGCTCGGCGCCAGCCTCGACGACATGATCGCCTGGGAGCGGCATATCGACGCGACGCGGGACGACCCGGAATCGCTGCATGGCCGGCTCGCCCAGCCCGTCGCCTTCGCCGATGGCGCGCCGGCGCACTACGGCTTCGGCCTCGGCCGCGGCCGCGAACACGGCCGGGCAATCCTCAGCCATGGCGGCGCGCTGCGCGGCTGGCGCAGCCACCGGCTCACGATGCCGGCGGAGCGCATCTCGGTCGTGGTGATGTTCAACCACTTCGGCGATGCGCATGGCGCGGCGCTGGAGGCGCTCGGCGCCGTGCTGGATGCGGCGCGGCCGGGGCCGGACACGACATTGTCGCCGCCCGCCTGGCTCGGCGCCTATCTCGAGCCGGAGACGGGCCTTGCCGCGCGGATCGATGCCGCCGCGCCCGGCCGGCTCCGGCTGCGCTTCGGCCATTCGGCGGAACTGCTCGACCTGCAGCCGGATGGCAGCGCGACCAACGGCCTGACCCGCCTGCGCATGGCGGCGGACGGCCTCTGGATGGACCGGCCGCAGGAGAACCTGTCCAGCCTGCTGCAGCCCTGCGACGGAGAGGCGCCGCGCGACCTCGCCGGCCGCTACCGCTGCGGGGAACTGGGCGCCGAACTCGAGATCGCCGATGCCGGCGGCGCGCTCTATGGCGGCTTTTCCGGCTTCCTCGGCCAGGGGCGGATGGAATTGCTGGAGCCGATCGGCCGCGACCTCTGGGCCCTGCCCTGCCCGCGCGCGCTGGACCACACGCCGCCGGGCGACTGGACGCTGGCCTTGCGCCGCGGCGAGGATGGCGGCGTGACGCTGGGCTGCTGGCTGGCGCGCGGGCTGGACTACCGGCGCGTCGGGTAGAAGGGAAGACTGGGGGAGAAAGTATTCTCCCCCAGTCTTCCCTCATCTATTTCTCCGAGTCTGGCAGCCGCCGCGCAACGAGTGCCGACTCACATAAGGGAAGGGTGGGGCTTGGGGAGGGAACACCTTTTTCCCTCCCCAACCCTGCCTACCTCACCGCCTCGATCAGCTTCGCCCAGCGGTCGAGCTCCGGCAGGATCACGTCGCGCTTCGCCGCCTCCAGGCTCAGCACCACGCGCTCGACGCCAAGGTCGCGGTCCGCCAGCAGCGCGTCGCGGTCCTCCTTCACGCCCCAGATGGTGATGGGGACGTCCTCCTCACGGCGCCCGGCCTCCGCCAGCATGGCGCGGAATTGCGGGACCAGCGCCGCCACGTCCGCATAGTGCTTGCGCACGCGGTGCGGCATCCAGCCATTGCCGTAGCGCACCGCGCGCTTCGCTCCCCAGGGAAACGCGCCGCCGACAATGATCGGCGGGTGCGGCTTCTGCACCGGCTTCGGCCAGGTCATCATCGGCGCGACATCGACGAACTCGCCGTGGTACTCAGGCTTGGATTTCGTCCAGATCGCCTGCATCGCCTCGATCCGCTCCCGCGCCAGCTTGTGGCGGGTGGCGAAGACGGTGCCGTGGTCCTCGATCTCCTCCTGGTTCCAGCCGTTGCCGACGCCGAACAGGAAGCGCCCGCCGGAGATCTGGTCGAGCGAGGCGACCGACTTCGCGGTCTGGATCGGGTCCCGCTGCACCACCAGGCAGATGCCGGTGCCGATGAGCAGGGTGCGGGATGCCATCGCCGCCGCGGTCAGCGTCACGAAGGGGTCCATCACGTCGTAATACTGCTTCGGCAGTTCGCCGCCGCTCGGGTGCGACACCCGGCGGACCAGCGGGATATGCGAATGCTCCGGCGCCCAGAGGCTGTCGAAGCCGCGCTCCTCCAGCGCCAGGGCGAGCTCCGCCGGCGACATGGAATAGTCGGTGAAGAACATCGCCGCGCCGATCTTCATGGCGTCCCTCCCGTGGTTCCGGAAAGGCTGGACCGGTCCGGCGATGTCCGCAACCTTCGGCCTATTCCGCCTGGGCGCCGCTGATCTCCACCAGCGTTTTCCAGCGGCCCTCCTCGCCGCGCCAGAAGGCGCCGAACTCCGCGGGCGAGGCATCGGTCATCGGCTGGAAGCCGAGCGGGATCAGCCGCGCGCCGAATTCCGGCGCCTTCGCCACCTGCGTGATCAGCGCATGCAGCCGCGCCAGCACCGGCTCCGGCGTGCCGGCCGGGGCCATGGTGGCGTACCAGACCTGGGCATCGACGCCCTTGCCCGGCAGCAGCTCGTTCATCCCCGGCACATCCTCGAGCCCGGGGACATAGGTGATCCGCTCGGCGCTGCCGACCGCCAGCGCGCGGAAGCGGCCCTCCCGCACATGCGGCATCAGCGCCGGCATCACGTCGAACATCATGTCGATGTTGCCGGCGACCAGGTCCTGGATGGCCGGCCCGCCGCCGCGATAGGGCACATGGGTGATGTCGATCCCGGCGACGCGCTTCACCAGCTCCATGTAGAGGTGGCTGGTGGTGCCGGTGCCCGACGACCCCATGGTGATCTTCCCCGGCTCCTTCCTCGCCGCGGCGACCAGCTCGGCGAAGCTCTTCCAGGGGCGCTGGGCGTTCACCACCAGCAGGATCGTGCCGGTGGAGACGCGGGTGATCGGCGCGAGCTCCTTCAGCGGGTCGATCGGCATGCGGCTGCCATAAAGGTACTTGTTCGCCGCCAGCGTATTGGCCGCGCCGATCAGCAGGGTGTGGCCGTCCTTCTCCGCCCTTGCCACGAATTCCGCGCCGATATTGCCGCCGGCGCCGGCGCGGTTTTCCACCACCACGGGCTGGCCGAGCAGCGGCGACAGCTTCTCCCCCAGCATGCGGGCGGTGATATCGAGCGCGCCGCCGGCGGCGATCGGCACGATGAGGCGAACGGGGCGGTTGGGCGCCCATGTCTGGGCATTGGCGGCAGCAGGGGTGAGGGCAACGGCGGCGAGGCCGAGCAGGGGACGGCGGCGGATCATGGGGGGAAAGCTCCGGCGGTTCGCCCGCATGTCAGGGCAGCGGGCCCCCGGGTCAACCGAAAAGGAACCCGCCAGGCCGCGGCGCGTGGAACTCCTCATGCCGAACGATGCCCCGCCCATGGCCGCGCTGATCGAGGGAAGGCTGGACCGGCTGGGTCTGACGCCCGAGGAAGCCTGCCGCCAGGCCGGCCTGCCCGCGGATTTCCTCGATCGTATGGCCGAGGGCCGGGTCCCGCCCCCGCGCGGCCAGAAGCTGGTCCGGCTGGCCGAAGCCTTGGCGACCAGCGTCTCCTACCTCGTCGGCCTCGACCCCGACACCCCTCCCCCGGCCGAGCTGATGGAGGAGGACCAGGGCTCGCTCGGCCTGCTGGCGGGGGACGAGGAAGCACTGCTGCGCGCCTATCGCCGGCTGGAATTCCCGCAGAAGGCGGCCGTGGTGCTGGTTGTCCGCAGCATGGCGGGGCCCGAGCCGGTGCCGGACGCGGTGCCGCCGAAGCGGGTCGGGCGGAAGTAGCCGCACCGGCACGATGCTTGCTGACCCCGGCCGAACCTGAGGAGGTCGGGGATGCTCCGTCGATGCGTGTTGATGGCCGCCGGCTTGCTGGCGGCGCCCCTGGCCCGCGCCCGGGGCTGGTCGCCCGAGGCGCCGCTGCGCCTCATTGTCCCCTTCCCGCCCGGCGCCGGGATCGACGTGCTGGCGCGGCAGCTGGCCGCGGTGGTGCAGGGCGATCTCGGCCAGGTGGTGGTGGTGGAGAACCGCCCCGGCGGCGGCACGCTGGTGGCGACCGAGGCGATGCTGCGCACCCCGCCCGACGGCCAGGCGATGCTGATGGTCGCCAACAGCTTCACGGTGAACCCCAGCCTGCACCGGCCCTCGCCCTACGACCCGCTGCGGCAGTTCACCCCGCTTGCCCTGCTGACCGAGGTGCCGCACGTGCTGGTGGCGCATCCTGCGCTGGCCACCGACTTCGCCGGCTTCCTGGAGAAGGCCCGCCGCCCCGGCCCCGGGCTCAGCTTCGGCAGCAACGGCCAGGGCACCAGCCTGCACCTGGGCGCCGAGCACCTGAAGCTGCTGGCGGGGCTGAATGCGACGCATGTGCCCTATCGCGGCACGCCGCAGGTAATGACCGACCTGATCGCCGGCCGCGTGGATTACATGTACGGCAACCTGCCGGACGTGCTGCCCATGTTGCGCGACGGCCGCCTCCGCGCCCTGGCCCTGGCCGCGCCGCGGCGCAGCGGCTTCCTGCCGGACCTGCCGAGCCTCGGCGAGCTCGGCTTCCCCGCAGCGATTTCCGACAGCTGGTACGGCGTGGTGATGCCGGCGGGCGGCAGGCCGGAGATCGCGGCGCGGTTGAGCGCCGCCTGGCTGGCCGTGCTCGCCCGGCCGGAGGTGGCGGCGAAGCTGCGCGAGCAGGGCTTCGACATCCTCGGCCAGGGGCCGGAGGGCTTCGCCACGCGCATCCGCCGCGATGCCGGCGTTTATGCCGAGGTCATAAGGGTGGCGCAGCTGAAGCCGGAATAGCAGCGCGACGGCCTCCGCTCCGGCGGGAACGCGGCACCGCCCTCGCCCACTGCCGGCAGGGCGGAGCCGCGCGTCCGGGCGCCCAAGCCCCAGCGCGATCCGTCCTATCCCGCCTTCGCCCCGGTCGCCTGCAGGATAGGCGCCCATTTCGCCGCCTCGGCGCGGATGAAGCGCGCCGCCTCGGCCGGGCCGCCGGCCAACGGCTCGATGCCCGCCTCGGCATAGCGCGCCCGCGCGCCCGGCTCGGCGAGCGCGGCGGCGGCGGCCTCGGCCAGCCGCGCCAGGATCGGCGCCGGGGTCCCGGCGGGGGCCTGCAGCGCCTGCCATGACGAGGCCGCGTAGCCCGCCACCCCCGACTCGGCCAGGGTCGGCAGCGCGGGCAGCAGGGCCGAGCGGTGCGCGGTGGTGATCGCCAGCGCCCGCACCCGGCCCTCCTTTGCCAGCGGCGCCAGCAGGGTCTGGCTGTCGATCATCAGGTCGGCCCGGCCGGCGACGAGGTCGGTCACCACCTGCGGCGTGCCCCGGTAGGGCACCACGGTGAATTCGACGCGGGCCAGCGACTTCAGCAACTCGCCCGCCAGGTGCGAGGCGGCGCCGATGCCCGTCGTGGCGAAATTCGCCGTCCCCGGCCGCGCCCGCAGCCAGGCCAGCAGCTGCGGCACGTCCTCCGCCGGCACGCCGGGATGCACCGCGACGACGAAGGGCTGGTCGCCGAGCAGCGCGACGGGCGCGAAGTCGGCCAGCGGGTCGAAGCCGAGATCGGCATAGAGCGCGGCCATCACCGCATGCGCCGCGCCCGAGAGCAGCAGCGTGTGCCCGTCCGGCGCCGCGCGCGCGACGGCGCGGGCGCCGATGGTGGCGCCGGCGCCGGGCAGGTTCTCGATCACCACGGGCTGGCCCAGCCGCCGGGCCAGCGGCTCCGCCAGGATGCGGGCGACGACGTCGATGATGCCGCCGGCGGCGAAGGGGACGACGACGCGGACCGGGCGCGCCGGATAGTCCTGCGCAAGCGCCAGGGACGGCGCGGCGAGCGCAGCGAGCAGCAGCGTGCGGCGATGCATGGCAAGGTTCCCGGCGAGTGCCGCGAGGCTGCCACGCCCGCCGCGGCGTGGCGAGACGGCCGGCTTGACGCGGTCGCCGGCGCGGCGCGCCAATGCGCGCATGCGCCGCCTCCTCCTCGCCCTGCTCCTCCTCTCGGTCCCCGCCGCGGCCGAGCCCGCCCGCCGGCAGATGGTCGCCGCCGCGCATCCGCTGGCGACCGGGGCCGGGCTGGCCATGCTGCGGCAGGGCGGCAGCGCGGTGGATGCCGCGGTCGCCGCGGCCCTGGTGCATTTGGTGGTGGAGCCGCATGCCAGCGGCCTCGGCGGCGGCGGGCTGCTGCTGGCCTGGGACCGGCTTCACGCTGAACAACGGCCTGTCCAACTTCGCCAGCGACCCCGCCGCGGCCAATGCCATGGCGCCGGGCAAGCGGCCGGCGACGACGATGGCGCCGACCATCGTCTTCGGCGCGGACCGGCGGCCTGAGATCGTGGCGGGGGCCGGCGGTGGCGCCTGGATCATCGATGCCGTTGCGGCGGGGCTGGCGGAGATGCTGGGGCGCGGCGCCGGGCCGCAGGCGGCGGTCGCGCTGCCGCGGACCGGCGCGCAGAACGGCGCCGCCTTCCTCGAGGCGGGCAGCGCCGCGGCGGCGCTGGAGGCGCCGTTGCGGGCGCTGGGCCATGCGCCGCGCGTGGTGCCGGTGGACACCGGGATGCAGGCGCTGCGGGTCACGGCGCAGGGCATCGAGGGCGGCGCCGACCCGCGCCGGGACGGCATCGCGCCCGGCGACTGAGCGCCGGGGGAGTGTCGAGCCGGCGATTCACGCCCTGGGCGTTTCCGCCCAGGACGATCGCTGCACTCCGTCAAGCCGGCGATTCACGCCCCGGGCGTTTCCGCCCAGGACGATCGCGGGCTACTCGATCCGGATACCCGCGTTGCGGATCAGCGCCGCGTAGCGATCGGCATCGGCGCGCAGCAGCGCGGCCGCATCGGCGCTGCTGCCGCCGCCGGGGATGAAGCCGGCCTCCTTAATCCGCGGCCGCAGCGCCGGGTCGGCCAGCGCCTTGTTCACCGCCGCGGCCCAGCGGTCCCGCACCGGCTCGGGCAGGCCGGGCGGGCCCATCAGCATGTACCAGACATTGGCGTCGAAGCCGGGAAAGCCGCTTTCGGCGACCGTCGGCAGGTCGGGCAGCCATTCGATCCGCGTCGGCATGGTGGTGGCCAGTGCCCGCACCCGCTCGCCGCGGATATGCGGGAGGTAGGTGGGGAAGGTGTCGATCGCCAGGTCGATGCGGCCGGCCAGGATCTCGTTCACCGCCTGGCCGGTGCCGCGGAAGGGCACGTGGGTCATCCTGATCCCGGCCGCCGAGGCGAGCAGTTCCGCTGCCAGGTGCTGCTGCGTGGCGACGCCGGAGGAGGAGTAGTTCAGCGCCCCCGGATGGGCCTTGGCATGGGCGATGAATCCGGCCAGGTCGCGGGCCGGGGAGGACAGCGGCACCACCGCCACCAGCGGTACCGTCGCCGCCAGCACCACCGCGGTCTGGTCCTTGATGATGTCGAAGGGCGGCGGGCTCATCAGCGGCGGCACGACGGCCGAGGCGCTGACGGTCGACATGTAGACCGTGTGGCCGTCCGGCGCGGCGCGGCTGCCGGCCAGCGCGGCGATGGTGCCGCTGGCGCCCGGCCGGTTTTCCACCGCGATGGGCTGGCCGAACTCGGCCTGCAGCGCGGGCGCCAGGAAGCGGGCAATGATGTCGGTGCCGCCGCCCGGGGCGAAGCCGACCAGCAGGGTGATGGGGCGCGTCGGCTCCCAGCGCGGCTGGGCGCGCACCGGGCGCGGCAGGGCCAGCAGGCCGGCGCCGGCCAGCATGTGGCGGCGGTGGATCATCGGGGTTGCCTCCTCCATGGCCGGGCTGCGCCGGCCTGCTGTCGCGGCGTTGCTGCGGTCAGGTGCCGGTCCATTGCATCGGCCGCTTGGCAAGGAAGTTCTGCACGCCCTCGCGGAAGTCATTGCTGGTGAAGCACATGGTCACGAGGTCGTCGCCGTTCACCTGGCGCGCCGCCAGCCGCAGGCGGCGCATCGCCTCTTTGGTCGCGCGGAGCGTCAGCGGCGCATGGCCGGCGAGCGTCCGCGCCAGCGCCTCGGCCCGACCCTGCAGCGCCGCGTGGTCGGGCAGGATCTCGGAGACCAGGCCGATGGCCTTCGCCTCCTCCGCCTCGACCAGCCGCGCGGTATAGACCAGGTCGATGACGCGGGCCGGGCCGATCAGCGCGGCGAGCCGGCCGTAATTCGCCATCGACAGGCAATTGCCGAGCGTCTTGGCGATGGGAAAGCCGAAGCGCGCATTGGCGGCGGCGAGGCGCATGTCGCAGACCGCGGCGATGGCGGCGCCGCCGCCGGTCGCGGCACCCGCGATCGCCGCGATGGTCGGCTTCGGGCATTCCTCGAGCGCGGTCAGCACGCCGTCGATCCGCTCCTCATAGGCGAGCGCGTCCTCGGGCGTGCGGAATTCGGTGAACTGGGAGATGTCGGTGCCGGCGGCGAAGGCCTTCTCCCCGGCGCCGGTGATGACGATGGCCCGCAGCGAACGGTCGTCCCCGGCCGCGAGGGCAATCTGCCGCAGCCTCTCGTACATCGGGAAGGTCAGCGCGTTGCGCGCCTGCGGTCGGTTGAGCGTGACGAAGCCGATGCCGTCGCGCGTCTCGTAGAGCAGCTCGTCCATGGGGTCCTCCCGGGGTTGCGCCATTGGTGACCGGGCGGGAGGCGGTTATCAAGCGGCGAAGCCAGGAGGAATGTCCGATGCTGCCGCTGTCCCGCTTCACCGTGCTCGACCTCACCCGCGTCCGCTCCGGCCCCACCTGCGTGCGGCAGCTGGCGGATTGGGGCGCCAACGTCATCAAGATCGAGGCACCGGAGGAGATCGACACCGGCAGCGGCATGGGCGGCGACCGGCACGGGCCGGACTTCCAGCAGGTGCACCGCAACAAGCGCGGCATCACGCTGAACCTGAAGCACCCCGAGGGGCTGGCGGTGTTCCGGCGGATGGTCGCCAAGGCCGACGTGGTGGTGGAGAACTACCGCCCCGACGTGAAGGACCGGCTGGGGATCGGTTACGACGCGCTGGCGGCGATCAATCCCCGCATCGTGCTGGGTTCCATCAGCGGCTTCGGCCAGACCGGGCCCTATGCGCGGCGGCCGGGCTTCGACCAGATCGCGCAAGGGATGGGCGGTCTGATGAGCGTGACCGGCCTGCCCGGCCAGGGGCCGGTGCGGGTCGGCATCCCCGTGGCCGACCTCACCGCCGGGCTTTATGCCGCCATCGGCATCCTGGTGGCGCTGCTGGAGCGGGAGCAGACCGGCCGCGGCCGCTGGGTGCACACCTCGCTGCTCGAGGCGATGGTGGCGATGATGGACTTCCAGGCGACGCGCTGGACCATGACGCAGGAGGTGCCGCAGCAGGCCGGCAACGACCACCCGACCACGGTGCCGACCGGGCTGTTCCGGACCGAGGACGGGCTGATGAACCTGGCCGGCGGCGGGCAGGAGATGTGGAACCGCATCGTCGACACGCTCGGGATCGCTGAGCAGGCGAAGGACCCGGCCTTCGCCACCGACAAATCCCGTGCGGCGAACCGCGACAGGACCAACGCCCTGCTGCAATCGGTGCTGGAGTCGGATACGTCCGAGAATTGGATCGCCCGGCTGAACAAGGCCGGCGTGCCCTCCGGCCCGGTTTATGCCATGGACCAGGTCTTCGCCGACCCGCAGGTGAAGCATCTCGGGATCGAGTGGCCGGTCGAGCACCCGGCGCTCGGCACGGTCAACCTGGTGCGGGCGCCGATGAACCTGGAAGGGGTGGCGCCGCCGCGCCGGCCGACGCCGGAACGCGGCGAGCACACTGCCGAGGTGCTGGCCGAGTTCGGCATCGACGCCGCGGCGCTGGCGGCGTTGAGGGCCAAGGGCGCCGTCTAGCCCCGCAGCGCTTGACCCCGGCGCGGCGCTGCGGCAGCACCGCGCCTCCACACGGGAGGAACGCGACGCCATGCGCATCGCCTCGGTCCGCGACGGCGTGGTGCCGATCGCCTCCGCCATCGCCAATGCCTATATCGACTTCTCCAAGATGACCGCCTCGGTCGTCGCGGTCACCGTCGAGGACGGCCAGGGCCGCAGCGCCACCGGCTACGGCTTCAACTCCAACGGCCGCTATGCCCAGCCCGGCCTGCTGCGCGAACGCTTCATCCCCCGCCTGCTGGAAACCCCGGAAGCCGCCCTCGCCCATGCCGATGGCGGGCTGGAACCCGCTGGCGCCTGGGCGGCGATGATGCGGAACGAGAAGCCGGGCGGCCATGGCGACCGCAGCGTCGCGGTCGGCGTGCTCGACATGGCGCTCTGGGATGCCGCGGCCAAGCTGCAGGGCAAGCCGCTCTGGCGGCTGCTGGCCGACCGCTACCGCGGCGGCGAGGCCGACGAGGCCGCCTGGATCTACGCCGCCGGCGGCTACTACTACCCCGGCAAGGGCCTCGACGAGCTGGTGGCGGAGATGCAGCGCTACCTCGACCTCGGCTATTCCGTGGTGAAGATGAAGATCGGCGGCGCGCCGGGCACGCCGCTGCGCGACGCGCTGAAGCTCGACGTCCAGCGGATCGAGGCGGTCCTCAAGCTGCTCGGCGGCGACGGCTCCCGCCTCTGCGTCGACGTCAACGGCCGCTTCGGCCTGCATGCCGCGCTGGCCTATGGCGCCGCGCTCGCCCCCTACAAGCTGCGCTGGTACGAGGAGCCGCTGGACCCGCTCGACTACGCGACGCACGCGACGCTGGCCGAGCACTACGGCGGCCCGATCGCCACCGGCGAGAACCTGTTCTCCATGCTCGATTGCCGCAACCTGATCCGCCATGGCGGCCTCAGGCCGGACCGCGACATCCTGCAATTCGACCCCGCGCTGTCCTACGGCTTGGTCGAGTACCTGCGGACCCTGGCGATGCTGGAGGAGCACGGCTGGTCGCCGCGCCGCTGCGTCCCCCATGGCGGGCACCAGTTCGCGCTGAACATCGCGGTGGGCTTGGGCCTCGGCGGCAACGAGAGCTACCCGGAGGTCTTCGCCCCCTTCGGCGGCTTCGCCGACGCGACGCCGGTGCAGGACAGCCGCATCCGCATGCCGGAGGCACCCGGCATCGGCTTCGAGCAGAAGGCCAATCTCTGGACGGTGCTGCGGGACCTTTAGCGCCTGCGCGTCGTGCGCCGGCAGGTCGCACGGCACGCAGGCGCCACGCCGGTCGGCTTGCCCGGCTGGTGCGGGACAGCCGTCATGCTTCTCCTCGCCGCCCTGCTGCCCGGCCTTGCCTCCGCCCGGGTGCAGACGGTCGGCAATGCCACCCCGACCCGTCCTTCCGCCCCATCGACCGCGATCCGGCGGCGGTGGACGAAATCCATGTGTCCCCCGCCGGCAGCCGGGCCTGGGGCGCCGACCGGCCGGGCCAGGACGTGCTGGTTCCCGGCCGCTTCGCCCGCACCGGCCTGCCTGCCGGAGAATGCCTGCACGACATCCGCGTCGCCTTGGCCGATGGCCGCGCGGTGGAACGCCGGCGGGTCGGTACCTGCACCGCGTCGCAGGTGGCCTTCCCCTGAGCGCCGGGCCGGGAGAGTCTGGCGCCGCACGCGCCGGAGCTCCCGCATGACCCGCATCCTCGTCCTCAACGGCAATACCACCCAGGCCGTCACCGACCGCATCGCCGAGGCCGCCCGGGCCGCGGCGCCGGCGGGGGCGACGACCGAGGCGGTGACCGCCCCCTTCGGGCTGCCGCTGATCGTCACCCGCGCCGACTGGCTGCTCTCCGGCCCGCCGATCCTGGAAGCCCTGGCGGCCAGGCGCGGCAGCTACGACGCCGCGGTCATCGCCGTCTTCGGCGACCCGGCGCTGGATGCGGCGAAGCTGCTGCTGGACGTGCCGGTGATCGGCATCTCGGAAGCCGCCTTCCATGCCGCCGCCATGCTGGGCCGGCGCTTCGGCATCGTCTCCTTCACCGCGGCGCTCAGGCCGATGTTCGAGGATTGCCTCGACCACCACGGCCTGCGCGCCCGCTGCGCCGGCTTCCGGATGGGTCCGACCGACGCCACCTACCCCGCCCAGCTCGGCGCGGCGGAGACGGCGCAGCTGCTGGCGCTGATCGACCAGTCGATCGCGGAGGACGGGGCGGAGGCGGTGATCCTGGCCGGCGGGCCGCTGGCCGGGCTGGCGGCGATGCTGCAGCCCTCGGTCGGCGTGCCGCTGGTGGACGGCACCGTCGCCGCGGTGCGGATGGCCGCCGCCCTGGCCGGGATGCCCCGGCCGCAGCGGCCGCGCCCCGCCCGGCCCTTGAGCGGCTATGGGGCGGAGGTGACCTCGCTCTACGGTGCGTGATCGCCCGGTGGGTTGCCGGCCGGGGCGCGGCAGCGTTCCTGGCCGGAACGGATCCGGGACCTTCTCACCATGCCGATGGCTAGCTGGCTGCGCCTCGCAGCCGGATGGGGCAGCGTTGCCGCCTTCTTCACCTTCGGCGCGGGGTGGCTCGCGGGCCTCGCCGACCCACTAGCGGCGGCCGGCCTTTTCGCCTGGCTGCTCGGCCTCATCATTTGGCTCGCCTTCGGGGTGGTGCACGAGGCCGAGGAGCTGGCGGAGATGCTGGGCGAGCCCTATGGCACGCTCATCCTCACGCTCTCGATCGTCATCATCGAGGTCGCGCTGATCAGCGCCGTGATGCTGGGGACGAAGGAGGCTCCGGAACTCGGCCGCGACACCATGTTCGCGGTGCTGATGATCGTCCTCAACGGTGTGGTCGGGCTCGGCCTGCTGGTCGGCGGGATGCGGCACCGCGAACAGTCCTACAACCTGCAGGGCGCGGCGGCCTACCTGGCGGTGATGATCCCGCTCTCGGTCATCGCGCTGGTGCTGCCGAACTTCACCACTTCGACCGCCGACGGGTCGCTGACGCCGGTGCAGGCGGGGTGCTTCTCGCTCTTCACCATCCTGCTCTACGGCATCTTCCTCTGGCTGCAGACCGGCCGGCACAGCGGCTTCTTCGTCGACCCGGCGGAGGCCGACGCGCTCCGGCTGGAAGGGCCGCCGCGGAAGCGCGGCGCCGTGCTGCCGCATGTCGGGCTGCTGCTGGCGAACATCCTGCCGATCGTCATCCTGGCGAAGAGCCTCGCCGCGGTGCTGGATTTCGGCATCCACGCGCTTGGTGCCCCACCCGCCCTCGGCGGCGTGCTGATCGCCATGGTGGTCTTCACGCCGGAGGGGCTCTCGGCGCTGCGGGCGGTGGCGGCGAACCAGCTGCAGCGGGCGGTCAACCTCTGCCTCGGCGCCGCCGCCTCGACGCTCGGGCTAACGGTGCCGGCGGTGCTGATGATCGGCCTGCTGACCGGGCGGACCGTGGTGCTCGGCCTGTCCGCAAGCAACATGGTGCTGCTGGTGACGACGCTGATCCTCAGCGGCCTCACCTTCTCCGGCCCGCGCACCACCATGCTGGAAGGCGCGGTGCACCTGACGCTGTTCGGGGTCTTCTTCGTGCTGATCTTCAGCCCGTGACGCCGTTCAGCCCCGCGCGACGACCACCTCGGCATAGTCGGAGGGCACCCGCATGGTGCCGTCGGTGGCCGTGTTGAAGCGGCCGACCAGGCCGCGCAGGTCCTCGGCCAGCGCCGCCTGCCCCGCAGCGTCCAGCGCCAGGAAGGCCTTGTGGACCGGCCCGTACCAGGTCCGGAAGACCCCGATGAAATGGTCGGCCGAGCGGTAGCGTAAGACGAAGCTGCGGTCGTTCACCAGGATGCCGGCCGCCCCGGCAAAGTGCTCCTCCAGCCACGGCCGGCTGCCCCAGAGCGCGGGGGACTTCACCCCGGCCGGCGGCGGCACATGCCGGCCCAGCGTGCGGAAGAGCTGGCCGATGAAGCCCTCCGGCATCCAGTTCGCCATGCCGATCCGCCCGCCGGGGCGGCAGACCCGCAGCATCTCCCGCGCCGCCGTCGCTTGGTCCGGCGCGAACATCACGCCGAAGGTGGAGACCACGGCATCGAAGCTCGCATCCGGGAAGGGCAGCGCCTCCGCATCCGCGACCTGGGAGCCGATCTCGAGTCCTTCGGCCTCGGCCCGGGCGCGGCCGCGGGCCAGCAATGCCTCGACATAGTCGGTCGACATCACGGTGCACCAGCGGCGGGCGAAGGCGAGCGTCGCATTGCCGTTGCCGGCCGCGACATCCAGCACGCGGGCACCGGGCGCCAGGTCCATCGCCTCGGCCAGCAGTTCCCCGGTGAGCTGCAGCGTGGTGCCGATCCGGGCATAGTCGCCGGAGGCCCAGGCGGCATTCTGCCGGGCCTTGATCGCGGCATAGTCGGGGGCGTCCTGGGTCGTCGTGGTCATGGCGGTCTCTCCCATCGGGCATGACCGGTATCGCCCGACCGGGCGCCGCCTGCTTGGGGGTTGCCCGGGAATTGGCTTGACCCTGCAGGGGGAATGCCCGGTGATTGCCGGGTGAAACCGGAGGGGTGTCCACCGGGGGCCATCCGGGCGATGCGGCCGCCGGCAGCTGGGGTCGCGGCGATGCTGTACCGGTTCGACGGGTTCGAGCTCGACCTGGGGCGCTACGAGCTGCGCCGCGACGGCGCGCCCTGCCATGTCGAAAAGCTGGTCTTCGACCTGCTCGCCTTCCTGGTTCGCAATCCTGGCCGGGTGGTGGGGCGGGAAGAGGTGGTCGACCAGGTCTGGCAGGGCCGCGCGGTGTCGGAGGCGACGATCTCCTCCTGCGTCAAGGCGGCCCGGCGGGCGCTCGGCGACAGCGGGGACGACCCGACCTATATCCGCACCATCCGCGGCCGCGGCTTCGAATTCACCGGCAGGGTGACCGCGCCGGCCACGGCGCCAGAGGCCGCTGCGCCGGCCGAGGCCTCGCCGCTGCCGATCCTCGCCGTGCTGCCCTTCGCCAATCTCAGCGCCGAGGCGGACGCCTATTTCGCCGATGGGCTGACCGAGGACATCATCATGCACCTGGCGCGGTTCCGCGACCTGCGGGTGATCGCCGGCGCCTCCACCTTCCGCTTCAAGGGACGGGAGGTGGACCTGGCGGAGATCCGCGCCCGGCTGCGGGCCGGCTATGTCGTGCAGGGCAGCGTGCGGCGCGATGCCGGCCGGGTGCGGATCTCGGCCCAGCTCGCCGATGCGGCCACCGGGCTGCAGCTCTGGGGCGACCGCTACGACCGGGAGATGGGCGACATCTTCGCCCTGCAGGACGAGGTCACGCGCACCATCGCCGCGACGCTCGGCGTGACCATGCAGGCGGCCGCGCTGCAGCGGGCGCTGGTCAAGAAGCCGGTGGAGCTCGACGCCTACGACTGCCTGCTGCGCGCCCGGCGCTATACCTGGATGCTGAGCGCCGAGGCGCATGCCGAGGCGCGCGAGCTGCTGGAGCGGGCGGTGGAGCTCGACCCGCTGTCATCGGATGCCCACGCCCTGCTGGCCAATGTCTATCTCGGCGAGCACCGCTTCGCCATGAACCCGCGCCCGAACCCGATCGGCCGCGCCCTGGTGCATGCCCTGGCGGCGACGCAGCTCGACCCGCAGAATGCCTATGCGCGCTGCTGGCTGGCGATCGTGCATTTCTTCAGGGGCGAGAACGACCGCTTCGAGGTCGAGGCGCGGCGCGCGCTCGAGCTCAACCCGAACGACCCGGAGACGCTCGCCGATATCGGCCACTACCTCGCCTTCATGGGGGAGTTCGAACGCGGGGCCACCCTGTCGGAGCGGGCGCGGCGGCTGAACCCGCTGCACCCCGGCTGGTACTTCTTCAGCTTCGCCCGGCTGCACTACAGCCAGCGCCGCTATGCCGAGGCCTCCGCCGACCTGCAGCGCACCGGGCTGCCGCATTTCTACTGGACGCACCTGCTCTCGGCCGCGGCGCTCGGGCAGATGGGGCACCCGGATGCACCGGCGGCGCTGGCGCGGATCTTCGCCCTGAAGCCGGATGTCTCGGCGCGGGACGAACTGCGCAAGTGGAATGCCGCGCCGGACGACCTCGAGCACATCATGGACGGCCTCAGGAAGGCGGGGCTGCCGGCGTGATGCGGGCCGGCTCGGCGCAGGCATAGACGTCGCCGCTATTCGCCGCGGCCGGCAGGCCGGCGATCCAGGCGGCCATGCCGGCGGCGTCCAGCGGGGCGGGATGGGCGAATGCCATGCTCTCGCCGAGGCAGGCATTGAAGGCGCGGTAGCCCAGGCCCGAGAGGCGGTCGAGGCAGGCGAAGGCGACGCCGCGCTGGATGGTGGTGAACTCGAAGGACAGCGTGCGCGGCGCGAAGGAGAGTCCGGCCAGCGCCGCCGCCTCGTAGCCCTCGACGTCGAGCTTGATCAACGCCGGCCGGCCATGCGTGGCAGCGAGCGCGTCCAGCGTGGTCACCGGCAGGGTGATCTCGGCGTCCCAGCGCTGGCCCTCCCAGCCGGGCGCGCCGTCCGCCGCGGCGATGAAGTCGGGGCTGGCGGTGGCGACGGTGGGATTGGCCGTGTTCAGCCGCAGCACCGCCTCGCCCGGCGCGGCGCCGACCAGGGCGGCGACCCGTGCCATCCCGGCATCCCGGCCATAGAGCAGCCGCAGCAGCCGGGCGAGCCGCGGCTGCGGCTCCACCGCCACCACCCGCGCGCCGAGCCGGCGGAAGCTGGCGGCACGGTCGCCGACGTGCGCGCCGATGTCGAAGGCGAGCTCGCCGGGCGTGAGGAAGCGGCGATGGAAACCGTCGAGCCGCGCGGCCCGGCCCGGCGCGTGGTAGGTCCGCAGCGACCGGCCGATGGCCTGGGCAGTGGTCACGCCGCGGGCGGGGTTTCGTAGCCCGCGAGCCGCCATGCGGCGGGCTCGGCCAGCGCCTCGGCATACCAGCGCGCGACCAGCGGATGGGCGCGGACGGCGGCCATGTAGGCCCGGGTCGCCGCCGTCAGCGCCGGCTGCCAGGTCAGGAACCGGCCGACCACCGGGGCATACATCGCATCGGCCAGGCCGAAGCGCGGGCCGAACAGGAAGGGGCCGCCATGCGCCGCCAGCGCCCCGGCCCAGGCGGCCTCGATGCGGGCGATATCCTTCAGCGCCTCCGGCGTCCGGCCGAGGCCGGCGAAATCGGCTCCGGCATTGAACCACATGGCCTGGCGCAGGCCGCGGAAGCCGGCCGCCATCTCGGCCGAGAGGGAGCGGGCCGCGGCCCGCGCCGCGCGGTCCTCCGGCCAGAGGCCGGGGGATTGCTCGGCGCAGTATTCGCAGATCGACAGGCTTTCCCAAGCCCGGGCGCCGCGGTGTTCCAGGTAGGGCACCAGGCCCGCGGGGGTGGCGGCGGCGATCGCCGGCGTCACCGGCCCGGCATCGCGGACGAAGGGGATCAGCACTTCCTCGACATCCAGCCCGGCCAGGTGCACGGCCAGCCAGCCGCGCATGGACCAGGAGGAATAGCGCTTGTTGCCGATCAGCAGGCGGCCTTCGGGCATGGCGGAAAATCCGGACTGGCGTGCAACCGTCCCTTAGCACGGCCCGGCCCGCACGGCACCTTGCCGGGGAGCGCCCCGGGGTGTTGTTTAGGCGATCCGCCGGAGCCGCCCCGATGAACGAGTTGAACGTACCGCGTCCGAACAACCTCGACGCCTATTGGATGCCCTATTCGGACAACAAGTACTTCAAGGCCAACCCGCGGATGATCGCCCGGGCCGAGGGCATGTCCTACTTCACCCCGGACGGGCGGGAGATCCTGGACGGCACGGCCGGCCTCTGGTGCTGCAACGCCGGCCACGGCCGGCGGGAGATCAAGGAGGCGATCCAGCAGCAGGCCGCCATCCTCGACTACGCGCCGACCTTCCAGCTCGGCCATCCCATCGCCTTCGAGGCCGCGGCGCGGATCGCCGAGCTGACGCCGGAGGGAATGGACAAGGTCTTCTTCACCAATAGCGGCTCGGAGAGCGCCGACACCGCGCTGAAGATCGCGTTGGCCTACCACAAGGCCCGCGGCGAGAGCTCCCGCGTCCGGCTCATCGGCCGGGAGCGCGGCTACCACGGCGTCGGCTTCGGCGGCATGTCGGTCGGCGGCATCGGCGGCAACCGCAAGCAGTTCGGTGCCCTGCTGCCCTATGTCGACCACCTGCCGCATACCCACGGCATCGAGGCCAACCTGTTTGCCAAGGGCCAGCCGGAGCACGGCGCGCACCTGGCCGAGGTGCTGGAGAACCTCGTCGCGCTGCACGGCGCCGAGACCATCGCGGCGGTGATGGTGGAACCGATCGCGGGCTCGACCGGCGTGCTGGTGCCGCCCAAGGGCTACCTGGAGCGGCTGCGGGAGTTGTGCACGAAGCACGGCATCCTGCTGATCTTTGACGAGGTCATCACCGGCTTCGGCCGGATCGGCACGCCCTTCGGCGCCGAGCGCCTGGGCGTCACCCCCGACATCATCACCATGGCCAAGGGCCTGACCAATGCCGCGGTGCCGATGGGCGCGGTCGCGGTCCGCAACGGGGTCTACGACGCGATCGTCGACGGCGCGCCGGCGGGGATCGAGCTGTTCCACGGCTACACCTATTCCGGCCATCCGCTGGCGGCCGCCGCGGCGATCGCCACCATGGAGCTGCACCGGGCCGAGGACCTGCCGGGCCGCGCCCGCGCCATCGAGCCCTATTGGCAGGAGGCCGCGCACAGCCTGCGGTCCTCGCCCAACGTGATCGACATCCGCGACTACGGGCTGATCGCCGGGATCGAGCTGGCGCCGCGCGCGGGCAAGGCCGGGCAGCGCGCCATGGACGTGTTCCGCCGCTGCTTCGACGACGGCGTGCTGGTGCGGGTGACCGGCGACATCGTGGCCCTGTCCCCGCCGCTGATCATCGAGAAGCCGCATGTCGACCGGCTGATCGGCACGCTGGACGCGGCGATCCGGGCGGAGGCGGCCTAGCGCGCCGGCCGGCAGGCCGCCGCCCGGGGCCAGGCGCGGTCCGGGCGGCCGGGCCGCGCGCCGCAGCCTGTGGTCCCGAGCAGCAGGTCCGGCCGGGCGGGCCTTCCCGCCCGCCCGCCACCTGCCCTCAGGCGAAGGCGAAGTCGCTCGCCTGCAGGTCGGCCTTGGCGACGTCCTTCAGGATGAGCACGTTGCCGCTGCCGAAGTTGATGATGGCGTCGCCGCGGATCATGCCGGTGGCCGCCATCACGGCGGCGAAGTCGGCAAAGGCCGTGCCGACCAGGAACAGCTGGTCGGTGCCCGGGGCGAAGTCGCCGAGGATGTCCCGGCCCCCGCCGGCCGCGTAGTGGAAGTCGTCGGCCCCCGCCCCGCCATAGAGCGTGTCGTTGCCCGCCCCGCCGTCCAGCGTGTCGTCGCCGCCGTGGCCAAGCAGCCGGTTCGCGCCGGCATTGCCGGTGAGCGCGTTGTCGAGCCCCTGGCCGACCCCGTTGGCGTTCACGCCGCCCAGCAGGGCAAGGTTCTCGACATTGGCGGTGAGGTAGAGGCTGCCCGCGGTGCCGAGGGTGGCGATCACCGTGTCGGTGCCCTGATTCGCCGCCTCGATGATGCGATCGGCGAGGTCCTGCACGACATAGGTGTCGTTGCCCTGGCCGCCGACGAGGCGGTCGGCGCCGTCGCCGCCCTGGAGCGTGTCCTCCCCTTCCGCGCCGATCAGCGTGTCGTCGCCGGCCATGCCGAGCAGCTGGTCGTCGCCGGCCATGCCGCGCAGCAGGTTGGCGCCGGCGGTCCCGGTCAGCGTATCGTTGAAGGCGCTGCCGGTGACGTTCTCGATGGCCGAAAGGGTGTCGTCCGCGGCCTCGCCGCCCGAGCCCGTTCCCGCCGTTAGGTTGACATCCACCGCCGCCCGGCTGCCGAGATAGGCGACGGTGTCGTTGCCGGCGCCGCCGTCGAGCGAATCCTCGCCCGCGCCGCCGACCAGCATGTCGTTGCCGTCGTCGCCATGCAGGCTGTCGGCGCCGGCGCCGCCGCGCAGGGTGTTGTCGGATTCGTTGCCTGTCAGGGTATTCGCCAGGTCGTTGCCGGCGCCGGCGATGGCGCCCGCGCCGGTGGCGAGTTCCAGCGCCTCGATCCAGGCGGAGAGGTGGTAGTCGGCCGAGGCGACGACGCTGTCGGAGCCGCCGCCCGACAGCTCGACGATCGTGTCGGACTGGCCGTCCACGTAGTAGAGGTCGTCGCCCGTTCCGCCCTCGAGCCGATCGGCGCCGGTGCCGCCATCGAGCGTGTCGGCCTCGGCGCCGCCCTGCAGCGTATCGTCGCCGTCCGCGCCGGACAGGCCGTCGGCGCCGTCCAGCCCCTGCAGGAGGTTGGCCGCGCCGTCGCCGCCCAGCGTGTCGCCGTCGCTGCTGCCGGCGATGTTCTCGATGCCGGACAGGGTGTCGCCCTCGGCGTCGCCGCCGGTGCCGGTGCCGGCCTGCAGGTCTATGTCAACCGCCGCGCCGCTGTCCGAGTAATCCGTGGTGTCGCTGCCCGTGCCGCCGACCAGCCGGTCCGCCCCGGCGCCGCCGGACAGCGTGTCGTTGCCGCCGCCGCCGTCGAGCGTGTCGGCGTCCGCGCCGCCGCGCAGCAGGTCGTCGCCCTCGAGCCCCTGAAGCGCGTCGTTCCCGCCCAGCCCCGAAAGCTCGTTGGCACCGCCCGAGCCCGCCGCGATGTCGTCGCCGGCGCTCCCGGTGACGGTGCTGTCGCCGGCGGCGGCATTGCGGACCTGGAAGACCCAGAGCCCGTTGATGCCGGTGTTCCCGGCGGTCTGTTCCAGGTCCAGCAGGTCCTGCTGGACGCCGGCCGCCGGCAGCTCGCGGTAGTTGATGCCGTCGCCGGCGCTGAAGCCGAGCCGTGCCGCGGTGCCGCCGAGCCCGTTCGAGCCGCCGCTGAAGTCGCCCGCGGTCCAGTCGATGCCCTCGTAGCGCAGGACGATGTCGAAATCGCCGCCGCCCTCGTCGATCAGCTGGATCTGGAACGCATTGACCTTGTTCACCTTGCGGTTGAAGTACCCGACATCGTCCCAGGTCGCGGTGAAAACGCCGTTCGCCGTGTCGAGGTCGTAGTGGACGCTGTTGCTGCCGGTCGAGTTGCCGCCGCTGCTGATCGTCCCCGTGGCGCCCCGGGTGTCGACGTCGGCAAAGAAGCCGGCGATGATCGGCACGTTGCCGGCGTTGGTGAGGCCGAAAGGCGTGAAGGCCGACAGCGTCGAGTTGAAGCTGATGTTGCCGTTGTTGTTGACGTAGAGCGACGCGTGGCTGGTGCCGAAGAAATTGAGGCCATCCGCGCCGAAGATGGAAGTGATGTCGATGGCGGCGCTTGACCCGTCGTCGGTGGCCGCGAGGGAGAATTCGCCGAAGCCGGCGCCGCCCCCCAGCCCGGTGATCAACTCGGGCCCGGTCGTCAGGTAGGACAGGGCGGTGGCGGACAGGGTCATGGAGCGGCTTTTCCGGTCGGGGGCCGGCGGGGATCGCGCGGCGTCACCGGCCGTGGTGCCAGGATTACGTTAAAAGATCGTAACGCACTCGCCCGAATTGCCGAAGCCCCGCGGCGAGGCCATATACGCTGCAACCGACCGCACCGCGGAGCGCCCCCCATGTCCGATACGACCTCCTCCCCCGTTCCCGTCACCGTTCTCACCGGCTATCTCGGCGCCGGCAAGACGACCCTGCTGAACCGCATCCTCAGCGAGAACCACGGCAAGAAATATGCCGTGGTGATCAACGAATTCGGCGAGCTCGGCGTCGACAACGACCTCGTCGTCGATACCGACGAGGAAGTCTTCGAGATGAACAACGGCTGCATCTGCTGCACCGTGCGCGGCGACCTGATCCGCATCATCGGCGGGTTGATGAAGCGCCGCGGGAAATTCGACGGCATCATCGTCGAGACCACGGGCCTCGCCGACCCCGCCCCGGTCGCCCAGACCTTCTTCGCCGATGAGGACGTGAAGCGCGCCACGCGGCTCGACGCCATCGTCACGCTGGTCGACGCCAAGAACCTGCCGGCGCGCCTCGCCGACAGCAAGGAGGCGGTGGAGCAGATCGCCTTCGCCGACATCGTCCTGCTGAACAAGATGGACCTGGTGACGGAGGCCGAGGCCGCCGAGGTCGAGCGCCGCATCCGCGCCATCAACCCTTACGCCGAGATCCGCCGCAGCACCAAGTCCGACGTGCCGATCGAGGCCGTGCTCGGCCGCGAGGCCTTCGACCTGAAGCGGATCCTCGAGCGCGAGCCCGAATTCCTCTCGGGCGAGGACCACCACGAGCATGACGGCGACATCCTGAGCGTGTCTTTCGAGGTCTCGCGCCCGGTGGACCCGGAAAAGTTCAACGCCTGGATGACCCAGCTGCTGGCCGCCAAGGGCCAGGACCTGCTGCGCACCAAGGGCATCCTCTACTACGCCGGCGACGACCGCCGCTTCGCCTTTCAGGCCGTCCACATGATCGCCGACGGC
Source organism: Dankookia rubra (assembly GCF_004355005.1). Lineage (GTDB taxonomy): Bacteria > Pseudomonadota > Alphaproteobacteria > Acetobacterales > Acetobacteraceae > Paracraurococcus > Paracraurococcus ruber_A. Next base: position 236,630 of record NZ_SMSJ01000005.1, read on the forward strand.
GACTTCATCGGCCCGGTGAAGGCGGGCGATCCGCGGAAGTCGAAGATCGTCTTCATCGGCCGCGACCTGAACCGCCCGCAGCTGCGCCGCGGCTTCGAGAGCTGCCAGGTGGAGGCATGAGCGAGACGGCCCCAGCCGACTTCTTGCTGGAAACGCGGGGCACCAGCCGGGAGCTCGGCGCCTGGGTGGTCGGCCTCGCCTTCGGGCGGGACGGCAGCCTCGGGCTCGGGCTCGGCGACGGCACCGTGCACATCGCCCAGCCACGCAGCCCGGACGCCGCCTGGCCCAGCACCGCGGCGCATGACGGCGCGGTGCTGTCCTTCTGCGCCGACGCGAAGGACGGGTTCCTGTCGGGCGGCGACGACGGGCGGCTGGTCCGCACCGCGCCCGATGGCGGCACGACGGAGCTGGCGAAGCTCGGCGCGATGAAATGGGTCGAGCATGTCGCGGCGCACGAAAACGGCCTGCGCGCCGCCTCGGTCGGCAAGCAGCTGCACCTGTTCGACGGCAAGGGCGAGAAGCTGAAGACCCTGCCGCATCCCTCCGCGGTCGGCGGCATCGCCTTCGACGCCAAGGGCAAGCGCGTCGCCGCCAGCCACTACAACGGGGCGAGCCTTTGGTTCGTGGCGTCGAAGGAAGACAAGCCGCGGGTGTTGGAATGGAAGGGCAGCCATGCCGCCATCGCCATCAGCCCGGACGGCACCCATGTGGTGACCGCGATGCAGGAGAATGCCCTGCATGGCTGGCGCCTGGCGGATGGCCAGCACATGCGGATGTCGGGCTATCCCTCGAAGACCCACTTCCTCTCATTCACCTCGCGCGGGAAATGGCTGGCGACCAGCGGCGCCGATGCCGTGGTGGTCTGGCCCTTCTTCGGCGGCGGCCCGATGGGCAAGGCGCCGACCGAGCTCGCCGGCGGCGACGGCGTGCTGGTCAGCGCCGTCGCCTGCCACCCGCAGCACGAGGTCGTCGCCGCCGGCTTCGCCGATGGCTTGGTGCTGCTGGCGGAGATCGCCTCGGGCAAGGTCGTGCCGGTGGCGGCGCCCGGCCACGGCGGCATCTCGGCGCTGGGCTGGAACGCCACCGGCACGCATCTCGCCTTCGGGACGGAAACGGGCTTCGCCGGGCTGGTCGACCTGTCGAAAAAGGGCTGATGCCCGACGCAGGACGTTCCGACCTGCGGCCCGCTGGGCCGAGGCGCCGAATGGCGCCCGGCGTCCGAGGCGCACGAAGGCATGACCTTCGTGCGCTCAGCATGAGGCAGCCTATCCGACGCGCAGCGCCGCCAGCCGCGGCATCACCTGCGCGGCGAAGCGGCGCATCTCCGGCTCGAAGGGCTGGAACTGGGTCAGCAGCGTGTCAATACCGGCGGCGTGGAACTGCGCGATACGCGCCGCCACCTGGTCGTAGCTGCCGACCGTGCCGCCCGAGGTGCCGCCATTGGTGCCGACGCTCTCGAACTTCGCCTGGGTCTTCCGCATCGCCACCGCCGGGTCGGTATTGGCCTTCACATAGGCCTTGATCTCCGTGTCCTGCCGCGCGAGGTCCAGCAGCCGGCGATACTCGGCCTGCGCCTCCGCCTCGGTCTCCCGCGCGATGACGAAGGCCGAAAGGCCGAAGCGGACCGGCTCGCCGCGGCGCGGGCGGGCGCGCACATCGGCGATCAGCGCCCGCACGTCCTCCAGCGGCTGGCCGTTGATGAACCAGACATCCGCCTGCGCCGCCACCAGGTCGCGCGCCGGGGCGGATTCGCCGCCGACATAGATCCGCGGCCGCGGGCGGCCGGGGGAAGCAGGCCGCAGGATGTAGTCCTTCACCTGGAAGTAGCGACCCTGGTGCTGCACCGCCTCCCCGCGCATCAGCCGGTCCACCACGGCCAGCCATTCGGCGCCATAGGCGTAGCGCTCGTCGTGCTCGCGGAAGACCAGGCCGGCATCCTCGATCTCCTTGCGGTTCCAGGCATTCACCAGGTTGATGGCGAAGCGGCCGCCGCTGATCTCCTCGATCTGCAGCGCCATCTTGGCCAGCACCACGGGGTGGTAGAGCATCGGCTTGATCGCGGCGATCAGCTCGATCCGCCGCGTTTCCGCCGCCAGCGCGGCGGTGGCGGTCCAGGCCTCCAGCTGGCCGAGTTCCACCTTGTGCGGGTTCATCGTGTGCTGCGCGACCAGCACGCAATCATAGCCCAGCGACTCCGCCTCCAGCACCAGGGCGCGGTTGCGCCGCCAGGACGCGTCGTAGGGTTCCAGCGGGTCCTGCAGCGCGGCGCGGTTGCCATGGACCAGCGCCCAGATGCCGATGCGCAACGGCGGGGTCATGCGGGTCTCCTCCGGGGCCACGGCGCTACATCGCCGACCAGCCGCCGTCCATCGGGAGCACCGCGCCGGTGATGTCGCGCCCGGCCTCCCCGCACAGGAAGGCGGCCATGGCACCGATCGCCTCGGCCGCCACGAAGCGCCCGGTCGGCTGCTTGCCGGCCAGGAACTGCGCGGTGGCCGCGGCCTCGTCGAGCCCCGCGGCCCGCATCGCCGCGCCGATCCGCCCGGCGATGTTCGGCGTCAGGGTCGAGCCGGGGCAGAGCGCGTTGCAGGTGATGCCGCTCCCGGCCGTCTCCAGCGCGGTGGCGCGGGTCAGGCCGATCAGCGCGGTCTTGGTGGTGACGTAGCCGACCCGCCCCGTCGCGCCGGCCAGCCCGTAGATCGAGGACATGTTGAGGATGCGGCCCCAGCCGCGCGCCCGCATCCCCGGCAGGCTGAGGCGCGTCAGGTGGAAGGCGGCCGAAAGGTTGACCGCGAGGTCGCTGTCCCAGTCCTCCGGCGGCGTCGCCTCGATGGTGCCGAAATGCCGGGTCGCGGCGTTGTTCACCAGGATGTCGGGCGGGCCGACCTCCACGACCAGCGCCGCGATGGCCGCCGGCTCCGCCAGTTCGACCCGGCGGTAGCAGGCCCGCACCGCATGGCGCGCCGCCAGCCCGGCCGCCGCGGCATCGCCTTCCCCGGGCGCGGCCAGCCCGTGCAGCACCAAGTGGCAGCCGGCGGCGGCAAGGCTGTCCGCGACAGCCAGGCCGATGCCGCCGGTCGATCCGGTGATCAGGGCCGTCCGCCCGCGGAGCGCCGCTTCGGTGATCGATGCCATCGATCCAGGCTAGGGCAGATCGCCGGGCTGCGGAACCGCCCCGCCCCCGTGCCGCGTCAGGCGCGGCGCTGCGGCCCCACCGCCAGCCAGCCCGGCTTGGCCGGCAGCGGCAGCGTGGCGCAGGCGTAGAAGGCATGCAGCGTCGTCGCCGGCGGCTCGAGCAGGACCGTCGGAGGGGGGGCGGATGGCGGCTCCGAGGGCCGCGTCCGGGCGGGGACGGTCCGCTTCGGCCGTCGCGGCGCCGGCTTTTCGGCCCGCGTCAGTTCCGCCCGCACGGAAATGGGGCGCAGCACCGCCGGGACCGCCGGGCCGGCGCCGCTCCGAACACCGCAGCCCGGCCCAGGAGTCAGCGGCATGGTATCGATGGACCCGGCGAGCGCCGGGCCGGACATCCCGAGGCCCGCGATCACGAGCCCGGTGGCGGCGCGGCGCCGCCAGGGCATCCCGCTTGCACGCAGCATCTGCATGGGTCGGCTACCTCTCCCGAACGTCCCCGCGGACGCGATCCGGCTATCTCCGCAACGCCGCCGCGGGCCGGGCTGTTCCCCTGCGAAGAGTCTTGCCGAAGCCGGGAACCAGCATGCAACCGAAGCGGCCTTCGGGGCCTTACCCGGCATTCGATGGGGATGACGCAGCGATGGCACGACCGGCCGACGACGACGACGAGGTGGATCTCGGCATCAGCCTGGAGACGGTGGCGACCGTGGTGGACCATATCCGCGCCGTGCAGGTGACGGAGGAGACCGACCCCGCCCAGCTTTCCGAGGACGACAACAGCGAGGCGGCGCTGCTGCAGGAAAACCCGGATGACATGACGGAGGACAGCCTCCGCGAATTCGTCGACGGGCTGAACGAGGACGAGCAGGCGGCTCTGATCGCGCTCGCCTGGGTCGGCCGCGGCGACTACGGGCCGGAGGAATGGGAGGAGGCGGTGCGGCTCGCCGCCGAGCGGAACGAGGCCGGTCAGGCCGGCAGCTACCTGCTCGGCATGGACATGGCCGGCGACCTGCTGGCGGAAGGCGTCGCCGCCTTCGGTCTCTCGATCGAGGATGTCGAGCGCTGAGATCAGGTCGCGGCGGGGCGTGAACGCGCGAACGGGTGGATCCGCACCGGGCCGCGCCGGATCGGTATCCCGATGCGGGCGCGATCCGCTGCAGGGCCGACCGCCGCAGGGCCGCTAGGCCCGGGCGCGTCGGTCAGCGCCGACGGCGCAGCCGGGCCGGCGGGGTGGCCAACCCTGAATGCGGTGCGCTGGCGCGGGGCCTGCCGGGCCGCGCAGCCGGCCAGGCGCTTCGGGCGGCTCCGCCCTCAGGCAGTCCGCTCGGGCCAGGACCTCGCCGCAGTCCCGCCGCCCGGCAGGAATTCCGGCGCCTCCGCCGTATCGTTGCGTTTGAAGTTGGCGTCTTTCAGGTCTCCGTCATGTACCTCGCGATCCCTGAAACTTCACGTTTTCGGGAGTAAGGCGCGGCCTGCTGCGTCGTCACACCGGCCGCCGACGTCCGGCCGGTCAGCGGCAGCCCTCGTCCCTGGACGGAGCGGAATGCGGTCCCAGGAGAAGACGCGGGTCGCAACGAGCGGCGAACCGCCTGAATCCCCCTATGGCGCCTCGGCGCCGCCCGGCCACGCGGCGCGGCCGGCTGCCGGCGCTGCTCGCGCTTGCCGTGGCGCTGCCGCTCCTGCTCCTCGCCGGCGGCACGGCCTGGCGGCAGCAGCGCGCCGAGCGCCTGCAGGCAGAGGAAGCCCTGGTCGGCCGGGCGCAGGCGATGGCGCTGCTGCTGGACCGGGAATTCGCCGAAGCCGAAAGGCCGCTGCGCCGCCTCGCCGGCGCTGGCGCGCGACGACCTGGCCGCCTTCCGGGAGGAGATGCGCGCCGCCGCTGCCGCCTTCGAAGCCCGCGCCATCACCCTCGTCGATCCCGCCAGCCGGATCCGGCTGACCACCAGCTGGGCGCCGGGGGAGCGGCCGGACAGCCTCGCGGTCGGCCCGGCGCAGGACGCCCTGGCGCTCGGACGGCCGGCCGCTTGCAATCTCCATGTCAGCCCGGGCGCCGGCGGCCGGGCGACCGGCGTGGCGGTGCCGATCCTGGCGCCCGGGCCGGGTGCCGACCGCCCGGTGGCGCAGGTGCTCGGCGTCGCCCTGCCGCCGGAGCGGCTGGCGGCCGCCCTGGCCACCGCCCTCGCCGACCCGCCCCTGCCCGGCGGCGCGGCAGCCGGCATCCTCGGCTGGCGGAGGCGGCGCAGCGCGAGCGGGCCCGGCGCGACGCCGTGCTGCTGGGCCTCGAGGAGCGGCTGCGCGCGGCGCGCACGACGCGGAAGACCGCGGCGGCGCCCTGCGAGACGCTCGGCCGGGCGCTCGGCCTGGCGCAGGCGAGCTTCGGCGAGGTCGAGCCGGACGACGTGCATGTGGTCGTCGAGAGCGGCTGGCGGGGCGACGACGCGCCGGCGCCGACCGGCCGCGTCCGGCTCGTGGATTTCGCGCCGTCCCGGCTGACGCCGCTGCGCCGCGGCAAGGCGGTGGCGATCCCCGATCTCGCGGCCGAACCGCCGCCGGGGATGCGGCGGGGGCGCCCCCCGGGACCGTCATGGCCTCGCTCGACCTGCTGCCGGTGCTGGCCGATCCCGCCGCGCTGCTGGCCAATACCGACCAGACGCTGCGCCGCGCGGTGGGCAGCGGCGTCACGCTCAAGGTGCGGGCGGAAGGGGCCTGGCCGGTGCTGGCCGACCCGCACCGGCTGGAAGTCGCGTTGCTCAACCTGTCGATGCATGCGCGCGATGCGATGCAGGGCTCGGGCCGGCTGCAGGTCACCGCCCGGAACGCCCCGGCGGCGGCGGGGCCGCAGCCGCCCGGCTTGGCCGACGGCATCGACCACCTGGTCTTCGCGGTGCAGGACAGCGGTGCCGGCATGCCGGCCGAGGTGCTGGCCCGCGCCGCCGAGCCCTTCTTCACCGCCAAGCCGCGCGGCAAGGGCACCGGGCTCGGCCTGGCGATGGTGCATGGCTTCGCCCAGCAATCCGGCGGCGCGCTGCGGCTGCTGAGCGTGCCGGGCGAGGGCACCACGGCGGAGATCTGGCTGCCGCGGGCGGCGCCCGAGGATGCCGCGGCGCCCGCTCGGGCCCCGGCCGAGCCCGACCCTGCGCTGCATGCCGCGGCGACGCTGCTGGTGGTGGACGACGACCAGGTCCGCCTGGTGACCGCGAGCCAGCTGCGCGAGCTGGGCCAATGCGGTGCTGGAAGCGAGCAGCGTCGCCACCGGGATGGTGCAGGCCCTGGCGGCGGAACGGCTGGACCTGGTGGCCACCGACGTCACCATGCCCGGCGGCAATGGGCCGGAGCTCGCCCGCCGGCTGCGTGCGGCGCGTCCCGGCCTGCCGATCCTGTTCCTGACCGGCATCGGCAACCAGCGGTCGCTGATGGGCGAGGCGGTGCTGGGCAAGCCCTTCGGCGCCGCCGAGCTCGGCCGCCAGGTGCTGGCCTCGCTCGGCCGCGTGGCGGCGCCGCGGCACGACCGGATGCTGATGCGGCTGAGCCGGCCCGAGCTGCGGGAGGCGTATTTCGCCTGGCGCAGCCGCCGCGGCGCGCCGCACCAGCCAAGCTCCGGCGGCGCTGCCCTGGTTCGACGCGGCCGAGATCGAGGCGCTGTCGGGCGCCGCGAAAGCCTATCTGCTGGCGGTCGAGCCGGGCGAGGACGGCCCGCCGCGGCTGCGCTTCCTGCGGGTCGCCGCGGCACTCGCGGCCCGGCCCGGCGGGGCGGTGGAGGGCCGGGTGGCGGATGCGGGGACCGAGGCGGACGAGGTCTTCGGCGGCCTGGCCGCGGCCTTCCAGCGCAGCGGGAGCCTCGGCATCCCTTCTCACGACTACGCGCGCTACGGCTTCCAGGATGGCGGCGAGCCGGTCCATTCCGAACGGATCCTGTTGCCGCTCTCGGCGGACCAGGGTCCGCGGCCGACGCACCTGCCCGGCATCGCCCGCTTCTCCGGGGTGATGTGAGGATGCCGGACCTGACCGGCCCGGCGCTGCCGCGCTTCGACACCCCGCAACTCGCCAGGGCGATCGCGGCCTTGCCGGAGGCGATGCCCGACCGGCCGCCCTATGGCGCCATCCGGGTCGACCAGGCCGGGATCGTCCAAGCCGATAGCGGCGCCGAGCGGCGGCTGTCCGGCTCGGGCCAGCAGCCGCGGCTCGGGCTGGACTTCCTCGCCGGCGTCGCGCCCTGCATGGACCATCCCCGCTTCCGCGGCCGGCTCGAGGCGGCGCTGGCCGGCGGGTGGCTGGACCTCGAATTCGGCTGGACCGGCGATTTCGCCGATGCCGCGCGCAGCGTGCGGGTGCGGTCGGCCAGCGGCGGCGGCTGCTGGAGCTGCATGCTGCGCGAGGACTGACCCTGATTGCCTCCCCCGCCGGCTGCGGCCAGCATGGCGGGATACCGCGTGGAACGGCGGGGGAGGAGAACAGCATGGATTTCAGCGGCAAGGTCGCCATCGTCACCGGCGGCGCCAACGGCATCGGCGCGGCGGTCGCGCGCGGCTTCGTCCAGCGCGGCGGCAAGGTGGCCATCGTCGACCGCGATGCCGAGGCCGGGGAGGCGCTGGCCGCCGAACTCGGCCGCTCCACGATCTTCCGCGCCGCCGACGTGACCCGCGCGGCGGATGTCGCGGCCTATGTGCAGGCCGCGCTCGATGCCTTCGGGACGATCGACTGTTTCCACAACAATGCCGGGATCGAGGGCAAGGTGGCGCCGACCGCCGAGTATGACGAGGCGATCTTCGACGCGGTGATGGGCGTCAACGTCAAGGGCGTCTTCCTCGGCCTGCGGCACGTGCTGCCGGTGATGCTCCGGCAGGGGCGCGGCGCGGTGGTGAACACCGCCTCCATCGCCGGGCTGGTCGGCACCGCGGGGATGCCGGCCTATGTTGCCTCGAAGCATGCGGTGATCGGGCTGACCAAGGTGGCGGCGGCCGAGGTCGGGCCGCAGGGCATCCGGGTGAACGCGGTCTGCCCCGGGCCGATCGACACGCGGATGGTGCAGGACATCGCGAAGCAGGTTTCCCCGAACAATCCCGGCAGCGTCGAGGCACGCTACGCCGCCGGCCTGCCGCTGCGGCGCTACGGCACGGCGGAGGAGGTGGCGAACCTGGTGCTGTTCCTCTGCTCGGGACTCGCCGGCAACATCACCGGGGCGCACTACGTGGTGGATGGCGGGCGGACCGCGGCGCCCGCGGGGATCTCGCAAGGCAGCATGGAGTAAGGCCGCGGGGAAGGTATCCTCCCCGGACCCTTCGTCTGTTTCCGTGGGTCGGCACCCTCCGCGCGGCGGCAGCCGACCCACGGAAAGCCATGGAGGGGTTCGGGGAGGAAATGCTTTTTCCTCCCCAACCTTGCCTTACCATGCTGCCAAACAATGGGGGAAACGCCGATGGCCGGGATCTTCGCCGGGCTGCGGGTGATCGACGCCGCCAGCTATGTCGCCGGCCCCTCGGCCGCCACCATCCTCGGCGATTTCGGCGCCGAGGTGATCAAGCTGGAACCGCCGGGCGGCGATGCCTACCGCGCGCTCTCGACCGCGCCTGGCCAGCCGCGCGGCGAGACCGACTACCCCTGGGTGCTCGACAACCGCGGCAAGCGCGGTTTGATGCTCGACCTGAAGCGGCCGGAGGCGCAGGCGGTGCTGCACCGCCTGATCGCCACCACCGATGTCTTCGTCACCAATGCGGTCCCCCGCCTGCGCGCCGGGCTCGGCATCGCGCCCGAGGCGCTGGCGGCGATCAACCCGCGGCTGGTCTACGCGGCGCTGACCGCCTATGGGGAGACGGGCCCCGAGGCCGACAAGACCGGCTTCGACGCCACCGCCTTCTGGGCCCGCAGCGGGCTGATGGACCTGGTGCGCGCCGATGCCGCCGCGGCGCCGGGCCGCTCGGTCGCCGGGATGGGCGACCACCCCACGGGCATGGCGCTCTACGGCGCCATCGTCACCGCGCTGTACCGGCGGGAACGCACGGGACAGGGCGGCTTCGTGCATGTCGCGCTGCTGGAGGCCGGGCTCTGGTCGAACGGCTTCATGGTGCAGGCGGCGCTGGACGGCGCCCGCTTCATCCCCCGCCCGCCGCGCGACCAGGCGCCGAATGCGCTCGGCAACCTCTACCAGGCCGGCTGCGGACGCTGGTTCCTGATGGCGCTGCTGAACGAGCCGCGGCAATGGCCGGCCTTGCTGCGGGTGCTGGGCGACCCCGCCTGGGGCGACGACCCGCGCTTCGCCACCCAGCCGTTGCGGCGGGAGAATGCGCGCGCGCTGATCGCCCTGCTGGACGCAGCCTTCGCCGCGCGCGGCCTGGCCGAGTGGCGCCCGCTGCTGGATGCCGCGGGCCTGACCTTCGACGCGGTGACGACGACGCAGGAGGCCGCGGCCTCCCCCCAGGCCCGCGCCACCGGCGCCATCCGCCCGACCACCGACGGTGGCTGGACCGTGGACAGCCCGCTGCACGTCGCCGGCGAGGCCAAGGCGCCGGCCGCCCCGCCGCCGGCGCCCGGCGCCGATACCGAGGCGATCCTGGCCGAGCTCGGCCATGCCCCGACGGAGATCGCCCGGCTGCGGGCGGCCGGCGCGCTCGGCTGATCAGACCGCCATCGGCGCGCCGCCGGCCGCGACCGAGCGCACGATCGCCTCGAAGCAGGCGACGGTCGCCACGGCTTCCTCCGGCGGCAAAGGATAGGGCGCGCCGCCCGCGGCCGCCGCGGCGAAGGCGGCGAGCTCGGCCCGCAGCGTATCGACCGGGGCGAAGCCGATGCGCTCGGGCTCGCGGCCGTCCTCCCGCAGGATGATCTCGGTGTCGCCCACCGTCTCGACGCTGGCGCGGTCGCCGAAGGCATGGACCCGCCAGTAGCGCGGCGTCGCCCGCACCGCCGCCAGCGTGCCGGAGATGCCGTTGGCGAATTCGAGCAGGACGGAAAGGCTGTCGAGCGCGCCGGGCGCCGGCTTCTGCACGGCGAGCTGCGTCGAGACCCGCCGCGCCGGGCCGACCAGGTTGGTGAAGGCGTCGAGCACATGCACGCCGGTCCCGGTCAGCCCGCCGGCCGGGGATTCCGCCGGGTCGGCCCGCCAGGGCGCGAAGTTCTGCGACGAGTTCAGGTTGCTCGAGTGCCCTTCTATATGCAGCAGCCGGCCGAGCCGCCCCTCGGCGATGATCGCCTTCATCGCCTGGATGGTCGGCAGGAAGCGGCGATTGTGGCCGATCGCCAGCGGCACCCCGGCGGCGCGGCAGGCCTCGACCGCCGCGACCGCCTCGGCCCGGGTCAGGGTCAGCGGCTTCTCGCAGAAGACCGGCTTCCCCGCCGCCGCCACCGCCCGGATCTGCGCGAGATGCGCGCTGTGCGGCGTGGCGAGCACCACGGCCTGCACCGCGGGGTCGGCCAGCAAGGCCTCGAGGCTGGTGGAGAAGCGCAGCCCGTGCTGCGCCGCGACCGGCGCGCCGGCCTCGGCATGCCGCGCCGCGCCATGGACGAAGCGGAAGCCGGGCAGGTCGCGCCCGGCCTCCAGCAGCATACGCCCCCACCAGCCCAGGCCGACGATGCCTGCCGCGATCATGCTGCCGTTCCTTCCCCGATCGGCGCTGAATCTCCGGCGCGGACGTCCCGCTGGCAACAACGAACCGCCCGGCGGCGCCGGCGTTCGGCCCCGGGGACCCCCGAAGACATGCGCATCCGCCGCGCCCTGACCGGCGCCTTCCTCGCCTTCGTCCTGGTTGCCGGCGGCATCGCCGGCTGGCGGCTGCTGGCCGAGCCCGCGGCCGGGGCCCAGGATCGCAAGGGGCCGGAGCCGCCGGTCACCGTCGTGCTCGCGGCGGCCGAGGCGCGCGACGTGCCGGTCTGGCGCAGTGGCCTCGGCAGCGTGCAGGCCTTCCAGACCGTCACGGTCCGCGCCCGGGTCGATGGCCAGCTCGACGACGTCGCCTTCACCGAGGGCCAGCAGGTGCGCCAGGGCGACCTCCTCGCGCGGATCGACCCGCGGCCTTTCCAGGCCTCGCTCGACCAGGCGGTGGCGCAGAAGGCGCGGGACGAGGCGCAGCTGGCCAATGCGCGGCTGGACCTGCAGCGCTACCAGACCCTGTCGCGCACCGAGGGTGCCTCCAGGCAGCAGCTCGACACCCAGCGCGCCCAGGTGGCGCAGCTGGAAGCCACCGTGCAGTCCGATGCGGCGAGCATCGACAACGCCCGGACCCAGCTCGACTATACCCGCATCACCGCGCCGCTCTCGGGCCGGCTCGGCGTGCGGCTGGTGGACGCCGGCAACATCGTCCATGCCGCCGACACGAACGGGCTGGTGGTGATCGCCCAGCTGCATCCCATCGCCCTGCTCTTCACCCTGCCGCAGGACGACCTGGCCGCGGTGCTGCGCCGCCAGCGCGAGGCGGTGGGCGCGCAGCCCGACGCGACGCCCGAGGGCGGGCCGCGCGAGCCGCCGTCCAACGGCCTGCCGGTGCAGGCCCTGGCGCGCGACGGCCGCGTGCTGTCGGAAGGCCGGCTGCTGCTGGCCGACAACCGGATCGACCCCGCCAGCGGCACGGTGCAGCTCAAGGCCGCCTTCCCGAACCTGGACGACGCGCTCTGGCCGGGACAGCTGGTCAGCGCCCGGCTGCTGCTGGAGACGCGGCGGGGTGCCGTGACGATCCCGGCCGCTGCGGTGCAGCGCGGGCAGGAGGGACCCTTCGCCTATGTGCTGAAGCCCGACCAGAGCGTCGAGCTGCGGAAGCTCCGGCTCGGGCCGCAGGCCGAGGGCAGCGCGGTGGTCGATGAAGGCCTCGCCGCCGGCGAGCAGGTGGTGACGGACGGGCTCCATCGCCTGCGCCCCGGGGCGCGGGTGAAGCCGGCCGGGGCGCAGGCGAGACGGTGACCATCTCCGGCCCCTTCATCCGGCGGCCGATCGCCACCTCCCTGCTGATGGCGGCGATCGTGCTGCTCGGCATCGTCTGCTACCCGCTGCTGCCGGTGGCGCCGCTGCCGCAGGTGGAATTCCCCACCATCCAGGTCACGGTGAACTATCCCGGCGCCAGCCCGGAGACGATGGCGAGCGCCGTCGCCACGCCGCTCGAGCGGCAATTCGCGCAGATCCCCGGCGTCAGCCAGATCGTCTCCACCAGCGCGCTCGGCAATACCAGCATCGCCGTGCAATTCGTGCTGGACCGCGGGATCGACGCCGCGGCGCAGGACATCCAGACCGCGATCAACCAGGCCGGCGGCCAGTTGCCGACCGACCTGCCGCAGCCGCCGCTGTACCGCAAGCTGAACCCGGCCGACCCGCCCATCGTCATCATCGCGGTGCAGTCGGAGGTCTATCCGATCGACCGGGTGGACGACTTCGCCGACACGCGCATCGCCCAGCAGCTTTCGCAGATCCAGGGCGTCGGCCAGGTCAACATCACCGGGGAGCAGAAGCCCTCGATCCGCATCCGCCTCGACCCGGACCGGGTGGCGGCGCTCGGCCTCGGGCTGGAGGACGTGCGGGCGGTGGTGAACAACGCCACCGTCGACCGGCCGAAGGGCGCCTTCGACGGGCCGCGCCAGGCCTTCGCCGTGCTGGCCAACGACCAGGTGCTGCGGGCGGCGCACTGGGAGGACGTGATCGTCGCCTACCGCAACGGCGCGCCGGTGCGGCTGCGCGACGTCGGCACGGCGGTGGACGGGCCGGAAAACCGGCTGATCGGTGCCTGGCAGAACGGCCGGCGCGGCGTCGCGCTGGTGGTCTTCAAGCAGCCCGGCGCCAATGTGGTGGAGGTGGTCGGGCGCATCCGCGACGCCCTGCCGAAGCTGCGCGCCGCGGTGCCGCCGGCGGTCGACGTGCAGGTGGTCAGCGACCGCACCACGACGATCCGCGCCTCGGTCTCCGACATCGAGACCTCGCTCGCGCTGACCTTCGGCCTGGTGGTGCTGGTGGTCTTCGCCTTCCTGCGGGACTGGCGGGCGACGCTGCCGCCGGCGCTGGTGGTGCTGGTCGCCGTGGTCGGCGCCGTCGCCGCGATGTATGCGGCGGGCTTCAGCCTCGACAACCTCTCGCTGATGGCCCTCGTCATCGCCGTCGGCTTCGTGGTCGACGACGGCATCGTCGTGCTGGAGAACATCTTCCGCCGGGTCGAGGACGGGCAGGATCCGGAAGCCGCGGCGCTGGAGGGATCGGGCGAGATCGGCTTCACCGTGCTGGCGATCAGCATCTCCCTCATCGCGGTCTTCATCCCGCTGCTCTTCATGGGGGCGGTGGTCGGGCGGCTGTTCCGCGAATTCGCCCTGGTCGTCACCGGCACCATCCTGCTCTCGGTCTTCGTCTCGCTCACCCTCGTCCCGACCCTCTCGGCCCGGCTGCTGCGCAAGCGCGACGCGGCGGAGGAGCGGGAGAAGCCGGGCCTGCTGCGGAAGCTCGATGCCGGGCTGGAACGCGGCTTCAAGGCGATGGAGCGCGGCTACGGGTGGATGCTCGACCGCGTGCTGCGGCACCGGCCGCTGACGCTCGCGGTCTTCGGCCTGACGCTCGCGGCGACGGTCGCGCTCTATGTCTTCATCCCCAAGGGCTTCTTCCCGCAGCAGGATACCGGCTTCATCGTCGGCACCGCGGAATCCGCGCCCGACACCTCCTTCGCCGCGATGTCGGAGAAGCAGGTGGCCCTGATGGAAATCATCCGCGCCGACCCGGCGGTGGCGAACGTGCTGGCGACGGCGGGCGCCACCGGCGGCACCCAGACCTCCAATACCGGCCGCTTCTTCATCGACCTCAAGCCGCATTCCGCGCGCGATGTCTCCGCCGCGCAGGTGATCGACCGGCTGCGGGAGAAGCTGCACACGGTGCCGGGCGTCGAGCTCTACCTGCAGGCCTCGCAGGACATCAACCTTTCGGCGCGGGGCTCCCGCACCCAGTACCAGTACGTGCTGCGCGACCCGGACCTCGAGGAGCTGAACCTTTGGGCCGGCCGCATGGTGGAGAAGCTGCGCGGCCTGCCCGGCCTCACCGACGTGGCGACGGACCAGCAGCCGGGCGGGCCGACCGCGAAGCTGACCATCGACCGCGACCTGGCGGCCCGCTTCGGCATCCAGCCGCGGCTGATCGACGACACTCTTGCTGATGCGTTTGGCCAGCGCGTGGTGGCGCAGTGGTTCACCCAGCTCAGCTACTACCACGTTGTCATGGAGGTGGACCCGGGCCTGCAGGCCGACCCGCAGGCGGCGCTGCGGCGCCTTTTCCTGCAATCGCCGGCGACCGGCACGCGCGTGCCGCTCTCGGCCTTCGTCACGGTGGACACCGGCGGCACGGCCTATCTCTCGATCAGCCACCTCAACCAGTTCCCCGCGGTGACGCTCTCCTTCAACCTGGCGCCGGGCGTCTCGCTCGGCGAGGCGACGGCGGCGATCGAGGCGGCGCGGCAGGAGCTCGGCGCCCCGGCCTCGGTGCAGGGCGTCTTCCAGGGCAATGCGCAGGCCTTCTACGCGGCGCTGGCCAACCAGCCATACCTCATCGCCGCGGCGATCGTCGCCGTCTACATCATCCTCGGCATGCTCTACGAGAGCTACGTCCACCCGCTGACGATCCTCTCGACCCTGCCCTCGGCGGGGCTCGGCGCGCTGCTGACGCTCTGGGCGCCCGGCTTCGGGCTCGACGTGATGGGGCTGATCGGCATCATCCTGCTGATCGGCATCGTCAAGAAGAACGGCATCATCCTGGTGGACTTCGCGCTGCAGGCCGAACGGCACCGCGGCGCCGGGGCGGTCGACGCGATCCGCGAGGCCTGCCTCAAGCGCTTCCGCCCCATCATGATGACGACCATGGCGGCGGTGCTCGGCGCGGTGCCGCTGGCGCTTGGCATCGGCACGGGGGCGGAGCTGCGCCAGCCGCTGGGATGCGCGATGATCGGCGGGCTGCTGGTCAGCCAGGCGCTGACGCTCTTCACCACGCCGGTGGTCTATATCGCGCTGCACCGGCTGACCCGGCGGCGGGAGTCGGCGCCGGCCGCCGCGCCGCAGGCCGCGCCGGCCGAGTAGCGTCAGCCCAGCCGCGCGCGCGCGTCGGTGCGGCCGAGCCGGGCCAGCAGGTACTCGACCTCCGCCACCGCCCTGGCGCCGAGCTTGCCGCCCGGCGCGCGCTGCGCGGCGGAGCCGATGATGCCGCGCCGCGCCAGCACGTATTTCCGGACGGCGAGGCCGATGCCGAATTGCTGCTCGTAGCGGATCAGCGGCAGGTGCGCATCGAACAGGTCGTGCGCCGCGTCGCGCTGCCCCGCCGCCGAGAGCCGCACGAGGTCGACCAGCATGTCGGGGAAGGCATAGCCGGTCATCGCCCCGTCGGCGCCGCGCTCCATCTCGAATTCGAGGAAAAGGCCGCCGTTGCCGCAGAGGATGGAGATCGGCCGCATGGAGCCTTCGGCGGTATAGCCGCGCAGGGTGCTGATCTTCTCGAGCCCCGGCCAGTCCTCGTGCTTCAGCATGACGCAGGAGGGGTTGTCCTGGACGATGCGGCGGATGACGCCGGGCGTCATCTGCACCTGGAACAGCAGCGGGTAGTCCTGAAGGACGAAGGGGATGTCGGCGCCGATCGCCTGCACCGCCTGGGCGTAGTAGGTGACGATCTGGTCGTCGGTCCGCAGCGTGCTGGGCGGCGCGATCATCACGCCCGCGGCGCCGGCGTCCATCGAGCCCCGCGCCAGCGCCCGCATGGCGGCGAAGCCGGGGGCGGAGACGCCGACGATGATCTTCGCATCGCCCGCCCGCCTGATGATCCGGCGGCTGATCTCGAGCGATTCCGCCTGGTCCAGCTTCGGCGCCTCGCCCATCACGCCGAGGATGGTCATGCCCTCGCAGCCCGCCTCGAGGAAGAAGTCGGTCATGCGGTCGGTGCTGGCCTCGTCGATCCGGCCGTCGTCGTGGAAGGGCGTCGGCGCGATGACGTAGACGCCCTTCGCGGTTTCATCGAGACGCATGCTCGGGGTCCTTGTTCGCTCAGGCGACCTGATCGGCCAGCCGGTCCAGATGGGTGGCTGTATCACCGAAGAGGTGCTCGATCACCATCACCCGGCGGAAGAAATGACCGACGGCATATTCCTCCGTCATGCCGATCCCGCCATGCAGCTGGACCGCGTTCTGCGAGACGAACCGCCCGGCCTGGCCGACGCCGACCTTGGCCATGGAGATGCTGCGGGCGCGCTCGGCCGCATCCTCCTCCTCCAGCGACATGGTCGCCAGCATGGCCATGGACCGGCCCTGCTCCATCGCCACCAGCATCTCCGCGGCGCGGTGCTGCAGCGCCTGGTTGTCGCCGATCGGCTTGCCGAATTGCTGGCGCGTTTTCAGGTAGTCGAGCGTCATGGCCTGCATCGCCTCCATGGTGCCGATGACCTCGGCCGAGGTGGCGGCGATGCCGGCCTCGACCACCCGCTGGATGGTGGGCAGGGCACCGTCCACCTCGCCCAGCAGCGCCTCGCGCGGCACCTGCACGCCGCTGAGGGAAAGCTCCGCCGCCCGCGTGCCGTCGCGCAGCGCATAGCCGCGGCGGGCGAGGCCCGGCGCGTTCCCATCCACCAGGAAGAGCGAGAGCCCGCCGGCATCGTCGCGGCCGCCGGAGGTGCGGGCCGAGACGATGAGCCGGTCGGCGCAGTCGCCGTGCAGGACGACGCTCTTCGCCCCTTCCAGCACGAAGCCGCCATCCTTCGGCTTCGCCGTGGTCAGGATGTCGGTCAGGTCGTAGCGCGCCTGCCGCTCGTAATGCGCGAAGGCGAGCTTCATGGTGCCGGCCGCGACCTCCGGCAGGATCTCGCCCTGCTGGGCGTCGGTGCCGGCGAGGCGCAGCGCGGTCGCGCCCAGCACCACGGTGGCCAGGTAGGGCTCCAGCACTAGGTGGCGGCCGAAGGCCTGCATCAGCAGCATGACGTCGACCGGGCCGCCGCCGAAGCCGCCGTGATCCTCGGCGATCGGCAGGCCGAGCAGGCCGAGCTCGGCATAGCGCTGCCAGAGCGCCTCGCTCCAGCCCGTCGGCGTCTTGAGCAGGGCCTTGCGCTGCTCGAAGCCGTATTCGGCCGAGAGCAGGCGGGTGACGCTGTCGCCCAGCAGGCGCTGGTCGTCGGTGAGATCGAAGTCCATTACAGCCCCAGCACCGCTTTGTTCAGGATGTTCTTCTGGATCTCGTTGGTGCCGCCGTAGATCGAGGCGGCCCGCAGCATGAGATAGGCCGGCGCCATCTGCGGCGCCCATTCGGGCCCGATGGCGGGCTCGTTGGCGAAGGCCTGCAGCTCCTGCTGCCAGACCGGCATGGCCTGCGGCCCGCCGACATCCATCACCAGCTCGCTGCTCGCCTGCAGCAGCTCCGTCCCCTTGATCTTCAGCACGGAGGAGAGCGGGTCCGGCCTGTTGCCGCCGGCCTTGGCGAAGGCCGAGACGACGCGGAGCTGGGTGATCTCCAGCGCCTTCATGTCGACCTCGACCTGAGCGACGCGGGCGCGGAAATTGCGGTCCTCGATCAGCGGCTTGCCGTTCATCCGCACCTCGCGCGCCACCTCCTTCGCGTAGCGCACCCGCTCCTTGGATTTACCCAGCCGGGCGATGCCGGTGCGCTCGTTGCCCAGCAGGTACTTGGCGACGCTCCAGCCCTTGTTCTCCTCGCCGACCAGGTTCTCCACCGGCACCTTCACGTCGGTGAAGAAGACCTCGTTCAGGTGGTGGCTGCCGTCGATCGAGATGATCGGCCGCACCTCGATCCCCGGCGTCTTCATGTCGATCAGCAGGAAGGAGATGCCCTCCTGCCGCTTCGCCGCGGTCGGGTTGGTGCGGACGAGGCAGAAGCACCAGTCGGCATTGTGCGCCGTCGATGTCCAGATCTTCTGGCCGTTGACGACGTAGTGGTCGCCCTCCCGCTTCGCCGCCGTCCGCAGGCTGGCGAGGTCGGACCCGGCACCGGGCTCGGAGAAGCCCTGGCACCACCAGTCGTCGAGGTTGCGGGCACGCGGCAGGAAGTGGCTCTTCTGCGCCTCGGTGCCGAACTGGATCAGCACGGGGCCGAGCATGGTGATGTTGAAGGAGAGCATCTCGGGCGCCGGCGCCGAAAGGTTCTCCTCAAGGAAGATCATCCGCTGGATCGCCGTCCAGCCCGGGCCGCCGTATTCCTTGGGCCAGGAGAAGGCCGCCCAGCCCTTGGCGTTCAGGATGCGCATCCAGGCGACGGTGTCCTGCTTGCGCGGGGGATAGCCGAGCCGCATGCGCTCGCGCGTCTCGGCCGGCAGGTTGTCGCGGATGAAGGCGCGGACTTCCTCGCGGAAGGCGGTCTCCTCGGGCGTGAATCGCAGGTCCATGGTCCGTTTCCCTTGGCTGAAAGACTAGCGCAGCTGCGGCGCCTTCAATTCGCGGAACTGGCCGCCCTGCTCGGCGACCTGGCGCAGCAGCGGGGCCGGCGCCCAGCGCGCGCCGTAGCGCTGGTGCCAGGCGGCGACCTGGTTGTAGACCGCCTGCGCGCCGATGCCGTCGGCCCAGAACATCAGGCCGCCACGGTAGCGCGGGAAGCCGAAGCCGCTCAGCCACATCACGTCGATGTCGCTGGCCCGCAGCGCCTTGCCCTCCTCGATCATCTTGCAGGCCTCGTTCAGCGAGCCGAGGAGCAGGCGCTGCAGCACCTCCTCGTCGGAGAATTCGCGCTGGGCGATGCCCTTCTCCGCGGCGACCTCCTTGATGATGCGGCGCACCTCGGGGTCCGGATGCGGCGTGCGGTCGCCGGGATCGTAGCGGTACCAGCCGGCGCCGGCCTTCTGGCCCTTGCGGCCCATCTCCACCAGACGGTCGGGGATCGGCAGCATGCGGTAGTTCGGGTCCTCGGCCAGCCGCCGCCGCCGCGTCTGGTAGCTGACGTCGAGGCCCGAGAGGTCGTTCACCGCGAAGGGGCCCATGGGGTAGCCGAACTCGACCATGACGCGGTCGATCTGCTCCGGCAGAGCGCCCTCCTCCACCATCAGGTTCTGTTCCATGGTGAAGGGGATGCGGCTGCGGTTGGCGACGAAGCCGTCGCAGTTGCCGGCATAGGCGCTGATCTTGCCGATGGCGCGGCCGAGCTTCATCGCCGCCGCCATGGTCGCCGGCGCGGTTTTCGTCCCCTCCACCACCTCGAACAGCTTCATGACGTTGGCGGGCGCGAAGAAATGCGTCCCCGCCACCGCCTCCGGCCGCTGCGTCGCACCCGCAATCTTGTCGATGTCGATCGCCGAGGTGTTGCTGAAGAGCAGCGCGCCGGGCTTCATCACCCGGTCCAGCTCCCGGAACACGCCCTGCTTGACGTCGAGCTGCTCGAACACCGCCTCTATCACCGCGTCGCATTCGGCGATGGCCTCGTAGCCCTCGACCGGCTCGATCAGCGAAAGGCGCCGGTCCATCGCCGCCTGGTCCAGGCTGCCGCGCTTCACGCTGACCGCGTAGTTGTCGCGGATCCGCGCCAGGCCGCGCGCCAGTGTCTCGGCCGAGGCATCCAGCAGCTTCACGGGCAGGCCCGCATCGGCGCAGCTCATGGCGATGCCGCCGCCCATGGTGCCGGCGCCGACCACCGCGACGCTGCGGATCTCGGGCGTCGGGATGTCCTTCGGCAGGTGCGGCAGCTTCGCCACCTCGCGCTCGGCGAAGAAGGCGTAGCGGAGCGCGCGGGCCTCGTCCGAATTCTCCAGCTCGCCGAAGAGCCGCTTCTCCTCGGCGATCCCCTCGGCGAAGGGCAGCCGCGTCGCCGCCTCCACCGCCGCGATGGCGTTGTAGGGCGCCTTCTGGTTGCGCGCCTTGCGGGCGATGGCCTTGCGCGCGGCCTCGAAGATTCCCGCCTCGGCGGCCGCCGGCGGCATCCCGCCGATGCGGCGCAGCGGCTTGTCGGCGATGCCCTTGGCGAAGGCGATGGCGGCGCCGCGCAGGTCGCCCTCGACCAGTTCGTCGACGATGCCGAGCGCCTTGGCCTCCGGCGCCGGAACATGCCGTCCCGTCGTGATCATCTCCAGCGCCGGCTGCGGCCCGATCAGCCGCGGCAGGCGCTGGGTGCCGCCGCCGCCGGGGATGATGCCGATCAGCACCTCCGGCAGCCCGACCTTGGCGGCGGGCACCGCGATGCGCCAGCTGCAGCAAAGCGCATTCTCGAGGCCGCCGCCCAGCGCATAGCCGTGGATGGCCGCGACCACCGGCTTGGTGCTGCCCTCCAGCGCGTCGTAGCTGCGCCGCGCCGGCGTTTCCCGCTTCGTGCCGAAGCGGCGGATATCGGCGCCGGCGATGAAGCTGCGGCCGGCGCCGATCAGCACCATGGCGCGCACCGCCGGGTCGGCCACGCCGCGGTCCACCGCGGCGACGATGCCGTCCGAGACGCCCGCGCCCAGCGCATTCACCGGCGGGTTGTCGACGGTGATGATCCCGATGCCGTCCTCGACCTCGAACCGCACCACGTCCCGTTCGGTCATGCCCGTCTCCCCTATCGTACCAGCAGGCCGGCCGCGGCGGCGGCGCGGCGCGAGAGATCCGCCTCCTGCCGCAGCAGCGCGGCGAAGCCCGGCGGCGTCGTCGCCGCGGCATCCGCCATCAGGCTGCCGGTCTCCTCGATCCGCGCGCGCAATGCCGGCTCGGCCAGCGCCGCGGCGAAGGCCGCCTGCAGCGTGGCCGTGATCGGCGCCGGGGTGCCGGCGGGCACCAGGATGCCGATGAAGGAGACCAGCCCGCCGCCCGGCACGCCGGCCTCGGCCAGGGTCGGGATATCAGGCAGCAGCGGCAGGGGCCGCGGCAGCGCGGCGGCGATGATCGGCAGCTGGCCGTCGCGGTGCAGCGGCAGGGCGGTGGTGATCTGCTCCATCGAACTGGCCAGCGCGCCGCTCAGCAGGTCGGGCGTCGCGCCGCCGCTGGACCGGTAGGGCACGTGCACCAGGCCGATGCCGGTGGCGGCGTTCAGCAGCTCGATGTTCAGGTGGTTGGAGGTGCCGCTGCCGGCCGAGCCGCATTGCAGCTGGCCCGGCCGCGCCTTGGCATAGGCCAGGAACTCGGCAAAGGTCTTTACCGGCAGCTTCGGGCTCGCCACCAGCACCTGCGGCGTGCGGAAGCAGAGGCAGACCGGGGCGAAGTCCTTCGCGGGGTCGTAGGGCACCCGCTCCATGATCAGCGGGTTGATGGTCAGCGCGCCGTTCGACCCGAGCAGCAGGGTGTATCCGTCGGGTGCGGCGCGGGCGACGGCCTCGGTGCCGATATTGCCGCCGGCACCAACGCGGTTCTCGATGACGACGGGCTGGCCGAGCCGCTCCGCCACGCCGGGGACCAGCATGCGCGCCAGGGTGTCGAGGTTGCCGCCGGCGCCGAAGGGCACCACCAGGCGGATCGGCCGGTCGGGGAAGCGCGGCTGCGCGCGCAGCAGCCCGGGCATGGCAAGGCCGGCGCCCGCGGCGAGCGCCATGCGGCGCGAGATCCGGACCGGCCTTGGGCTGCGGGCCATCTGTTCCTCTCCCCTGGCGCGTCTGCGCGCGCCCCGCGGCAGTCAACCACCGCCGCGGGCGGCGCGCCACCCCCGGCTCTGGCCCTTGCCGCGAAGCTGCGGCTACACTCGGCGCAACGCCGCTCGAAGGCAGCCAGGGGAACCGTCCGCGGATGATCGACAAATTCGTGCGCTCGATGGCGGAGGCCATGGCCGGCATCCGCGACGGCGCGACCGTGCTGATCGCCGGCTTCGGCGATGTCGGCATGCCGAACGCGCTGCTCGACGGGCTGATCGAGCAGGGCGCCGGCAACCTCACCGTCGTCGTCAACTCCGCGGGGCGCGTGCACAAGCCGGGCGCCGCCACCCAGGGCATCGCCCGGCTGATCGAGCTCGGCCGCGTGCGGAAGGTGATCACCAGCTTCGTGCGGGCGCAGAGCATCGCCGGCGACTGGGTGCGCGACGGCCGGATGGAGGCCGAGGTGGTGCCGCAGGGGACGCTCGCCGAGCGCATCCGCGCCGCCGGCGCCGGCGTGCCGGCCTTTTTCACCCCGACCGGCGCCGGCACGCTGGTCGCCGAGGGCAAGGAGGTGCGCAGCTACAACGGCCGCCCCTGCATCCTGGAAGAAGCCTTGCCCGGCGACGTGGCGCTGGTCGAGGCATGGATGGCCGACCGCTGGGGCAACCTCGTCTTCCGCGACGCCAGCCGCAACTTCAACCCGATCATGGCCATGGCCGGCGCGCTGACCGTGGTGCAGACGCACCATGTCTGCGATGTCGGCCAGCTGCCGGCGAACGAGATCGTCACCCCCGGCATCTTCGTCGATCGCGTGCTGCATGTCGCGGCCGGCGATCCGAAGCTGACGCGCTGACGGGAGGCGAGGCGATGAACGACGCAGCACAGGGCTACAAGCCGCTCGGCCGCACCGGCATGGCGGCGCGGCTGGCGCAGGACATCCCGGAGGGGTGGTACGTCAACCTCGGCATCGGCATCCCGACCTTGGTCGCCGACCACATCCCCGCGGACCGCGAGGTGGTGGTGCATTCCGAGAACGGCATCCTCGGCATCGCCGCGGCGCCGGAGCCGCACAAGGAGAATCCCTGGCTGATCAATGCCAGCTCGCAGCGCGTCAGCCTGCGGCCGGGCGGCAGCTTCTTCCACCACGCCGACAGCTTCGCCATGGTCCGCGGCGGGCATCTCGACCTCTGCGTGCTCGGCGGCTTCCAGGTGGCGGCGAACGGCGACCTGGCGAATTGGGCGCATTCGGCCAACGAGGTGGGCCGGCAGATCGGCGGGGCGATGGACCTGGCGGTCGGCGCCAAGCGGGTCTGGGTGGTGATGGAGCACGTCACCAAGGACGGCCAGGCGCGCATCCTGCGGCAATGCAGCTACCCGCTGACCGCGGCGGCCTGCGTCAGCCGGGTCTATACCAACCTCGCGGTGCTGGACGTGACGCCGCGCGGCTTCGTCGTCATCGACATGATCCCCGGCCTCGGCTTCGACGAGTTGCAGGCGTGGACGGAGGCACCGCTGCTGCGCGCCTGACGCAGGCCGCCGCAGGGCGGAACCGGCCGGGGGCGTGAACCTGCTGCGCAGAGAACAAGCTAGTGTCCTGATCTCGAAGTTCCTACGATTCTGATGCAGGGTCGTGGGGGCTGGCGATGGGCAAGGCGGCGGTGGCGATCGAGCTGACGACGCCGGAGCGGCGGGAGTTG